>NZ_LGJH01000108.1 GCF_001298105.1 Novosphingobium sp. ST904 | reverse complement strand
GCAGGCCGGGGTTCTACCCCTTGCTCACGTTGGACCCGGGCGTTGCGGCAGAGGTGATCGATACCGGCATCAACATGGGGCCCGCCATCGCCTCGCGGTTCCTTCAGACCGCCATCAACGCGAACTGTGCCCCGGCGCGCCTCACGGTGGACGGGAAAGTGGGGCGTGCGACGATTGCCGCCTATTCAGCGTGCCAGCGCAGCATCGGCGCCGTAACGTTCTGCACCCGCGTCCTCGGCTCGCTCGATGCGCAGCAGGAGCAACGCTATCGCCGCATCGTCCAGAACCAACCTTCGCAGGCCGTATTCCTGAAGGGCTGGATCGCGCACCGGATCGGCAACGTCGACCGGGCGAGCTGCCAATGATTCCCGCTTCATGGCTCGCCGGCGGAGGGTTGATCCTTGCTGCCTGCGGCTTCGGCGCCGGGTGGACGGCTCAGGGCTGGAAGCGTGACAGCGGCGAGCTGACCGAACTTCAGAAGGTGACGAAAGACCTTCACGATCAGGGCGAGCGGCAAGCCGTGATCGCCAAGGCATACGAGGAGGAGCGAGCCCATGGCCTTGCCCAGTCGACCATCCGAACGAACACGATCCAGACGATCTACAAGGATCGCCCCGTTTCTGCCGATTGCGCTCTTGAGCCTGCTGCTGGCGTCGTGCTCGACGACGCCATCCGTGCCGCCAACGCCCGTGCAGCAGGCCAACCTGAGCCAGCGTTGCCCGGGCATTGAGGCCCGGCCTGAGCCGTTCGTTGATCCGCCGCGCGCCCAATGGGAGGAGCGGCTTGTCTCACAGTATGGGGATTGTGCCGGGCGGCATTTCCGGCACGGTGAGTTAGAGGGACGATAGGTTTCGGCCCGGACCTAAAGCGCGTTGTAGCGTACAAGCTCTTCGCAGCGTTCGCAGGGATTTTCCACCGTACAGCCTGGCCGATTATCAGGACAAAAAGGTAAAATCCGCCTCTTCCACGCGAGTAATGCGCGCAACCACTTTCTCATCATCCGCCCCAGATGTGTGCTTTCGATATCCGAACTAGGTAGAAGGCGGCGATCACACAAGCCATTTTTTACATATACTTACTTAAGGGCACGCGCTTGCCCGCTTTTTCAGCAGCTCAAATTTGCCGGTCACATCGAAAAAATTGCAACACGAAGCCGCATTCTTAGTTTCTCGCTGAAGGCCGCCCGAGAGAGAGGTCACAGGGAGGTTCCTTTGTTCGAAATCGACTAGGCGCGAACTCAGGTCCGAAACTTCATCAAAGGCCGCCCTCTAAGCATGCGGGGCGGCCTTTCATTTAGCTACGGTCAGAACCAGGTCAGTCAGCTCGACTTGGGGCACTTCGATCATGTCGCTGCTGATATCCAGCTGTTCGCGCAGAGCGGCAACCAGCGGGGGCACGAGGTCGCGAAGCTGTATCAGGTCAGCTCGGGTGCCGGCGCGGCTTGCTGCCAGTGCATGGAGCCGCTCGGCATGCTCGATCAGTTCGCCATAGCTCATATTCCGCATCCTCAATAGCTGGCCCAGTCAAGCTCGGCTTCGTCGAGCGCTTCAAACATGTCGCCCTCTGCCTGGCCCATGCTCAGGCGCTTTCGCACCGCTTCGGGATCGCCCTCGCGCGGGAAGCCGCGATCTGCGGCGGCACACTTGGCAAGCTCGCCGACCAAGCCACCGCGGTCGACCTGCGTAAGCAACCGGCGGCCGAAGGCTCCGCGCTCGCCAGAAGCATGGACTGGGGTTGAGGGCTGATCTTGAAAGGCTGTCATCTCGATATCCTCGCTACCGAATCGGTAGCAAGCCGTAGCATGTTCCATATATGTTCGCATCATGGTCCGGCGCAGCACACCTCAGAAAATCGTAGATGATCGCGCGTTTCCGATCCGTATCCTGTTCTACGAAAAGGACATCGCGGTCGGAAACTACGCCCGGATCATGAATTGGCTTGGGGGCAACATGAGGCTTGGAGACTACGCCGAACACGGCGGGCCAAGTTCGGCCGACAGGACCATCGCTTACTATTTCCGTACCATGAAGACGCGCAGCGCTTCCGTGCTGCCTTTGCGGATATCGAGCTGGCGGATGGTACCGCACTAGACAGTTACCATTCGCCCCATGTGTCCGCCGGCAAGAGGTGGTACCGGAATGGTCCCCTGACTTAACCGGTCTGCTAGCGCGGCCGACCAGCAGCGTTTGCAACCGTCAGCGGTGAGCGCCCTGAATTTCGTTCCGGGCTGCCTGAGCGACGAATGCGCTGCGCGTCAGACGGCGCTCGGCGGCCGCCTTGTCGATCGCGTCCAGAATGCCGCGCTCCAGAGACAGGTTCACACGGGCGACGCGGTGGTCGTTCACGATGCGGGGAACGGCGATGATCGTTGCGCCGGCCGCCAGCGCTTCGGCCGCTGCCGCCTTGATCTGGTCAAGACGGCTCGGCTCAACCTCATCCTGATCGTCGAACCAGAGTTCCAGCGCCTCGCAGGCGTTCGGCAGGATCTCTTCGGCGGTGTCCGCGGCGGAGAAGCAGCCGGGAAGGTCCGGGAACGTCACGCCATATGCGCTGTCGCCGTCCTGCTCCATGATTGCGTAGAAGTATTTCATGGTCTTTCCTTTCAAGCCCAGAGTGGTGGGGCTGGTCAGAGCCAGCCCACCGTCTTTGCTATGTTCCGGGCGGTTCCGCCGGGGAGATCTTTCTTGGGGTGCGGTACGATCACTGTCTGGCTGCCCTTCCGATATTTGTGGTGAGAGCCTTTCGTTGAAATGTGCTCCCAACCTTCATCCAGAAGGCGCTTGATGATCTTTTTGCTATCCCGTTCCATACGCAAATATATACACATGATCCGGCCGCGGGTCAAATGCTTTTGCGCAATTATTTGCGCACGAATGGCAGCCCCACGGTTAGACACTTACCGCCGGATGCGGCAGGAATGCGTGGGCCGTTCGGGATAGGTTAGACACTGGAGCGGGGCGGAAGTCTGCAAATTGCGAAGCCCGGCTCGAAATCGAACCTCACCTGTGGGTTTGGCATCAGGGGGCATTGGCCAGGGGGCGTTCTGCTCCTGCCACGAACGCATCCCATTTGAGGCGGGCCGCCATTTCCTCACTTACTAGTAGGACGTTGAATATAAGTCCATCGCCAAACTGACCGGTAGCTGCGAATACTTCCAGCTCATCAGAATAGTTAATGCGGTATTTAAATCGATTTCCATAGTCGAAGTTGCGTCGTGTTCCGTGAATGAGAATTGGTGTAATTGATTGCCATGTTTCTAAGTGGGCTTGGTGGTTTGTAGCTTTTCCTTGAAACCATGCAGACCAAGCGATTGATGATGATTTTGCGGATCTGCCAACGTGTTTATAGAACAGCGCACGGGCGAGCTTCCAGAGATAGCGCCGAGTGCGGATGCCGAATTCCGGATGCACGGTCACGATCGCGACTTCGCTCAATGGCGTTCCCGCAGGTCGTTCAATTCCCAGGTCGGAAAGTGCGCGGCGCTTTTGATTAGGCGTCAAATTGTCAAACGAGTTCATGTGCGGCAAGTTGTTACGCAAGCCGTCGATCAACCGAGCAAATCCCCTTTCGTCGAAAAGGTGCGGGTCGTGATTGTTGAAGTGGACCATGCATGAGAACGCGATTTCATCGAGTCGCGTCTCTTTTTGGCATACGTCGCACGCGGGAAACTCGTAGCCTTCCGGTCCCTCGCGATAAGGAAAACTTGCCCTGTTCGGTACATGGTCAACGGTTGTGGTTGGCTCCTCGCCCCCACAAAAGCAGCATACCGGGTTTTCTGCGAAAAAACGCTCTCGCTTGGCTCGTCGTTGTCCCATTCCCTTATTAAAGCGGTGAGGGGCCTGAATTTCCAGTGCAAGATGCAGTGCCTGTCGACTATGGCTGAAATTACGGCTTCAGAGGCGGATGCGGGGCAAGGTGTTTTCAAAACGAGAGCGCACCTTCGCTACCGGCAGTGCCATACCCCCACGACACCTCGTGCATCCGTATTTTCCCGATGTTACCATTTCCTCTCCGAAGAAGGAGGGTACGCGTATGAACATGTTGGAACGAGCGGCGCGGGCGTTGGCGAATTGCCAGCACGGGCCGGACTGTTGGGAAGGTCTGGACGACGATTTGCAAGTCCAGCTGATCGAAGAGGCGAGGGCGGTCATTGAGGCGGTGCGCGAGCCTTCCGAAGAGATGAGCCGGGCCGGAGAAAAGCTTCTGAGTGACGAACGCATGCACTCGATTTCGCACATCGACATGCATGATTCATGGGTCGTCATGGTCGACGCATTGCTGCACAAAAACGTCGCTGGGTAGGGGCGAAATTCGTTTACACGGCCTCGGGCGACTGACGGATTTCTGCGGTTTTTCCGGGGTGGTGTTTACAGGAAAATCGTTTATTTACAGTGGCGATCAAGAAATCATAATCCGCGTGTCGGGGGTTCGAGTCCCTCCTCCGCTACCATCCCTTGATCCGGAAGCTTCCACTAGCTTCCGCATTTTTCCAAAAATCGAAAGAAAAGCAGAGGGTTGCGGGTGATTCGCGTCCGCATGCGCCCATGGTCTTCCACATGCAGCCAGATTTGGTGTGGGGGTATTTTGGGGGTATTTTCGCGGAGTATCGGAAAGGAGCGATACCCCCAATGCCCCTCACGGAGATTCAGGCCCGAAATTCCAAGCCACGCGAGCGCGCCTACAAGCTGACCGACGGGGAGGGCTTATTCCTGTTCGTCCAACCGAACGGGTCAAAGTTGTGGCGGATGAAGTACCGCTTCGCGGGCAAGGAGAAGTTGCTCTCGTTCGGCGCTTACCCAGACCTCGGGATAGCTGCAGCGCGCGACAAGCGCACAGCCGCAAAGGCGTTGTTAGCCGAGGGCAAGGATCCAATGAAATCCAAGGGGGAAGTGATCTCGCAGGAGGGAGCCACCTTCTTCGAGGTCGCAAAGCGCTGGCATGAAAATCGAAAGAGCGCGTTGAATGCTGCGCATGCCGAACGCGTCTGGTCGCGCATGGAAAGGGACGTCTTTCCAGCCATCGGCGAGAAACTCGTGCATGAAATCACGGCGCCCGACGTACTGGCAATGATCCGCAAAATTGAAGCAAGAGGCGCGCTCGATATCAGCCGACGTGCGAAACAAGGGGTGGGGCAAGTCTTCCAGTTCGCAATCGCGTGTGGCCTGGCCTCGAATGATCCAACGACGCATTTGCGTGGGGCGCTAAAGCCGCGACCTAGAGTGAAGCATATGAGCCGGCTGCCGCTCAGCGAATTGCCCGCATTCATCGATAATCTGCATGCCTACCAGGATGAGGGCGAACGACGGTCCGCGATCACCCGTGATGCAGTTCTCTTTGCGCTCCTGACTTGGGTTCGAACCAAGGAGCTCCGCTTCGCCGCCAAATCCGAGTTTGAAGACTTGGGTGGCAAATCACCTGTCTGGCGCATACCAGCAGAGCGAATGAAGATGGGACGAGAGCATTTGGTGCCCCTCTCGCAGCAGGCAACGCACATCGCGAAATCTATGATAGCAGCAGCGCCTGGCGAGTTTCTCTTCCCGGGCAACGGCCCGAACAAACCGCTTTCAGAGAACACAATGATCTACGCGCTCTATCGTCTTGGATACCACAGCCGCCAAACCGTGCACGGCTTCCGGGGCTTGGCGAGCACCTGGGCCAATGAGCAGTTGGTCGAGTTTGGCAAGCCGCCCATGTGGATCAGGAAATACCATGAAGATTGGGTCGAACTACAGCTCGCGCATTCGGAGAAAAACGACGTGCGTGGAGCTTACAATGCCGCCGAATACCTGGCTCCCCGCGCCGGATGATGCAGGACTGGGCTGATTATCTGAACGGCGGGAAGGTGATCGACATCAAGAAGGCAGGGAAGCGGGCAGCCTGATAACGATGGCTTCGGTCAGACCGGTCCAATCCAGTCTGCGCGCAAACGATCTCGACCTGCGACAACCCCTTCGACAATCACCACTGAACCGACGAATTCGCATTCGCGTTCGTCGCTCTCGATGATCCAGACGACTTCGTCTGTTGTGGTAAGGAACATTCCACGTCTACCGCGGCTTAACGTCCCCGACACGCGTATTCGACCCGTACTCACAATGCTCCCCGCTTAAAAACGCCAATGGCGCAGCACTTCACGCACATAGGCCGGCGTCTCGCCATTGCGAGGAATACCGCCGGCGCGCTCGACGGCACCTGGACCTGCGTTGTAGGCAGCGAGGGCCAGATGAACCACCCCGAACTTGTCCAGCATCTGGCGTAGGTATCGGGCCGCACCCAAGATGTTCGCCTTGGGATCGAAGCGATTTGAAACGCCAAGGTCCCGCGCTGTCCCTGGCATCAATTGCCCCAAACCTGCGGCGCCGGCCTTGCTGATGGCCAAGGGATTATATCGTGATTCCGTCCATACAAGAGCGTCGAGAAGGCCGCTTGGTAGCGAGTACTGAGCCTCAGCAGCGTAAACATGAGGAAGGTAGCTTGCCCGACGGAAGCCTGACGGCGCGCTGCCTTGGGGCTTTGGATATCGATAGGGCAGATAGGTTCGACTTGCATCGGCAGCCGGCGGCTCGAACGAGCCCGCTGGAGGCATTCTCCAAATGCCGTGTTCGACGAGAAGAAAGCCATCGGTCCCTTCTGCGACGCGGAAGCCATCGGTCGTCGACTCCGATGCAACGGTAATCTGAGGGGGCTCCAGTTCCTGCGCGTGAGCGGGGAGGACGAACCCAAATCCTGCCATTGCTACTGCGGCTACTGCCCATTTCAGTTTCATTCCCGAATCCTTTGATGGTCGAATCGGGAAAGAACATATATAGAACATGTCATGTAGGAAAATGAAACGTCAGCGACTCAGAGCGGAGGCTGCGCGGGTGGAGGCACGTTACGATGGAGATGCCCCCATGCACCAACACCGAACATCCCAATTCCAAGGCATGCAGCTGGAAACCCGCGCACGCAAGATAGTCGAGCAGATGGGCGGCACCTGGTCGCGTTCGCGCGGGATGTGCTGCTGCCCGGCCCACGACGACCGCACTCCTTCGCTAAGCATCACCCTCGGAAAGCGTGCAATTCTTGTTCATTGCTTTGCCGGCTGCGCGAACGAGGCGGTGATAGAAGCCATGGCCGGGCACGGAATACGAATTGCGGACCTGTTCGATGGGACGAGTGATCCGATCGTGACCGAACCGCGCGAGGAAGTCGCCAATCGTAATGCGCTGAGGCTCTGGCGTGAGGCATCGACCATCGCCGGTAGCCCTGTCGAGCGATACCTCGAGACCAGAGGTATCACGATTTCGTCGACCGAGCTGCGTTTCCACCCGCGCATGCCTCTGGGGCCAAAGGGTGCTGTCCGGTTTCTTCCCGCGATGATCGCGGCCGTACGCAGTGACGCCGGGATTCTGGCGCTGCACCGCTCCTTCCTCAATCTGGAAAAAAGCAGCTTGGCTTCGTTTGATCAGCCCAGGCGTGCGTTAGGCAGTCCCGGTTCTGGCGCAGTGCGTTTCGCATACCCGGATGAGGGACGCCTTGGCCTCGCAGAAGGAAACGAAACGGCCCTCTCAGCGATGCAAATGTTCAATGTTCCCTGCTGGGCGACGCTGGGAAACGAACGCTTCGGCCAGGTCACAATCCCGGAATCGGTGCGGCAGCTGTATCTCTTTGTCGACAATGATGCGGGCGGGCGCCTTGCTGAAGAGCGTGCGCGCGAGGCTTACGCTTGCGAAGGCCGGCTGATTGTCACCAGGCGTCCGGAGCTAGCCGGCGACGACTGGAATGATGTGCTGATGCGCTCAGTCCGAGCTGCGGTCTGAATGTCAGTGAGAGGAAAGCGGGCTTGGGGCCTTGTGAGGCCCCCGGGCGGATCCATCCGACCGGACACCCGGACAAACCCAGGGCCTCCTCAGGAGGTCTCTTATGTCACACGCAAATACCGCTTTCGCATTTTCCGATCCCGCCGAGCCGCAAGTGTTGGCAGCGGCGAGGGCGCTGGCCGCGCGGCTCGCTGCTGATCAAGCAATCTCGCGGCTCACCATGAACGCCACCATGGCCGATCACTTCGGCGGTAGCGACGCCGAAGGGCGCTGGTCCATTCGCGATGCCCATGCCGCACTTGAATTGGCGCAGGTGCTGTTTCTGGCGCAGGCAACCGAATTCTCACCTACGATGTCGTCCAGCTTTGCTGATGAGGCTTTCATGCGCCTTGAAGCTCTGGTCCCAACCCAGTCCAACCGGAGCGACGAGCAGATCGAGTGGCAACAATTCGCAACGCCGCCCCGCCTGGCCTGGATCGCGGCGAAAGCATGCGCGATTTCCGCCAATGAAATGGTTCTCGAACCGTCGGCCGGCACCGGGATGCTGGGCGTATGGGCGGCAAAGGCATGTGCCCGCCTCGCGCTCAACGAGATTTCGCCGCTGCGCCGCGAATGTCTGGGCTCCGTCTTTCCGGAGGCGACAGTCACGGGATTTGACGGCGAATTGATCGATGAACTTCTCTCGCCCGAGGTGGGGCCGAGCGTGGTGCTGATGAACCCGCCCTATTCACACGGGATCGAGAGGGGCCACGATAGCCGCACTGGCGATCGACACTTGCGTTCTGCCTGGAATCGCCTTCTGCCCGGCGGCCGTCTGGTCGCAGTGATGCCCGAATGGTTCGCGCTTCCGAAGTTCCTTGCCGGGATCGCTGGTCCCGTCTCGTTGCGCCTCAACGCGACGATCGAGCGCGGTTTCGTCAAGCAGGGCACGTCTATCTCAACCCGGCTCCTGGTAATCGACAAGGCTGAGGATCGTGACAGCCCGATCATCGCTCAGCCGGCAAACTTTGCCGAGCTTTATTTGCTGATCGATACGCTGCCTGACCGGGTGAGTCTGCCCACCGAGCCCAACATCCGTATCAAGCCAGCCTTGCCGCTTCAACTGGTGGCGACCAGGACGAAGCCGGTTCCACTTAAGGTCCATCCGGCCGCGGCGGGGCCGTCGATCCTGCCGGTTGATTTTACTCCGCTGGACGCACCTGCGCCGATCGAAAGCCAGGTTGGGCATTATCTGCCGTATCGACCGAGCCGGATCTCAATTGCAGATGCGGTCCCGCATCCGACCCCGCTGGTCGAGTCCGTCGCGATGGGTTCGATAACCGCACCGGTGCCCGAAGTGGTGCCTCAGCTTCCTTCGAGCATCATTGCTGGAGGCGTCTTATCCGCTGCGCAGGCCGAGACCCTGATCTATGCCGCAAGCGCCCATGCCCGCGATCTGCCGGGCCGGTTCGAGCCCGACGACAAGGGCTGCGCCCTGAAGGCGAGCGCCGAGGGCCACGCCTATCGCATGGGCTACTTTCTTGGTGACGGAACTGGCGCAGGCAAAGGCCGGCAAGTCGCATCTGTCATCCTCGACCGGTGGGTGAGGGGTGGACGGCGCCACATCTGGATTTCCAAGAACGAAGCTTTGCTCGAAGATGCCCGCCGCGATTGGAGCGCGCTCGGTGGCCTTCCCATCGACATCCAGCCGCTCGGCCAGTGGAAGCTCGGTGTCCCGATCGGGATGCGCGAGGGCATACTCTTCGTTACTTATCCGACACTGCGCTCGGGCCGCAGCGACGCGACCAGGCTCGAGCAAATTCTCGAATGGGCAGGAGAGGACTTCGACGGTGTCATCGTTTTCGACGAAGCCCATGCGATGGCCAACGCCGCTGGCGGGGAAGGCTCAC
The DNA here is from genome assembly GCF_001298105.1 of Novosphingobium sp. ST904. Classification (GTDB taxonomy): domain Bacteria; phylum Pseudomonadota; class Alphaproteobacteria; order Sphingomonadales; family Sphingomonadaceae; genus Novosphingobium. The sequence continues at coordinate 16,698 of NZ_LGJH01000108.1, read as the reverse complement.
GTGGCAAGGTCAAGGGATCGGAGCAGGGCATTGCCGGTGTTCGCATTCAGAATCTGCTGCCGCGCGCCCGTGTGCTCTACGCTTCTGCGACCGGGGCATCCGACGTCAATAATCTCGCCTATGCTACTCGTCTTGGCCTGTGGGGGCCCGAGACGGCTTTTGCCAATCGCGGAGCCTTCGTCGCAGATATCCGCGATGGCGGTATCGCTGCAATGGAACTGGTCGCCCGTGATCTGAAGTCACTCGGACTGTACGCGGCGAGGGCACTTTCATTTGCCGGAGTTGAGTACGAGATTCTCGAGCATTGCCTGACCCCCGATCAGGTAGCGGTATACGACGCCTATGCAGACGCCTGGGCAATCATTCATGCCAACCTGCGCGAGGCACTCGAGGCAACCCGGATCGTCGACACTGACAGTGGCGATACCCTGAATTCAGGCGCCAAATCGGCGGCGCTTTCGGTCTTTGAAGGCACCAAGCAGCGCTTCTTCGCGCAGCTCCTTCTATCGATGAAGCTGCCGAGCCTGCTGCCTGCGATTGATACGGCACTTGCCGACGGCAACGCGGTTGTGGTGCAACTCGTCTCGACCGCCGAAGCCATGCTCAATCGCCGCCTCGCTGATCTCTCCGATGCAGAACGTGAAGCGCTCGAAATCGATCTCTCCCCCCGCGAATACGTGGTCGATTACCTCACTAAAAGCTTTCCCGTGCGGTTGATGTCCGTGTTTACGGACGAGAACGGCAATGCTCGGTCTGAACCGATGAGTGATGAGAACGGTGCTCCTGTTCTCTGCCGTTCGGCGCTTGCCGCGCGCGATCGCATGATCGAGCAGCTTTGTGCCTTGCCGCCGATTGCGACGGCGCTCGATGCGATCATCGAACGGTTCGGTGTCGATCAGGTCGCCGAAGTCACGGGCCGTACCCGCCGCCTGATCGTCGGACGCGATGGACGCCAGGTGCTCCAGTCGCGCTCTCCGCGCGCCAATGTCGCCGAGACGCGAGATTTTATGGACGGGACCAAGCGAATTCTGGTCTTCTCCGATGCCGGTGGCACCGGTCGCAGTTATCATGCCGACCTCACCGCCAAGAACCAGATGCGCCGGGTCCACTTCCTTCTTGAGCCGGGCTGGCGGGCCGATGCCGCAATTCAGGGCCTTGGCCGTACCAACCGCACCAATCAGGCATCTGCCCCGCTGTTCCGCCCGGTGACCACCGACGTGCGTGGCGAACGTCGGTTTATATCGACCATTGCACGGCGGCTCGACAGCCTCGGAGCACTGACCCGAGGGCAGCGCCAGACTGGTGGGCAGAACCTCTTCGATCCTGCCGACAATCTCGAGAGTACCTACGCCAAGGAGGCGCTTCATCGCTGGTTCGGCCTGTTGTTCGCCGGCAAGCTCGAAGCCGTTACGCTCTCTCGGTTTGAGGAATTGAGCGGGCTCAGGATCGAAGGGCCCGACGGCGGGATGGTCGATGACCTGCCAACAATCCAGCGCTGGCTCAATCGCATCCTCGCGTTGCCGATTGCTTTGCAAAATTGCATTTTTGACGAGTTTCTCGGCCTCGTCGAAGCGCGGATCGATGCAGCACGCCAGGCCGGCACGCTCGACATTGGGGTCGAGAGTATTGCGGTAGAGCATTACGAGGTGCTGACCGACACGCTGCTGCGCACCGATGCGCTGTCGGGTGCGACTACGCACCTCTTGGAACTCGAGATCGCCCGCGCGCTCAAGCCTTTGCGTCTCGAACGGCTGGAAGAGCTCTACGGCTTGTCAGGTTCGCGTCAGCAACTTCTGCGCAATGCGCGCTCAGGCCGGATCGGGCTGCTTGTCCCGGCGCGAAGTCTGCTCACCGACGAAGGTACGCGTGTGGCCCGCTTCGAGCTTGTCCGCCCCTTGAAGCACGGACACATCACCGCCGATCAACTCGAAGAGAGCAATTGGGAAACGGTGGATCCAACCGAATTTCGCCGCCTCTGGCAGTCGGAGGTCGATGATGCCGCCACAAATCACAAGCGTGAGCGACTGCATCTTGCAACGGGCCTGCTGCTTCCGGTGTGGGACAAACTCCCTTCCGACTATGTTCGCGTCAGCCGGATTTCGGCGCGAGACGGACGCTCGCTGTTAGGCCGGGAGGTTCCGCTCCATTGCGTGCCCGAACTATGCCAGGCGCTTGGTCTTGAAGACGAACATGCCTTCTCGGCAGAGCAAATCGTCGATGCGGTGATCGGGACCGGGCGGCCGATGCAAATCAAAAGCCGCGAAGCGCTCATGCTCAAGCGCAGCCTCGTCAACGGCGCGCAGCGGCTCGAACTGGCAGGTTGGTCGGCGTCGCGGCTCGACTGGTACAAAGCACATGGGTGCTTTACCGAGATCATCCGCTATCAGACGCGGCTTTTCGTTCCGACCACGCACGCAGTGGCGGTTCTGGCGCGGCTTGCAGGTTGAATTTGACGCCATCTTGCCAAATGGCATTCAAAGCTCTATATGATGCCATATGGAGAATAGTCATGTTGGCTTTGCAACCCGTTGATACCGTCCCCCACGCCTTCCGACCCGATCCTGTAACTCAGGAGGAAGCAGCGGCGATGTTTCGCGCCGTGCTGAACCTCTTCGGCAGATGGGAACTCACAGACGAGCAGGCCGCGACTCTGCTCGACATGCCGGTTCGCTCCTATCGGCGGTGGAAGGCTGAGGGTGCAGGCCGTGTCTCGCGAGATGGTGCGGCGCGGCTCTCCAACCTGATGGGTATCCATAAGGCGCTGAGGATCATCTTTTCAGAAGCCCAGCGTGGTTACGCCTGGATCAAGGCAAGTAACGCCGCTTTTGGTGGAGCGAGCGCGCTCGACGTCATGCTTGGCGGTGAGTTGACCGATATCATGCGGGTGCGTCGCTATCTTGATGCCGAACGTGGTGCTTGGTGACTGATCCCAAGGCAATTCCAATTGCTCAGATCGAGTGGAAAGGTGCTGTCCGGATTATCCGCAGTGCCTTTCCACCGATCGACCTGTTCGAAGATATCGCAGACCCCGCAGACTGGCCGCTGCTGATCTCTGCCGAGCAAAAAACCAATCCCCGCATCATGGCGACGATCGGCAATCTCGATCTTGTACCTGCTGACCGCAGGGTAGGGGGAAACGGAGCATCCTATCTGATGGCCCCTTTCACGCATGTCAGCACGGATCGGCCCAGTCGCTTCACCGATGGAACCTACGGCGTCCTATACGCGGGGGATGCATTCGAAACTGCGCTGTTCGAGACAATCCATCATCATGCCCGCTTCATGGCTCGCACATTCGAAGCGCCAGGTTGGACCTCGCAGTTCCGTGAGATCATCCTTTCGGTGAGCGCTGATCTTCATGATCTCAGGAACCTTGCCGCCGGCGATCCCGCGCTTGATCCCGACAGCTACGCCGCATCGCAATGCCTCGCTGTTGAACTCAAAGGAGGTGAGGCCGAAGGTGTTGTCTATCCGAGCATCCGGCATCCGGGTGGTGAATGTGTCGGCTTGTTCTACCCCGATTGTGCGTCGGACCCCATTCAGGGCCGTCACCTCGACTACCACTGGGACGGAACGGGTGTCGACCTGGTTCGAGACGCGGGATCAGGTGCTGTATTTCGAGTGGTGGATGCTGTGTAGACATAAAATCCAACGTCTGGTTTCTGTTGCGGTGATTCCGGTGCCTTTGCGCCCCAAACTCGGTCATTAACGCGCCACCGCCGACTCCCTGAAAGCGGACGTCGGAGTGTTGGATACGGAACAATCGCGATATCGGACACTCCGTAAAGGCTCCTTTCAGTATCGTAATCCGGGATAGCGGACATTATTGCCAGAGTTCTGGCGGGTCAGCTGAGCGCTCAAATCCGGTCTGTGCGACGGAAATCTGCACAACCTAATTCGGTCGCGGTGAATAGCAGAAATAGAGCGGGATGGCGCGCCAATTGGCTGTGGACATCAGGCCGAGCCAGCGTCAACGCAATTATGGCGCAACTGAGTCCCTTTTAAGGCTTCATGCCGCTGCGCAATTTTCATACATACGGCGCAGGGGAGCTCGACATTGACCTTGCACAATTGCCCACCGCCAAAGGCTGCGCTGGCACGATGGCTTAAAGACTATCCGAGCGAGGTCGACAATTACGGTCACCTTTTGCTTGAGCAAGATTGTGACTGCGACGATGATCTAATCGCCGATTTCGTGACCTATTTTGAATCCGCGCATGCAGATGCGCGCGCATTTTTCCACGAACAGATGGGCATCGAGCTTCACCCCGATGCGGATGCCCCCGCAGCGCATATCACTTATCCCACTTGCCTACCGCCGATAACGCGACGTGGCCTGTTCGGTGAAGTCATGGCCGGCATGCTTACCGAACATTATGATTATGTCGGTTGCCATGACTGGACGATCCCGGTCTTCCTGTTCCGCTATCATGAAGATGCCGAGGCCTATCTGTTCGCCCTTGTCCGCGATCCCGAGCGGAAGCGCGAAGTCTATGGCCGTCGCGGATCGGACTTCCTCGCCCTCGCGCTAAACGACGCTGGTGAGATCGAGCGGTTTATCGTCGGCGAGGCGAAATGGCGGAAAAAGCTCCAGCCATCGGTCGTCGCCGAGCTCATGTACGGAAAGAAAAAGAAGAACCCCGAGACCGACGAACTCGAGCATGACGGCAAGGGTATCTGGTTCCAAATTAATCGCGATATTCCCGCGCCGCATGGCCTTCGGCAGCTCCAGCGCCTGCTTCGCGACATCGATCCGGACGGCTATTCGGCAGCAATTGCGACTCTCGACCGGGTACTGGTTACCCGCAATGCCCAGCCGCTCCCCCGCACCAACCTCATCCTGATTTCAGGTGGGGGTGTGCCGAGCCGGGAAGCGACCCACTCGCTGATACCGTGGGACGCGGTGCCGGAGGACTACACTGCGACGTACGATCTGCAGGTGGTCGAACTCATCCTCAAAGATGGCGATAAACTGATCGACGGTGTCTATGACGCCCTCTGGCCAATCTGATGCCGGTGCACGATCCCCAACGTCTCGAAATCGCGAACGGCGCCCGCATCGGGCTCGCGCTCGAAAACGAAATATCGGCCAACCAGGCACGCTCCTATGTCCGCTGCCTTCAGATCGGCTGGCAGGTCGATACGATCGGCTGGAGCAATGCAGACTCGGAAGCCCAGTTGGCGGATGCACGCAGCCTGTTGCAAGCCGCCGAGATCTTCGCCGAAATCGAAGGCCATGACGCTCCGCGCGCGATCGACTGCTATCGGCGTGCCGGGGAAATCCTCGAATGGCTGGCGCGCTCCGCTGACGCTATCAGGACCATCGCCCCGATCGAACTGCTGGCCGGCGCGGCGTTTCAGCTGGGCGGCTTGCCCGCCATGGCGTCGGGACTGCTGGGTCAACTCGATCTCTAAGAGGAGGGGGCTCGCCTATTCGCGGACTTTTTCCGTGCCGATTTCGACGCCGTCCTTGTCCATGCGATGGCGTTTTGGGGGCAGAACGGCGATTTGACTGACGCTGCGTCTTCGCGCCAAATCCTGGATCAGGACGAAGACGATCGGCTGGCCTGGTATTTCACGGTCGAACTGATCCGTGCACTCGGTCTCTACGCGGATTCGATTAGGCGGGGGGATGACCGCCGCCTCGCCAAAGCCGCCGCCAAGCTCAAGGCACTCGACGCCATGGCCGTGCGCACATTCAGCGACGATGTGGCGCTGTTGATCAGCCTATTACGGCAGGTCGGCGAGCGCTTCGCCGACGCCAGCATTTATCGTTCGGTCCGCGCCCTTGGGCAACTCAATGTCGAGCGCATACCGCGCATGCTCGCGTTCGCGCGCGATCAGTTCTCGCGCGGTCGCGGTATCCTCTGGTCGTCGCAGCGTGCTGGCCTCACGCGCCTGCTCGAAAACTCATCCTTTGCGCTCTGTACGCCGACTGGCTCGGGCAAGACCCTCGTCGCCAATCTAGGCTTGGTGAAGGAACTGCTGCTGCGCGATCATGGCGAGGTCGTGCCGCTCGCGCTCTACCTCGTTCCGTCGCGCGCGCTCGCCGGGGAAGTCGAGGCCAAGCTGACCGCCGAACTTGGCCGCGATCTCATCATTACCGGCCTTTATGGCGGCGCCGACTGGGGCATCACCGATTATTGGCTGAACGCCGACCAGCCGACCGTGCTGATCGCCACCGTCGAGAAGGCCGATGCGCTCATGCGCTATCTCGCGCCCCTGCTGCTCAGTCGGCTGAGGCTGCTGATCGTCGACGAGGCCCACCAGGTACTCCCCGAAGATACAGAAAGCGGCCGGAGCGACTTCGCCGATCACAGCAGCCGGTCGTTGCGGCTCGAGAGTTTCGTCGCTCGCTTGCTCACGCAGGCCCCCGATATCACACGGATCGCCCTGACCGCAGTCGCAGGCGGTGCTGCCGGACCCGTCGCGCGGTGGATGGAAGGGCATAGCGAGGCCGCCGCGATCGGGACACGCTATCGCAGCACCCGGCAGGTGATCGGCGTTCTCGAAACCGCATCGGAACGGCGCAGCACCATGTTGCTCGAACTGATGAACGGCCGTCCGCTCTATGTGCAGGGCCGCGACGCCCCGGTGTATCTCAACCTTACGATTCCGCCGATGGCGCAGTTGCCGGCGCAGATGCGCTCGAGCCTCAACCGCTTCAATCAGGTCACCGTCTTGTGGACCGCGCTCCACCTTGCCGCGACCGATCGCCGCATCCTGATCTCGCTCGCGCAGGAACCTGAGCAGACGATGGGCTGGTATGTCCAGTCGTTCGCACTCCCGGCCTGGCAAGGGCTCCCCGTGTTCGTGCCGCCGGAAGGCATCGGCGGCGCGTTGTTCGCCGAGGCGCGGGCCGCCTGCGTCGATTATTGTGGGCCGGAATCCTACGAAGTGAAGCTGCTCGATCGCGGCATTGCGACCAGCCACGGCCAGATGCCGCAGCGCCTACGCCGCCTGATGGTGGCGCTGATCGACGAAAAGATCTGCCCGATCACGGTCGCAACCGCCACGCTCACCGAAGGCGTGAACCTGCCGTTCGACATCATCTTCGTGACCTCGCTCAAACGCAGCGCCTACGATAACGTCAAGCAGGAGCCGATCATCACGCCCTACACCCCGGCCGAGTTCCGCAACCTCGCCGGTCGTGCCGGACGCCCGGGCGCGACACGGGGCATGGAGGGTCTGACGCTAATCGCGCTGCCAACCACCATCGCTACCACCGCAAATGGGCAGAAACAGACCCAGCGCAACCAGATGGACGCCCTGCGTGAGGATTATGACGCCCTGCGTGAAAAGCTCCGGCTCGATGAACTGGCTGGCGACGCAACGCTCAGTCCGCTCGCTATGCTGCTCCAGGAGCTGCGCGACAAGGCGCGGGTCTATTTTGGGCATTTGACTGACGAGGCATTTCTCGACTGGCTGGAACAGGTCGAGCCGGGCGAAGTCAGCGATGATGCCGGAACCGGCGCGACCGGCGGATTCGCTCGATTGGCAGACACCGTCGACGAACTCGATGCCTTCGTCATGACCGCGCTGGAGGAACTGAGTCTCCTCGATCCTGCACTCGACGGCGTGCAGGCCGAGGCCAAGCTCGCGACGCTATGGCAAAAAACCTTCACTGTCGCTGCCGCTGCGCAAGAGGCTTGGCTCGAACAGGCGATCGTGCGCCGGGGTCGCGCGATCGTCGAGGATATCTATCCCGATGCCGACGAACGGCGCCGCCTCTATCAATATGGCTTCTCGCCTTATGTCGGGCGACGTTTCGAAGCGATTGCGCCGGAACTTGGTGGTCTCCTGGCGGCCGCCCTTGATTACGGCACCGAGACGCCAGCCCAGCGCCTTGCGCGGTTCGAGGCGCTGGGTGAATTGCTGAAGGAGGATCGCGGCTTCGGATTCCGCGTGCGCGACACCGTCACCGACCAGACCATCCTCGATAACTGGACCGACGTTCTTGGCTGGTGGATGCGCGGGCCCGACGGGGCCGTACCCGCCGCCGGTGATCTACGGGCGAGGCAGCGCTTCGTCGCCGATAATCTCGAATTTCGTCTGGGGGTCGCCATCGGTGCGGTCGTCGCGCAGAAATGGACCGCCGGAGCCGGTGATCCGCTAGCGGTCCCCTCGCTTGCCGAGTGGAAAGTGACTACCGGGCTCCCCTGGTTCGCCTTCTGGGCGCGCGAGCTGTTGCGCTGGGGAACGCTCGATCCCTTCGTTGCCTTCGCCCTCGCGCAGGGGCGCGCGAAGACGCGCGAGGATGCCGAAGCACAGAGGCCTGTATTCGAGGATTGGCTCGGCGAAGTGGTCGCGCGCGACCCCCGAAGACCTGATCGATCCCCAGCAGTTTCTGGCCTGGGAACGGAGTCTGCCTGCCCGCGAGCGGGAGCGCGCCGAGGCTGTGCCGGAGGAAGCCGAGCTGACGGGGACGGCCGGCGCCATGAAACGCTACAATGTTCTGCCGATGGCCGGTGTGGACGAAGTCATCTGGCTCGACGCGTCTGGTTACGAGCTTGCACGGTCGCCTGACGAGTTTGGACTGTATGACCGGTCGGATCTTGCTAATGATTACGTGCTCGATGCCGAGGGGCAGGCTACCGTACGGCGCGTATTCGCCCGCTACGGGCGTCGATGATCCCCTCGGCAATATCTGCGTTTGAGCCAAAAGCCTCAAACTTGGAGCGCTCTACATGTAGAAGCTGTAGCGAGGAGCAATCTCTTGACCATCGGGGACGTACTTTAACACCTCGCCCACTTGCTTCGCTGCAGCGATCGTGATGGGCAGGCCGTTATCGAACTGGGTGTTGTTCCAATTCATCTTCGTCAAGGCCAGCATCTCGGCCGCCACATGTTGTAGCGGCTGACCCAGCGCCTGGCACCGTAACATCAGTGGTCTAGGGACATACATGCCAGGATACGTCCTAAAGAACTCGACGCTGCCGCGGGTGTAAAGGAGGGCCTGGTCCTTCTCGAAGCGGAGCAGCGATCCTCGCAACGGCGGATACACACCGAGCCGGTAGAGTCGTGTCATCGACTTCTGCACCCAGATCAGGTCGGCATAGTCGATGTCGCGCTCGTCGATGGCCTTGTGGAAGCCGGCCAACTCATTCCGATCGAAACGCGATGTTTTATGAAGCACCACACGCGCCGGATAGTGGCCGTGCTGCTGTCGGAACACTTTCAGAGAGTTCCGGAGCAGTTCATAGGCGTCTTCGGCCGTGAGATGCGGCCGTCGATCCTCCTCGCTCTCCACCATCCGACCGCCACGTAGGATCAGACCCTCGCCACGCTCGTCGAACATCTGCGCGGTGCTGGTGTGAACATGCTCGCCGTCGATCGAGCGGTAGAAGCTGAGCCCGACAAACGATGTCCGCAACTGTCGCGCATCCCGAGCGAGGCGCCAAGGTAGCCCTCCCGCCTTGTAGTAGACCGCGGTTAGCAGATTCCAAGCAATTGTGGCCGGGTCCTGCGTCCGACGGTCGCTGTTCTCCTTCAGCTTGCGCGGAATTTTGTAAGCTGGATCGAAGGTCGTGGGCCACAGAAGCTGGATCGGCAGATGTAGCCGCATGCAGGACGCCTTCAGCATACCCCGAAAGTCGAGTTCGGGACCACTTTCGTCCGGGGCGCCATCATCGTTCTCAGACGAAGTCGCCGCTCTCGCGTTGTAGGTCCGCTGGATTATCTCGATTGGTAGCGCGACCAGTACTACATCCGGCTTCGTCGTCCGCTCGGAAAGCACGCCGATCTCGTCGGCGATGCTCTCCACGACTGCCCTTGTCATTTCCCGCTGCCCCGGAATGGCAGCCAGCCTCGCGATCTCCTTCGGCGGCAGAACACGCTGGAGTTCGTCCGAAGTGACGAACTCGCACCGGAACGCCTCCTCGAAAGACAGGCCAGGGAAAACCGGAAATAGGTTGGGTTGGCGGCTGGCCTTGGCCTCGAACCCGGTTCGGCAGCTCTCCAGCCAGCGGGCCGTGCCTTCGACGGTCTCGGCGCTTCCGACGATGCCAACCTTGATACGCTTCGGCGCGCCCTCCATGCCGGCATCGAACGGACCGTAGTCCATCAGGCCAAACCTGATATCGACATGCCGCATGGCCCCGCCGAACTCGAGGGGCGGCTCGGTTAGGTGGCTCAGCTTCACGAGGCCGCTTCCGCCTGGGCCCAGTCGAACAGCGGGGAGCCCGGGTCCCCCTCCTGCGACTTCCAGAGATCATCAGGAACGCCGACCTCGAGGCACAGCGGATCGAGCGCCGAGAAACCGAGGAACGGATACTGGTCGGCGTAGAGCGTCGCCGTACCATGGGTGGTGAGGAAGTGCCTCCACATCACGAACTGTCCCATGACTGCCGCATTGTTCTCGAGCTCTTTGATCCTCTTCAGCCGCTCTCCTCCGAAAAGCTCATCAGGTTTGTAGCCGTCCCGGGTGAAATGGTAGGTCGGCGTGATCTCCGCATACCACTCGCTTCCGAGCCTGGTGAACCGGTGAAGGAACGCAGAGTGCCGGAAGTAGGCTGGCCGCGTGGGGTCGTCGCGCCGCTTCCCGTATCGCTTTACGACGTCCCGTGGAACGAAGCTCTTCAGGCTCTTGTAGGCATATCGGAGCTTGTCGCGGTCGCGGGGCTTGCGGAAGTAGTAGGCACCGCTGTCACGGTCATGCCAGAGCGTGGGCTGAACGAACCGCCCCATGGCCCGGTTCAGCAGCGCCACGAAGTCGCGCTGCCGATCCTCGTCGTCGCTGTCCGCCCACTCGTCGGAGCCGAACTCCTCCATCGCTTCCGCTTGGCATAGCTTGTTCCAAGGCCAGCGGTCCAAGTCATGGAAGGAAAGCACCGACTTGCTCCGGACGATCCACTCTCCACCGGCATCGGGATCGATCTCGCGTAGCGCCGCACCGAAGCTCTTGTCTGTGGCATGGTCCGTAGGAGCCCAGTATAGCGTCTTGCCGAACGAAACCCCAAGAAGGTTAACCAGCAAGTCTTCCTGGATGCGCGCACTCGGGGCGACCGCTCCTGGCGAAGTAGCGAGCGCAATCGCCGCGATAGCCTGCTTCGCGTTGCGGTCGAACACGTCGTTGTTTTTGTCGAAGAGACCTTCCGCGCCTTCAGCCGTTCGGGGTCCCTGAACCACTCCTTGATCGATTTCCAATAGGCAGTGCCGCGCTCCGGCAGAACGACGATGAGCAGCACCGGGGCAGTGCCGTGCAGCCAGTAGGAGATATCGTTCTCTGAGCACGGGAACTCGAAGCTGTCATCGGTCTCTGCCTGAAGACGCTGACGCTCGGTTGATTTGCCTTGGACCTGCAGCAGTAGGTTGCCGACCACCTCCGTTTGTTCGTCCCGAAGCTCGATGTAGCCGTCGATGCCGGCCTCGACGCCGCCGGTCGGGTAGAAAACGTAACCCATCGAATGGACGACCCCGTCAATGTGAGCCATGCCGCGCTGGCCTATGATATCGCTACGACCGATCTTCTTCATGCTTCCTCCGCTGGAAGCATATGTTCACTGTAGGTTCTTTTTCCAGTCCTGGAACGCAGAAGGTCTTTGCTATGCACAGTTACGGCGACAGCGAAGCGAAAGGAGCGCCAACAGGTTAGCGACTGTAGCGGCCTAGCCTTCGTTTTCGCGGACAATGAACGAACGGTTAGTGCTGATGAAGATCATTCGAGCCAAAAACCACCGCAACGTCAGCGACTGCGGGCCCACCCATTGTTACGCCCGAACGTCTGTTTTCGTACGTTTGCTGTTGTGTACCGGACAGATAGCAAGCGGCTCACCGCCAGGCATTGAGAGGGAAGGGGGCTTGCTTCTGACTGAGCCGAGTGAGCGTCGAAGGTCGATGCTTGGGCTCGTAATCAGGAGTACGTCCCATGATCAAGTCGATCCCGTTGACCAAGTTGGTCCAGTCCCCTCGCAATGTGCGCCGTCACGGTGACCCAGCCGCAGATTCCGAACTGAAAGCGAGCATTGCAGCCCATGGGTTGTTGCAGAACCTCATCGTTCGGCCTGCGGCTCGTGGCAAATTCGAGGTCGAAGCCGGAGAGCGACGCCGGTGCGCCTTGCTGGCGCTTGTCGAAGAGAAAGTCCTGCCGAAGGGCTATGAGGTTACCTGCCTCGTGCTTGAAGACGATGCGGAAATCGCAGTCGAAACGAGCCTGGCCGAAAACTTCCATCGCCTGGCGATGAACCCAGCCGACGAAGCGCAGGCGTTCGCCGCCCTGATCGAGGCAGGTGCCTCGACGGGAGACGTCGCGCGCCGGTTCGGACTGACGGTCCGCTTCGTCGAAGGCCGTCTGCGTCTCGCGACCCTTGCACCCGTCGTCTTCGATGCTCTGGCGGCCGGAGAAATCACTCTCGATCTTGCCAAAGCTTTCGGCGCGACCTCCGACCAGGAAATTCAGGCTCGCGTCTACGAAGAGGCTTCTTCGGGCTATTATGCGCCCAGCGCCGACAGCATCCGGCGCATGGTGCTCACCGGCACGGTCCGCGGCAGCGACGCTCGGGCCCGTCTTGTCGGGCGCGAGACCTATATCACTGCAGGTGGCCGGATCGAACGCGAACTCTTCGACGACGATGACAGCGAGTCCTGGGTCGATGTCGCGCTTCTCGAAACGCTCGCCGCGGAGGAGATGGAAAAGCGCGCCAAGGCGCTCGCAGCAGAGCAGGGGCTCGCCTGGGTCAAGCCGACGCTTGATGCCTATGCCAGTCACGATCTCGTCGAAGGCCTCATTCGACTTCCAGCCGAGCCGGCTCCGTTGACTGACGCCGAACTGGCTCGCCTTGACGAGCTCGATGCCTCGTACGACGCGCATGCGGCCATTCTTGAGGACGAAGACAGCGCCGAAGAAGCAATTGCTGCGGCCGAGGCCACGATCGAAGCGATCGAGCGCGAATGCCAGGACATTCGGGCAAAGCCCCCGGAGCTGGCACCCGAACTGAAGGCCGATGCCGGAACGATCCTCGTTCTCTCGCGCGACGGCACACCGGTTCTCCAGCCGGTGTTCTACGGCGAGCGCGACATCGAAGTCGTTGGTGACGAAAATGTCGTCGAAGTCGTTGCGAGTGTCGGCAGTGATGGCAAACGCCGTGCAGCGCTTTCCAAGCGGCTGGTCGACGAACTTGCGATGCAACGTCGTGACGTGCTCGCGCTCCATGTGGCATCGGATCCCGGCCTTTCGCTCGACATCATGGTCTTCACCCTCGCGGATGCCGACACCCACGACTGGCGGTCACGCGCGGCCACGACCCTGCGTGGCGGCGTCCCCGCGGGTCCGATTGTCGGGTTCGAAGCGAAGGATGCGCCGGCAAGCGCATCCCTTGCGGACCTGCGCTCGGGTCTCGATGAGAGTTGGCGATCTGGTGAAGACGCTTCGTCGCGCTTCAAGATGTTTCGGGCACTCGCTGATGAGAGTCGCGCAGCATGGCTCGGCTTTGTCGTCGCTCGCACGCTCGAGGCGAGCCTCAACATGGCAGGCGAACGTCAGATTTCGTTCCAGGATCATCTGGGCAGCAAGATCGGCATCGACATGGCGCAATGGTGGCGTCCGACCGCGGCGAACTACTTCGACCGCGTCTCGAAGCAGGTCATCCTCGATGCGCTCACCGATGTTGGCGGTTTGGAACTGTCCTCGCGCTTCGCATCGGTGAAAAAGGGCGATCTCGCGATGAGCGCCGAGCGCGTCTTCGCGGGGACCTACATCACCGAGGTCGAAGTTCGGGAAAGGGCGCTTGCCTGGGTGCCCGAAGTCATGCGCTTTGCCGACCTGCCGGAAATTACTGCCGATCACGAAGCGCAAGGTCCCGACGCGGATTGCGTCGCCAACGACGACAATCAGCCCCCGAGCGAGCTGGCCGCCTGACCTCCTCCTGACAGGAACGGCCGCTCGCCACCGTGAAGCGGTCCTCCGGCACATGCCGGGGGACCGCTTCCTTCATGGAAAGAGAGTGGAGGGGGCTCCGGGATCTCCGGCACTGACCGACGAAACTGTCGTCAGGCCATTTCAGGAGATCCAACATGGCCTATCGCAAGGGACAAAGCAGCGGATTGTCGCCTGCTGCCCGTATCACCCAGGAAATCATCGCCCGCCTCGAGTCCGGCACGAAGCCGTGGATCAAGCCATGGCGCGGTGTGCCAGTCTCGCGCCCATTGCGCGCGTGCGGCGTCCCATATCGCGGCATGAATGTTTTCTGGCTCTGGATGGTTGCCGATATGTGCGGTTACGCCTCGCCGTTCTGGATGACCTACAATCAGGCCAGAGAACTGGGCGCGCAGGTGCGCAAGGGTGAAAAATCCACCATCGCGATCTTCTACAAGAGCTACACCAAGGAGGTCGAAGCACCCGATACCGGCGAAAGAACCGACGAAAGTCGTCGCGTGTTGAAGGCCTATCCGGTTTTCAATGCCGATCAGGTCGAAGGTCTTCCGGAACGTTTCCATCCCGCCGCGACGCTTGAAGTGGTGGAACCCGAGGGCCGTCAGGCTGAACTCGATTCATTCTTTGCCAACATTCCGGCCGTCCTGCGGCATCAGGGCGACGAAGCCTATTATGAGCCAGTGGCTGACCGGGTGACAATGCCGCCTGCGCATCTCTTCTCGGGCTTCGACCACTATTACGCGACGCTCGCGCACGAGCTGTCGCATTGGACCGGTCATGCCAGCCGCCTCGACCGTAATCTCAAGAATCGATTTGGTTCTGCAGCTTACGCTGCCGAGGAACTCATTGCCGAACTTTCGAGCGCCATGCTTGGCGCTGAACTCGGTCTGCCAGTCACCCACCTCGATAGCCATGCGAGCTATATCGAGCACTGGCTCAAGCTCCTGAAGCAGGATGACCGTGCCATTCTCACCGCTGCCGCAAAGGCGGAGGAAGCATCAAGGCTTCTGCTCAAACTCGGAGGACGGATCTTTGCCGATGATACCGACGAAGCGTCTGCCGACGCTGCGTTGGCTGCCTGAAGGAGGGTGTCATGGGCCGATCGGTTAGCTACCCCAGCGGGGCCATAGTGGCCTTCACGGTGCTCGAAGTCGAAAACGACGACGACTGGCACTTCGAATATGAGTGGCTCCGCGAAGATCTGCGCGAGCGCGCAAGGCAGGCATTCCCTTCCCTGATCGCCCACGACGGTTGGCGATGCCGCGAAGACCGCATCCTCATGCGCAATGCTTACGCGGATTTCGGTGTGTCGGTTTACGCCGGCCTTGTTGCGGTGTGGATCGTCGAGCGTGACGATGGCGCCTATTGGGATGCCGATTGGCGCACGGCCAGATCGCCGAGGGCACAACGCTGGCTGTCCCAGATCGCTTCGCGCTTTGAAGCGTTGTTCGGCGACTACGTCTGCCTCGGTCACATGTCGAACGGGGAGGGCGTTTACGCAAAACGGGTAGCCTGATGCGCCAGTCACTATGGTCGTGGCGAAGTGCCTGTTCTCCCTGACGAAGCTTGTTTTTGCACTCATGGCCTGAAGCCATGCGAGAGAGGCCCTGGGCCAGCCGCCAGTCTGCCGCAACCCGGCTTGCGCAGGCCCGAGTTGGCCCGGCCCTGTGGGCCGTTGGCCTGCCCGCGCCAGCCTGCCCAAGCGGGTTTCCCCTGTCGGGTGCGGAGACTGCCTCAAGCTGGCCCTGACGGGCTCTCGCTGGCGCAGCCATGAGCGGGTGCGTCAGCCTCACGCCAGTCAGGAGGACAATACCCATGCACTCATCATTTTCCGAGCAACTTGCCGGCCTCGATCTTTCCGGTTTTTCGATTGGTCCTGCCCCGGTTTCCACCAATGATTTTCCAGGCCACGATGCGGTTGTACAAACTCTCGAAGCGGTCTGGTCCGATCTCTTTGCGATGGTCTCTGGGACTGCGCTCGAGGCCGATGCCGAGGACCTCGGCTGGGCGTTCGTCAACGTCTTCCACCGTTCCGCGACCCGCAAATCGGCCGCAGTCGACCGCGCAACCGACGAGGTCCGAGCGCTCCTCGCCACTGCCGATGGATCCGAAATTCACACCCATGAACTCGAGACCCAGGTTGAGCGTGCGCAGTGTGCCGAAGGGGCCATGCTCGCTCTCGAAGAGATGCGTGAGGTAGCCGCCGCCCTCTATCTCAACGAGTTCGGATCTTCGTGGAAGCCCGTGTCGAGTTCGCGCTTCAATCACAGCGCCATGCTGACTTCCGCGCTTGTCGAGGGCCGCGAGTTCGTCCGAGCACGCTCGGAAGCCAAGCGCCGCGCCGCTATGCCAGAAGGTACGCCAGTGATCTTTGCCGGTGGCCGCACACGCCATCCAAACGAGCAGGAGGCTCTAACCTTTGCCAACAATGTCTGGGCTACTCTGGACAAGGTCCACGACCGGGTTCCTGATATGGTTCTTGTCCATGGCGGTGATACCAAGGGTGTTGACCGTCTGGCATCCTCATGGGCGGAACGACGCAACATCCCGCAAATTGAAGCGCCCCGGGTTTCCAGGAGGCTCCAACTTGTGAGAAGGTGAAGCGCCCCGGGTTTTCAGGAGGCAGTTTTCATTTGGCTATGCAGCCATATCGAGGTTCTCGAGGGCTGCATAGTAATTGTCTTCGGCCTCAGCGGGCGGGATGTGCCCGATAGGGCCGAAGAGCCGGTGATTATTGTACCAATCGACCCAGCGCAGCGTTGCCATTTCCACGGCCGAAACGCTTGGCCATGATCGCTGCCGCCAGATGACCTCGGCCTTGTAAAGGC
>NZ_LGJH01000109.1 GCF_001298105.1 Novosphingobium sp. ST904 | reverse complement strand
GCATCGTCAACGGCATGGGCCACCATCGCCTCCATCCGCATGCTCACCCGCAGAACTGCAAGGTATTGCTACGGTTGAGAAACTTCCGAGTCAGGCACTTATGGCATCCAGTCTCCCTGGGCCGACCAGGGCGTGGCCATCGCACTGGGCGCCGAATTCCGCCAGGACAAGCTGAAGAGCTACGCGGACGACGTCTGGCGTGAAAACAACGGCGGCTCCGACGCCAACCTTTCGCAGCACGTCTGGGAAGGAAACGTCGAGCTTCAGGTTCCGATCATCGAGCGCAAGCCTTTCGCCGAACTGCTCCAGTTCAACGGCGCCTACAGGCTTTCGAAGTACAGCTCCAACCCGAGCGTGTTCTCCACCTGGAAGGCGGAAGCGATCTGGTCGCCGATCTCGGACATCACGTTCCGCGGATCGATCAACAAGGCGCAGCGCGCGCCCACGGTCGTCGAAGCCTACCAGGGCTCGAACATCAGCTATGACCGGATCACCACGGCCTACAACGACATCTGCGCACCGACGGTCACGTACACGACCGGCGCCAACGGCCAGCAGGTTCCCGTCTACGGCGCTCCGGCAGCATCGCGCGAAGTCTGCGCGGCGACCGGCCTGGCGGACAGCCTCTACGGCAGCCCGACACTGGTCTGCCCGACCGACATCGGCTGCACCGTGCGCCGCGGCGGCTATACCGTCGACCCCGAAACGGCCTATACCAAGACCTTCGGCGTCGTCCTCAAGCCCTCGTTCCTGCCCGGCCTCGTCGTTTCCGTGGACCGCTTCCTGATCGATCTCGACGATTCGATCGGCTACAACGACTACGACTACTTCTCGAACGGCTGCCTCCAGACCGGCAGCGAGTTCTTCTGCTCGATGTTCGTGCGCAATGCCGATGGCACGCTCTCGAGCAACCCGGGCACCAACCCCACCACCGGGTTCATCCGTGGCGGCACGACCAACTACTACAAGAGCAAGTCGCACGGCTGGGACTTCCAGGGCCAGTACACCCTCGGCCTCGGCCGTTACGGTGACCTCGCGCTGGACTTCTCGGGCTCGCTCACCACGCTGGCGGGCGGCCAGGATTCGCCGATCCTCGCCAAGTACAACTGCGCGGGTTACTACGGCGGTCCCTGCGGCCAGCTGATCCCCAAGTGGACCCACAGCCTGCGCGCCACCTACACGACCGAGGATCGCGTCTTCAACGCCTCGTTCAACTGGCGCTACGTCGGCCCGCTGACCAACGTGAGCAACTCGGGCGACCCGGCACTGGGCTGGAGCGAAAGCTCCGAGCGCGAGACGTTCTACCGGATCAAGGCGCAGAACTACTTCGATCTTGCGATGACGTTCCGCGTCGACGAGGCCTTCTCGTTCCGCATCTCGGCGAACAACATCTTCGACAAGCTGCCGCCGCTGCTGCCGAATTCCTACAACTACGGCCTGTCGCGGAGCAACACGCTCTCGGCACGGTATGACTCGCTTGGCCGCCAGATCGCCATCGGCGCGACGGTCAACTTCTGATCGGTTCCGCCGCGCCGGGCGTGCCCGGCGCGGCGGCTCCCTTCCAAGGCAATGAATGTACCAAGGCAGTCGATGAACAATAAAAAGGCGGCGCCCCGCCGAAACAGAACGACAATCAACGATCCGGGCAAAGTGCCTGAAAAGAAGAAATTGCCGCAAGCCGAGGATACCGCTCATCGTCCGCCCGTCCTGCGGGCCGTTGCCGGCTTCGATCCCGACTTCTGAACGGCGCCCCTCCCCGGTGTTCGGCGAGGCCGATCAATGGCTGGCGTCCAAAAGCGGCGGCAAGCCCGGGATGATTTCATGGGGAGAGCGGCTTCTTCACCTCTTCCTGCCCGAAATCATCCGCTCCATTTGCATTCGCTTGAAACCATGGCGTAAGTTCCGGCCATAAACTATCGCCGGAGCTTTCATGATCGATCGTCGCCGTTTCCTCACTTCCGCTTCGGCAGGTGCCGCCGCTGTTGCGGCCGGCCCCGCGCTCGCACGCGTGTCCGCGTCGCCGGCCGGTTCCGACGCTGCCCTTGCCGCCTTCATGGACAAGTACTTCGAAGTCCAGGTCGATGCCTCGCCAGAGACGGCGACGCAGCTGGGACTGGACACCGGCACCCGCGCGCGCTGAAATCGCGCCTGACGATTCCCACGCGGGAGCGAGAGGAAAAGGACCGGGCACTCGTCCGCACTGCTCGCGCCCAGCTTGGCGCCCTCGACAGGGCTTCGATGAATTCGCGGGACGCGATCTATTACGACACGATCGCGGCGAACCTCGACTCCGTCATCAATACTTACGCCATACCTTATGGCCAGGGTGGCTGGCCGCAGGTCTACCGGGTCAGCCAGGGCGGCGGCGCCTACCTCAACACCGCCGATTTCCTCGACAACCAGCACACCATCAAGACGGCAGCCGACGCCGAGGCCTTCGTTTCGCGCGTGAACGACTTTGCAGACGTTCTAACCGCCGAGACCGACCGGATGCGCGAGGATTTCGGCCTTGGCGTCATCCCGCCCGATTTCATCCTGAACAAGACCATCGGCCTCCAGGCCGGAATGCTTAGCACGGCGGCCGGCGAATCCACGCTCGTCCAGTCGATCGTGCGGCGCACGCATGAACAGTCGATCCCCGGCGAATGGGGCGCGCGCGTGGAAAAGCTGGTCTCCGAACGGGTCTATCCCGCGCTCCAGCGCCAGAACGATGCCCTGAAGGCGGCCCTGCCCAAGGCCGGACATGACGCCTCGGTATCGCGTCTGCCGCAAGGGGCGCAGTATTACGCCAATAGCCTGAACTACATCACCACGACCCGGATGTCCGCCGATGAAATCCATCGCATCGGGCTGGAACAGGTTGCCGATCTGACCGCCCGGTCCGACGCCTTGCTGAAGTCGCAAGGCTTCAGCCAAGGCACCGTGGGCGAACGCATGGCGGCCCTGATCGCCAACCCGGCCAACGTCTATCCCAACACCGACGCCGCGAAGTTGGAACTGGTGGCGCACCTGAACGAGCAGATGGCGGCGATGCAGGCGCTGTTGCCCAAGGCCTTCGGCCGCCTTCCCAAGGCAGGCGTGCAGATCAAGCGCGTTCCTCCCGAGATCCAGGAAGGCGCTTCGCAGGGCTACTACAATTCGCCCAGCCTCGACGGCACGCGCCCCGGGATCTACTGGATCAACCTGACCGACACCGCCAACTGGCCGAAATTCGGCCTCCCCACCCTCACCTATCACGAGGCGATCCCGGGCCATCACCTCCAGATCGCGCTCCAGCAGGAAAGCGCGGCGGCGCCCAAGCTCATGAACCTGCTGTTCTTCTCCAGCTATGCCGAAGGCTGGGGGCTCTATGCCGAGCAGCTTGCCGACGAACTGGGCGCCTATGACAACGATCCGCTGGGCCGGATGGCTTCTATCAAAGCCTGCTGTTCCGCGCGTGCGTCTGGTAGTCGACACCGGAATTCATTCCAAGGGCTGGAGCCGCGAACAGGCGATCCGCTATTTCATCGACAATACCGGCCGCGCCGAAGGCGGGGCGACCTCGGAAGTGGAGCGCTATTGCAGTTGGCCGGGCCAGGCCTGCGCCTACAAGGTCGGCCACAACGAATGGGTCCGTCTGCGCGAAAAGGCGCGGGCGGCACTGGGAGACCGCTTCGACATCCGGGGCTTCCACGACACGGCGCTTGCGGGCGGCGGAATGCCGCTGACCGTGCTTGAACGCGTCGTTGACGACTGGGTATCGACCAGCAGGTCATCCGCCGGCTGAACGCAACGCCATCGGACGAAGGATGGCAAAGGATGGGCAGCGGCTCCTCGGGGGCAGTCGATAAGACTGAGCCGCTGCCCGCCGCCTCCCCTAAAGACCTGCCTGCTGCATCACCATAGCGATAACAATTGTTTACATTTATGATGGCTGGCCTGCAAAGAAAGGGCCTCGCTCCATTGGGGGGAGCGAGGCCGGAGGTGGCGCCCGGTTCGAGCCCGGATCACTTCTCACCTCGATCACCATACATGGGGTATTTTTCGCTGGCGCGGGGGGTAATGCAGCGTCGCGATCGAGATGGCCGCAGCGGATTGCAACGGCCCGCCCAGCATAGGCGAAATCCCTCAGACGCGATGTAAAGCAGTGTAAATTCGCAAGCCGCTCAGTTGGCGAAGGCTTGCATGAGATGGACTTAGCCGCAAATTCACCTACGAGACCGCTCGACCCTGCAGGCCTGATCGGAAATGACGATGAAAGTACCCGCTTCACCGCTGCTCCTGGGATTGGCAGCCCTGCTGCCTGCATGTACGTCCCTGCCGAAACCCACTGTGAATGCCACAGGCGCTATTCCGCAGGCGGGCGGTATCGAACTGGTTGGCGGGGCGGCAGACGACGGCGACTGGCAGAGCGCTATTCTCGCCGATCTCGCAGCGCGGGGTTTCTCGCGCTCGGAAAGGGCGGATTATCTCGTCCAGCTCACCACGGCCCGGCTTCCCGGCGGGACAGGCCTCTTCGCGCCTCAGGACAAGGCGGACGAAAAGACCTGGCTCGTGCCGCCCACCCGCTCCCGTTCTGCCGAACTGCGGGTCTATACGCTCGTCATCTCGCAGCGGGAGACGGGCCGGGAACTCTACCGCCTTGTCGGGCAAGAGCCGGTGAAGCAAGGCAGGCCCGGCGTCGAGGGCCAGCTCTTGCAGGCGTTCCTGACGCAGCTCGGCGGTTCCACCGCGACGGCAACCGCCCGGCCGTAAACGGTCCATTCCGCCGAGGCCGTAAACCTAGGCTTGTCCTTGATCGGCAAGCGGCAGGGCCAGCGTGAACGTCGCGCCTCGGCCAGCTTCGCTGGCGCAGCGGACCTCGCCGCGATGCCGCACCACAACGGTATGAACGAAGCTCAGGCCAAGCCCGACGCCGTCCGTTCTTCTACCGGCGCCGAGCGGGCCGCGATGAAAGCGCTCGAAGAGCCTGTGCCTGTGTTCCTCTTCCAGTCCGGGGCCTTCGTCCACGATCTCACAGATCGCGCGCAGCTCGTTGTCATCTCCCGGCTCCTGCCGCACGGTGCAACGAATATGGCTTCCCACGGGGCTGTACTTGATCGCGTTGTCGAGGAGGTTGATTAGTGCGCGGGTCATGAGTGAACGCTCTACCCGCACGATCAGGCGCTCTTCACCGTCGGCGGTATCAATCGAAATCGATTTGGCCGTGAGCTGCGGCCAGAGATCATCGATCGCATCGATCATCATGTCCCCCAGCGCGACATCCTCCAGGGCATACTCGAGGCTTTCAGCGCGCGCGAGCTGGACGAAGCCATCGGCGAGACCAAGCGTCCTTTCCGCGTAGTGGCGAATGCGGCGCGCTTCTTCCGGCGCGATGTTCTCGCTCGGCGCCGTTTCCAGAACGGCGAGGATCGAGGCCTGCGGGGAGCGCATGTCGTGAGTCAGGAGTTCGAGGATATCGTCGCGCTGGCGCTGCGCCGCCTTGGCCTCGCTTACATCCATGAACTGGACGATCCAGCCAACGAAGCCTCCATCGACGGAGCGCTGGGGCGCAAAGCGGATGGCGAAGAAATGGCCATCGTCCGTAATGGTGTCGAAACTGAGCGGCCCCTCGATCGGCATGTCGGGAAAGCGGATAGCTCCTGGGATCCGGCCTGCCGGAAGCGGCCCAGCAGTGCAGCACCCTTGCCGGGCTCGCCGCTTCGGACCTGCTCCGGGCCGAAGAGGTTACCCGCCGATGCATTGGCGAGCAGGATTTTACCCTCACCATTCGTGACGAGGGTCGCGTCCGGCAACTGGTCGAGCCGTTCGGCGACGAAATGCTTCATGTCGCGGTTGCTCGTGATCGCGGCAGTAAGCAGTGAAATCGTCGAGGGCAGCGGTTGCCGCCCCTTCCTTGGGCGCTGTACAAAGATCGTGGAATCGGCCTCCAGACGCAGCAGTTCGCGGTGCATGAAGCGCTGCGTGATCGCGAGTTGCCGCCACCCCCAGATCGGATAGGCAATACAGAGAGCCAGGACCGCGGTCGCGGGCGGAAGCCAGATCCGTCCAAGGAGAAGCAGCAGGCCGGCGGCCGCCAGGACGGTCGCCGTTGCGGCTGCAAGGCCCAGCGCCGGGGAAACGCGCGGGAACGGGCCCATCAACAACATGAGCAGCCAGACAGGCACGACCGCAAAGCCGATCCGCGCCGCGATCCCCGCTTTCTCGATCATCAGATCGGCGAGCAGCCCGCGCAGGAACTGGGCATTGATTTCGAGCCCGGACATCGTGCCGAGGCCGGGAACAGAATAGCGCGGCCCGATACCACCGGCCGTCACTCCCACCAGGACGAACTTGCCGTGCAAATCCTGGACCGGAACTTTTCCCGCGATGAGCGATGCCGCCGGAATACGAAGCCACGGCTCGCCGGGGGTAAAGGGGATCAACCTGCCCGATCCGGGCATCTGCGCGCCTTTCCCGATGCTGCGGTGAACATCGTCCATCAGGTGCAGGCGGGAGCCGATCGGGGCCGGGGCTGAGCGCATCACCCCGTCTGCATCCACGAGGAAATCGGTAAAGCCCGTGCCCTTCGCAGCATTCCGCAGCAGCGGAATAGGGTCGACGATCCTGTTTCCTCCGCCCGGCAGGCCGCCTGCGCTGACGAAGAAGGGCAAGAACACGTTCCCTGCCCGCCCGATAGCGCCGGCCAGCCTCGAATCTCCGGCGGGCGCACCCGGCTCGGTGAAAAGCGTATCGTAGACGATCGCCTTCGGTGCCGCTGCGCTCAGCCGAGCGACAAGCCGCGCATGAATGCCGCGATCCCATGGCCAGCGGCCAAGTTGCGCAAGGGCGTCGTCGTCAATCTCGACCAGCGCGATATGGCCATCCGACTTTTTGGGATCGAGTTGCAGCAGATGGTCGTAAGCGGCATTGTCCAACCGCGAGAGCGCGTCGCCCAGCGTCAGGACGACAGCAAGAAGGCTGACGAGCACGGCAATGATCCACCATTCGGTCTTGAGGCGGACCGTGAGGTTCACTTCGCGGCCCCGACCCGCAGTTCATTGGCAGGCGACCATTTCGTGTAGACCCGCCCCTCGGCGGCCTCCATGCTCATCACCCGCCAGTAATAGGTACCGGCCGCGAGATCGGTAATGACGAAAGCATCCCCGGTCAGGCCGGTCTGGTCCACCAACGGCGCGGAACCATCGGGACTGCGCGACAGCTGGAAGCGGAAACTGGCCTCCGGAGCATCCGGCGCCTGCCAGCGGAACAGGAACTGCCGGTATCTGCCGGCACGACTTTCCTCGAAACTGGTTCGTAGCCGGTTGAGCCGTCGCTCGAAGCTATAGGTCGAGGCAAGGCCCTCAAGGTCGTTACGGTCCATGCCGGCCATGCGTACGAAATATGTCCCACGAGGCAGGCCCGCGAATTCGGCGCGCGGCACTTGCGCATAGGCTTCGTCCAGCACATCCAGGAAACCGGCATCGCGGGCGATCTGAAAGCGATAACGTGCAGCGCCGACGACCGGCCGCGCGGCGAAGACCAGTTGCTCCTCGGCCTGTACCCTGTCCGGCGACATCAGCTCTGGCGGCGCCAGCAGCGGCACGGGTGCCGCAAGCCCGTCGTTAGTGCCGAAGCCCGCCACGACGAACTGCTCCTTCTCCCGCGTCTCCCGGAACGCAACCTTGCCTTCCGAGACTTCGACTTTCGAAGCCCCGCTGGCCGGATCGTAGCTTGTACGGAACCGGGTTCCGCGCACCGATGTCATCGCGCGGGGCGTCAGGAACTGGAAGGTGCTGTGAGGGTCCGTCATCGGCGTGACGATCCCGGACGCCTGCCCCCGCTGCACGACGAAGCGCCGCTCGACGGATTCCGCCAGCAGGGTGCGACGCAGCCGCTCCACGCGCACACGGCTTCCGGGAGGAAGGGAGACGGTGGTGCTATCGGGCAGCCGCAGCGAAACGAACGAGCGCTCGCCCGTCTCGATCAGATCTCCCTCGCGAACCCTGAGCCCGACGGCCGCGCCTCGCGCGCCCACGAGCACGGCCCCCCTATAGCTCTGCACGACCGCCTCGATGGGTTCGCGGCGCAGCATGGAGCGCGGTATCTTGAGGATGCGCCCTACGGGAATCCGCCTCGGGTTGCCGATCCTGTTGAGCTTCTGAACCACCGGATAGCTCGCCGGATCGGCGAAATAGCGCCGGGCAAGATCGTAGAGGGTGTCGTTCCGGTTGACGCTGTAAGCGACATGGGCCGGCGTCTCCGCGCGGAGACCTGCAGAAGTGGCCAGCAGCGCCGCGGCAAGGGATGCGCGGCAAAGAAAACGAGAGTTCAAGTCAGGGCTTCCAGACGATAGCCATACGAGTAGATCGGCGAGAGCTTGAAACCGTTCGCCGGGCGCAGGTTGAGCTTCGTGCGCACGTTCGAGATGTGCGCGTCGAGCGTCCGCGTAGGCAGGTTCGGTCGCACGCCCCAGATCGCTTCGAGAAGGTAAGCCCTGGACAAGGCCCGGTTCATGTTCCTGAAAAGGAGAGTGGCAAGGGCAAACTCCTTCGCGGTGACGGCCACCGCTTCTCCCAGCAGCTCGATCGTTTCCGCCCGGCTGTCGAACCTGAAAGGGCCGAATGTCTCGACCGGGTTGGTGGCGGTGGGATACGCCCGCCGTGCCACGGCGGCCACCCGTGCCAGCAGGACGGCCGAGGATACCGGCTTGATCACGTAATCGTCCGCACCGGCGGACAGTCCGGCCACTATGTCCTCTTCGGCAGACCGGCTCGTGAGCATGAGCGAAGGCGGCCTGCTGTCCAGATTCTCGCGCATCCAGTCCAATATCTGGAGGCCCGACATGCCCGGTACATTCCAGTCGAGGATCAGCATGTCGAAAGTCTCGCGGTGCATCTGATGCAGGAGGTTCTGACCGTCCGCAAAAATGGCACAACTGTTGCCGCTGGCCAGCAGCGACTTCTCGACATAGCCGGCAAGGGCGAGATCGTCCTCCAGAATTGCAATCCGCATTCGCGCGTAGCCCCTGATCCGCCCCGGATTTTCCGCAGCACCATTGCCCCCGTAGGTAGCATATCAGCGCGGACCGTCCTGGGCGGCAGTCCTTCAGCCGGTTTTACAAGGTTTTACAAGCGCCACAAATTTGCACTCCTTTACATGACTTTTGCCCGCAAGAGGGGGAACAGGGGCGCTCATAAAAGTCGAACAGGAGGATGGATTCCATGGTGAGAGCTGCCTGCCCGGAAGATACCGGGTTTCCGGAAAGCCGCCATGACCGCTCCTCTGCCGATGTCACTCCGGTATTCGGCCGGTTCTTCGAGTCCGTGCCTTTCGCCTTCTGCATCCTCGATCGCGCCCGTCACGTCGTCTTCATCAACCGGCAGATGGCCGCGATTGCCGGCCATACGGTGGAGGAACTCGATGGAGCCTGCGCCACTACGATGTTTCCGCAGCTCGGTCCTATGCTTGAGCGATGCTACAGGTTCGCCGGGCACGGCACCCCCCTGCCCGATATCCGAATCTACTGGCGGAGCCGCACCTACCTGCTCTCGTTCAGCGTGACTTACGACGCCGAAGGGCTGGTCGCGGAACTGCTGATCGGCGCCATGGACATCTCGCGGGAAGCCCGGATCGAGGCCCGGCTCCGGCAATCCCGCAGGCAGCTCCTGTCGTCCTTGCGCACCGACCATCTCACCGGGCTGCTCAACCGCAACGGCCTGGCAAGCGCGCTCTCCAGAGAGTTGCGGTGCAGCAATCGCGAGGAAACGTCCATGGCCCTGCTGCTTGTCGATGTCGATTACTTCAAGAACTACAATGACTGCTTCGGCCATCTCGCGGGAGATCGCTGCCTGGTCGCGATTGCCCGCGAGATCGCGCGCTGGGGCCGCCGTGCCGGCGATGCCGTGGGCCGCTTCGGGGGCGAGGAATTCGTCATGGTCTTGCCTGACACGGATGCTGCGGGCGCGCTGCGGGTGGCCGAAAACTGCCGTATTGCGGTGGAACGTCTTTCCATGACCCATCCGGAAAGTCCGTTCGGCCGGATCACCGTCAGCATCGGCGTGACCGTAAACGACGGCAGGCGCGGAAAGCCGGTCGATGCCGATCATGCTGCCCGCTGCCTTGGCGCCGCAGACCGTGCCCTTTACGAAGCGAAGGACGCAGGACGCAACACGATGCGCTTCAGTCATCTCTCCGAAGATCACGAAAGCGCCTCACCCAGCTTCAATCCTTGAAGTTCACAGTCCGCTTGGAAGAACAGCGCTTCCTTTTGAGCGCACATTAATGTAGGCACCTACAGATATCAGCGGGACATTCGACATGCCGAACATTGTTCACTCTGCACCAGGCGTTTCCTTGAACCGGCGAGCCTTCCTGACGGGTGCCGTGGCCGCCATGGCGACACCGGCCCTGGGCGCCGCATCGGCCTTGGACGTGACGGCGGACAATGGCCGATTGGATGCCTTCCTGAAGGAACAGCTTCGAAACGGCGCCTTCCCTGGCATGGCGGTCGGCATTGCGCGGGCAGGCAAAGTCGTTCTTACGCGTGGGTATGGCTTTGCCAATGTCGCGCAGCGCCGGCCTGTGACGACAGACACGATGTTCCACCTCGCATCCGTCACCAAGACCGTGACGGCCACCGCTTTCATGATGCTGGTTGAAGCAGGCCGGATCGAACTCGATGCGCCGGTAAATCGCTATCTCGACTTCGAAGTCCTCAATCCCGCCCATCCTCATGCCGCCATCACGGCCAGGCATCTGCTGATGCACGTGTCGGGTATCTCGGACGAAACTTACTACAAGGTGGATTTCCGGACGGTTGGCAAGGATTCCTCCCTCCCGCTTGGGACATTCCTCAAGGACTATCTCCTGCCGGACGGCAGACACTATTCGGTTACAGGAAGTTTCTCGCCAGCGGCCCCCGGCGCGAACTATGACTATTGCAATGTCGGTTATGCGCTGCTCGGATATCTGGTGGAACGTGTCGCGGACGAGGACCTGCGCATATTCACGCAAGCCAGGATGTTCGATCCGCTTGGTATGCGGCAGGTCTCATGGACCATCGCCGGCGTGCCCAAGGCGTTGATGGCCACTCCCTACGACATCGTCGATGATCGGATCGTCCCGACCGAACCGGTCGGTTTCCCGGATTTTCCGGTGGGGATGCTGCGCGCCTCGATTGCAGGTTTCATGCCCTTTGTCGCTGCAGCCGCCAATCGCGGAGCGGCCGGGCCCGCGCAGATCCTGACGGCGACCGACCAGGTCGAGATGCTGACCATGCATGTACCGCAGGGCCTGCCGGATTGGGTGACAGGACAGGGTCTGGGCGATGGATGATCACGCACTCGGCAAGCGGCGGATCAACCATTGGGGCGGCGATCCCGGCGTGTTCACCGCCGTCTACCTTGATCCTGCCTCGACGACCGGCGTCGCGATCTTCACCAATGGTTCGGCTACGCCTGCGAGCAAGACTGCAATCAAGGCGATCGCCGAGCGCCTCCTCACCGGGCCGTCGGCATGACGGACAAGCGCATGGATTATAGTCGTGCAGTCGGCGGAGCCGCGCTGGGGGCCCGCTTACGCAGGCTTTCCGAAAGGATCGACCGCGAAACGGCACAAATCTACGCGTCGCAGGACGTCCACTTCGAACAGCGCTGGTTCGGTATTCTCAACCAGATCGTCCTGAACGGCGCGATGACGGTCGGCGAGATTGCCGATGCGCTTTGCGTCACTCACGTCTCCGTCAGTCAGGCCAGACGGGCGCTTGAAGCGGCGGGACTGGTCCAAGCCAGAAGCGATGAGGCCGATGCCCGGCGTCGGCTCCTCTCACTTACAGCGCAAGGTGACCTGCTCGTCGCATCGCTTGCCCCCCTCTGGAAAGCGCTGAACGAAAGCGCCGAGGAACTGGATGCCGAAGCGGGCCATCTCGTACCGCTGCTCGATCGCCTGGAGGACGCGCTCGACGGGCGCCCACTGGCCGCTCGCGTCGCCGCCCGCATCGATCTCGCCAACTAGGTCTATGCCACCATCGCCCGGCCGCTCAAAACGCCATCCAGCGGCGGCGGCGACATTAAGGCGTACCGGGTTCTGTTTCGCCCGGCGCTTTTGGCTTCGTAAAGCAGCTTGTCGGCCCGATCATAAAGAGATGCGAAACCTTCCTCCCCGTGGAGCACGGCCATGCCCATGCTGGCAGTGACCGCACGTTCAAGACCGGTAACGGCATTGGCGACGATTGCGGGAATGGCCCTGCGCCGAAGCTCGGCCTGAATCTCGGCATCGTCGCCGCGCAAGAGCAGCACGAACTCTTCGCCGCCAAGGCGGTACGCACGGACGCTCAGGGTTGGCTGAAGCGCGCGGGCGACAGCTTTTAGCACCTCATCTCCGACAGCATGTCCGTTCAGGTCATTGATCGCCTTGAAGTGATCAAGGTCGATGATCGCCAGCGCGGTGAAGCCTTCGATTCGAAGCTGGTCGAACTGCTGCTCTATCGCCCTGCGATTCAGCAATCCTGTCAGCGGGTCCGTTTCGGAAATCCGTTCGAGCAGTTCCGCCTCGGTGCGTGCGCCGTCTCGCTCCCGCTTCATCGTGACGAAACGGTCCGCCATGCCGAGCGTCGTGAAAAGGACTTCGCAGATGCAGCCGATGTAGAACAGAAGCATGGCATCGGAACTGTGCGCCCAGGGGATCACGCCCGTCACCAGACGGATCAAGCCCACCACCACCATCGGCGTATACCCAACGGCCTGAAACTTCGCGGCGCGACTGCCTCGACGCAATGCATCGATCATCGACAACAGGAATACGGCAAGAACCGGCGCGAACGCCGCGGTGTAGGCGCTCGACTGGATGGTCCGCGCAATGAACGGGAATGCCGCATGAAACACGCTCAGCAACAGTGACCATACCGCGCAGTAGGGCAGCAATCGCCGCAGGAACGGATGCATCGATCCGGGCTCGATGAAGCAGTACGTGAACATCGCCCCCGACCCGATCGTCATCCCGAAGATCAACGTCGCCATCCAGCTTAATGTCATTGCAGGGGGATCGAACAACATGACCGACAAGCCCGATGACACCACGATGGTTATCAGCAGCGAAAGCGTCAGCGCCGAGTGCCAGAGGACGAAAGGCTCGCGCAAGGCCCGGTAAAACGCCGCATTGAAGATGAGCGGCATGATGAGCATTCCGGCCAGCCCTGCGAGGACCAGCAGGGATCGCATGCCAGCAAGCCCCCCTGTCGCGTCCGCCCGCGCGAGATATCCCTTCTCGAGGGTCATCCGGTGGCTGGGCAGGTCAACCGCGACGATCACCTGCCTGGTCGCGCCCGTCACGTCCGGCAAGGGCGCTATGAAGTACCCGCCGGCGACCGAACTGCGCAGGGAGTCTGCGGGAATGGAGCGGCGGCGAACCGTACCATCCCGGTCGATGGCAAGCAGATGTATCGCCGCAAGCGCGCTCCGCCTTGAAAGGAAGAATCGCGGCAGCGGCTCGTCGGCATGGATTTCGAAGCGCAAGAGTGCGCGCTCGGCATCGATGGAGAATTTCCCGTCGCCACAGGACCATCGGCCTGCCTCCGCAGCTACCGCCAGGACGTCTTCCGACATGCGACCCGACGCCCGGCAGAACTCTCGCGTTTCATCCGTGGCAGCTACGTTGTTCCAACCGGCGCCGAAGCACGCCAGCTTCGCCAGCAGCAGAAAGACCGCCAAGGACCATTTTCGATAACCGCTCGAAATCATCCCCCGCGGCTAGGGGAAAACGCTTTTAATACCGTTAATCACCCGCAAGAAACCGGATCAGGGCGGCGCCGTTCATTGCCCTTCCGCGTTCGACGGCGCCCGTGCAAGCCGCTGCAGGATATCCTCCCGCCGGCGCTGCGCCTCGAACCGGGCGAGCCCGGCATCGCGCCGGAGAATGGCATAGATGATGTTGTGGCGCTCCTGCTTCCAGCGCTCGGCGCCTTCGGCTCCCGGATAGATCGGAACGCGGACATGCGAGGAATAGTGCTCCATGGTCACACGGGCGAGCATCTCCATCAACGGCCGGTCGACCATCGCGTATATAATGTCCTGCATCTCCTGCTCGAAAGCGCCCCGTTGCTCGGGCGTGTTGCAGGCGTCGATCTGACGGCCATGATCGCGCAGCCGTTCGCGAAGCGCCTCGTCAGTCGCAAGCGCGGCTGCGGAAATCAGGTCGCAGTCGAGCAGCGTCATGATTTCGATGGCCTCATGCTCGCGTGACCGGTTGACCTGGAGGAAGCCCGCCATGGCCCGCCCCAGCGACGCAGCGTCGGGGCGGGCGCCGTAGTAGCCACCGCCGTTCCCGCGCTTGACCTTCAGGAATCCCTCATGCTCGAGAACGCGCGCGGCCTGCTGCACCGTCACGACGCCAACGCCCAGCCCCTTTGCAATGTCGGGAAGGGAGCCGATTTGCGTACCGGAATCCTGTGCGAGGATCATCTGCTTCATCCGGTCGACCGCGCCGGAGACCAGGCCTTCCTTCGATGGCTTTCGCGCCATTTGCACATTGCTCCCAAGGTTCGGCCCGCGGTGCAGGGCCATCCGCGTTCCATCCACGCAAGCCGCATTCTCTTCAAGAGGAATTCTAATAATGCATGTTTAAAAGAGATATTGGTGCCGTTACGCCGGAAATGCCCGATTGACTCGCTTATAACACACCCATTATGAACTTCGCAGAGACGGCGAAGGCACGAACCTCACGCCGCCCCACGGTGAGAGGTGTAGACATGGCGAAGCATCAGGCGGCCAATGCCGCCGTCCAACAGGTCCTTGACGCTCTGGTCGAGGAGGGCACCGAAATCGGCGTTCAGGTTGCCGCCTACCTGAATGGCGAACTGGTGGTGGATGCCTGGGCCGGAGTTGCCGATCCGGCCACGGGCCGCAAGGTAGATAGCGGCACTCTGTTCAATGTGTTCTCGGTGACCAAGGCCGTCGCGGCGACGGCGCTTCATGTCCAGGCGGAACGCGGCCTTGTCGATTACGACAGTCCGGTGGCGCGTTACTGGCCCGAATATGGCTCGAACGGCAAAGAGGCCGTTACCGTTCGCGATGCGCTCTCCCATCGAACCGGCACGCCGCAAATGCCGCCTGCGGTAACGCCCGAGATGATGTGCGACTGGGACGCGATGACCGCCGGAATCGCCGCGCTGGAGCCGATCTTCCCGGTCGGGCAGCCCGCCTATCAGGCCGTATCCTTCGGTTGGGTGATCGGCGAAATCGTTCGCCGCACCGACCCGGAGCGGCGCAGCTTCCGGGATTTCGTGGCACAGGAAATCGCCGGCCCGTTCGATATCGAGGATTTGTGGATCGGTGTCCCGGAAGCAGCCGAACCGCGCATCGCCAGGCTTGTCGACGCGCTCAACATGCAGCCGCCGCCGGCAGGTACGGTCCTCGAAAAGGCAATGCCGTTCGAGGTCCGGCTCGCGCCCGATATTTTCGAGCGGGAAGACGTTCGCCGGGCGACTATCGCCGGCGTCGGCGGGATCTTCACGGCACGCAGTCTCGCACGGTTCTGGTCGATCCTCGCAAATGGCGGCGAGCTTGACGGGAAACGGCTGCTATCGCGGGAACGAGTGGCGATGAGTTGCCAGAGGCGACCGGGCGGCACGCTTCCCGACCCGGTTTTCTTCGGCATGCCGATGCCACTCAGTCAGGGCGGCTACTGGATGTATGACGGCCAGTCGCCGCTCACCATGGCGCTGGGCGCGGCCACCGCGATCGCATGTCCGGGCGCAGGCGGTTCGCTGGGGTGGGCCGATCCGGCGACAGGCCTTGCCGTCGCTTTCTGCCACAACCGGATGAGCGCGGCGGACGGCGCAAGCGCCGTGGGCAATGCGATCCGCACGGCACTGGGTCTTGTTTGATGCGGCCTTCCTATGACTATGTGATCGTGGGCGCCGGCTCTGCCGGGTGCGTGCTGGCCAATCGCCTGTCGGCCGATCCCCGCAACTCAGTGCTGCTTCTCGAATGCGGCCCATCGGACCGCAACATGCTCATCACTGTTCCGATGGGACTGGCGAAGCTGATGGGGCCCGAAAGCCCCTACATCTGGCGCTATATGGCTTCTCCGGGGGGAGGCCGCCCCGCCGAGTTCTGGATGCGCGGACGACCCTGGGAGGGTCGAGTTCCATCAACGGCATGGTCTACACCCGCGGCGCACCCGACGACTATGACGGGTGGGAGGCCAACGGCGCGCCGGGGTGGGGCTGGCAGGACATCGGGCGCTGCTATGCGCAGATGGAGCGCCATGAACTTGGCCCCGCGCCGTCGCGAGGCGGATCAGGCCCCTTGCAAGTCAATCTGTCGCCCAGCGACGATCCGCTGTTCCGGGCAACGATCTCGGCCGCGGCCGCCCTTGGCACTCCCGTCGTCGAAGACATCAACAGCGTCGAGGCAAGCGTGGCCGGCGGCTTCGGTCGGCAGCCGCGAACGATCTGCAAGGATGGCAAGCGCTTCAGCGCCGCGCGCGCCTTCCTGAAACCGGCGATGCGGCGCCGTAACCTAGATGTCGTGACGGACGCCGAAGTCCTGTCGATCGCGTTCTCAGGCCGACGTGCCACCGGCGTGCATGTCCGCCATCGCGGACGCACGTTCAGCATCACCGCCGGGCGGGAAACCATATTGAGCGCAGGCGGCCTCAATTCGCCGGCCATTCTCCAGCGCTCCGGCATCGGCCCCGCCGGACTGCTGCGCAATCTGGGCATCGACGTCCTGGTCGACTGCCCGCAAGTCGGCCGCAACATGAGCGATCACCGCACCCTGCCGGTGCAGTACCGGGTCAGGCGCGGGGGCAGCAACAAGGGGCTTCAGGGGCTCGGGCTGATCCATTCGATATTGACATACGGCCTGCTGGGACGGGGCCCCCTCGCCCGCTCCACCTTTGTTGCAGGCGGCTTCATCAAGACCGATCCGGCACTGAAACTGCCCGATGCGCAGATCGGACTGGGACCGTTCACCTCCGGGCGCGAAGGCGTCAGTCCCTATCCCGCGATCACGATCTACGGCTATACGCTGCGGCCGGAAAGCCGGGGCGAACTGGAAATCACCTCCAGCGATCCGTCCGCCCCCCTCAGGATCGATGCCAATTACATGGCCACTGCCTATGACCGCGAGAATGCGGTCGCGATCCTGCGTTACATTCGCAAGCTCGCAGCGCAGCCTGTCCTTGCCGAACATATCGTCGAGGAACTGATCCCGGCCGGCGCGATCAGCGACGAGGAATTGCTGGAAGCCACGTTCAAACATGGTTCCACAGGCTTCCACGCCGTGGGAACCTGCCGGATGGGATCGGACGACGAAGCCGTGGTCGATCCGGAACTGCGCGTGCGCGGTACCGAGGGGCTTCGGGTCGTCGATGCCTCGATCATGCCCTCGATCACCGGGAGCAACACCAATGCCCCTGCCATGGCGATCGGTTGGCGGGCCGGCGAAATCATCCTTGCCAACCATGCTGCCTGAATGGCCGAAAGGAACGTCCCGATGAACCCGTCCGAAGTGGCCGATCGCTATTTCGAAGCCATTCGCGCCCGCGACATCGAGAGCCTGCTGGCTCTTTACGCCGACGATGCCACGGTCACGCTCCCCAACGGCAGCCTGATCGAGGGAACGGTGGCCATCCGCGCATTCCAGACTGACGTGTTCAATCGCGGCGCGCCAATCCCGACGCCCGGTTCCCATGTGTTCGGCCCGCAGGCGGCAGCCGTGGAAATCAAGGCACGCCTGCCTGACGGAAGCCTGCGCAGCACGGCGAATTTCTTCTATCTCAATGGCGAGAACAGGATCGAACGTCTTTGTATCTACGCGCAGGGAACGTAATCCCGCGCTTCCATCGCGTAGATCGCGAAAACCCATCCCCCGCAATGCCGGCTCGCGCGACGCGTGTAGCCGGTTATTTGCACGCCCCCATGCCGCCTGTGTCCTAATTGCAACGTAATTCACAAATTTTACCCCGATATTGCGAACGCCTCTCATTATCGAATAAGCGCGTGCCCAACATCGACATTGACGAGGGGTGAAATCGAAATGAAGCAAACAGGAAAGCTCGCGCTGTGCGGCGTAGCGATGATCGCACTGGTCGCGATGCCGACGGGTGCCTTTGCCGCCGAAGCAGATGCGGACCAGGACAACACGGCGGGCGAGATCCTCGTCACCGGCTCGCGCGCCGGAACGAAGACCGATACGCCGCCGATCCAGGTGCCGCAGCCTGTCACCGTCATCACGGCCGACCAGTACCTCTCGCAAGGCGCGATCAGCATCAGCGACACGGTGAAGTATGCCGCAGGCGTCACCGCCAACGCCTATGGCCGCGACACCCGCGTCGACAGCTTCGTGGTTCGCGGCATCGAGGCGCTGCAGTTCCGCGACGGCATGCGCGATGTCTACAGCTTCTATGCCAGCATCACGTCCGACCCGTACAACTTCTCGCAGGTCGAGATCGTGCGCGGTCCTGCCTCGGTGCTGTTCGGCCAGGGCTCGATCGGCGGCCTCGTCAACCTCGTGACCAAGGCGCCGACATTCGAGACGCGCGGCGAGATCAACGCGACTTACGGCAGCTATGACCGCAAGGAAGTCTACGGCGACGTCAACCTGGCCCTGAGCGACACTTTCGCCTTCCGCCTCGTCGGCCGCGCCCGCGACGCGGACACTTATGTCGATCATGTGCCCGATGACCGCGTGTTCGTCGCACCCTCGCTTCGCTGGCAGCCGACGCCTGACACCGACGTGGTGCTGACGGGTCTCTATCAGGAGGACGACACCGGCTCGACCACGCAGTTCCTGCCGATCGTCGGCACCTTCCGCCCCAACCCCAACAATGCCGAACATCTCGACCGCTACACTTTTGTCGGCAAGCCGGGCTGGGACCGCTATGACGGCCGTCTGCTCCAGGGTGGCGGCAGCATCACGCACCACTTCAACGAGAACATCACGCTGAGCCTGAAGGCGCGCTACATCGACAGCGACCTCGACTACTTCACGCACTATGCCAACAGCTACAGCAACCCGACGAACCCCTACCTCGATCCGGAAGGCCGCACGATCGGTCTCTACAGCGATGCCACCGTCGCGCGGATGAACGTCTTCTCGACGGACAACAACGTGCAGTTCAACTTCAACACCGGCGCCAATATCGAGCACAAGCTGCTCGTCGGCATCGACTACGCCTGGAACCGGGTGAAGAAGCGCGGCGGCAGCGGCTACGAGGTCATCGACCTCTACGACATCGACTACGACGCCCTCACCATTCCCGCGATCGGCGCCGACTGGACCACCTCGGGCCAGAAGCAGCTCGGCGTCTATGTGCAGGACCAGATCCGTTTCTACGACCGCGTCTCGATCGTGCTCGGCGGACGTCATGACCGCGTCGACAATCGCGGCGGCGGGATCGACAAGGCCACGACCTTCCGCGCGGGCATCATCGGCGAACTCGGCGCGGGAATTTCTCCGTTCTTCAGCTATACCGAAAGCTTCCTTCCGGTCAGCGGCATCAACACTGTAACCGGCAACCTGCTTACCCCCCAGACCGGACGCCAGTTCGAAACCGGCCTGAAGTGGCAACCCAATGCCCATGCCCTCGTCACCGTGACGGCGTTCCACATCAAGGAACGCAACCGTGTTCTCTATGGCGAGAACAACTCCGTCACCCAGTCCGGACAGCTCACCACCAAGGGCATCGAAGTGGAAGGCAACTACACCCTGCCGGGCGACTTCGAGCTGCTGGCCAACTACGGCTACAACAAGATCAAGGCCACCCAGAGCCTGGACTACCTGCCGCGCCAGACCGCTTCGTTCTGGGCGTCGAAGAGCTTCGGCCTGTCCGAAGACGCGCAACTGCGGCTCGGCACCGGCGTGGTCTACACCGGCAAGCGTCGCTCGGTCGGCAGTGCATGGACGATCATGACGCCCGACTACACCACGGTTGACGCTCTGGCCGAGATCAGCTGGGACAAGTGGCGCTTCTCGGTCAACGCCACCAACCTGCTCAACAAGCGGTACTATGCCTCGTGCCTGGCCCGTGGCGACTGCTTCATGGGCGCGCCGCGCAACATCATGGGCACGCTCGGCTTCCGGTTCTGACAGGAGCGACGAACGGCCTCCGGCTTGCAGCCATGCAGCCGGAGCGCTCATGCCAATCCTGTCGCCGCTTACCCCATGCCTGCCTGCAGGAACGCGCCCGGAGCTTGACTTCGGGCGCATTTGCGCGTGCTTCAGGAATGGAAGAAATACGCGCGCCTTTTCCGCGTGACAGGTGGCCTGGGAGCACAGCATGACCGGAATGACAGTGTCCCGTTCGCCGATCTCCCTGCATCGTCTTGCGGGACCGTCGCGAGGTGTCATGCTGACGGCGGCCCTGCTGGGCTCTACGCTCATGTCTGCGGCCGCCAGCGCCGACGAACCGGACTATTGCCCCGACCGCCCCGGCATCGGCACGCCCGCATGCACGCTCGAACCGGGGCGGGCTTCCGTCGAAATCGGCATGGGAGACTGGACACTCGACAAGGACCGGCAGGAGCGACAGGACGTCTTCGAAGCGGCGGAACTGCTTGTCCGTTACGGCGTGGCCCGGCATGCGGAGATTCAGGTCGGCTGGACTGCCTTCGGCTGGTCACGCACCCGCGATCGCATGACAGGCGATGTGGAACATCGCAGCGGTTCCGGCGACGCCACGTTCGCCCTGCGGCGAAACCTGCTGAACCCCGACGGATCGGGCCTGTCGATCGCCGTGATGCCTTACATATCGCTTCCCGTGGGCCGTCAGCCGATCGGCGACGGTGATTGGGCCGCAGGCGCGCGCGTACCGCTGTCGTACGAACTTTCCGACAAGTGGAGCCTCGTCACCACGTCGCAGTTCGATGCCGCGGTTGACGAAGATGGCGACGGCCGACATTTCGCCTTCGACGAAGTTGTCGGCGCGTCACTCAAGATCGGGGAAGCGCTCAGCGCAACTGCCGAGTATGAAGTCACTGCCGACCATGATCCGCAGGGCCACAGCGTTGCCCATGTTTCCGGGCTTTCGTTGGGATGGCAGCCCACGAAAGACCTTCAGATCGATGCCGGCGCCAACGCCGGGCTGGACCGGGACGCGCCCGACCTGGAGCTCTATTTCGGCCTCTCGCGCCGGTTCTGACCGCGCTTTTCCCGGTTTACATCCATCGGCACCCGTTCACGGTGCCGGCAAGACATTTCGCACCGCACAAGGCGGCGCCGAAATGCGCATCGCGATCAGCTCAGAAGCGCTTGCTCACCCCGAACTGCACGAAGCGGCCAAGGGTGTTGCCGTTGATATAGCCATCCTGCGAAGGCGTGATCGACTGCTGGATGTAGCGCGGCGGATCCTGATCGACGACATTGTCGATGTTCAGCGTGAACGAAAGGTCCTTGAATATCCCCTCGCCGGGGACGTCATATTTGAAGAACAGGTTGATGACGTTGAACGACTTGACCCGTGCCTGTTCGCCTGCAGAACTGACAGCAGGATCGAGGTCATAGCCACCGGTGTGATTCC
Source organism: Novosphingobium sp. ST904 (assembly GCF_001298105.1). GTDB lineage: Bacteria > Pseudomonadota > Alphaproteobacteria > Sphingomonadales > Sphingomonadaceae > Novosphingobium. Next base: position 5,798 of record NZ_LGJH01000109.1, on the reverse strand, counting down.
AGGTGACCTGGGCCCGCAGGCCGCTGATCGTCGTGCCAAGCACGGTGCTGAACTTGAAACGGCTGTTGTTGGCGGCGAGCAAGTCGCTGAAGGCCGCCCCTGCGATCGGCTGCTGCTTGCGGTTCAGTTCGTAATTGGCATTGAACCCCAGATCGAATGAGCCAAAGCCCGCTTCGAGGCGGTAGCTCAGCGCGGCATCAAGACCATCCAGTTCCACATTGGCGAAGTTCCGCTTGCGAGCATCGAGGATGGCATAACAGCCGGTTGGGCCGGTGCCTGCGACCGAGCACCCGGAACCCACGATCGTATCCGACTGGGCAAGGTAGGAATCGATCTGGGCCTGCGTTGGATTGACCGTGATGACCGAGCCGAAGTTCGTCCAGAAATCAACCTGATTAGTGAAATTCGGCAGATTTATCAGGTTCTTGAATTTGATATTCCAGTAAGTGAGGCTGAGATTGAGCCCCGGAACGAATGGCGGCTCGATATCGAAGCCGAGCGACCACGTGGTGGCCTTTTCCGGCTTGATATCCGGCGCACTGCCAAGCACGACCGCCACGTTGCTGTTCTGCGGGGCAGGATAGGTGCCGTTGGCAACGAGGCTGGCCGGCGGCAACAGGAATGAGAGCCCATTGACCTGGTTATAGGAAGTCACGTCGGTTTCCGGCCTGTCCACAAGGCTCGGCGCCACGAAGGATTTACCCCACGATCCGCGCAACTTCACCCAGTTTACCGGTCTGTAAGTGACGCCGATCTTGGGATTGAAGGTATTGCCGAAATCGGAATAATCGTCATATCGGCCGGAGAGGGAGACGGTCAGCTCGCGCATTCCCCCGAACCCGTTATCCACCCCGAAAATCGGCACCACCATTTCACCGAATGCCGATTTGGTGCTGCGGGAAAGCGTGACGACCGGAAGGTTTGCGTAAGGCGCGATGACCGTCACACCGTTATAGACGAGCCCTTCGTAACCGGTGTTTTCCGTGCCGGGCACAATGGAGCCCTTCTGGGAGCGCAATTGTTCGTGATTATACTCGACACCGCCGGCGAACTTCACATCTCCGCCCGGCAACCTGAACAAGGCGCCATCGAGGATCAATCGGCCGTTGATCAGTTGCTGGCGCGTGCGTCCGAACGATTCAAAATTGCTGAGGACATCGAGCCCCAACTGGCTGCTTGAATTGATGTCATAGGGATTGAGAAGACCGGTAGCGATAGCACGCGGAACCGCGGTGGAATTGTATTGCCCGACGATGTTCTGGGTCGTGCTTTCGCCATAGCTGCCCATGCCACGAAGTTGCCACCCCTTCCCGAGCTCCGCCGTGAACGTCGGCGTCACGCCCCAGGTACTGAGCGACAACCTCTGCTGCTCCGTGTCGTCTCCGCCGTAGGAATACGAAACCTGATGGATCTCGAACGGATTGGCCGGATTGACCTTGTAAGCCGCCATGTATGGGCTGGGTGTCAGGCCGATAAAGGCGGGACCGATGTATTGGGAATCGTAAATAGGCCCCAGATCCGCAGACACCTTGCGCTGGGTGAACCACGCCCGGACGTCGACCTTCAGCGCTTCGTTGAGGTCCTGCGAAAAGCCCGCGAAGACCGAATGGCGATTTTCGCTCGGATAGATCGGCGCACCGTCGCTTTCGTCGCACTGGTTTGCGGTGTTCGCCGTCGCCGTGGCGGAAGTATAGGGCAGCGCATAGACCGTGCCTGACGGAACCAGTTGCACGTTGCCCGGAGTGCAGCGCAGGCTCGTGATCGGAAAGGGAACGCCGGGAATCGTCTTGGTATACATCTTAACATAGTCACGATCCCGGCCGTAGATCGCTCCGTGTTCCGAATAGTTGTATGAGATGTAGATCGATCCGGTGTCCCACGACTTGCCCGCCGTCATATTGGCATCGAAAGCGTGGTAGTCGTCCGCAAATCCATAGTGGGAATCCACCATGATGCCGTCGAACTTCTTGCGCGTTATGAAATTGATGACACCCGCGACAGCGTCCGAACCGTAGATGGCGGAGCCGCCGTCGGGAACGATCTCGACGCGCTCGATCACGCCAGGCGGAATGATATCGGGATCGGGGCTGGTAGACTGGATTCCCATGCCGACGATGCGGTGCCCGTCGAGAAGGACAAGCGTGGGAGAGCTGCCCGCAGTCTGAAAGCCCGGAAGATTGCGCAGGTTCGGGCGGTTTGTCGTCACGTTGTTAAAAGCGCCTGCCGGCTGCTGGAGCGAGTTGAACTGTCCGAGTTGCGGAATTGTCTGCAGCAATTGCGCGGTGGTTGTAACACCAGTCGATTGAACGGCCTCCTGCGACACATCGATGACATTGGTGCCCGCCGGCGCCACGCCGCGAATAAGAGTGCCCGTGACCACGATTTCCTGGATCTGGCGATCGGTCAGTTGATCTTTGCTGTCATCCTGAGGCGGCGGGCTATCGGCCTGGGCAAAGGCCGGGATAGCCAGGCAGAATGCAGAGGCCGCGACCCCGCCTTTCAGAACGACGACAAACCGCAAACGGCTGCTCGATTTCTTCATATTTATTCCTCTCCCGTACTTTATTTTATTTATATTTCGACGAATAAAATCATAACTTCTTGCGTATATTTCGCGTCATATCGTTGTATAATTCATTTCACCGATCAGACACTTCGGAAGGGCGTCGCTAGAAATCGACAGCTCGCACTCTTCCTCCCGATGCTGATTGCTGGATATCGAGTCGTTTCACCGAGCCCTCCCCTGCCCGGACATATCGAGTCGGAACCGTATATACCATATAGTCGGTAAGTCTAAAGCCGTGCGGACGGATTATTCGAGACCCGAACCTCAAGGGTTGCCTTGGCCGTCAAGGCAAGATTCAGCCTTTAAATAATACCGAATGGTTGGTAGGCGTTGCGGGTCGATATTTGGGCAGGGGACAAAAAGCATGCGCCTATCATCTCGGATCGCTTTGTGGACCGGAACGCCGTTACTGATCGCCGCGACAGAGACGGGAAACCTCGGCAACGGCGTAAATGCGGCCGCTACGCCGACACCCCCGCCAATCGCCGCACCGTCATCGCGCGCGAATGCCGGAATCACCGATGGTGTCGCCGCCCCGAGCATGGCCGAACTGTGCCAACCTGCCGCGATGCAGGCCATTGCGGCAAAGCTGGACATCAAGGTTACGATCGGGAAACTGCCGTCCGAAGAGCAACCAGGCCCATTCCTTGAAGGCGGAACGCGTTTCACACCGGCCCGCGGCGACCTTCCGGCCTATTGCCAGGTGACCGGCAGCTTCGTCACCAACCCTGCCACCGGCAAGACGGCGAACTTCCTCGCAACCCTGCCGATAAGCTGGAACCGGAAATACCTGCAGCTTGGCTGCGGCGGGCATTGCGGGACATTTGCGGTAAGCGATGCGGCATCTCCCACCATCACCATCACCAATCAGGGCAAGCCCGGTGACAGCATCAGGAAAGGCTACGCCTCGTTCGCGACGGATGAAGGCCATGCCGGCTTCACGCAAGGCAAGTGGGCGATCAAGGGGCCTGGAGAGATCAGCCAGGATTACCTCGACGACTATCTCTATCGCTCGCAAAAAGTCCTGGCGATGATGGGCAAGGAATTCACGACCGCCTTCTATGCCAAGGCAAGCGGAACTGCCCAAAAGATCGCCTATTCCTATTTCTGCGGCTGCTCGGGCGGCGGGCGCGATGCTCTTGTTGCGGCAGCCTACTTTCCCGAGGCTTTTGACGGGATCGTGTCGGGCTCACCTTATGCGAATCTCGCCAATCTCGCATTCCTGACCACCGGCGCCTCACTGGCGACGGTACGCTCGCCCGATGCGGGCCTGCCAGCATCGCTTGTGGCCCAGATCAACCCGCTTGTCATGGCGAAGTGCGATGCTGTGGACGGTGTCAAGGACGGCCTCATCCAGAACCCGATGGCCTGCGACTTCCGGCCTGAAAAGGATCTCCCGCGCTGCGCCGATAACAAACCCGGTCCCAGCTGCTTTACGCAGGCGCAGATCGAAAGCGTCAGTACAGTTCTGACCGCAGCCACGGACAAGGAAGGGCGCGTCGTTCAGCCCGGCTATTCGGTCAGCGAACTGCAAAACTCGCTCATGCTGCCGCCGGCCAACGCGGGCACTGCAATCCCTGGCCCGATACAGGCAATCCGGCAACCGGTGCCGCCAACGGCATGGCGCTACTCGGAGACACCGTCATCCGCATCTTCTCTCACCGCAATGATCCAAAGTTCGAGACCACATCGGTACTTTCGTTTGGCTCTGGTGGCACCGGGCCGTTACCGGTTTCCGGGTAATCGCACCGGCAACGGAAGTGGCCAGGGCGAATGCAGCGCTACGCATGGGTATCGGCGATATTCCGAAGAACGCCGCAAAACTCATCAAGAGCAATCACAAGATGATCCTGTGGGTGAACCTGAGCGATCACCTTCTTACCCCATACATGTCCGTCAACTACTACAAAAATCTTGCGAAGACGTTCGGCGGATATGACAAGCTCCACAAGAACATCCGCATGTTCATGTTTCCGGGCACCGCGCATTGCAGTGGCGGCGGGATCGGAGAAGGCCCCGGCAGTTTCGACGCGCTGAGCGCCATCGAGGCATGGGTGGAAAGAGGCCAAGCGCCCGACAGCCTTCCCGCCACGCTCTACAAGGCGAACCAGTTCGGCGTCGATTTCAAGCGGCCTCTCGGCCGCACCATGCCACTTTGCAAATTTCCCGAAATGGCGCGTTACAGCGGCGAAGGCGACGTGAAGGATGGTGCGAACTGGAGTTGTGTCCCCGGCGACAGAGGCATGCTGAGGATCGGGGAATCCGGGCGTCAGGCCGGGGTCATCGACTGACGGCTGCCTGGCGGCGGGCACCGTAACCTCGCCGCCTGCTTGGCTCAGTTGCCCCCCTGACAGTTCGCTTGAAAATTGCGTCTCTTCGGCGTCAATCGCTCTCGAAAGGAACGATCGCACGGACCGCACGCTCAAGCGTCTGCCCCAGATCGAAAGATTCCGGCTTGTCATACCAGCGACGGGCAAGTCCAAAAATCAGGGCGTAGCACATTCTGGCTGCTTCTTGAGCATCGACAGCCCAGGGAGCAAGCAATTGGCCGAAGAGATCCTCCGTCTCCTCCGCGCGCGCGAGGAACCAGGCGTGGGCAGGGTGCGCAGGGTCCATGGCGTCGGTTTGCAGGACGATGAGAAAACGCCCCAGCTCCGGAATTTCCCGGTAACGCTCGATGATCCGTCGCAACAGCCGCACCATCGCGACATAGGCGTCTTCTCCGTTTCCGCTTGACGCCTTGGTCGCCGCCAGCAGAGGCGCGACTATTACTTCCTCCCGGCTCTCGATCTCATCGACCAGTGCGATAAGCACGCCGTCCTTGGATCCGAAGTAGTGGAGCAGCCCCGCGTTGGAAATTCCGCATTTGCTGGCAAGGCCCTGGATCGTAAAACCACGGGAGCCGATCTGACCGATCTGGCGGATTGCCTCATCGATGATCTGGGCGCGACGAACCGCAGCGTCTTCGCGGTTCCCTTTTTTGATCCTGGTTGCCATCGGGCACCTTTACCGATCAGTCAGTAAAACGCGCAAGGTTTATCAAACACGACCGCTGTTGTTATCACCGGGAGGTTTTCGGTCAACGGCATTCGTTTCTCAAGATCTCGGCCAGGGCCTGCGGCCTCGTAATCATTGAGGTGGTCCCGCCTTCTTGGACAGTTTGGCGGCTGAGTTAAGCTAATCCCGGTTGTCGTTCATGCCGCCTGTTTGATCATCAGATCATGGGGGGCAT
>NZ_LGJH01000110.1 GCF_001298105.1 Novosphingobium sp. ST904 | reverse complement strand
GACCATCCGACCGCCCGACGCGCGCGCGGGCGTTTTGCTTTTAAGGGTTTTTGCGCGGCTCATTCCGGCATTTGCGATGAACGGGGAAGCACGATACCGTGTCGCCCTTGTCAAAACGCGGTGCTGTGACTAGGAGGGCCGCGTTTGGCGAATCGGGCATTTGCGCGGCTTCGGTCGACAGTGCGGCCCAGATTCGTTCGGCAACTTGCTCGGGAAAGAATCAGCGTAGATGCACGGAACCGCGCGACCGCAGACGGAACAGATCGGTCTCACACGGGCCTCATGGCGAGCCCGATGGCAACGCCTTGCCGAATTGCTCGGAGGGGACCGGGCGCTGTTGCTGGGCGTGCTGCTGGCCGCGATCGCGGCCTTGCCGGCGCTGGTAGCCTGGGCTCCGCAGATGACGGACTACCCCTCGCACCTTGCGGGATACAAGGTTGCGCTGGACCACGGCCAGGACCCCTACCTGACCCGCTATTTCGTGTTCAACTGGGAGTGGACGGGCAACCTCGGCGTCGAACTGCTGATGGTGCCGATGGCGCCGCTCTTCGGTCTTGAGCAGGCCGGGCGATCATCGTGGTGATGATTCCGTTCCTTTCGGGCCTGTCGATCATCGCGGTCTGCCGCTCGCTGGGCCGCCGGGTCGATGTCGGCCCGATTCTCGCCTTCGCGATGATCTGGTCGCCCTCGCTGCTGATGGGCTTCCTCAACTATTCGCTGTCGGTGGCCTTGGGGCTGCTGGCATTCGCGCTCTGGATCAGGCTTGAAGACCGGCCCTGGCGCTGGGCCGTGATGGTGCCGATCGGCTTCGTCGTCTGGCTCTGCCACGTTTCCGGCTGGGGCGTGATGGGCGTGCTGATGTTCGGCTATGAATGGAGCCGCCGCCGTAACTGGCTGGACTGGCGGCCCTTCATCAAGCCCTGGCCGCTGATCTTCCCGCTGTTCCCGATGCTGCTCGGCGTAGGCGCGAATTCCAAGGTTTCCTACGGGCGCTACGTCCTCGATTACAAGTTCGGCATCCTGTACAAGGCGATGCGCAGCTATGACTATTGGTTCGACATCGCCAGTGTCAGCGCGGTTGCCGCCTTGCTTGCAGTCGCTATCTTCCGTCGCCATTTCGACGGCAGGTTGGGCTGGGCAGCGGTCATCCTGCTAGTACTGACGCTGGCGGTGCCGCGCCAGATCTTCGGCGGCGATTATGCCGACTATCGTCTCAGCACGACCGCGCTTCTCGTCGCCTGCCTGGCGATCGACTGGAGCCTGCCACGCTGGGCGATCGTGGCCGCGGCTTCGCTGTTCATCTCGCGCACCGCTGTTACGACGGTCGTGTGGTATCAGGATGCGCAGACCGCGCGGCAACTGATCGCGGCGCTGGACCAGGTGCCGGAGGGCGCGCGAGTCGCTACGGCCGTCGCCATTCCGCGCGTCCAGTGGCGTTTCGGTCCGTTTGAGCACTTCGGCTCCTATGCCGTGGTCCGGCGCAGCGCGATGGAGAATTCGAATTTCGCGCTCCCCGACGTGCACATGCTGTCTATGCGCGACCTTTCCTATCGGTTTGCCGATCCGAGCCAGCGCATCCTCTATTCACCGCGCCAGCATATTGACCTGCGCAAGTTCGCGCCGGCCCGTCATGCCGAGTACCTCTGGTATATCGGCAGGATAAAGCCCGTGGCGCTGCCGGACGGCGCACGTATCCTCTACTCCAGCCCCAACTCGTTCCTGGCGCGCCTGGCCGATCCGGCGGATATCGCCAACTAGATCGTCTGGCGATGGGAAGGGCGACCCTTGCAAAATGCAGGGAGCGGGGCTAAGTCCGCGGTTCCTTCCGATATGCGGATCACGAATTGCCCCTCCCGGCCTCGGCCGGGGCGGCGATGGCCCCTATCCGGAAGAAATGAGACACATTTCTGCTCAGGCAGCAGGCAAGACGCGAGAACGACTGAAATGGCCAAGACCAGTCCCGGCGAATTCATCCGGCAGGTGCGTAACGAAGCCTCCAAGATCTACTGGCCCTCGCGCCAGGAGACGGTGACGACGGGGATCTTCGTCGGGCTGATGACTGTCCTGCTTGCGGTGTTCTTCCTTGGCATCGATGCGCTGTTCGGCTGGATCGTCACCTCGATCCTGTCGCTGCTGTGATCGCCTGAACCAGACAACGAAGAGAGAACCATGGCCCGCTGGTACATCATCCACGCCTACTCCGGATTTGAGAACAAGGTGAAGGAATCCATCCTCTCGGAAGCCGAGCGGATGGGTCTTTCGCAGCTCGTCGAGGACGTTCAGGTCCCGCACGAGACCATTACCGAGGTCAAGCGCGGCAAGAAGGTCCAGGTCGAACGCAAGACCATGCCCGGTTACGTGCTCGCCAAGCTCGCGCTGAATGACGACGTATACCACCTCGTCAAGAACACCCCGAAAGTCACCGGCTTCCTGGGGTCGAGCGGCAAGCCGCAGGCGATCAGCGAAACCGAGGCTGCGCGTTACTTCGGCGCCGCCGAAGCCGCTGCCGCCGCACCGCGCAAGCAGATCAACATCGACTATGAGATCGGTGATTCGGTGAAGGTTCTTGACGGTCCCTTCGCCAGCTTCAACGGCCTGGTCGAGGAACTCGACTTCGACAAGAACAAGGTCAAGGTTGCAGTCTCGATCTTCGGCCGCGCCACGCCGGTCGAGCTCGATTTCGAGCACGTCGAACTCAGCAAGTAATCGGGGCCGGGCTTTCGGCCCGGCACCTCGCTCAAAACACCCCGCTCGCCGTCAGGCCTGCGGGGCGTATTGCGTGAAGCGTACAAGGCTGCGCTCGGAAAATCCAAGCCGGCGATAGAGCGCGCGTGCAGTCGCGTTGTCGGTGTAGCTGTGAAGCACCGGTCGGCGCCCTTCCTCCCGGATCGCCGCCACCACGCGCCGGGAGAGCAGGGCGGCGAGGCCTCGTCCGCGTCCATCCGGATGAGTGCAGACGGCGCTGACTTCAATATGATGGCGGGTGCGCATTCGCTGGCCTGCCATCGCGAGCAGGCGCCCGTCCTCGCGCACGCCCCAGAACCGTCCCAGGTCACCGGTACGCGCGGCGAAGGGGCCAGGCTCGGTCAGGGAGGCGAGGGCAAGCATTTCCGGATAGTCGCTTTCGCCGAGAGGCACGATGCGGGGATCGGCGACGGCGTGCTCCACCGCTTCCAGCGCGGCCTCGTCACCGGCGAAGACCATTTGCACGCCTTGCGCGCCGCGCACGATCTCGAGGTCCGGGATGATCGTATCCTCGCCGCCGCCGCTGCGGGCGAGGGCTAGCGGGCCTGTCGTTCGCACAAGGTTGGCGAATTCGGCCAGGCATTTCGGGGAGAAATCGCGGACTGCCGCAAGCGGGCCGATTTCGGGGCGGAAGCGCCGTGCGTTCGCGGTTCCGATCGCAAAGCCGGCTTGCTCGCCTCGAGGCGTTCCAGATGAGGTTGTCAAGTTCGTGCCCGTGGTCACGGTCTCGGCCGGCGTCCTGTTTCTCGTGCATGCTGGCTTTCTATGGCGGTTGCACCGGGCGAGAGAAAGCCGGAAATCCTGCCCTTTCCTTTTATCCCGATATCGTTTAGGGGCGCGCACTTCGGATCGGCCTCGTGCCGGTGCGATTCCCTGCGGGAGGATGCTCCAGCGTCCGTAAGACCGCTAAACATGAGCATCTGCCGTGCAGGTGTGAAAGTGTGAAAGGAGTGGCCAAATGGCCAAGAAGATCGAAGGTTACATCAAGCTGCAGGTCAAGGCCGGCAGCGCCACGCCGTCCCCGCCGATCGGCCCTGCGCTGGGTCAGCGCGGCGTGAACATCATGGAATTCTGCAAGGCGTTCAATGCCGCCACGCAGGAGCTCGAAAAGGGCATGCCGATCCCCACCATCATCACGGTGTATGCGGATCGCAGCTTCACGTTCGTCACCAAGACCCCCCCGGCGACCTTCCTCATCAAGAAGGCCGTGAACCTGAAGTCGGGCTCGAAGGAGCCGGGCAAGATCAGCGCCGGTACCGTCAAGCGCTCGCAGCTTGCCGAGATCGCCCAGGTCAAGATGGCCGACCTCAATGCCAACGACATTGAAGCCGCCACCAAGATCATCGAAGGTTCGGCCCGCGCGATGGGCCTGCAAGTGGTGGAGGGCTGATTCCATGGCCAAGGTGACCAAGAAGCAGAAGTCGCTGACCGAGAAGCTCGGCGAAAACCTCAAGCACTACCCTGTCGCTGAAGCGCTGCAGACCCTGCGCGACCTGAAGACGACCAAGTTCGACGAAACCGTCGAAGTCGCGATGAACCTGGGTGTTGACCCGCGTCACGCCGACCAGATGGTTCGCGGCATGGTTTCGCTTCCGGCCGCACCGGCAAGACCGTTCGCGTCGCCGTGTTCGCCAAGGGCGACAAGGCTGCGGAAGCTCTCGCCGCCGGCGCCGACAAGGTTGGTGCGGAAGACCTCATGGACGACATGCAGGCCGGCAACCTCGACTACGACCGCGTCATTGCCACCCCGGACATGATGGGCGTCGTCGGTCGTCTCGGTAAGCTGCTGGGTCCGAAGGGCCTGATGCCGAACCCGAAGCTCGGCACCGTGACCCCGAACGCACGCAGGCCGTGAAGGACGCCAAGGGCGGCCAGATCGAGTTCCGCGTCGAAAAGCAGGGCATCATCCACGCCGGCATCGGCAAGATGTCGTTCTCGGACGCCGACCTGCTGACCAACTTCAGCGCGTTCGTCGATGCGATCGTCAAGGCCAAGCCCTCGGGCTCCAAGGGCAAGTACGTTCGCAAGATTTCGCTTTCGTCGTCGATGGGCCCCGGCCTGAAGATCGACACGACCGAAATCGCTGGCGCCTGATAGGCACCTGATCCTTCGGGATCATGCGAAACGGATAGAAGGGCCGGAGGGAAACCTCCGGCCCTTTTTTCGTTGCGGCGATCCTTCGGCAGGGCGCTCCTTCTTGCACCGTTCCGCCGAGCGGTGTATTTCGTGCTGAACAACTGTTCAAAACGATAAACTGGAGAGCGTGCCGCCATGGCCATCCGATTCGAGGACATCAAGGAACACATCGGTTCGCGTGTCATATGGGACGACCGAGCGGACATCTTCACGCCGGAAGCGGCTGAGGCGATCCGGGCCAAAGTGGAAGAGCGTACCGTCGTGGTCTTCCCCGAACTGAACCTCACCGATGCCGAGCAGCTTGCCATTACCGACGCGATGGGCGGGACCGTGAAGCTGACCGCGCGCAACAACGTCCAGCAGAACGACGAAAACGTCTATCAGGTCACGCTGGATGAGAAGATCAATCCTCAGCCGGAATATGTGCTGGGGACGTTCTTCTGGCACATGGACGGGATCACCGTGGACATGCCGCCGCCTTTCGCCACGCTGCTGTCCTGCCGCATCGCGCCCGCCATCGGCGGGGAGACCGAGTTCGCCAGCACTTATGCCGCATACGAGGGCCTGCCCGAGGAAGAGAAGCAGGCGCTCGAAGGGCTCAAGGCCGTGCACTCCGTGCGCGCCAGTCTGTCGCCGATCGCCGATGCCATTCCGGAAAAGCACCGTGAGCGCGTGCTCGGCATCGGGCTCGTCAAGGAGCATCCGCTGGTCTGGACACACGGATCCGGTCGAAAGTCGATGGTGATAGGGACTACTGCCGATCATATCGTCGGCATGGAGGTTCCGGCGGGCCGGGCGATGCTGATCCGCCTGCAGGAATGGGCGGCGCAGCCGGCGTTTTCCCTGCGCCACAAGTGGACCAAGGGCGATTTCGTGATCTGGGACAATACCGGGGCGATGCACCGGGCCATTCCCTATGACAAATCGACCGGCCGCATGATGCACCGTACATCGATCGCCGGCACTGAGACCGTGGCCGCCTGATCCGGGTCAGGCGTTCAGGAACGCCGCTCCGAATACTCGCTTTGCCAGGGCAGGCGGGTCACGGGCGGCGTCAGGGCTCCAGGTTGGCCGCCGTATAGCACTCGACCAGATAGGCCAGCGGCCGTCCATCGGGCAGCAGCAGCATCGCCTGATGGGTGGAGATGGTCTCAGGCGGGCAGTTCGCGGCCGCACCGGCGACTGTCGAGAGCGGCTTGCGGCGGAATTGGAGGGCGGCGACCGCCTTGCCGAAGGGGATATCGGTGGACCCCAGCGCCGCGTTCATGGCCGGGGTCAGGCGCTCCGCGACATACCAGTTCCATGCTACTGACAGGACCTTGGCGCCGCAGTTCAACCGAACATTGCGCAGGCTGACGGTGTCGCCATGTCCGATCGCCAGCACCGTGCGAATGTCGTCCGGTGCCGGCTGATCCGCTCCCTGGACGAGATGTGCCGTGATCCGCGCAGGATCGCCCAATCCTCGTGCGGCACACCATTCCTCCAGCGCCAGCGTGGCGCTGTCATGGCGGCTCAGCACAGCCTCGAATGCGTCCAGTGTTGGCGCGGCATTCAGGGAAGGGGCAGGCGTGGCCATCAGTGCAAACGCGGCGGCAAGCTCAAATGCCACCTGGCACCGCGGCTCGGCCCATCGCTTCGAGGCCCTCGACCAGCGCGCGTGAACAGGCGGCGAGATCGTTGGCGCTGACGGAGCGGATCACGAAGTTGGCGCCGGTCTTGCCTTCCGCCCAGAAAGGGTAGGAGCCGATCTGGCAGCTCTCATGTGTCTTCTCGGTCTGCCGGAGCAATTCGGCGACTTCGCTTTCGCCCACCCAGCAGCCGATGGTCTCGGACAGCAGCGGCGCTCCGCCTTCGAGCTGCCCGGACAGGGCGTCAAGCATTCCGGCCGTTATGCTCGGGACGCCTGCCATGATGAAGACGTTTTCGTAACGGATACCCGGGGCGCCGGTGTAGCGGTTAGGGATCAGGCTGGCGCCTTCCGGCGTGCGTGCCATGCGCAGCCGTGCCTCGGTCAGTCCGCCGCGAGTCTCGTAGTAGCCTTCCAGGATTGCGCGCGCTTCGGGTGGTACGCTTGCCGGTACACCCAGGGCCTCGGCGATCGCGTCCACCGTGATGTCGTCGTGCGTGGGACCGATTCCGCCGGTTGTGAAAAGGTAATCGTTGCGGGCGCGAAGGACGTTCACCGCTTCGACGATCGCGGCAGTGTCGTCCGCGACGACGCGCACTTCCTTCAGGCGGATACCTTGCACCTGAAGCCAGGTTGCGACTTGCGCGATGTTCTTGTCGTGCGTGCGACCCGAAAGAATCTCGTCACCGATGACGACGAGGGCGGCTGTGTAGATTCGCGAGGATTCGGCCATGGCGCATGGCTAGGACAAAGCTGCGCGCGCCGCCAGTCGTGCATTTGCTTCTCTTTCGCACGCGCGGGACCGGGGCAAAAAGAAAGGGCCGATCCGAAGACCAGCCCTGAAAAGTTTTGGGAGAGGATGCCTGAAAGGCCCGATCCTTATGATCCCGGACACGTTTTGCTGCAAATGCGAAAAACTTTCCTGCTGTTGCGTGACATGCAACCAATCGCTCAGGCGCTGAAAAACCGGCATTCCCATCGGCTTCAGGACTTGCCGGAATTGCACATGAGGAAGGGCAAAGTGAACGATGCCGAGGCGCTCGTTCCTTGCGGCTGATGCACGAGGCATGATCGAATCTGGATAAGGGTTGCCTTGTCCTCAGGCATCTCGCGTTCTCGCACGCACTTCTTGGTCGGAGAGCGATACCGATCGCCAGGCAAGGAAAGCGGGCAAAAAAATGGGCCGGTCCGAAGACCAGCCCTTTGAAAGTTTTTGGGAGAGGATGCCTGAAAGGCCTGCTCCATATGCTCCCGACACCGATTCGCCGCAAATGCGAAAAGATTGGGCAATGTTGCAAGGCGTGCAACTCAGGCGTCTGCCACCGATGTCGTCAGCCGGTGGTGATCGCTCCATAAAGATCGTGCTCGTCGGCATCCTCGATGAGAACATCAACGATATCACCGACTTGCATGTCCTTCCCGGCATTGCGGAGGAAGACGTTGCCGTCGATCTCGGGAGCGTCGGCCTGAGAGCGGCCGGTTGCGCCGATGTCGCCATCCTCGTCCGCTTCGCCCACTTCGTCGATGATGACGGGCAGGATGCGGCCGACTTTACCCTGGAGCTTGGCAGCGCTGATCGCGGCGGTCTTCTCCATGATCCGGGCGTAGCGTTCTTCCTTGACCTCTTCCGGCACGGCGTTCGGCAGGTTGTTGGCGCTGGCGCCTTCGACCGGCTCGAAGCGGAACGCGCCGACACGGTCGAGCTGCGCTTCGTCGAGCCAGTCGAGCAGGTACTGGAAGTCCGCCTCGGTCTCACCGGGGAAGCCGACCACGAAGCTGGAGCGGATGGCGATATCCGGGCAGATTTCGCGCCACTTGCGCAGGCGATCAAGCACCTTGGCTTCGTTGGCCGGGCGCTTCATCGACTTGAGCACCGAGGGTGCCGCATGCTGGAACGGAATGTCGAGGTAGGGGGTGAGCAGCCCTTCCGCCATGAGCGGGATCACCGCGTCGACGTGCGGGTAAGGGTAGACGTAGTGCAGGCGCACCCAAGGCTTGCGGCCTTGCGAATCGCTCAACTGGCCAAGCTCGCGGGCGAGATCGGTCATGTGGGTGCGGACCTCGTGGTCCTTCCATGTGCGCGTTTCATGGCGCACGTCGACACCATAGGCCGAAGTGTCCTGGCTGATGACCAGCAGTTCGCGCGTGCCCGCCTGCACGAGCTTTTCCGCCTCGCGCAGCACCGCGTCGATGCGGCGGCTCGCCAGCTTGCCGCGCAGGCTGGGGATGATGCAGAAAGAGCAGGCGTGGTTGCAGCCTTCCGAAATCTTCAGATAGCTGTAGTGGCGCGGCGTCAGCTTCACGCCCGCTTCGTCGTAGATCTGCGGGATCAGATCGACATAGGGCGAAAGCTCGGGCGGGGCGGCGTCGTGCACGGCCTCGACCACGGCTTCGTATTGGTGCGCGCCGGTTACGGCGAGCACGTCCGGGAAGCGCGCGCGGATCACGTCGGCCTCGTTGCCCATGCAGCCTGTGACGATCACGCGGCCGTTTTCGGCAATGGCTTCACCGATCGCAGCCAGGCTCTCTTCCTTTGCGGAATCGAGGAAACCGCAAGTGTTGACGAGCACGACATCGGCGCCGGCATAGTCCGGGCTCATCGTGTAGCCGTCGGCGCGCAACCGGGTGAGAATGCGTTCGGAGTCGACAAGCGCCTTGGGGCAGCCGAGGCTGACCATGCCGACCTTGGGCGGAGAGGGGATTTCAATAGCCATAGGAATGGCCGGCCCGATACGCTTATTACGGCCAAGAGTCACGAAAAACGAATCATACCCGCAGCGCAGCCCCGCCGATGTGCTTCACGATCTCACCGCGGCCTTGCGCCACGGCAACGAGCCTGCGCAAGGAAGGTCCTGTTGGAAAAAGGAATGTGGCAATGGGTCCGGTAAACTGGTTGGCCGTGGTTCTCGCAGCAGTGCTCGCCGTGGTAGTGGGCTTCGTCTGGAACGGACCGCCGTTTCAGAATGACCGCCGACTGGCGCCGGGAAAATCGGAACGCGCGGGGAACTACGGAATCGTCTGCTTCGTGTTCCTCGTCAGTTCGATCATGCTCGGGCACAACTTCGCGCGGATCGGCGCGGAAACGCTGGCGGCGAAGCCCTGGCTCTATTTCATGCAGACCGGCGGCGTCGCCATTGCTTTCGTCTTGCCCGCGATCTGGCTGACGCATGTTCGCTACCGCGCCGAGCCGATTCGCCGTGTGATGGACTGCTTGTTCTGGCTGGTTGCCTATCTGGCGATGGGGCTGGTGTTCTGGGCGCTAGGTTGACGGCTCGTCGTCGCTGCTCTTCGTCGGCGTGATCTCGACCACGATATCGCCCGGTTGCAGGGACTGCGCCTCGTCTTCCCAGAAGCCGATCGTGCGGTTTCCGCGATAGATCCTGAGGCCCTTGCCGCCGGTCGCAAGTTGGTCGAGCGAACGGCCCACTTCCGACGGTTCAACCGGTTCGACAAGCTGGACGCGGCCTGCCACCGAAGCGAGGTCGGAGAAATAATCCGCCACATGCTGCCCATCGGCCGAGCCGGCCAGCAGGAGGCCGGTGAAGCGTACCGGATTGATGACGTTGTTCGCCCCGGCCTGCCGGGCGAGCAGTTCGTTATCGTCGGCGCGGATGACAACCGTGATCGGCACCTTGGGGGCAAGGTGGCGGGCGGTAAGGACGATGAGCACCGAGGTATCGTCTCGTCCGGCTGAGACCAGCACGGTTCTTGCCGTGGTCACGCGCACCGCGTTTTGTATCTCGTCGCGCGTGGCGTCTCCCTGGAGGACGTTGCAGCCCATCCTTTCGGCCTGGGCCAGCCGGGCCTGTACCGGATCGACGACAACGATGCAGGCCGGTTCGGTTCCCCGTTCGACGAGTTCCTTCACTGCTTCCGAGCCGCTGACGCCGAAGCCGAGCACGACGATGTGGTCTTCCAGCCGTTCCTGGATGCGCTTCATGCGCCATGTCTCCCAGCTGCGCTTGATGATGAAATTGTAGGCGGTGCCGACGAAAATGGTGATGACAGCGAGCCGGATCGGCGTGACCAGTACGGCCTCGATCAGGCGGGCGCGATCACTGACGGGGGCGATGTCTCCGAAGCCTGTCGTCGTGATCGAGATCATCGTGAAGTAGACGACATCGAGGAAGCTGACCTGCCCGTCATGGACATCGTGGAGGCCCGCCCGGTCGCTCCAGTGGACCATGATGACGACGAAGATCAGGAAAAATGCGCCGCCCAGCCGCAGGGCCACGTCGGCCCACACCGGAACAGCCAGCGAGCGGCGCAGCGGCTTGAAAACGGGCGCCTTTGGCGGATTGGAGGCAGGGCGTCTCTTCGACATGCCCGGCGAGCTTACGGAGCCTTGGGCAGCTCGTCCAGCGGGTCAACCGGCTTGCCGTCCTGCCGGACTTCGAAGTGCAGTTCGTTGCCCTTGGCAAGGCCGGTGCTGCCGACCAGGCCGACGCGCTCGCCAATGGCGACTTTCGCGCCTTCCTTCACCGTGACCCGGCTGAGGAAGGCATAGGCGGTGAACCAGCCCTGGCGTGATCGATCACGACGAGGTTGCCGAACTGCTCCTTCTCCATTCCGGCGAACCGGACGGTGCCGGCGGCGGCAGCGCGGACCATCGTGCCTTCAGGCGCCTTGATGTCGAGCCCGTCGTGATGGTCGGCGCCGGTCGCGAAACCGCGGCGCACGGGGCCGTTCACCGGCCAGGCGAAACGCGCTGTCCCGGTGGACGGCGCTGCCTTCGGCGGGGGCGGGGCTGTGACCGGGGTGACGGGGGCAGCGCTGGTCGCGGGCGGATCGAGCAGGGTGGGGATCAACAGCGACTGCCCCGCCTTTACCGGAGCCGTTGGATCGAGACCGTTGGCGAGGGCGATCTGCTCCCACGGGACGGCATATTTGTAGGAGATCGAGAAGCCGGTATCGCCTGCCTTTATCGCATGACGGCGAGTGCGCGGGATTTGCAGCTTCTGGCCCAGGCGCACATTGTAGGGCGGCTGCAGGCCGTTGGCCTCGGCGATCAGGATGCGCGGTACTTTGGCGGCGAGTGCGATGCTGCCGAGCGTCTCTCCGGGCTGGACGACGTGGACGCTCTCCTGCTCGGGCGGCCCGGCAGCGGCGATGGCGGCTCTTGCAGTCGAATTTGCGGCGGCTGCGGCCTTCTTTGCCGGCGCTGCCGGGTTCGCCGCGCTTTTGGCGGGCACCGGAGCGGCCTTGGTCGCGGCGACCTTGGCGCGAGGGATCGTCAGCTTCTGGCCGAGCTTCACGACGTAAGGCGCCTTTAGCCCGTTTGCGCTGGCCAGCGCCTCGGCGGAAACGCCCGCGCGGTTGGCGATGCCGTTCAGCGTCTCGCCCGCCACGACGACGTGCACGGCCTCGTTCCCTTGACGGGTGTTCGGGGACGCGGCGAAGGCGGGCGCGATCGGCAGCGCGAGCGCCGCCAGCAGGAGAAGGGACTTCCGCATCATGCTTCGAAGCGGCTCGCGATCTCGGCCAGCGATGCGTCATGCGTGAGGTCGAGCTGGAGCGGCGTTACCGAGATATAACCCTCGGAGATCGCTTCGAGGTCGGTGTTGTGGCCGGCCGTATGCTCGATGCCGTGAAGGCCGAACCAGAAGTAGGGGAACCCGCGCGGGTCCACGCCTTCGACCACCGAACCGCGTGCATAGTCGTGAAAGCCCTGGCGGACCACGCGGATGCCCTTGACCTCGGCCCCGGCGACGGGCGGAAAGTTGACGTTGACCAGCGTTCGCGGCGCGAATGGCGCATCGAGCAGGGGCTTCAGTACCTTGGCGCCCCATTCCTCGGCAGCGGAGAAGCTGACGTTGTTGCCGTGCCCTTCGCCCGCATAGACCTGGCTCAGCGCGATCGAGCGGATGCCTGCCAGCGCGCCCTCCATCGCGGCCGAGACGGTGCCCGAATAGGTCACGTCATCGCCGAGGTTGGCGCCGCGGTTGACGCCGGAGAGGATCAGGTCGGGCGGTCCGGGCATGGCCTTCTTGATGCCCATGGTCACCGAATCGGTAGGCGTGCCGGTGACCGAGAAACGCTTGGGCGCGTGTTCGCGCATGCGCACCGGACGACCGAGCGTCAGCGAATGGCCGGCCCCCGACTGTTCCTCGCTCGGCGCGCAGATCCAGATATCGTCCGAAAGCTGCGCGGCGATCTTTTCAAGAACGTAGAGGCCGGGGGCGTTGATGCCGTCGTCGTTGGTGAGCAGAATGCGCATGGTGTCTTTCTCGCAATGTGGCGCGGGCTTGGTGGTCCAAGCGAGGCGCCGGTCCATTCATCCTTCGACAAGCTCGGGATGAGCGGAGGGGAGGCTCGGCCTGCGTGAAATGGGAGGATGCCCCACTCAAATCCGCTCAGGCCGAGCTTGTCGAAGCCCCTTAGAAGCGGGGCTCCAGCTTTTCGATCCCGCCCATCCAGGGCTTGAGAGCCTCAGGCACCAGTACCGAGCCGTCTTCCTGCTGGTAATTCTCCAACACGGCAACCAGCGTGCGGCCCACCGCGAGGCCAGAGCCGTTGAGCGTGTGCAGGAACTCCGTCTTCTTCGAGCCTTCGGGCTTGTAGCGCGCGTTCATGCGGCGGGCCTGATAGTCGCCGCAGTTCGAGATCGAGCTGATCTCGCGGTAGGCGGCCTGACCGGGCAGCCAGACTTCGAGGTCGAAGGTCTTCTTCGCGGTGGCGCCCATGTCGCCCGAGCAGAGCAGCACCTTGCGATAGGGCAGTTCCAGCGCCTGCAGGATCGATTCGGCGGCGGCGACCATGCGCTCGTGCTCGGCTTCCGACTGGTCGGGCGGGCAGACGGTGACGAGTTCGACCTTCTCGAACTGGTGCTGGCGGATGAACCCGCGCGTGTCGCGGCCCGCAGCGCCCGCTTCCGAGCGGAAGCAGGGGGTGAGCGCGGTCATGCGCAGGGGCAGGGCGGCAGTATCGACGATTTCGTCCTGCACCGCATTGGTCAGCGAGACTTCGGCGGTGGGAATCAGCCAACGGCCATCGGTGGTCTTGAACAGATCTTCCGCGAACTTGGGAAGCTGGCCGGTGCCGAACACGGCCTCGTCCTTGACCAGCAGCGGCACGATGCATTCCATGTAACCGTTGGTGCCGGTCTGGGTGTCGAGCATGAACTGCGCGAGCGCGCGGTGGAGGCGGGCCATCTGGCCCTTCAGGAACGTGAAGCGGGCGCCGGAAATCTTCGCGCCTGTCTCGAAGTCGAGACCGAGTGCCGGACCGAGATCGGCGTGTTCCTTCGGCTCGAACGCGAACGTGCCGGGCGTGCCCCACTTGGCGACTTCAAGGTTCTCGGTCTCGTCCGCGCCGTCCGGTACGTCGGCTACCGGGATGTTCGGCAGGGCGGCGAGCGCATTGTGCAGCTGTGCCGAAAGGTCTTTCTCCTCGGCTTCGAGCGCGGGGAGGGTGTCCTTGAGCTGGGCGACTTCGGCCTTCAGAGCTTCGGCCGTGGTGCTGTCGCCCTGGCCCATGGCCTTGCCGATCGCCTTCGAGGCCTCGTTGCGGCGATTCTGCCCTTCCTGCATGCGCGTGGCGACGGAGCGGCGCTGCTCGTCGAGGGCGAGGATTTCGGCGGCCACGGGGGCTACCCCACGGCGGGCGAGGCCGGCGTCGAATCCTTCGGGATTCTCGCGGATCAGGCGGATATCGTGCATGGCGCGCGCTATGCCGCCTCATGCCCGCACAAGCAAGATTTGTGCGGCCCGTTTCGACCGGAGTTGCATCGTGTTTTTGGGGAAATGTCCGCCTTTTTCAGCCATCCCGGATATAAGGGATGGTGGGCGCGGCAGGGATTGAACCTGCGACCCCACCCGTGTGAAGGGTGTGCTCTACCACTGAGCTACGCGCCCGCTGCTGGACTGTGTCCGTTGCGGAAGCGCGCCTCTAGATGAGTCGGATCGAATTGACAAGCGCCCATCTCCATTTAAATCGCGAGACATGACCGAAGAGACAAAAACCGGCGCCGACGTGCCGCCCGACCACCTTGCGATCAACCCGAAGAGCCCGTTCTTCGACGAGGAAAAGCTGCAGCGCGGCGTGGGCATCCGTTTCAAGGGAACGGTTCGCAACAATGTCGAGGAATATTGCATTTCCGAAGGCTGGGTGCGCGTTCAGGCCGGCAAGACGCTGGATCGCAAGGGTAATCCCCTGACGGTCAAGCTCGCGGGGCCTGTCGAAGCCTGGTATGAGGATCTCGGCGAAGACGCGCCTGTCGCCAAGGCCTGATGACGCCTGAACCGGCTGTCCGAAACGGGCGGCCGGTTCGCGGACCTGTCAGTAGTTTCCGGCGATGATGTCGCCGATAGGGTCGCTTCGGCGGCCCTTTTTCCTGGCTTTCACCCGTTCCCGGGGGGCTGCGGCCGCATCGGCTGTCTGGAACGCTCCATCCTGCACCGTGCCGGGGCGGGCGTTGTAGATGAAGCCCGTTACCGGCCAGTGCGTGTTGCCGAGATTGTGGATCGGCGCATACCAGACCCGCACTTCGCTCCAGTCATTCAAGGGAGATACGTCGAGAACGGCGACGTTCTTTTCGATCCGGCCCCGTTGCCCCTCAATGGGCGACCAGTTGGCATGGCTCACCAGGATCGTGCGCGAATCGACGACCTTGCTGACCGTGGCGACATGGCCGAGCTGCGAGCCTGCGTAAGGTTCCATCGCCATGACCGCGCCGATGCGCGGTGCGCGGCCGGTGGCGTAGCGACCCTTTGCCTGCTTCCACCAGGTATGGGCGTCGCCGTATATCTGGATGCCGGAAAGCTGGCGTGCATAAGGCACGCATTCGAGGTAATCCGGGCCTTTGGCGGCGGCGGAGCGGTCGTCGTCCATGCCGGCCAGGGCGTCGTCGATCGCGGAGCGGGCGCTGGCCGGAGAGGAGGCCGCGGCAGCCAGGCTCAACATGATTGCTATAGGATAAACCTTCATGTTTTCCAGATTTGCCCGATACGGTTAGGGGATTCCTTCGGCACATGGTTAACGCCGAAGTAAGAATTTGTTCCCGGGCTTCCCTGTTGCGCTGCGAAAATGCAGACGTTTCCATCTGCGCCGAATTCCCCTAGGGGCCGGAATCCTTTATCGAGTTATCAACATGCTTCCTCAGGTGATCATCATCGGCCGACCCAACGTCGGCAAGTCCACGCTGTTCAATCGGCTCGTCGGCAAGAAGCTCGCGCTCGTCGACGATCAGCCGGGCGTGACGCGCGACCGTCGTTTCGGCGACGCCGAGTTGCTCGGCCTGAAATTCCAGATCGTCGACACGGCGGGCTGGGAAGACGACGAGGCCGAAACATTGCCCGGCCGTATGCGCAAGCAGACCGAAGCGGCGCTGGAAACCGCCGATGTCGCGCTTTTCGTGGTCGATGCGCGCGCCGGCCTGACGCCGCTCGACGAGGAGATCGGCCAGTGGCTGCGCGCCTCGCCGGTGCCGGTGGTCCTGCTGGCCAACAAGGCCGAAGGGCGCGCGGGTGAGAGCGGCGTCCTCGAGGCCTATTCGCTTGGCCTTGGCGAGCCGATCACGTTTTCGGCCGAACATGGCGTGGGCATGGCCGACCTGTTCGAATCGCTCCTGCCGCATCTCGATTCGCTTCAGCCTGAAGAGCCGGAATTCGAGGAGGAAGTTGACGAGGAGGCGCTGCTGCGCCGTCCGCTCAAGCTTGCCATCGTCGGCCGTCCAAACGCGGGAAAGTCCACCCTGATCAACCGGATTCTGGGTGAGGACCGCCTGCTTACCGGACCGGAAGCGGGCATCACCCGCGATTCGATCACGGTGGATTGGGAATGGACCGATCCCAAGACGCAGGAAGTCCGCCAGGTCAGCCTGATCGACACCGCCGGCATGCGCAAGCGCGCCAATGTCACCGAGAAGCTGGAGCGCATGGCCGTGGCCGACGCGCGCCATGCGATCGACTTTGCAGAAGTCGTCGTGCTGCTGCTCGATGCGACGCGCGGGCTGGAGCATCAGGATCTCACCATCGCCTCGAAGGTGCTCGAAGAAGGCCGTGCGCTGATCATCGCGATCAACAAGTGGGACGTTGCGGAAGGCGCCTCTGCGCTGTTCAACGGCATTCGCGGCGCGCTTGACGATGGCCTTGCCCAGGTGCGCGGCGTTCCGCTGCTGGCGGTTTCGGCGCGGACCGGAAAGGGGCTGGACGAACTCATCGCCGCCGGATTCTCGATTCGCGAGGCATGGAGCAAGCGTGTGCCCACAGCGGCGCTCAATCGCTGGTTCGACGATGCGCTGTCGGCCAATCCGCCGCCGGCGCCGGGCGGCAAGCGCATCAAGCTGCGCTATATCACGCAGGCCAAGACCCGCCCGCCGGGCTTCGTGCTGTTCGGCACCCGGCTTGACCTGCTGCCGGAAAGCTACCGCCGTTACCTGATCAACGGCATCCGCCGGGAACTCGGGTTCGACGCGGTGCCGATCCGGCTCAATTTGCGGATGCCCAAGAACCCGTTCGCCAAGTAACGAAAAAGGCCGCCGGAGATCGTTTCCGGCGGCCTGTTTCGTATCAGGAGGGGTGCGCTGCCACTTCGGCTTCGGAGCTGGGGGATTCGGCCTGTCTTTCCTCGACTTCCACTTCCTCGATGTCGATCGCGTCGGGTTCCAGCAGGCCGTCGCTGTTCTTGATCTCGCGCATGAGGTTCCACACCGCGATGAACAGGGCCGCGATCACCGGGCCGACGATGAAGCCGTTGAGCCCGAAGATCTGCAGGCCCGCCAGCGTTGCGATGAGCACCACGAAATCGGGCATCCGGGTATCGCGGCCGACCAGGATCGGGCGCAGGATGTTGTCGATCATGCCGATGATGAACATGCCGCAGAAGGCCAGGACCGCGCCTTGCCAGACCTGCCCCGTCGCGAAGAGGTAGCCGGCCATGGGCACCCAGACGAGGCCGGTGCCGACGGCTGGCAGCAGCGAGAAGAAGCCCATCATTACGCCCCAGAGCAGCGATCCCTCGATGCCCAGCAGCGAGAAGATCGTACCGCCCACCACGCCCTGCGCCACCGCGACAACCACGGTGCCCTTCATCGTTGCGCGCACGACGACGATGAAGTTGCTCACCAGCCGGTCCCGCAGGTGCGGACGCAGCGGCATGGCATCGCGGATCAGGGCGCCGTACCGGTCGCCGTCGCGCAGGAGGAAGAAGGTGAGGTAGAGCATCACGCCCAGCGCCGCGAGGAAGCTGAGCGCGCCTTGGCCCACCGAAAGCAGCCTTGCGGCGAGCCCTTGCAACCCGTTGGCGATACCCGCGCCGAACTGCCGGCGAAGGTTCTCGAAGTCGGTGAGCCCGTAGCGGTCGATCATCCGTTCCAGCGAATCGGGCAGGGCCGCGCGGAACTGTTCGAGCATGTGCGGGACATTGATCTGCCCGTCCCGGACCTTTTCGTAGATCGTCGAGACTTCCTGCACGAGGCTGGCGCCCAGCAGCAGGGTGGGAATGATGAAGATTGCCAGAAGCATCAGCAGCATGAGGCCTGCCGCCAGATTCTTGCGGCCGCCGAGGTGGGTGGCGAGCCTGGCGGTCAGGGGCTGAAAGAGGATCGCGGCGACCACGCCCCAGAGCACGGCTCCGAAATAGGGCAGCAATAGCCAGGCGAATGCCGCGGTGACGAGAATGACGAGGACGCCGAAACCGTAGTCCTCGATGGTGTAAGGTGGCCGTTCAGGTTGCTCCATGACCCTGTCTTAGCACGATTTCGGGAGAGGCAATCCCGGTAGGCATCCTGACTGGATTTTTCATCGGCTCTGCGCGACAGAGTGTCATCCTACAATTCGAGCGGGGAGCTCTCCATCTTGCCCAGATCTCTGGCCTATCGCGCCTTGCCCTTCCGGCTGGCTGTACTCGCGCTTTCCTGCGGGGCTGTTCCGCTTTCGCCCGCGCTGGCGACGGAGGACACCGCGGCCAAGGGGCCCGAGCGCGGGTTCACTCCCGACGATCTCTTCAAGCTGTCCGGCGTTACCGATCCGCAGATTTCCCCGGATGGCAGCCGCATCGCCTACGTTCGCGCCGCGGCCGACGTGATGACGGACAAGGTCGTTCCTTCGATCTGGCTGGTCGATGCGGCAACAGGGGTGCAGCGGCCTCTCGTCACTGGTGCGGGCGCGCACTTTTCGCCGCGCTGGTCGCCGGATGGCAAGCGGCTCGCCTTCGTTTCCAGCGACGGAACCGGCGCGCCGCAACTTTACGTGCTCTGGCTGGACAGCGGCGCGAAAGTGAAGGTGACGGGACTTCCTGACAGCCCCGGCGGTCTTTCCTGGTCGCCCGATGGCCGCCAGATCGCCTATACCATGCGGGTGCCGGGCGAGGGTGCCAAGATGGGTTCGCAGCCGGCGAATCGGCCGGAGGGTGCGCAATGGGCGGAACCGCTCCAGGTGATCGACCGCGTGACTTACCGTTTCGACGGCGGCGGTTATGCGCAGCCCGGCTATGACCACCTGTTCCTCGTCTCCGCCGAGGGCGGCGCACCGCGCCAGCTCACTTTCGGCGATTTCGACGATGGCGGGCCGCTGTCGTGGACCCCGGATGGAAAGCGTATCCTGTTCAGCGCCAATCGCCACGAGAACTGGCAGCGCGACATCAACAACTCGGAAGTCTACGCGCTCGACCTCGCCAGCGGCGCGGTTATGGCGCTGACCTCGCGCAATGGGCCCGACGCCGGCGCGGTGGTTTCGCCGGATGGCAAGCATGTCGCCTATGTGGGCTTCGATGACGTCAACCGTTCCTACGAGAACTCCGACCTCTACGTCATGAATATCGACGGCACCGGTTCGCGGTTGCTGACCAAGGGCTTCGACCACTCGATCGATGCGCTCGACTGGGCGGCAATTCGGCGATCATGGTTCAGTATGACGATCACGCGAAGACCCATGTCGCGCGGGTGGGGCTGGACGGTTCGATCAAGAACGTCGTCGAGGGGCTGAGCCCGGGTGATCACTTCGACCGTCCCTACACCGGAGGCGCCTTCAGCGTGTCCGGCAACGGGCGCATCGCCTATACCTCGGGCACGGCCCAGCGGCCAGCCGACCTCTGGGTGTCGGGCGGCGGGGCAGGGCGCAAGCTGACCGACCTCAACGGCACATGGATGGATGCGAAGGCATTGGCGCCCGTTCGCAAGCTTGCCGTAACCGCGCCGGACGGCCGTTCCATCGATGCATGGCTGGTGACGCCGCCGGGCCTGGCGCCGGGCAGGAAGGCGCCGCTGATCCTTGAAATCCACGGCGGGCCGAACACGGCTTATGCACCGGGCTTCTCCACGGATTACCAGCTCTACGCGGCGCACGGCTATGCGGTGCTCTATACCAACCGCGCGGGAGCACGTCCTACGGCGAGGAGTTCGCCAACATGATCGACCGGGCTTATCCCGGCACCGACTACGACGACCTCATGGCTTCGGTTGACGCCGCGATCGCGGACGGGGTGGCGGATCCTGACAACCTCTTCGTCACCGGGGGATCGGGCGGCGGCGTGCTGACGGCGTGGATCGTCGGCAAGAATGACCGTTTCAAGGCCGCCGTCACGCAGAAGCCTGTGATCAACTGGATCAGCGAAGCCCTGACGATGGATGCCACGCCGTTCACATCGCGTTACTGGTTCGACAAGAAGCCCTGGGAAGATCCCATGGAATACTGGCGCCGCTCGCCGCTGAGCCTGGTCGGAAACGTCAAGACGCCGACCATGGTCGTGGTGGGATCGGACGACTATCGCACGCCCGTCAGCGAGGCTGAGCAGTATTACGCCGCGCTGCAGATCCGCGGCGTGCCCACCGCGCTGGTCAAGGTGCCGGGGGCGAGCCATGGCGGCATTGCCGCACGGCCCTCGCAATCGGCGGCGAAAGCCTCGGCGATCCTTGCGTGGTTCGACAAGTATCGCACCGACAAGGCCGCTGCTCCCGCTGCTAAGGCCGAGTAGCCGAGAGTTCGGCGGCCAGCAGGGCAACCAGCTGCGCCGCCGGCAAGGCGCGGGACAAGGGTGCGCCCTGTCCCGCCCATTGCGCGCCGAACAGGGTCTCTCCCCGGCTCAGGGCAGCGGCGCTGAGCGCCTTTCCGGCATGATAAGTGCGCGGATAGGCCGGAACCGGCGGAAGATCCGCGCGCTGCCCAAGCTCCGTGAAGCGATTGGCGAGGCACCGCGCCGGACGGCCCGAGATCGCCCGGGTCATCACCGTGTGCCATGCGGCATCGGAGGCCAGCAGTGCGCGGTAGCCGTCATCGGCGTTGCTCTCAGGGCAGGCGACGAAAGCGGTTCCGAGCTGCGCGGCCACTGCGCCGAGATCGAGGGCGGCGCGAATGCCGCGGCCGTCCATGATCCCGCCCGCTGCGATCACCGGCAGTTTGCCCCATGAAACGAGCAGGCGTGTCAGCGCGCAGGTGCCGAGCCGGTCGTCCGGCGCATCGGGGGTGAACATGCCGCGATGTCCGCCGGCCTCCCACCCTTGCGCAACGAGCACGTCGATCCCGGCGCTGCGCGATAGTTCGGCCTCGGCCAGACTGGTGACGCTGCCGAGCAGAAGGCATCCTGCCCGCTTCAGCGCATCGATCGTGGCGGCTTCCGGCAGTCCGAAATGGAAACTGACGACCGCTGGCCTGGCCTCGAGGACCACATCCACCATGGCCGCGTTGCCGGCGAAGCTTTCGTAGATCGTTTCCAGCGCGGTGGGTGGCTGGGCACCGTACAGCGCGAAAGTGGGAGCCAGCGCTTCGAGCCAGGCCTGCTCTCCGGCAGGATCGGGCCGAGATGTCTCGTGAACGAAGAGGTTGAGGTTGAAAGGCCGGGCCGTGTGGCTGCGCAACTGGGCAATCTGTTGCCGCGCCGCTTCAGGGCCGATGGCGCCGAGGGCAAGTGAGCCCAATGCACCGGCTTCGCAAACCTGAGCGGCGAGCGCGGGGGTCGAAGTGCCCGCCATCGGCGCCTGTATCAGGGGGACCGAAAGCTGGAGGCGCGCGAGAAAATCCATGCGGTCTTGCGCGCCTCCGGTTTCGGTCAGTCCTCGGCCGGCTTGCTCTGGAGCTGGCAGTAGTTCTGGATGCCCATGCGTTCGATCATGTCGAACTGCTTCTCGAGGAAGTCGACGTGTTCTTCCTCGCTTTCGAGAATGCGGGCGAAAATCTCGCGGCTGACGAAGTCCCGCACGGTTTCGCAGTGTGCGATCGCATCCCGGAGCAGGGGGATGGCATCGTATTCCAGCGCGAGATCGGCCTTGAGCACTTCCTCGACGCTTTCGCCGATGCGCAGCTTGCCGAGCGCCTGGAAGTTGGGGAGGCCATCGAGATAGAGAATGCGATCGGCCAGCACGTCGGCGTGCTTCATCTCGTCGATCGATTCGTGGCGTTCGTATTCGGCCAGCTTCTTGATGCCCCAGTTGTCGAGCATGCGGTAGTGCAGCCAGTACTGGTTGATCGCGGTAAGCTCGTTGAAGAGCGCCTTGTTGAGATAGTCGATGACCTGCTGGTCGCCCTTCATGGGGGGATGCTCCTGAATTTGTTCGGGCGGATTATGGCCTCTCCGAACTGACAAGGCAAGCAGGCGCGCGAAAACACCCGACCGAAGCCGGGTTTGACCGCCTTGTTACAGGGTCAGGCTGCCGCGCTCAGCGGCGCGTTGGCGGTTGCCGATTCCTCGGCGATAATATCTTCGGCTTCGTCCAGGCACTGTCCGCACTGCGGCGCATGTCCGAGAGCCCCGTAAAGCGCCGTGGCATCGCCGCGGCAGCAGCGGGCAACGGTACGCAGGTCGGTCTCACGAATGGCATTGCAGATGCAGACGTACATGATGCGAATCCTCTTGGGAGACCATCATATGCAAATGCAAATGGATCGCAATAGCGTTCTTCATTTGCCTTTCAAGCCGTTGCGGGGAGGCGATTTTTCAACCGTTTTTGCAGTACGAGAGACCTCCAGAGCAGCTCCAGCGGGCCTCTTTGGAAGCGACTCAGCCACAATTCGCTCCATCCCAGCATGGCCGCGCATCCAATCGCCACGAAGAGCCATTGGCCCAGCGGACCGACCTGTCCGTAAAGCCCCAGTCCCCATCCGTAGAACAGCCAGCACATCAGCAGGCTGGTCCCGATATAGTTGCTGAAGGCGACGCGCCCTGTCGCCATGAGCCGTCTTCCCAGGTCGGTGCGGGTCAGGCGCGGAGCGGCCAGTATCAGCAGGGATGCGTAGCCCAGCGCCGTCAGCAGGTGCGGCACGAACAGTCCTTCGCCCAGCAGCGCGGCCATGGCGATCGGCGGGAAGTGCCGGGACCAGCTCCACCAGAGAACGGCGCTCGTGAGAGCGAGGCCGGTCGCGCCAGCGCCAAGGCCCAGCGCGCGTATCCTGCGGCGGGGCCAAGTGCCGGAGAAGAAGCCGCCGCGAAGCAGCACGACGCCGATGAGCATGAGAGGCAGCACTTCGCTCCAGGCGTGGGCCGTCATCCTGAACAGCCAGAACGGATCGCCGCGCAGCTTGGTCAGCGCGATATCGGTGAAGTCCGAGTGGTACAGGAGGGCCTGCGCCGCGACATTCTGGCGGTAGAGCTCCAGCCGCGCGAAGACGTCCTGTTGCTGGGAGAGGCTGGCGGTTCCCAGCCTTACAGCTTCTTCTGCGCGAACGAGCGGAAGCGTGGACCAGAAATCTATAGCCGTGGCGGTGAGGGAAATACCTGCGGCAATGCCGAGCAGAACAGGGCCGGAAAGGCGCCGCAGGAACAGGAGGGCAAGGCCGCAGCAGGCGTAGACGAACAGGATGTCGCCCCACCAGAGCAGCAGGTAATGCAGGGTGCCGAATACCATGAGCCATGACAGGCGGCGCACCTGGATCACGTCGCCGTCGCGTCCTGCCGTATCCATGCGTTCGCATTGCAGGGCGATCCCGGCGCCGAACAGCATGGCAAAGAGTGCCCGCATCTTTCCTTCGAAGAACAGGAATCCGAAGCCCCACGCGGCTTCGTTGGCGAAGTTGCTTGGGGAAGGAAAGTCCGGCGATAATGCGCCGATGGCAGGCCCGGCAAAGCCGGACACGTTTATCGCGAGAATGCCCAGAATGGCGACGCCGCGGATCAGATCGAGCGTGACGATGCGGCCGCCGCCGGGTGGGGGCGGTGTTTCGGGCGCACGGTGGACTGCACGGGCATGTTCGCCCGTGATCGTTTTCGGCATTCCTCATTCTCCGCCGGGAGAGTAAGCGATCAACCGTTTCGAGTCGACGGTGAGCCGAAGACTACGAGGTGACGATGCATTCCTTGCCCGAAGCCCTGAGCGCCACGCAGGCCTTTTCCGCTTGTGCCTTGCTGGAAAAACCGGTGGCATAGAGTTTTGTCAGCTTGCCTGCGGGCACCAGTTGGCGCCGGCTTCCTGCCATTTCCGGGCGGCCTGAAATGGAGGCCCAGAGTTTTTCGGCATTGCCGGACACGCCGAAGGCGCCAAGCTGGAGCCGCCAGGAGCTACCGGCCGCGGCGGCCGGTGAAGTTTGCGGTTTCGGAGCTGGCGCTTTCGGAGCCGGCGGTTTCGGCGGCTGGGCCTTTACGGGCTCGGCCTTGGGCACCGGAGGTGCGGCGGCGATGCGCGATGGCATGGAGGTGGCGGCCGGGCGGGGTGACGGGGCGAGCGTATAGTCCGCACCGGCATTGGCGGGGCCGTTCACCGCAGCCACCTTGGGAAGCGTGGGCGTGGGCGCAGCGCGCGCCGGGCTGCCAAGTTCGGCGCCCGCCGTCTGCCTGGCGCGATTCGCCTCGGCCTCACTGGAAAGCTGGGCGGCGAGCTGGACGCTTTTCTGGCGATCTTCCAGCGGGATATGCTCATCCATTTGCGCCAGTGCATTGGCGGCCTGGGGCAGTCCGGCTTGCCGGGCAAGGCTGACGAGCGCATAAGCCCGGACCCAGTCCTTCGTCGCGACATCCCCGTTGAAATGCGCAACGCCGAGAATGTACTCCGCCCGGGCATCGCCCCTTTCGGCGGACGCCTCCAGATAGGGAAGGGCCTTCTGGCGCTCACCCCGCTGGAACAGCATGAGCCCGTAAGTGTCGGCCGCCTGGATGTGGCCCTTGGCTGCTGCCTTGCCGTAGAGATCCTCTGCCTTGGCCGGATCGAGCGGAACGCCGCGGCCCATCTTGTAGGCCTGCGCCAGGTTGAATTCGGCGTCGGCGTCACCCTTGTCGGCAAGGGGTTTCCACTGCTGGACGGCGGCCTGGTAGTTCCCGGCGGACCAGGCATCGACTCCGGCCTTCACATCGGCCAGCGCCGGTGTGAAGGCGAGTCCCGCCAGTGTGCAGCCGCACAGGCCGAGCCGAAGGGAGCGTAGATTTTTCCGCACGTTGCTTTGGCCCCAATTTCGTCGCCGGGTCCCGGTCATGGTAAGCGAAGGTGTTCGCCGTTCCATCCGAAGATCCCGGAAAATGCCCATGTAAGGGCGAAAGTCGCGTTAAACTCGATGGTAAAATAAATGTTGCGGCCGCGTCTGCCCGGCCGCGGCCAACGGGGCGGACGCGGCATGGGAGAGGCCGGAACGGTCCCTCGGGATTAACCCTAAATTAGGAACGATCTGCGATCCAGCCTCTTGTGGGTCGCCGATTTTTTCCGGCGGCGTCCTCGGGGGGTAACGGCTTTGCGCGTACTGGCATTGGCATCGCAGAAGGGTGGTTCGGGCAAGACCACGCTTTCCGGTCATCTCGCCGTGCAGGCGCAGCGTGCCGGCGCTGGCCCCGTCGTCCTCATCGATATCGACCCGCAGGGCTCGCTTGCCGACTGGTGGAACGAGCGCGAGGCCGAATATCCCGCTTTCGCCCAGACTACCGTGGCCCGTCTCGCCGGCGATTTGCAGGTGCTGCGCCAGCAGGGCTTCAAGCTCGCCGTGATCGATACGCCGCCGGCGTCACCATGGCGATCCAGAGCGTCATTTCGGTGTCCGAACTGATCGTGGTGCCGACACGCCCCAGCCCGCACGACCTGCGCGCTGTAGGGGCGACCGTCGACTTGTGCGAACGTTCCGGCAAACCGCTGATCTTTGTCGTCAATGCGGCCACGCCCAAGGCCCGCATCACTGCCGAGGCTGCCGTCGCGCTGTCGCAGCACGGGACGGTCGCGCCGGTCACGCTGCACCAGCGGACGGACTTCGCCGCCTCGATGATCGATGGCCGCACGGTCATGGAAGTCGATCCCAACGGGCGCTCGGCACAGGAAGTGACGGCGCTGTGGAACTACGTTTCCGACCGTCTCGAACGCAATTTCCGCCGCACCGTCTTTTCCGCGCCCCAGCTTGCCGGACAGACGGCCACGCCCGGTGCGCCTCGTCCCGTTGGCGGCTTCGGCCGCCGTGTTGCAGGGTCCTGACGATGACCGGAATGAGCGAACACGGCTTTGCCTCGCTGACGCCGGGCCTGCTTGCCCGCAAGGGCGCGCCCGCCCGGCGATGCGCCGTCAGGACGCGGCGAACTTCGGAATCGGCGGATTTCCGGTCGATACCGCACGTATCGAGGATCTCGGCTGGAACGACTGGGGCCAGAGCGAGGGCGCTCGGAACGATCCGGAGCGGTGCGATCGGGAACTTGCTGGCCTGCCGGAAACGGCGCCGCTGCCCGGTCCGAGCACCGAACTGCCTGCCAGCGCGCCGGTGCCTGACGTGGTCCGCCAGATCGAGGCGATCTCCGAGCGCATGAATCGCGGCGCCCTGCCGACGCGTTCGTCCGGGCTGGAAGGTCGCCGCGCGGCCTTCACGCTGCGGCTTGATGCGGAACGTCACTTCCGGCTCAGGATGGCCGGTGTGCTGCTGAACCGCAGCGCGCAAGTCCTCGTGACCGAGGCGCTCGACAAGTTCCTCTCCGAAATGCCGGAAATCGCGCCGCTGACCGTCACGGTCGGCGGGCGAGGTTGATGCCGGGCCAAAGGGTCGATCCGAT
This sequence comes from Novosphingobium sp. ST904, assembly GCF_001298105.1. Taxonomy (GTDB): domain Bacteria; phylum Pseudomonadota; class Alphaproteobacteria; order Sphingomonadales; family Sphingomonadaceae; genus Novosphingobium. The sequence goes on along the minus strand of NZ_LGJH01000110.1, from coordinate 1,323 downwards.
GAACCGCCTCAACATTCGTGCCCGCAATGCCGGACTTGCCGTCTGCACCGCGATGGCCGCCGCGCTCCTCGTGAGCTGCGCGGGGCAGATGCCGCTGGCGGCGACCGGAGCGACTGCCGTTTCAGGTGACGCCGAGGCCGGTCGGAGCGCCGACAGGGATCTCGCGCGTGCCGAACAGCGCGTGGCCCGCTCCCGGCGCGATGGTTCGGCCCGTGCTGCACTGGCGCAGGCCTATCTTTCCGCGGGTCGGTTCGATTCGGCGGCGACCACGTTCGAGGATGCCGTTTCGCTGGGCGACCAGAGCCCCCGGACGGGGCTCGGCACCGCGCTTGCCTATATTGGCGCAGGGCGCTCCGCCGAAGCGACGGCAGTGCTGGCACGCCTTCACGACCGGATTCCCGCCAGCGACTATGGCCTTGCCATCTCGCTTGCAGGGCAACCCGCCGAAGGCGTCGCCGTGTTGACCGACGTCGTGCGCGGCGGCGAGAATACGCCCAAGGCCCGCCAGAACCTCGCCTATGCCTATGCGCTTGACGGGCGTTGGCGCGAAGCTCGCCTGATCGCTTCGCAGGACGTTCCGGCGGACCAGCTCGATGCGCGCCTCGGCCAGTGGGCCGCCGCCGCGCGGCCCGACCAGTCCCGCGCCCGCATCGCCGGCCTTATCGGCGCACCGCTGCGCAGCGATCCGGGGCAACCGGCCATGCTTGCGCTCGATACGCCTGCGGGCAACGTCCAGATGGCGCGTGTGGAAGCGCCCGAACCGGCGCCTGCCGCGCCGACCGGCGAATTGCCGCCCGTCCAGACCGGCGAGAGCTTCTGGGGCACCAGCCGTACCGCCGAAGCGGCACCGGCACCGGTGGCCATGCCTGCCGCGCCGGTTCGGATGGCTGCCGCGAATCCCGCTCCGGTCCGCAAGGCAGCGCCTGCTCGCAAGCCGCAGACTGTGAGCTCAACCCAGGCTACGCATCTTGTCCAGCTCGGTTCCTTCCGCACGATGGACGGTGCCCGGCGCGCCTGGGGGATCATCCAGTCCCGCAATCCCGCGCTCAAAGGCCACGGCCTTCGCATTACCGAGGCGAAAGTGAACGGGCAGACCTATTACCGCGTCGCGGCCGAAGGCTTCGACCAGCGCGCCGCCCAGTCGGTGTGTTCCAGCGTGCGACAGGGCGGCAATCCCTGTCTCGCCTATGCCCAGCAGCGGCCGCTGCCGGGCGGCGTCGGCACCAACCAGATGCGCCGCGCCGAGCTTTAGAGTTTCCGCGAGGCCCTGGCCTCGCACCTGAGTTCCATGTGAACTAAACGGCTCCTGTCCGAAGACAGGAG
>NZ_LGJH01000111.1 GCF_001298105.1 Novosphingobium sp. ST904 | reverse complement strand
AATCCGCGCTGTAGCGCTTCCTCGTCGTCTTCATTCCCGTACCAATCTATTTGGTCGGGAGTAGCTTAACACCCTGTCCAGAAAACCGGCACCACCTCAGTGGGTGTAGGTGCCAATCGCCGGCACCCTCCGGCGGGGCTCGATGCGAGAGAGCCAAAGCCTGCGGGTCGCATCGAGGCTCATCATGTCTGCCGAAGCAGCAACACCCGAGCCCCAATGCACGGCAAGGGGAGTGGCGAGCATTTCCGCGGCCACAGCGTCGCTGGCAGCGCGCAAATGGCCGTTGTCCTCCATCGCCCGCATCGCAAGTTCTATTCGATCATCGCTGACTCCGTCCACCATCCGCGCCATCTCGGCGGCGGTCTTGTCGGTGCCCAGCGCGAGAATTGCGGCATAAAGTGCTTGCAGTTCGTCAGCACCGGTAGCCTCTCGCCCTAGCAGCAGCGAAGAGAAGCCGGTGCGCGCATCCACTGCGACAATGATTTCCGGAAGCTGTACAGCGCCAATGGCGGCGAACAGCGCCGTACGAGTGCTGTCGGTCGCGGGATCCGTGGGAAGAGCACGCAACTTCGGTACGAGAAACCTGCCGTTTACTATGCCTACATCCGCCGCGCCGATCGCGTCATCCAGCATGGTCGCGCGCAGCGACAACGCCTCCCTGAAACGCCCGAGATAGGCGTCGATCGAGCCCGCCCAGCGATTATCGCGCACTGCCTGCGGCCGCAGCTTGTGCCATTGCAGGGTCGGCATCAACTGATCAGCGACGCTGCGATGATGGGCGCTGTGAGGGGCGCTGACGGAGCCGTTGCGTAGCGAACGCTTCAGCAGCATTGCTGTAGCGACCTCGTAGGCGGCAAGTCGATCCGATGCCGTCCTTGCTGCTCGCAATGCAGCCGGCGGGTTTTTAAGAAACGGCTCAATCTGCCAAGGCATGAGCCCCAGTTCACGGCCATTGTAGGCGTTACGTAGCGTATGCATCGCCACACTAAGCGGATGATCGGGTGCAATCGTCAGGCAAATGGCGTCCGCCTGCTTGAGCAACAGGCGCAACGGCCCAGGCGTTGTGGCCATCTGGTTGCGGATTGCCTGGACCTTGCCTCTCGTCGCCGGTGCCGAGCGAAGCGGTAACACCGCCTTGGAGACCCTCTCGCGGAACTCGCGATCGGAAAGGTCGTAATCGTCGAGTGCGCTGATGATCGTGTCAACGCCAGTGCGGTATTGATTAAGCTGCTCGAGCGCTCGCTCCTCGACCTTCCTGCGGGCGTCGCTCCAAAGTTGACCGATGCGCCGGCTCGTCTGCATCAAAACGACGTCGGTCATCTCGAGCAAGTGCAGCCGCAACCAACAGCCGATCTCTACCGTACGCCGAGGCTCGTTTAGGCGCGGCAGCGTCGATGCCTTGCGGCGAGAGATCCGTATGGCGTGTTGACGAATGCGTTCAATCGGCACTTCGGGGAGGATAAGGCGCTCGGCGCCGAGAGCATGGAGCACGGCAATCCGCTTTTGAACGTCACCTATTGCACGAGCTCCAAAGCCCTTGGGTGAGGCGCGCAGCCAGTCAAGCAGCGCCTGGTCCGGGTTGGGACCAACAGCGCTCAACTTCACAGTCCACCCAGCTACTGTGTCGCTGCCGGCGCTAGCCTCAATTGCGTTCTTGAGTTCGCCCAGAGCATACTCCTGCGCGCGGGCGGCGATTTGCTCGAGGCTTCGGTCAGTAGGAATCAAGAACGCGTGATCGTAGAGCCAGCGGCGTGCCGCAGTCACCAACTGCTCACGAACAAGGACGGTCTCAGCCTGGCGGCGCAGATACGCGGTCAACATCCTCAGTTGGGCCTCGTTGGCTGCGCTGATGCCGGTGGCCGACGCCGCAAGGCGCTGATGCGCGAATAGTGTCATGCGCCGCCGATAGATGGCGCGCAGTGTAGCCAGCTGCGGGGCAGCCACTCCCACTTCGTCACCAGCGAATGCAAGGACAGAGGAAGGGACCCTCTCGAGTGCGGACAAATGTCGGCCACTCATTCGCAAAAAGCCGATATGCAGGACTAACCCGAGCCGGGTCATTGGACGCCGACGGCTGGTGACAACCTGTAGGCTATCCTCATCGAGGCGGAAGAAGAATGCAATTTCCGCTTCGGTCAGCGTCTCAGGAATCGCTTCAATCCCTAGATACTGCTCTCGCCACCTTTCCATCGCCGAGTCGCCTCCAACGAAAAGACTATGGGAAGCGGCCCGACGAGTCTTTCAATACCTTCAGATAGGCTAAGTCATTGACTTATAAAGGGACTCAATTCCCTGAACCGAAGCATGTTATTGATATAAGAAGATAATCCTTACCGCTACTTTCTGCAAACGTGGTACGGGAACCCCCGGTCGCAGCATTAGAAAGTAGCTGCGCTTGACGGGCCTGCTTAGAGGCTGCCTGTTGCCCTTACTGACGTTAGAATACGCACGCTGGCGCCAGACATAGCCATTAGATTTGATATTCGAGATCACGGCCGGACCCGCCCTGATTGTGGACGTTCCCGAGGCAAAATGGGGCGCCCGATTTCGGCCCTTCGTTCACCGCCTTAAAGTGGGACAAATTTGCCGTTCCCCACGGGCTTGCGGAAGGACTGATGTCGCCGATAGCCGGCATTCGACAGTCCTATGCCTGGCCATATGGACAGACGGCCAGTTTCGGAGCAGCGATTTGCCTTTCGGAACGCCCATTATCGGAGGTGGAACCGGCCATCCGCACCCGGCAAGCGCTCTGCGACGGGACGGGCTGTCAATCCCGCAGAGTATGATCAGCCTGTTTCCGGACCGGCAGAAGGCGTGGCTGGCGACGACGCGCCGCTGCCAAGATGTACGATCCGAAAAGCCCAATCCCAGCTTCCGCCGTTCGCCTTCACCTCAACTAGGTCCGCTTTCCTCCACATCCTGACAATCCGGGCCCCATCCAGAGACACCTTCCAATATGACCCGTCGCTGAGTTCTACTAGACCGGCTGGATGGATGCTTTCGAATGCCAGCCGCTCTGTTCCGATGCGCTTCGTCATTAACCTCTTGCCTCAATCCCCTTAGAGCGGAGGGGTTATCCACGGCCATACTGCATGTTCGGGGTTAACGTCTGCTGTCAATTGTCACTGCCATAGTCTTAGGTATCCACTTCGCTTCTTCGCCACGCCAAGTGCGACCGACACGGCGCTCTAGTAAGATTCGAGGCTGCGGACCTGTCGCATAGACAGCCCTGGAGGTGGCGGTTCTCAACGGCAGCGCGCCGTATCTCGATGGGGTGACCGCAATGCGGGCGTGTACGGAATGGCTTCTTTGGGGCGGCAGCGATCCGACACCTGCCCTGCATTCCCCTTCCTAAACGAAGGTCTATTTTCGGCTGCCGCTGCACCAGGAGGTGCCGTTCCGGACTCGCCCTGAAAATGGACGTTCGCATGCCCGAATTGGCTTCCTGATCACGGACGTCCATTCATCTACAAAGAGCGACACGAATCCCCGTTTTGAAGCGGCCTATGCTTCGTCAGGATCTGATCACCTCAAGTTCGCTAACCGTCAGGCGCTCGGTCACATCGAAGTTAGCCTCACTCCTTGGTTAGTCATCGGTTATGAAGATCGCTTGCGCCGGACACTGGCTGGCGGCCCGGCGCACCAGGTCCTGAAGCTCCGGCGGCACCTCGCTCGGCAGCACGGTGGCGTAGCCATCGTCGTGAAGTTCGAACACCTCCGGGCAGATCCCGACGCAAATTCCAAAACCCGCGCAGAGGTCCGTGTCGACATGGACTTTCATCGCGGGCCAACCTCCACCGGATCGAATTCCAGGGCGATATGCGTCAGTCCGCGCAAGATGAACGTGGGCAGATATCCATAGCGCCGGGCGCCGGCCGGGCCGTGGACTTTCTCAGAGATACGGATGTCGCTAGTCCGGTCGAACATGCGATTGAGGCTGACGACCGCTTCGGCCCGCGCCAGGGGCGCGCCCGGGCAGGCATGGCGCCCTGCGCCGAAGGCCACGTGCAGGCGGGCGTTCTTCCGGTCCAGCTCGAATTCTCCGGGGTTTTCAAACTTGCGTGCATCCCGGTTGGCGGCGCTGTTGGCGATATAGAGGAAAGCACCGGCGGGGACATCGACACCCCCGACACTCGTTGGTTTCTTGGCCAATCGGAAATCGCCCTTCACCGGGCCCTCGATCCGCAAGCATTCCTCGACGAAATTAGGGATGAGGCTGCGATCCTCGCGAAGACGTTTCTGAAGGTCAGGACGTTCGCCCACCACCTTGAACGCGTAGCTCAGCAAACGCACCGTGGTTTCCTGGCCCGCGGCGAACAGATTGGCCGCGATCCGGGCAACGTCGAGCGGTTCCGGCACTTCACCGCCTGGGAAAGTGGCCTTGGCGAGGCCGGTGAGGATATCCTCCTTGGGATTTGACCTGCGATCCTCGATATACTTGGAGAACTTGTCGTAAAGCCAGACGAGCGGCCCGTGGTTGACCTCGCCATCTGTACCGCCGACTACGGCCCCGCCGCTTTCCTGCTCCACGCGGATGAGGTGCTTGCGAAACTCCGTGCGGTCCTCGGGCGGCACACCAAGCAGATCAGATACGACAAGAACGGCGAAAGGCTGGGCGAAGTCGTCCATGAACTCGCACTTGCCACGGGCGACAAACGTGTCGATCTGCTGATCGGCAAGCTTCCACATGAACTCCTCATTTTCCTTGAGGCGCTTCGGGGTGATCAGCGACATCAGGAGCGCTCGATGAGCGGAGTGCGTCGGCGGATCCATGGTGGGGAGCTGATCGCTGAACGGTGTCTGGTCGCGATAGGTTTCGATCAGTTCGGAAATGTCTTCGTTCTCGTGACCGGCCAATGGAATAGGGCAGCCTGCGAACGGCCCCGTCGTGGACATGCACGATGAAAAACGAGCGGGATCGTTGTAGACTTCGAGCGCCTCGGCATACCCCGTTACCATGAATATGCCCTGATGCGCCTCACGCATCACCGGAGACTGGTCTCTCAGGTAATCAAAATAGCCGTAGGGATCGTCGATGAACCGATCGCTGCGGAAGAAATCATGCGCTTCAAACTCGCTGGTCGTATCGTTCATGTTCTCTCCTGCGACGCGCCGCCGGCATGCTCCGGGGTCATGATCGTCTAAAAGCCCGGGCAAGTGTAACGCCGAGACGACGCGCCTTCCACCGGTTCGCCTCAGGCTCGAAGAGCATCGCCCAAACGATCCAGTCTGCTCACTACGGTCTATTGATGGCAGGTTTCTTTCTCAGGCTACCGCAGTCGCCGATCGGCCGGTACGGTAGCCGGGCTGCGCCGGTTCACCGAAAGCTGAAAGGACCTGCTCGAACCGGGCCTTGACGTCCTCTGCGTATTCGGGATGGGTGATGATGTAGGGCTCATTGGCCTCGACAGCGCGTACCACCGCGCGGCCGAGCCACACCGGCTCCATCATGTTCGCCCGGATCGCCGCTGCCCGCGCTTCGTCGAAGGCGACCGGGCCGGAAGACATAGATTCGGACATGCGGCTTCGCGTCAGCCCCGGGAACAGTGTGGAGACGCCGACGCCAGCAGGCGCGAGTTCGGCGCGGACAGCGTCGGAGAGGCCGAGCACCGCGAACTTGCTCGCTGAATAGGCTGCGAAGCTGGCGAAGGGATTGAGTCCGTTCATCGACGAAGTGTTGACGATGTGGCCCCGGCCGCGCCCGATCATGCCGGGTGCGAAAGAGGTGATCCCATGGAACACGCCGGTCACGTTAATGCTCATCAGCCGTTCAAAATCGGCGGCGCACGTCTCGACTAGGGGCCGGAAGCCCGACGAAATCCCTGCATTGTTGCAGAGCACGTCCACCGCGCCGAACCTATCCTCGGCCACTGATCTTGCCGCCGCCCAGCTGTCGGCATCAGTGACGTCGAGCTGCACAACCGCCACGTCGCTGTCGGCGGGAAGCCTGTCTGCTTCTTCCTGCGCGTATCCGACATTGATGTCGGCAAGGACGATCCTGGCGCCGCGCTCGGCGAAGGCCATCGCCATACCGCCGCCGATACCCCCACCACCCCCAGATATGAAGACGACCTTTGCGGTTACGTCCATCCCCGTTCTCCCATGCTCAAATTTGATCAGAAATCGGCTGGCGCGCGCGTCACGCGCATCGCCTCGCGCAGGGGTCGGTGCCTGTCCTCGTCGGACGCCTGCACGTCGATCGCGAGCGAGACGTGGGCATAAGTCAGGATAAGGTCGAGCAACCGGCGCTCCTCCTCATTGAGGTCACGCAGCGGCTTGGCGTCGAGTTGGCTGAGACCTGCTTCGATGAGGGGCGCACAGGCCGCATGGAACGCGGCGCGTTCGCCGGGTGGATACGCGCCTCGCACGGCAGCGCGGTCCGCCGCGGTGCGGCCTGCCCAGTTCGCAGCGAAAGGTTCGAGGGTTTCGAAACCGGCGGGAAGGTTCGCGGTCATCGCACATTCTGCGCCTGATGACGCTCCACCGCCGCGGCGACCTGCTGGTACAGGTGGCGGCACAGGACTTCCTGGGTCTGGAAGTGAATGTGCTTGAGCGCGCCGCTGCTCAGGCCCTTCTGCCCGGCCTCGATGACGGCTCGGTCCTCGGCATGGATGTCGCGCGCGGTGGCCATCAGCAATTCGCGCGCGAAGCTCTCGCTGGCGGAGGAATCCTCGCCGATCCAGTAGATCCGGATCACGCCGCGCGAGCGAGTGGCGTCGATCGGCATGATTACGTGGGAGAAATGCTGGACCGGTGAGCCGAACAGGAAGAAATTCGGGAACAGCGCGATATAGTCCTTCGCGTCGTTCAGGCCAAGACCGTTTACCGCTGCAGCCCGGCCCGCTGCTGCGTATGCCAGCATCGCGGCCGGCGGAGGTGGCGGCGCGGAGACGTTGGACCAGATCGTCTGGGTACGATGCTGTCCATGGAAGCCGTAGCGGACCGGATATCCGAACGGATTGTCCGGGCCGGTCGCTGCTCCGCCGGACCGCGGATGAATGAAGCGTAAATGGTAGTTTTCCTGGAAGTTGTCGTAAGTCAGCTTCCAGTTGGCGTCGATTTCGTAGACATATTCGTGGAACGCCGTCGCGCGGGCCACCAGAAGCGCATCGAGCCGGTCGGCCAAGTCGCCGAGCCATTCGCGCAGCGGCGGCGGGCGGTCGGCGAAGTTGATGAAGATAAGCCCTGCACAGACCTCGACCGCCACCTTCGGCAGCGAGCAGTCCTCCTTCGCCACATGGAACTGGCCGAAGTCAGGCGCCGAGATCAGCCCACCGTCGGTGCCGAAGGTCCACATGTGATAGGGCAACTGAACGTCGACTTCCGCCCCGCCTCTGCTTCGACCAGCTGAGTGCCCCGGTGCGTGCAGACATTGTGAAAAGCGCGGATCGCACCGTCCTTCCCCCTGACGATTAGGATCGATGCCTTTGCGAACTCAATCTCGCGGCGGATGAAGCTGCCCGGCTCAGGCAGTTCGCAGACGTGGCCGACCTCAATCCAGCTCTTCAGGAAGACGGCCTGGCGTTCAAGTTCATAAAAGGCGGGATCGTAAAACGGTTCGGCGGGAATGGGATCGGTGCCGAGCCAATCGAGCTGTGATTGCGATACCGGACTGAATACAGCGGCTTGCCCTGCCATGGCGCCTTGGCTCCTCTCCATCGCGTCCGCCGGATGACTCGGCTGGTCCGCTATCAAGCCATCTTAAACACGCTTACCCGACAATTACAACACATGTGTCGAAATTGTTATCTTATCCGTCCAGCAAGCCGTCGCGCTTGAGAACACGCAGGTGCTCCTTGCTGAACCGGTCCACCACCTCGTCCACGGGCATGTCCGGCCGCACGCTACCCACGAACACGCGAGGCGCGATGAAGGCGGCGGTCAGCATGATCAGTGAGTATATCTCCGCGTCGAAGTTGTCGGACCCCGCCGCGCGCGCATCGCACCCGATGCCCCCGACCAAGGCGTCCCAGCGCGGATAGCGTGTCCGGATGTCGCCCGGCGTCAAGAAGTCGTCGATAAACAGCTTGGCGACTTCGCTGTTTTCCAGCACGAAGCGGGTAATGTGGGCGATCCGCTCCTCGCGGGGCATCTCGTCGCTGAAGCCGCGCGTCAGTTGCTGCGCGGACCAGTCCTTGACCGCCTCGATCAGTTCCTCGCGGTGGGCAAAATGATAATAGAGCGTTGTGCGGTTGACGCCGGCCGCACGGGAAATCGCCGCCATCGACAAAGCATCGACGCCCTTACCCGAGATCAGGCTGACGGCTGTTTCGACGATAACCTGGTGCGTCGCCTCAAACCCCTTGTTGCGCGAGCTCACCATGTCTTTTCGTATTGTCGTCAAGGTCAGACCCTTCGTGAAGCGCCGGCCTTCTAGCAGATGATCGCAAAATGGACGAGCCTTCCCAGCCCTGTTCGAGGCTTGACCCGACCCGATGCCAAACACTCCCCACTAACACGCCCCGCCCCTATTGTGGACGTCCCCAAGCCAAAATGACGTGCCCGAATCCGGCCGTTCATTCATCGCCTTAGAGTGGGACACCGCGTAATTGATTTAGCCACCTTGGTGCATGGTACGAAGTCGCCTTGGCGCTTCAATGCAGGAGGATGGCTACGCCATGTCCTCACTGAACTGCCCCAGCGCCCTCACGACGCCGATATCGACGACCTGCTGCCATTCAACTTCGAAAGACACGCTCGACCCGCCGACGTCGTTGCGGTGGACTGTCTCTTCCAGCGTCAACGATGATGGCCGCACTGCCTCCGGAAGCAACGTGCTACGAAATGGGCGCTTACGGTCGGTCATATACGATCGCCCGCTTCCGCACCATTCGGGCGGCGCTCTCCATTTGCCGCCAATGCAAATTGGCCCGAAACGCGGACGCTCGACAAGCATTACCTTCTCCAGGCAAAGCTGGCAGCGCTAGCCACCATAGTCGTAACCAGCGCGTTCGCCCGGCGTCAGGCAAAAGCTCGAAAGCGGCTTTTTTCTGCCGTTTCGCTGAGATCGGCACCGCCACGACCACGACGACGACCGATCTGGGCAAGCCCGTGGATCCGAACCTCGTGCCAGCTTCGGTCGCCCCACCCCATGCACAGCTGGACAAGTCGGTATAACTCCTCAATTGTCATATCCGGCCGCACAAGAAATCGACGCTAGGCCGCAGGACCAACGTCAAGCAGCATCACATGAAGTGATAGCGATCCTCGGGATAAACCACTTTGGCCATCGCCAGCAGCTGCCAGATCCCGAACTCAACCGCTACTCAGTTGAACTCCAGGCCACGTTTTGCCTTGGTCTCACAGGCAGGCAGCTTTCGGGCACGGGATTGTTAAAAGCTGCCTTTGAGCCAAAGTCACAACCGTTCGGTAGTGACCCTGCCAACGTCAAACTTCGACGCACCGTCCATGACCGGCGATACCAACGGTCACGAACGATGATGCCGATCTGGCTTATCAAAGCGACGAGCTAATCACGCAATAAACAAGTGTCGGAACGCCAACGACGAGAATTAGCAAAGCAAGGTTTAGGTCAATAAATTCACCCAGACGGCTGAGCCTGCTGTTGGAATCAGCTTCATAATGTGTGGTCGCTTCGTCTTCTATTTCCAAAGAGGAATTGTTAGAAAAGAAGTGCTTGGGTCTTGAGCCTAGCCGCTGACGATTCTCTACGATGCGAATCCCATCGATATGGTGCGATAGGAGATGGTGCGGCTTTTCAGTAAATTCTGACATGTGCGATTCCCGCTTATTCGAGATCGCGGACGCGCTTCGCGCGTCCGCGGGATCAAAATCGAATAGAGCCCGAGCTCAAGCGGCAAATGTGCGCGAGCTCGGGCTAGCGGCGTGCGGCGAGTTGGCCGGCGTGATCAATGAACCGCTTATATGTCTCAAGCAGAGGCATCCAGCGATCGCGGTACACCTCCTTAATGTCAAATCGACGTGGCAGCCGATCGTTTATTCCAGCGGAACATCCGCTTCGTAAGGAGGTAGGATCAGGCCTGCTTTCCAAGAGATGTCGGCGCCGTGCTACGAGCTGGTTGCCCGACGTGGTTGTCAAAATAAGCGCGCCGGTGTGATCGATGCTGTGGCTGGAGACCTTACGAAGAAGATCGACCAGCTTGCGCGCCTGGTTGACCAGCGCAGGCGGGCACGCCATCATCGTCGTCCCGGCCAGGCTGATCGTCAGCTTGCTTCCTTCGACCGTATAGCTGGCTATCAGGCGGTTGCAGGTCGCATTGCCCGACAGCCTGCCTCCCGTGTCGCGATTCCTGACTGCGGGCGCACAGTCGCAACGCTGCGGATCGTGGGCAAGCAGCTCACCCATTCGCGATCACTTCAAAGGTCCGGTTGTCGATGTAGCGCACAGGCTCGCCGTTGAGCAGCGTTGTCCAGGCCGAGCCGCGATGCTGTCGCGCTCCTACTCCCCCTTGCGAAGTGAAGAAATGGCGGTGCTCAACCACGAACAAAGGCGTGCCGTCATCCCCGGTGCAGCGGTGACGGGCCAGTTCCTCAATCATGGCCTCAACCCTCTCCGGGCGGCGTCACGCTCACGATGCGCAACAGCCGGTCATGGCCGTCGCGATCCGGCCAGCGGATCGAAGACCCGGCTGTCATGCCGATCAAGCCGGCACCAATCGGAGTCAGTATCGAAACGCGTCCCGCAGCTATGTCCGCATCGCGCGGATAGACGAGTTGCACGGTGCGGCGCGCGCCAGTGCCTTCATCGATGAAGTCGATCCGCGAGTTCATCGCCACCGTTTGCTCCGGCAGTTCGCCCGGCTCGCACAACTCGGCGCGATAGAGCTCGGCCAGAAGCATCGCCGAGGAATGTGGGTCCCTGTGTTCGGCGCTAAGCGCCAGTTCCGAGAGCGCGTCGCATTCGCCAGCGGTGAGATGGATAGCCGGACGATTATTCGCCGGGAGAGTGTATTGTTCCATTGCAGCAGCTTTCCGCCATTCGAAACCGGCGCGCGCACGGCGCGACCATAAGGATCAGATCGAATAAGGCCCGAACTCAGGCGGCAACGCCGCTCAAAGCCCGGGCTACAGGCGCGCGGCGAGTTGCCCGGCGTGGTGGCGAAAGCGCCTGTATGTCGCGGGAGCGTACATCAATCGAAGATGATGCCCGCAACAGGTTTCGTCAACCCTTAGCGCTTCTATCGAGCGTACGGTGTCACAACCGGTCGGCTGTGAAGCTGCCGTAGGCCCCACACATTTTGCGAGGCAGGAAGTATCAGAACCATCGAAATGCCCGCTTTTAAAAGCGGCCGACTTTTCTCGCGAATTTGGGAGGAAGCGGCCCGGCAGCTTTTAAGAGCCGAACCCAGTCGGAAAACACATGTTTTCGGACACCCTTGCGCGATCCCTCGGCTTTGGTCGGCAATCCTACGCCTGAATAGCCGACAAACCCTGTCGCTTTGACGTAGTGTACGACAACACGGTTTTAGGCGTTTGTCGTACATGCTTGTGGGATATATGCGAGTGTCATCGGCCCACGATCGCCAAACCGTCGATCTTCAACGCGACGCTCTGGTTGCAGCGGGCGTCGAGTCCCCCGGAGCGGTCATTTCGGACGCCCTGCGTATGCATCCCGGTCCGGCTAATCTACGCAGCGGGATCGTCGCCCGGCCACCCCGCCGCTTAGCGATAGGGTGGCCGATGCTACGATTACTTAGCCTTCGCGAGGGGACGCTTCCACCGCGTCTTGGCCGCGCTAGCTGCGGGGGCCGAGGTTTCTGTCGCGGCGTCTGTGTCAGCCGCTTCTTTTCCAAACAGACCCAACTTGCCGCGGCGCTTCGGTTTTTCTGCGGCGGTCGGGGCGTCGGCCGTCTCCGCAGGCGCGGTTTCTACGGGAGAGCTTCCTTCCGACAACGGGGCAGCCGCTTCGGACTTTGCCGCAGGCTTCGGGGTCCGCGCCATGCGCTTCGTGGGTTGCTTCTTGGGCGCTGCGCCGCGAGCCGGAGCCTTCGCAGCAGTCTTGGTCGCAGTCGGCGCCGCGCTAGGCGTTTCGACCGCCTGCTCTACGGCCCGCGGCTCAACTGGGCTTTCCTCTACGTCTGCTACCGGCGCCGTGACCGTTTCCGCTGAAGTGGCGATGGGTTTCGGGGTCGCTTTCGCTTTGCGAGCAGGCGTCTTGGCGGCCTTTGCCGCAGAGGTCTTGGCAGCCTGCTTCTTCGGATTGGCGGCGACTGGGGCAGCAACGTCGGTCGCTTCCGCAGCATCCGCGGCTGCTACTGCATCTGCAGGCACGACCGCATTGGCCGCCCTTTTGGTACCCAGCCCGATCTTTTCTGCGATCGCACGGCGCATGGCCGCGAACGCCGGAGCAACCATCGGATAGCTGGCCGGAAGACCGTAGCGCTCGCGGTAGGTTTCCGGGGTCAGGCCATGCCGCGTCAGGTGACGCTTGAGTGTCTTGTACGGCTTGCCATCGATGAGGCTGATGAGGTGATCAGGCGACGCCAGGCTCTTGCGGGCCGTCACGGCCGGCGTGAATGTTGGCGTGTCCGCTTCAGTCTCAACAGGGGCGGCATCTTGCGTCAGAGCGGCCCTGGTTGACTGGATCAGCCCGGCGAGTTCTGCCGACGGCACCGTGTTGTTGGAAAGGTATGCGCTCAGCAGCTCGACAGTCAGCGAGGCGATGTCGGACTGCTTTTCGGTTTCGGCCATTGTTTTCGGATTCCTATTCTACAGCGCTGGTGGCGAAGAATTATCACCAGCGACATGGCCGTCCAGACATCCCGACTGCTCGATGTCACTAACGAATAGCGTAAAGACGCGGTTCTTCATAGTCACATGGATGAGCGCCACGCATGGCCAACGACTTTGCTAATCGAGGAAAGTTCTCATGATCCGCGAACGGCTCGGATGCTTGAGTTTCCTCAAGGCCTTGGCTTCGATCTGGCGGATGCGCTCGCGAGTCACTGAGAACTGCTGGCCTACTTCCTCGAGGATGTGATCAGTATTCATGCCAATGCCGAAGCGCATGCGCAGCACGCGCTCTTCACGCGGGGTCAGCGAAGCCAGCGTGCGGGTAATCATTTCCTTGAGGTTGGACTCGATCGCCGCGTCCACGGGAATAACCGCATTCGCGTCCTGGATGAAGTCGCCCAGGTGACTGTCGTCCTCGTCACCAACGGGAGACTCCAGAGAGATCGGCTCCTTCGCGATCTTCAAGACCCGTTTGACCTTTTCGAGCGGCATTGACAGGCGCTCAGCCATCTCTTCCGGCGTCGGCTCACGGCCATGCTCGTGGAGATACTGGCGGTTGGTTCGAACCAGCTTGTTGATGGTCTCGATCATGTGGACCGGAATACGGATCGTGCGGGCCTGGTCGGCGATCGAACGGCTGATCGACTGCCTGATCCACCAGGTTGCGTATGTGGAAAATTTGAAGCCGCGGCGGTACTGGAACTTGTCGACGGCCTTCATGAGCCCGATGTTGCCCTCCTGGATGATATCCAGAAACTGCAGGCCCCGGTTCGTGTACTTCTTGGCGATCGAGATCACCAGGCGCAGGTTGGCCTCGACCATCTCCTTCTTGGCGATGCGCGCCTCTCGCTCCGCCTTCTGGACCATGTTGACGATGCGGCGGAATTCCTGAAGCGGCACGCCGGCAGCGGCCGCTATGTCCGCCACGTCAGAGCGAATGCGTTCTGTCGCATCGCCTTCGGCTGCCGCAAATGCGGCCCACTTCTTGTCCCGCGTTGCCATTTCGGACAGCCAGCTATCATCGAGCTCGCGGCCGACGTAGGTTTCCAGGAAGTCGGCACGCTTAACCTTGTGACGCTCAGCCAGGCGGAGCATCTGGCCCCCCAGCGTGGTAAGACGCCGGTTCAGGACATAGAGGTTGTCGACAAGGTATTCGATTCTCCCTGCGTGGAACTTCACTGATTCCACCTTGGCGGTCAGTTCCTCGCGCAGCTCGTGATATCGCTCTTCCTTGTCAGCCGGGAAGTGGATGTCCCATGCCAGTGCTTCCAGACGCTCGGCCTGAAGTTTCTGAAACCGCTCGAACAGGTCGGTGATGACACTGAACATCTCAAGCGCTTCAGGCATAAGCGCAGCTTCCAGCTGCGCCACGCTCAAGGAATTGTCCTCGTCGTCCTCGGCTTCAGCGTTGCCGCCGACGGGGTTTCCGTCCTCGTCCACTTCTTCGGCGTTGGCGTCTTGAGCGGTGTCGTCCTTGAGCGAAGGACCCGCCGTCTTCTCACTGATCTCGGCGCTGCCGTCGCCCTGCCCGTCTTCATTCAGGTTTTCAGGCGCCGGTTCCTTCGCCACCATGGCATCAAGATCCAAAATCTCGCGTAGTTGCATCTCGCCCACGTTCAGAGCCTGGGACCACTGGATGATGGCATCGAACGTGAGCGGACTCTCGCACAGGCCTTGGATCATCATGTCCCGGCCGGCTTCGATACGTTTGGCAATGGCTGCTTCGCCTTCGCGGCTCAGTAATTCGACCGTGCCCATCTCACGCAGGTACATCCGCACCGGGTCGTCGGTTCGGCCCAGGGACTCCGCGCTCTTGCTTTCGGTGACCCTCCGCGGGGAAGCGTCGTCTTCCGCGTTCGCGTCGTCCTCGCGATCATTGTCGTCTTCGCCTTCCCGGTCGACAGCGGGATCGGCGTCGTCTTCTGCCTCATCGTTCTCGATGACGTTGATGCCCATTCCGACATCGCCGACATCACGTCCTCGATCTGGTCAGTGGTGAGTTGATCCTGCGGCAAAGCGGCATTCAGCTCGCTGACGGTCACGATGCCGCGGCGCTTTGCCCGCGCCAGGAACTGGGCGATCAAACCCTCGCCGCCATCAAGTATTGAAGGGTCGCTGTCCCCGTTCCGGTCCTTGGTGCTCATAATGCCGCCATTGTCTGTGTACGCCTGCATACGACCGCGCCGTCAAGACAGACGTAGAACGATAAGGAACCCTTGCCCTACAAGCCAAGTGAGTTCCAGTGATCTCTTGGGCTTAACGCCCTCCTCAGCGTTCAGGCCCCTGCTCGCGTTCAATGGCAGCGAGGGCACTAGAGATGATAGCCGCCAGCGTTTCTTCCGCCCGGCAACGGATGACCGGGTCCTTCGATTCCAGTTCGTGACGGACCCACTGCGGTGCGCGCTCGATTGCAGCGAGAATGGTGCTGGCAAGATTGGTATTCACGCGCCGCCTATGCCTTCTCCAACTCGCGGAATCAAATTCGGTAGGCTGGCAGCTTAGGCCACCGCCCGCCCCGTCAGAAGCTCATCGTCGGGATTGCAAAATAGGACCTGAGCTTTGCCTCGCGCTTTCGACTGATAGAGCGCCGCGTCAGCGCACTCGATCAGTCTGTCCAACTCGATGCCGCACTCCGGTACCATGGCAACCCCGATGCTGGCGGTGACCCGCATGGTCGCGCCCTCAATCTCATAGCCCTCGCTGATTTGCCTGATAATGCGGCGCCCCAAAAGCTCGGCCTGGTCACGGTGCCGGACCTCGGACTGGATGATGAGGAACTCATCCCCGCCAAGTCGGCATGCGAGATCGGAAGCTCGGACGGTCGACAGGAGGCGCTGTGCGACTTCGACCAGCAGCTTATCCCCCGCAGGATGGCCATAACGATCGTTGATCGCCTTGAAGCCATCCAGATCGAGGTAATGCACTGCAAGCTGGCTTTGCGACCGCCGGGAAAAGCTGAAGAGCTCTTGAAAGGCCTCCCGCACCAGGAGGCGGTTGGGCAAACCGGTCAAGGGATCGTATCTCGCGAGCTTTGCCATGTCCTGCTTGGTCGAGAGGTGCTCGACAGCCGACGCATAAAGGTGCGCTGCCGACTGCAGGCTCATCGCCCCGACAGCGACCAGCAGGAAGGCTTCGAGCAGGAAAAATTCTGAATGAAACCGCTCGGCGTGGTCGCTGGCAGCGTGGACCAACATGGCAGCTACGGTCGGCAGCACTGCCAGGATCACGCTGACCATACAAAGGCGCAATCTCGAGGAGGTCCGCGAGACGACCCCTGCTCCGAACGTGAAGACAAGGCTAATCGTCGCAAGATGGATCAGAGGGGCGTGGGCGGTCAGCCCACGGACGTTGAGAGCCGCCAGCAAAATGGCGAACAGGTAGGTCAGCAGCTCATATGCGAGCTCCCAGCGGCGCAGGGCGGCAACCTCCTGGGAAGCGCCTCCAGCCTGATGATAGCGATTGATGAGCACGATGCGGCCAGCCGTGACCGCGACCGCCGCAACGGTCAAACCGGCTATAACGCTGTCGGGCCACTTCAGGTAGATGAGCGCGCCGACGATGCCGTAGAGCGCGCCGAACCCGGCGATGGGCAGTCGCATGGTGAAAAGGGTCGACACCAGGTCACGGTAAACCGCGTCCGAGACCGGAATCCTGCCGCGTCCAGACCGCGCCATCATACCCCCTCGATTTCGCCTCTGCGCTTCTTGTCTTCTCTCCATGGATCACCATCGCTCTTCGAGAAGTTAAGACAAACCTACCACTGCGACGAACCGTTCCGCACTTGGCAGAGATTTCCCGGCGTTGGAGCAGCGTAGCCGCCGCTTCCGCGCATAATCCAGGAGAAGATATTGGCGCGCGGCGCGATCGCCAGGTTCAGTGGCGCGCTTGTCTCGGCCCACCGAGAGCCTTTGTGTTCACTACAACCCACACTCATTCTTAACGTGGCGGGTGTATCAGGGCATGCAAAGTCGCCACATAGTGATCCCGCCAATGAAATTCAGTCCGCGTAACCAGATCGCGCATGGCTCCGCCGCGGTGCTTCAGGCGCAGTACTCTGCCCTGCGGACGCAAATTCCGCTGATGTATGCGCTGATGGCCGTTAACATGCTCTTCCTGGCGGCCGCGACTTACGGCGAGGTGCCGTTCGCCCATAGCGTCGGAGTGCCGGGTGTGCTTTGCGCGCTGATAGGGGTTCGAACCGCGGTCTGGCTGTTTCGCCGCGGAAGAAATCCCGATCCCGCCAGAATTCGCCGTTACCTTTTGGGCACGGTCGCGGCCTCGGTAATCCTGAGTTCTGCTTTCGGGGGTTGGGGCTATCTGCTGATGAGCGAAGCCGAGCCGGTCCGCACCACCTCAATAGCGCTTTACGTGTTCGTGGGATCCATCAGCTGCTGCTATTGTCTGCATGCGCTGCCGATCGCGGGATGGTGCGTCCTCCTCTTCGGTGCTCTCCCCGTCACGGGGCGTCTGGTCTTTTCATCCGACACTTACCTGATGGGCATCGGCCTAACCTTCTTCGTGGCTTCCGGCGTCATCCTGCGATCGCTTGCCAAAAGCCACGCCGCCTTCAGAGAAACGCTCCACTCGCGTTCGGAAATGGGCGCCCTCATCGACGCTCTTCAGTCCAGTCAGGAACACTACCGCCACTCGGTCGAGCTCAACCCGCAGATCCCTTGGATCACCGACAGAACCGGCGCTGTTATCGAACTTAGTCCCCGATGGACGAAGCTGACCGGCATAAAGAGTGAGGATGCTCTCGGGTGGCGTTGGACGGCCGCGGTTCACCCCGACGATCTGCCACACGTCCAGGAAGTCTGGACCGCCGCATTGCAATGCGCGGATGCTGGCGGATATGCGGACGTCCGCTATCGCCTTCAACTTGCCGGCGGCGATTTCCGCTGGTTCCGCGCCCGCGCCCTCCCCCGGCTCGATGCGGACGGCGAGATCCTTTCTTGGTATGGGAACCTTGAAGACATCCACGACCAGGTTGCGGCTGAACAGGCGGTACAGGCCAGCGAGGAGCGCTACCGCCTGGCGTCTTTGGCCACCAACGACGTAATCTGGGACGTGTCGCTCGGCCATGATCACATCGAGTGGAGCGGCGCCGCAGCGACGGTGCTGGGGTATCCCGAAGCACTGCAGGGAACCTCGCGAGGCTGGTGGGTGGAGCGCCTTCACCCTGATGATCGCGCCCGAGTTCTTGAGCAATTTCAGAATATGGACGCGCCCGACCTCACGCAATGGGCACAGGAATTCAGGTTCCTGGCCGGTGATGGTGCCTACCTGCATCTGGTTGCCCGTGGCTACGTCGTCCGTGATGAGGAGGGAAAACCCGCTCGACTCATTGGCTCCCTGCAGGACTTGACCAGCCAGAAGCGCTATGAGGAGAAGCTGCGGCAGGCGGCCCACTACGATGCTCTGACAAACCTGCCGAACCGGGTCCTGTTCAGCGAGCGCCTGGCAGCGGCGCTTCAGGAGGCGCGCCTCCATGGGGGCCAGGTCCAGCTGATCGTCCTCGACGTCGATCGCTTCAAGGCCACTAATGACACCCTCGGGCACGATGCGGGAGACGCCTTGCTGTGTGAGATTGCTGCCCGGCTTCTCAAAGCCGTGCCGGCTCATGCAACCGTGGCGCGTCTGGGCGGCGATGAGTTCGCAATCATCTGCCCCGCTTCACAGCAAAACAATCTTGCGGTTTCTGCGGTTCAACGACTTCTTGCGGCGGTAAGCGAACCCATGACATTCAACGGGCGCCAGCTCGATGTGAGCCTGAGCGCAGGTTCAGCGACAGCTTTCTGCGATGGCCAAAATCCTGAAGAGCTCCATAAAAACGCCGATCTCGCGCTATACGCAGCCAAGGGCGAAGGCTCCGGCCAGGTCTGCTGGTTCAAGCCCGAACTCAAGACCGCTGCGGAACGTCAGACGCAGATGCTGTACGACGCGCGCGAAGCGCTGCGCGATGACCGTATCGTTCCCTTCTATCAACCCAAGGTCTGTCTTCGCTCCGGGGCGTGTCTGGGCTTCGAAGCCCTTCTGCGCTGGCACCACCACCGCGGCCTGCGCTCGCCTGGTGCCATCGGAGCTGCCCTCAATGACACCGACGTTTCATCCAAATTGACCGATCGCATGATCGAGCGCGTCATCGCCGACCTGCTGTTCTGGCAAGACAGCGGCGTCGATGTCGGACGCATCGCCATCAATGGTGCTCCGGGTGATTTTCAGCGGGGCGACTTCGCCGATCGCATATTGAACCGTTTGGCGCATGCAGGGCTTGCACCATCCCTCCTCGAACTGGAGGTGACGGAGTCTGTGTTCGTGGGGCAACTGGCCGAGACGGTCAGCCAAACCCTCGCAACCCTTTCAGAGGCCGGCGTGAAGATCGCGCTGGATGATTTCGGAACGGGTTATGCCTCGCTCACCCATCTCAAGCAGTTTCCAGTCGACACGCTCAAGATCGATCGCTCGTTCATTTCGCGCCTGGACGCCCGCGACCGCGAAGATGCCGCGATCGTCAGCGCGGTCATACATCTGGCCAAGAACCTTGGCATCACCACTGTCGCTGAAGGTATCGAAACGCCGTTCCAGGCGGCGCACGTCGCGCGGGAGGGGTGCGTCATTGCGCAGGGGTTCCTCTTCGGCAGGCCGATGGCCGCCGCCCATGTCAGCGATGTCGTGCTGAACTGGAGCGCCCCGTCTGTGCTTTCTGTCATTGCCTCGGGAATGCACGCATGAGGAAGGGACCGTATCCTGACCACAGGATAACTCTGCGGTCAGGAGCGGTCAGGCGCGTCCGGATGGTGGGAGCCGCGCAGTGCCATGCGAGCGATTAGAAACGATCGCTAACGGACGTCTTTGCTATGTTTCCTCCCGGCTCAATCAGCCGGGAGGAAATCAGTCACTCTGCCTGCTGCGTGTACACGGCTGCTTCCTTGCCGATCAGGATGTCAGCGAGAAACCAGTACGCTTCGCCCCAGGCGGCAAGCACCTCGTCAGATGCGGCTTCACCTACCACATCACGAATAGCCGGCAGCAGGGCCTCGGCGACGAGCGGATAGTGTTCCGCCTTCACCCCGGTTTCCACGTGCCGCTGAACCATACGCTCGACAACTGGCGTGAGGTTCTGAAGTTTGTCCACATTCTGCGCATAGCCGAGGATAGCGGCGGCGAGACGCCGCGGCTGCTCGCCCGATTCTTGCGCCGCGTGGTCGAACAACGACCGCACCTCCTCGTTGACGAAGAGACGCTCATACATACGCGTGGTGATCGCCACGCCGTGCTGCTGCAGCACCGGCGCGGTGGCTTTGACGATGGCAATGGTCTGTTCGGATAGCGGCGCAGCCATAGAAGCTCCCCTTAAAGATGCACTATCAAGCATCTATACAACGACGCTTAAAAGATGCAAAGACTTCGCATGTTTAAGCTCACGCCCTGATGCGCCTGACGACCTACACCGATTACGCTCTGCGCATGCTGCTCCACGCCGCCCTCATGGCGCGTGAAGGCGCGGGACTGATGTCGATCGCACAGGTTGCGGCTGATCATGCCATTTCTCGCAACCATGCGATGAAAGTGGTGAACGTGCTAGCGAATGCGGGCCTGCTGGAAACCGTTCGGGGCCGAAGCGGGGGCTTCCGTCTCGGCGGCCGGCTGAGGCCATTACGCTTGGCGAAGTCGTGCGCCTCACCGAGCCCTGCATCACCCCCGCGGACTGTGACGGCTGCGTCTTGAGCAGCACTTGCGGCTTGAAAGGCATGCTTAACCGCGCGATGAATGCCTTCCTTGCAGAACTCGATAGCCAAACGCTTGCTCAGGCAGCGGCCTCGTCCCGTCTTCCGCCCCGTCTCGCGATGAGACGGGAACAAGTACGCGAGAATGCGGTGCTGTAGGAAGCGACCATACGGAACCGCGAGAGAAAGCCGTAGGCGGGTATCGCAACATCACTGAGGTTCGGAGGGGCCGAAAGCCCGCCAAACTTGTCGGCGCTTATTGCAGGCCCTGATCCTGTACCTTCGCCAACAAGCCAATCAACAGCGGACCAAGCCGGCGGATTTCTTCCCGATGTGTGGCGCTCAAGGCTGCCAGTGTCTCGTGGCCGGCTCCGGTCAAAGCTAGCACGGCCTGCCGCTTGTCCCCGTGAGAGCGCCCGCGCTGCACAAAGTCGAGCGCGACGAGCCGGTTGACCAATCCCGTAGCGCTGTGGGGCTTGAGAATGAGGCGCTCCGCCACATAGCCGATCGTCGCCGTACCGGCCGGAGCGGCGCGGATCACCAGCAGAGCCTGATGCTGCTGCGGGGTCAGCCCGCATTCCTCGGCTTTTTGCTCGCTGAATGCCTGGAACTGCCGCAGCGAGAAGCGGAACTCCGCAAGGGCCAGATAGTCGGCGTCAGTCAAACTCGAAGGCATCGTGCCAGTCGCAGCGACGAGATGGGAGAGTCAATGTTGATATATATCGTATTGCGATATATTAGACTGTATCTTCCCCGGTTGGTGAGCTGCCTTTATGACGATTCCCGCGTTCCTTCAGCGCGCCCGCCCCCTCGCCGACCATAGCGCAGACACACGCATGCTCCTGCTGGCTGCCGCTGCGCTGGTCATTGGAACCGGCGGGGCGCTGGGAGCCTGTGTGCTGCTCAAGTCCATTGCCGTCGCCACCAACCTGTTCTGGTTCGGGCGCCTATCGGCATCGCCGGCGGCCATCACCGATAACGCGCTGGGGCTCTGGCTCGTCGCCGTACCGATTGTTGGAAGTCTGATTGTTGGTCTCATGGCGCGGTTTGGCTCAGACAAGATCCGGGGCCACGGCATTCCAGAAGCAATTGAAGCCATCCTCTACGGGGAGAGCCGGCTGTCGTTCAAGGTTGCGCTGCTCAAGCCGCTTTCCTCCGCCATCTCCATCGGCAGCGGCGGGCCGTTCGGGGCCGAAGGCCCGATCATCATGTCTGGCGGCGCGATCGGCTCGCTTTTCGCGCAGGCGTTCCACTTGAGCGCAGCAGAGCGCAAGAGCCTTCTGGTGGCCGGCGCGGCAGCGGGCATGACGGCGATTTTCGGCACGCCTATTGCCGCCATCCTCCTCGCCATCGAGGTCCTGCTTTTCGAATGGAAACCGCGCAGCTTTGTGCCGGTCGTCGTAGGCGTGCTGACTGCCTGGCTCTGGCGCCCTCTGCTCATCGACACCGGGCCGCTGTTTCCGGCGCACCATGCCCTGGCGCTGGATGCCAGGGTTCTTGGCATTGCCCTTATTGTCGGTATCCTGACCGGTACCCAGGCAGCCCTGCTCTCCCGCATCCTGTATAAAGTCGAGGATCAGTTTGCTCGGCTGCCGCTTCATTGGATGTGGTGGCCGGCAGTTGGCGGCCTGGCCGTCGGCCTTGGCGGCCTTATCGACGTGCATGTGCTCGGCGCCGGCTACGACAGCATCCAGGGCCTCCTCAGCGGTTCACTGGCGCTGCGAGCGGCGATTGCACTGCTGGCGGTCAAGGCGGCGGTGTGGTTGATTGCGCTGGGTTCGGGCACGTCGGGCGGCGTCCTGGCGCCGTTGCTGCTACTGGGCGGCGCGCTCGGATATCTCCTGGGCGAGGTTCTGCCGGGCGGTAGCGCTCTGTGGGCATTGGCGGGCATGGCAGGCATTCTCAGCGGAGCCATGCGTGCGCCGCTGATGGCTGCCCTCTTCGCTGTTGAACTGACTGGGGATTTCGCGATGCTCCCCCTCACGCTTGCGGCATCCGTCGGGGCCTATGCCGTCAGCGTTCTCGTCATGCCCCGTTCCATCCTTACCGAAAAGATCGCAAGGCGCGGCCGGCACATCCTGCAGGAGTATACCGTCGATCCGTTCGAGTTTCTGCAAGCCTCGCAGGTGATGTCCGCGGAACCGGAGACATTGCCAGAGACGATGACCATCGCAGAGGCCATCGCATTCTTCGGCAGCGAGGCGCGCCACCGCAGCTATCCTGTCGTGGACGGCAACGGTTTGCTGCAGGGCCTAGTCTCTCGGTCCGATGTGCTGGGCTGGCGACTCGGTGCGTTCGAGGACAACATCTCGCTTGCCGAAGTCCTGGGTGACGTATCGCAGCCCCATGCCAATCCGCGCGATCCGGTCGCCCGCGTTGCTGACCTGATGGTCGAGACGGGGGTCGGCCGCATTCCCGTCGTCGATCCGGTGTCTGGCAAAGTCGTCGCATTCTCACCCGGCACGACCTGTTGAAGATCAGACATGTCCATCGCGGATCTGAGGTGACCCGCAGCCGCGGTGCCCCTACTCATCAGCAAGATCGGTAGCCTTGTGGGCCGATGATCAGCTGTAATATTTTCAGCCTGCGTAGTTCACATCGACAAACAGCCGCGTGAACTCGAGCGGAGTCGGGGCGCGCCATGACGGGCGCCATCCTCGCGAGCGGTGAGCCACACCATATTGATGTGGCTTGCTTGATCAGCGGAAAACCGCATGCGGCTCGCCACGATGTCGTGCCAGCGCCCGGGAAGATTCCAGACTTCCTGGAGATGGACCTCCAATGCGTCCAGGATCGCTTCCTTGTCGGGATCAAGCGCCCCGATGGCGCGCAGCACGTAGCTGTCCAGCAGCTCGAGAAACGGCTTGTCTTCGTACCGGTTCATTCGAACTCCGCGATCGAAAGGCGCACGAGGCTCGCCATTTCTAGCCTCATCGTGTGCGGCCGATGACCGGCGTCACTGCTTCAGCGCCGCCCGCGCGACCCCCTTTATGAGCCTTGCCTTTGCGCGCGCTGACAGACCGTCGGTCAGAAGCTCGCGGCTGAGCCTGCGCAGCAGATGCCGCAACTCCGAAGCCGACGGGCTTCTCAAGTCGCCCATCCGCGCGGTAAGCGCAGGATAATACCATTTCACACGCGGCGCTTTCTTCACGCGGCCTCTTTCAGGTCCGTCACCCAGCCAGATCCAAAGGATCATGAACGCCGCAGCGGCGGTGCCGAAGGCCAGAACCATGACCCTGATCCCGCCGCCCCCGTCCCACAATGCGCAGCCCATCAGAAGGGCAGTCATCAGGACAGGAGCGGCGAAGGGGTGATGTGTCTTTTGACCGGCGGCAACGCTGAGCGAGCATGCCATAGCAACGATCAACAGACTCGCCGCTATTTCTGCTGCTGAGGTTATACATACGAGGATCAAGTCCATGACCACCTCCTCTCCCAGTCAATCGGGATTGCGAGGCAATGATACCGCATCCCCTACTGCGGCATCAAGGCTGAGATGGAGCCGTTCCGGTCGCTTGGTGTGCCGGGGCTGCGGCAGCCCTAACAGAACGCGCGTTGGCATAGATCCAGACTAGCCGGCATGCAGCTGCAGCTTGGCTACTGGATTGTTGGAGGTGCAGGATTGTGTTCTGCGACAAGGCCATTGAACAACAGGAACGCGACCATGTGCGCACGATTTCGCGTCCGGGTTTTGAGGCGGACGTTTTCGACATGCCGCTCCACCGTGCACGCGCAATCGAGAGCCGGATCGCGACTTCCTTTGCCGACAGTCCATCGGTGACGAGGCTAACTATCTCGCGCTCACGGCTCGTGAGCGAAGGACTTGTGTTTCCCACAACCATTTTAAATTGCCCCCAATCAAATCACTGATCCTGAAGATTATCTTATAGTTTTCTGGCTACTTCAGTTTGACCCCTGCGACTCGGTATACACGTAAGTCCCGTTAGCATCCTGCTTATTTTTGTGGGGGATTTTCAGGAGGGGCGCCACTCCAATACGGCTTGGCGCAAACCGGCCGGTACTCGCCTATTGTACCGATCCTTGGCTTGTTGCCTACCGGACTACCATCTTCGGGGCCCGCGGCCGAGCCGCGTAAACTTCGGGCCAGCCCATTACCTCAATTTTAGTAGGAAAACTGCGCCGCTTTCAGTGGTCCGCCGAGCGGAAATTCAGGTCTGGATCGTCCAGGCCGATTTCTGAAGCAGGCAACACCCTGCCGCTGAGCTTCGAGTCGATCATCAGGATGAAGAACTCGAGGAGATCGCCGTCGTCCTGCGGCCAATTTCCAAATGACGCGGCCTTGAGAGCCTCACGGACGTCTTCTTCGGTTGCGCCAAGCAGTGTTTCAATTGCCTTCATAGAAACCAAGTATGCGATCAGAGGGGCGGCGCCAACTCCCGGAAAAATGAGGCCTGCCTCTTTTCCATACTCCTGGCCGAAACTCGGTCGAAGCCTACTTGAACGCACGAGGGTCCTGCTGTGGACGATCCGACCATCGGATGCGCACGACAGGGCTGGATCCGAATGCTCCGGTCTCCCAGCTCATCGCGGCCTGCTGCCTGTGCCCTCGCGCTCCGCCTCGATCTTCTTGTTTATCGTGATATCGAAGCATACTCCCGGGAAACGGATGCAGCTGCCCGTGGCATCCAGGACCGCCCTGCCCTGAGCCGAAACCCAGTGGATTTCTCCCATTCGGTCAAAAATGCGATACTCCGACTGGTAATGATCCCCGTAGCGCACAGCATTGTTAATCTGAGACTGGACAAGAGGTAAGTCGTCGGGATGGATGCAGTGAAGGAACTCCGATACCGGCGTCCCCGCAGCAGCCCTCGCGGGATCCACGTTGTATATTACCGCAAACTGCTGGTCGGCAGTCACCCGATCATTCACAACGTCCCATTCCCAAGACCCAATTGGATCGCCGATAGACAACGCTGCCTGAAGCCGGGCGGCAGCCTTCTTGCGATCCTGCTCCGCCCGCACCTTCTCGGTCGTTTCGCGGGTAATACACAGCAACCCGGCCACGACGTTGTTGTCGCCCCAGACCGGGGAATAGGAGAACGTCCACCAGCTTTCTTCAGGAACACCATCACGATGGATGTCGAGCCGCATGTCGATCATTTCGACATTGCCGCCAGAGTAAGTTTCGCGAACAAGCGGCTCGATATCGCTCCAAATGTCATGCCAAAGTTGTTCGAAGGGTCTGCCCATCGCGCCCTTTACCCGTTGCCCCAAAATCGGTCGGTACGCGTCATTGAAGAAAGAAAGTCTGTCGAGGCCCCACGCCAGAAACATGGGCGTCGGACAGGCGAGCAATGCGGTTACCAGCGTCTTCAGTGGCTGAGACCAACTTTCCAATTTCCCCAACGACGATTTTGACCAGTCGGTGTGCGCGACCTCACGACCTGAAACTGTTTCGCCGTATAACTGGGAAAATGACGCATGGTCCGCCATCAGTGTCGCTTTCCCGTCTAGCATAAATTCAGTCACCAAAACCATTAATCACGGGCGAATTCCGAACACTGACGGTTGTTTAATCCAGGGTGCCTTGCAACATCGCCTCCGTCACTTACTGTTCGTCGTTCCTGCCGGTTGAAAGCCAATCTCTGTCAGCACATTGATCAGCCGCTGGCCATCGCTGCGGACACGGTCTGACCATTCGTGGTGGTCGAGATAACCAAGCGCGGACCGCTGGAAAGCGCCCGCCGCCCGAGTTGCTTCCAGCAGGACGCTTCGAGGGATCTGCGGCTCTGCTTGTTCAAATCTGGATACGGCGCTCGTAAATCCCGCGGTAACGTCGCGGCGTTTGGCAAGAGAGTCACGCTCGCCGGTCTGCTCGATCGTGCCAGTTTTCACGGGACCCACTTTGAAGGTATCCACGTTCCTGCTCCCAAAGCTGCCGTCGATTTGTACGGTCTGCTTTTAGAGCAACCTATCGTGCGGAGAATGGTTCCTGATCCCGCGGCCGGCATCATCAGGCCTTAGACATCTGCCTGCAACCGGTTGCCACTGAAAGCCCAGGTCGTCTTTCCGCTGGGAGGAACGCCCTTGGCCTATTGCGGTTCCTGGAAGCGATCGCTCTCCAATGGACCCCGTGCAGGATCATCCTCACGCTGGTTCGTGGCGATGGAGAGCATCGCTGGGCCCGCACCGGGCAATAGAAGCGGTCGCCCGGACGTCGCTCCCGCTTGGATGCACAAACCATCGGCGGGGAAGTTCACCGCGTAAGGCGAACTTCTGCCCCGGTCGAAAGCTACCCGATCCAGCAAGATACAGCTCGAAGGCTTCCTGGCGGTCAGCCGAGACCGTCGGTCTGCGGTAAAGTTCGGCGCTCGCCCATCGGTTCGCCAAGGCGAATGGGGCGACCGGGCACCCACTGACTGTGAAATGCGATGGTGTCCCGCTGGAACAGCGCCACCACAGTCGAACCAAGCAGGAAACGGCCCATCTCCTCGCCCTTTTCCAGTGAAATGCCGCCGTTGGAGTAGGTCCAATTGGTGATTTTCCCGGCTGCTTTCGGTTTGACCACGCCGTGCCACACTGTGGCCATGCTCCCGACGATCGTGGCGCCGACCAGCACCATCACGAATGGCCCGTGGCGCGGCGAGGAGAAGACGCAGACCACCCGCTCGTTTCGGGCGAAGAGGTTCGGCACTCCGCGCGCAGTGACGGGATTCACCGAAAATAGTCTTCCCGGCACATGGATCATCCGTGTGAGTATGCCAGCGCAGGGCATGTGCACGCGATGATAGTCCTTGGGAGACAAATACACGTTCGCGAAGCTGCCATGCCGGAACTGGCTCGACAGGCCGGCATCGCCGCCAAGGAGGTCGGTGATACTGAAGTAATGGCCCTTGGCCTGCAGGATACGATGGTGATCGATGGCGCCGAACTGGCTGATCGCGCCGTCCACTGGATTGACGAAATCCGCGCTCGCCAACGGACGTGCGTCGGACCTAAGCGCCCGAGTGAAGAAGTCGTTGAAGCTCTCGTAGTGATCAAGATCGGTTTGTACCGCCTCGGTCATATCGACCTCGTACTTGCGCGCAAACCATCGGATGAGCCGAGCCGTCATCGCGCCGCGTTTCGCCCGGGCGACCCTGCCTGCGAGTGCGGTCAGCCCTTTTTTGGGCAGGAGGTATTGGAGCAGGACCCTGGGGCGATCAGACATGATCGCTCGAATGCTAGAGTTACCGCGGTGAACCGCAAGGACGAATTTGTTTGAGCCGTCAGGGGAAGCCCGGCCCATCTCCTGTAGCTGTTGTTGAGCAGCGTCCTGACGGTCAGGCGATGCTGGTCCCGCCGTTCGCGCCATTGATTATATCCGTAAGGCAGCTGTCTTCCTGCGAGACGGGGAGCACGTAGACAAGATTGATTTGGACCGGCCCGCATCGAAACCCGAGCAGACTGTGCTCACAATCTCCCCGCAGATTCGCAAGTCTGCCGATCGCACGGGAGGTATGTTGCCGAGCTGCCTACGCTTCCTCGCTTGACAGGACGGCCCCGAAGTCGGCGTCTTCGACACTGAAACCTTGGCGCAGCTAGAGGTAAAACTGAACCGGATGCTGCGAAGCTGGGATGTTCTTCAAAGCGACCGGGGGCCGCTCGTTGCGGCAGGGCCTGCGAGCCACATAACTCAACCGCCTTATGGACGCCCCACACAGCTTTCATATGCGCGGATCCATCCCGGAGTGATGGTCATGAGTCGGTGGAATGAAGGTTTGAAGCGCCCCGGGTTTTCAGGAGGCAGTTTTCATTTGGCTATGCAGCCATATCGAGGTTCTCGAGGGCTGCATAGTAATTGTCTTCGGCCTCAGCGGGCGGGATGTGCCCGATAGGGCCGAAGAGCCGGTGATTATTGTACCAATCGACC
>NZ_LGJH01000112.1 GCF_001298105.1 Novosphingobium sp. ST904 | reverse complement strand
CGTCGCCACTCGCTACGATAAGCTCGCCGCCAACTTCCTCGCCATGGTCCAACTCGCCTCTGTGCGGCTGTGGCTCCGCGCTTATGAGTCTACGACCTAATCTGGATCAATCGGATTTTTCCGAAAGTTGGTCGTCGGAGCGGCGCAGCCGGATTGCAATCCCATCATCTCGATCCACGTATTGTGCAGTGCAGCAAATCAAGGATGGGTTTTGCTCCGTCCACGTTCTCTCCACTTGCACAAGGAATTCTGCGATGCGCAATATTTCCGATACGATCGCCCGGCTCAGCGCCTTTCGAGAACATGCGCTGTCCCAAGTGCCTTCGGAAAGCAGGGGGCGGCTCAGGCCCAAGGAGGATTTTGGCTCGAACCCGGGCGATCTTCGGGCCTACACCTACATTCCCGAAAATCTTCCGGCGCAGGCACCGCTCGTCGTCGTCCTTCATGGATGTACCCAGTCCGCAGCAGGGTACGACATCGGGTCCGGCTGGTCGGAAATGGCGGATCGTTATGGATTTGCGCTCCTGTTCCCCGAACAGCAGCGGCAGAATAATCCCAACCTCTGCTTCAACTGGTTCTCTCCCGGAGACAGCCGTCGCAATTGCGGCGAGGCACTCTCGATCCGCCAGATGATCCAGGCCTTCGAAAGCGATCATCCGATCGACACCGGCCGGGTGTTCGTCACAGGTCTGTCGGCGGGGGGCGCCATGGCAGCGGTGATGCTCGCGACCTATCCCGAGGTATTTGCCGGCGGAGCCATCATTGCCGGGCTGGCCTACGGCTGCGCTGCATCGGTTCCCCAGGCTTTCGACCGAATGCGCGGCCATGCCATTCCGGAAACGGGGAAACTCGCCTCGCTCGCTCGCGGTGCCTCTGAATGCAACGGACCCTGGCCCTCGGTTTCGGTCTGGCAAGGCAGCGCCGATGCCACCGTCAGCGCGTGCAATGCAGATGCCATCCTCAGCCAATGGGGAGCGCTTCACGAGGTCGGCCCGCACCCCGATCGCATTGAGAACATCGGTGGGCACCAAAGGCGCGTCTGGTGCGACGCCGATGGGCGGGAGGTGATGGAGGCGTACTCGATAGCCGGAATGGCACATGGCACGCCTCTGGATACTTCAGGTGAAAACGGATGCGGGAAGAGCGGTGCTTTTATGTTGGAGGCGGGCATTTCCTCAACGGACCGAATTTGCATGTTTTGGGGACTTGCCGACGACAGGACGCGGGGCATATTCGCACCTGCGGCAGGGCCAACCTTATCTGAAAGCCGGGATCTGGCGCGGTCTCGTTCCTTGAGCAAAGCCGGCAGTACTGGCGCGGTCCCCATCTACCCCGCGCCACTCCCGCATCCGGCAAACTACAAACAGGGCGCCGTGCGCAAGGTGATCGAGGATGCCTTGCGCGCTGCCGGATTGATGCCTTGACGCTGCCGGCCGCTGTTCAGCTTTGGCAAAACCATCGGAATGATGCTTGTGCCAAAGTAGTCGTTTGACGGCGGAACCTGTCACAGTGGCGATCAAGGCTCGTCGTCGGCCTCCTCTACGTTCCGCAGGGCGAACCGGCTTCCGGCGGCTGTGGCGGTGACAGGTTCGATGCCGTTTTCCCGCAGCAGAGCGGCAATGGCGATAGCTCTGCGTTGGATGAGCGAGGGGTGTTCCGGGATATCCGCCGGCAGGCCCGGAACACCGAGCCTGCGCACGTTCCAGCGCCGCGCGGCCCATGCGGTGACCAGCACGCCTTCCCGCGCCGGGGCGTCCAGCGTGTCGTCGGTTCCGGTGAATCCGATCGGCGGGTAGGCTATGCGCGGCGGGGTGAGCACCACGTCCCACCCGTCCGCCTGCGCGGCGGCGCGGCGTTCAAGCGTACGGTAAGTGGCGAGCGAAGCGCCGGGCAGGGGCTCGGCAATCGCCATGGCGCGGTGATGATCGCGGTCGACGGTCACGCTGTCAGGTGCGATGCCTGCGGTGAGGGCCAGCATCTGGGATAGTCCGGTGATCCGCTGGGTCTCGATCGCGGCGGCGTCGCCTGCCTGGCGCATCTCTTCGCGCTGTGCTTCGATCGGGCCGGCGCTGCTTCCAGCAGCACCTGGTCTAGCCGCAGCCTCAGCGGCCGTCCCAGCTTTGCCGTCAGGTCGCTCTGGAGCGCGGCAGTACGCTGCATCCTGTCGCGCGGGGTGATGACGACGGCCCGCACCACCACCGGGTCGGCATCGAAGTCCATGTCGAGCTGGGCCACGCGGGCATCGGCGCCGAAGCGCTCGGACAGGAAGGAGCGGGTCTGGTTCAGGGTCACCGCCTCTCCTGCGATCTGCTTGAGCGAGATGCCCAGCGGAATGGCCATGGCGACGAAGACGAACAGCAGCACGAACGTCTGCGTCCAGCTTTGCTGCTGCTGAGGTGATGCCCGAAGCCGTAGAAACGCGCCATCACCGTGGCGGAAAGCGCGATGGTCACGAAGTTCGTTACGAACAGCGCGAAGGCCCCGCCCAGCACCGGCATGTTCCAGGTGGCGAGCCCGTAGCCCACGACCGCCAGCGGCGGCATCAGCGCGGTGGCGATGGCAACGCCGACTATGGTGTCCCCGCGGCCGCGGATGATGGCGAAAGTCCCGGCCAGCGCCGCGAACAGGGCCACGGCAAGATCGAACAGGTTGGGGCGGGTACGGGCGATGATCTCGCTGGTCGGCGCCTGCAGCGGAGAGATCGCGACGATCAGCGCCGTAAAGACCACTGCGGTGACGGCACCCACCGCCAATGCCGTCAGCGAGCGGCGCATCTCGGCGAAATCGAAGAGAACAAGGCTGAAGCCAAGCCCGAGGATCGGGCTCATCAGCGGAGAAATCAGCATTGCGCCGATCACCACCGCCGGAGACGACAGCAGCAGGCCGAGCACGGCGATGCCCGCCGACATCATCACCATGAATGCATATCGCGGGGACCACCCGCTATCTTCGGTTATGCGGGCCATCACCGCTTCGTGATCGACCCGGCCAACGACGGAGCGCCGCCACCAGCGATAGAGCGCTATCTGCTCAAAGCGCTCCCGCAGCATGTCATGCCTGTCCCAACTTGCTGACTGATCCACCCCCTGCATCCTCCCCTCTTGGCTCAGCTACACCAGGCAAGAACCCTTGATGTGCGATCCGGTTTCGCTGCCGCTGACCATCGCTGCGCGCGGCCAGAATACGCGCCTCGTGCACCGGGTTCCCAGGGGTTCGTGCAGCACGCTCTGACACAGGCGATGCCCTTGAGAAAGCGGGCATCGCCAACATCGCTCTCGGGGATTGCCGCAATGTCGCACTTATGACACGCGCCGATGGACCCAGCCGATGTGCTCAAGATGGCCGCGAGCCTGCCCGGTATGCAGGCAGTGAGCCTCGGCACGATCGGCACCGCGCTGCCCGGGCATGCTACCTTGACGATCAGGGCGCTGTCGCAGCCGCAACTACCGGCCCATCGACACGCCGCTTCGATGGGCCCCGTCCTGCGCTGCCAGGCATGGCCTTTAGCAAGAAGGCATATATTCCCTCATTTCGGGTGGATTTCCTTGATCCTGCTGCCCCTGAGGCTGACGCCCGCCATCAATCCCTCCTGGCTGAAGACGAAGGCGTAGATCGCCTTGTTCAGGCTGGCCGTATCGAGCGAAGCCGCTGCACCCTTGTCGATAAGGGCGATGCCGGTATCCGAGCCGGCATCCCAGTTCGTGCCGTCCGAGACCTCAGCCAGTTTCTGGTCGCTCATGATGAACAGGGCATAGCCAAATCCCTGAGCGCCGATCTGGAATCCTACTGAGGCGCTTGAAATATTGAAGAATTTCGTGGCCTTGCCGTTCTTGAGCAGCACGCCGTCGCCGGATGCTCCCGCAATCACCAGCCCGCCCTTGATGATGTGGGGAAAGATCATGATGCCCTTGGCGCGCTTGCCGACGGCCGCCGCCTTGGGATTGGAGGCATAGAGTTCTTGCAGGGCGGCTCGCGATTTCGCCTCGATATCCGATGCCGATGATCTTGCAAGAACCGGGGCCGGAACGGTCAGGGCCAGCATGACTGCCACTGCACTGCGAACTGCTAGGCGACGCGTGATTTGCTGATAAGCTATCCTCATGGTTCGTCCCTTTTCCACAAAACTCGGTTAAACCCGCAGGAGCACGGAAGGCGGTTTTGCATGCTCGATGTCGATTACAGGCACCGACAGTCCTCATGCCGCATGTGTGCAAGGTGACTGAGGCGCCGGAAGCGATCTATCGGGGTTAACACCGAGATTTCGGAGTGGTGTTGCGGTAGGACAGCCCCTGATCCCTCAATCGAGGCCGGTTACCGGCAATGGTTCGCACAAGGATGGGGGGGCGCGCCCGAGCACGGTTGGAGCGAGCCGGCCTTATCGGCATGGCGCAGCGCGGTTCCGGCATGGATCTCGCGCGGGTCTGCAGTGAAGGGCGTCAGCGCGGGGCGAGGCCGCGCACGATCAGCCGGGCGATCCCCGATGCGAAGGATAAGGCGGACTCCCGGGCGCCTTCGGGCACGACCTGAAACTGGTGATTGAACACCACGATCGACACAACGAATTGCGCCGCCTGGTTGCAGTCCGCATCTTCGGCGATTTCGCCGATCTGCTGCGCTTCCTGGAGGAGAATCCGGGCCGGTTCCAGGAACATGGACTGCGAAGCCTGAGTCAGTTCGCCGCGCAATTCGGCAAGCGCGTCCGGGTGCATGGACAGCGCTTTCTGGAATGCCCTGGCGGCAGGGCGCTCAAGGAGATCGAGCACCGCGACCACATATTTGGCGATGCGGTCCTCCAGAGTGCCGGTCCTGTCGAACCTGATCGGCGCAGCCCCGCGCAGAACCTCCCGGACCGCCTCTCCGAACAGATGATTCTTGCTCGAATAGCGCGCGTAAACCGTCTTGCGGCTCAATCCGGCGGCCTGTGCCACCGCGTTTAGCGAGGCAGCCTCGCCGCGCTCGATCAATTCGGCGATCGCGGCGTCCAGAATGGCCCGATCGATGGCGGCGGCCTCTTCCAGACTTGGACGCCCCTTTGCGCGCGGTTCGCTCTTGGACTGCGATGTCATCGAATGTCTGCCTCCTGGCAGGCACTTAACCGTTTTCGCGATCCGGTATCAAACATTAAAGAAACACCATTGTATATTTAATCGCCGCTTGGTACCGCCGTATCCGGAAAAACGGGAATCGCGAGCAAGGCACGTCCATGGGCCTGAGGTTTGTCGGTATCGGGGCATTCGTGACCGCAGGGGCTGTGCTGTCCGCCTGTGCGCCTTCGGTTCAATTGCAGAGACCCGACCTCGCCGTGCCTGCCGCGTTCGCGGGCGGGGCGACGGCCGCGGCATCGTTGCAGGAATTTCCGCTCGACCGTTGGTGGTCGGCGTTTGCCGATCCGCAGTTGAACGATCTCGTCGAGACGGCTTTGGCCCGCAGCACCACGGCGCGGCTTGCAGCCTCCCGCCTCGCCGAAGCGCGCGCCACCCGGTCCGTCACGCGGGCGGGTACTCTTCCAAGCGGTAATCTTGCGACCACGGCAACCGAGACGGGAACTCGCAGGCTGTGGGGCCATGGGGTCAATGCAGGCGGGGCCGACACTCTGCAGGCGACATTCTATCCCAGTTGGGAAGTCGATCTCTTCGGCCGCCTTGCCGCCACGCGCGAACAGGCAGACGTTGAGTACGCGTCCTCCAGCCTCGATTTCCATGCGGCCAGACTGGCGCTGGCG
This sequence comes from Novosphingobium sp. ST904, assembly GCF_001298105.1. Lineage (GTDB taxonomy): Bacteria > Pseudomonadota > Alphaproteobacteria > Sphingomonadales > Sphingomonadaceae > Novosphingobium. The sequence continues at coordinate 24,016 of NZ_LGJH01000112.1, read as the reverse complement.
GCAGATGTCGCTTCGTCGCTGTTCGATGCGCGAAGTGCGGCAATCGATCTCGCCACTGCGCGTGAGCGGCTCGAAATCGCCGAACGGCTGGCGCAATCCGCCCGTATTGGTCTGGGACGCGGGCTGACGTCGGGGCAGGATGCGGACCGCCTCGAAAGCGATCTGGCTTCAGCACGCGCAGAAGTTCCGCGCCTTGAAGCGGAGCTTCAGGCGGCAAAGCGATCGCTGCTCATCCTCACCGGAACGCCGGACGCCGCCACAGACAGCCTCACGATCGAGGCAAGCCTTGCTGCGCCGCCGGTGTTGCCGGCGGCCACGCCGGGGATATTGCTTGCCCGGCGGCCGGATGTCCTTGCTGCAGGTCTTGCGGTGCAATCGGCGGCGCTGGGGGTTCGGATCGACCGGCTCGCGCTGTTCCCGCGCTTCACGATAGACCCGGGCATTGGACTGACGGCAGCGACCGGCGGGGCAGGCGGGGGCACCGGGCTGTGGTCCCTGGCGGCCGGTCTCGCGGTCCCTCTGCTGGATCGCACACGTTTGATGGCGCAATTGCGGGTTACCGAGGCTCGGGGCAATTCCGCCGTCGTCAGCTACGAGCAGACGGTTCAGAACGCCTTCGGCGAGACGGAGAACGCGCTGGTCAGGCTGGCGGCAAATCGCCAGAGGATGGGCGATCTGGAGACTGCGGAACGCCGCTCGCGCTCGGCATATGACAGTGCCGCGCGCGGCTATCGGAACGGCCTCACCGACCTCACGACCCTGTTGCAGAGCGAACAGACCTGGCTCGCCGCGCGCGCAGCGCGCGATGCCGGAAGGCTGGCGCTCCTTACAGGCACGGTCGCTGCCGTCCGCGCGATGGGGGGAGGATGGGAGCCGGTCGCCGACATGCCGGCAGAGGCGCGAATAATCGAGGCGCAGGGAGCGCAATGATGATGACTTCGAAGATGCCGGTTCTGGTTGCTCTTGCGCCGCTGCTGGCAGTGACGTTGCTGGCAGGGTGCAAGGGCGAGGCGCCCACTCGCCAGTCCTTGCCGCCGCAGGTGGTGACCGCTGCAAGTGTATCGATGCGCGAGATGAACGGCGGTCTGTCCGCTTCAGGTCGTCTTGTGCCGCGCGAAGAGACGGCTGTGGTAGCCGATCTCGCCGGATATCGGATTTCAAGGGTCCTGGTCGAGGAAGGCGCGCTGGTTCGGAAGGGACAGACGCTGGCCGTACTGGACGACAGCCTGCTCGTTTCCCAGATCGCACAACTGCGCGCTACGCTCGCTCAGCAGCAGGTTGCCTTCGAGCAGGCAAGACAGGAAGCTTCACGGGTCGATGGGCTTGAAAATCAGGGCGTATTGTCGAACGAGGCGATAGCGTCGCGGAAGTTCGCGGCACGCAACAGCGGGGCCGCGCGGGCCGCGACGCAGGCACAACTCAATGACCTGCTGGTCCGTCAGGCGCACCTTATCGTCCGGGCGCCATCCGCCGGTCTTGTCCTTGAGCGCACGGCCCGGCCCGGCGACACGTCGAGCACGGGAACCGCGCTTTTCATAATGGCGCGGGACAACCTGATGGAGCTTTACGCGGAGCTGCCGGAAGCCTCGACAACGGAAATACACGTCGGCGACCCGGCTCGGGTCATCCTTGCCTCCGGCCGAACGCTCCAGGGCACCGTACGCCTGATCGGCGAGCGAGTGGACACGACCACGGGCCTTGTCATAGCCCGTATCGCATTGCCGGTGGACAGCGAACTGCGGCAGGGCGGCTTTGCCAAGGCGACGTTCGTGCGGCCGTCCGCGTGGCCACGCTGCCCGAAAGTGCCGTTCGCTACGATGCCGATGGAGCCAGTGTCATGGTCATCGATGGCAACACGCGGGTTCATCGGCAGGCCGTTCGCACCGGTCGCCACGCCGACGGTCTTGTCGAACTCAGGGAAGGTCCGCCTGAAGGTACGCGGGTGGCGGTAAAGGGCGCTTCCTTCACGCTCGATGGCGATACCGTACGGATTGCAGGAGCGGTTCGATGAACCTTCGCATATCGGCCTGGGCGATCCGCAATCCCATTCCTGTTGCCCTTCTCTTCATTCTCCTGACGATTTCAGGGACGGTCGCTTACCTGCGGATGCCGGTAAAGCAGTTTCCCAACGTCAACCTGCCTATCGTCACGGTTACCGTAACCCAGAGCGGGGCCGCGCCTACCGAGATGGAGAACCAGGTCACCCGCCCGATCGAGAACGCGCTCACCGGTGTTCCCGGCATCAAGAACATCTCCTCTACGGTGACGCTTGGGGCTTCGGTAACCTCGCTCGAATTCGAACTCGGCAGCGATCTGCAGAAGGCAACCGACGACGTGCGAACGACCGTGGAGCGTACGCGGGTGGAACTGCCCACCGGCATCGATCCGCCAACGGTTCAGCGCGTCGACCTCGATAGTGCGCCGATCGTCACTTACGCCGTCTCCGCGCCTGGGATGAGCGATACCCAACTGGCGTGGTTCATCGATAACGAGGCCACGCGTACGCTGCAGGCCGAAGCGGGTGTCGGGCAGGTTTCGCGCATCGGCGGAGCGGAGCGCGAGATTACCGTGATCCTTGATCCGCAGCGCATGGCGGGCCTCGGCGTAACCAGCGCGCAGGTCAATACTGCCCTCGCCAGCTTTCATACCGATGCACCGGGCGGCCGTTCGGACGTGGGCGGGGTAGAGCAGACCGTTCGGGTGATCGGTTCGGCGCAGGATATCGATCAGATCCGCAATCTCTCCATCCCTGTCCAGGGCCGTTACGTGCGGCTTTCCGACGTTGCGGAAGTGGGCGACGGGCAGGGCGAGGTGCGCGGTTTCGCAAGGCTTGACGGCAGGCCGGTGGTCGCCATCCAGGTCTCCAAGACCAGCGAGGCGAGCGATGTCACGGTAGCGGACGGCGTTGAAAAGGCGGTCGAGCATCTTTCGCAGCTGCATCCTGCCGTCAAATTCGAGAAGATCGTTTCCACCGCAGACCTCACGCGCAGGAGTTTCCACGCGACTTTCGATGTGCTGATCGAAGGCGTCATTCTCGCAATCGTGGTGGTCTACCTGTTCCTGCGCGACTGGCGAGCGACAGCCATCGCAGCGGCGGCCATGCCGCTCTCTCTGGTGCCGACATTCATCTACATGGCGGCGATGGGTTTCAGCCTGAACGGCATTACCCTGCTGGCTCTCACGCTTGTTATCGGCATTCTCGTCGACGATGCGATCGTGGAAATCGAGAATATCGAGAAGCGCATCGAAAAGGGCGAAAGTCCGTATCAGGCCGCATTGGTCGGGGCCGATGCCATCGGACTTGCCGTGATCGCGACGACCGCGACGATCATTGCCGTATTTGCGCCGGTTTCGCTCATGCCCGGCCAGGCGGGGCAGTTCTTCAAGGAATTCGGCCTCACCGTCGCGGCTGCGGTGACGTTCTCTTTGGTTGTCGCCCGTTTGCTGACGCCGCTCATGGCGGCCTATTTCCTCAGGCCGCACCACCTGCGCAATTCCGCCGTGGCCGGAGGCAAGCTGGATCCGCGGCACGAGCGGGCGCTGACCTGGGCGCTGGCCCGCCCGAAACTGTGCGCCGGCATCGGTGTCGGACTTTTCTTTCTGGCCATTGCTATCGCCGCGACGCTTCAGATCGGTTTTCAGGCAACCCAGAACCGGAACTACGTCTATGTGGCGGTGGAAGGCGCGCCCGGCGCGACGCGTGAGGATATGAACCGTGCGGTCCAGCAAGCGACAACCATCCTCATGGGCGAGCCTGATGTCGAAAACGTGTTCGCCCAGGTCGGTTCGACGGGGGGCAGCCTTGGCGGCGGAGGGGCGGACCTTACCGACGGGACGCTGACGGTGCTCCTGCGCCGCGATCGCTCGGAAACATCCGAGGAATTCCAGGCGCGGATCGGCCCGAAGCTCCGTGTCATTCCCGAGGCGCGATTCCATAATCAGGGTAATTTCGGGCAAGCGGCTGTCTCGGTTGTCATCGCGGGCGCTGACGGAGCGGCGCTCGAACGCACGCAGTCGCAATTGCTGCGGGAAATGCGCAAGCTTCGTTCTCTTGCCGATCCGCGCCTGAGCCCCTCGGCGCCGGGGCCGGAACTTGTCATCACGCCGCGGCCGGATGAGGCCGCCCGGCTGAATGTCGACACCACGACCCTCGCCAATACCGTGCGCATCGCGACGATCGGCGATATCGACGCATCGGTGGCCAAATTCTCGGAAGGCGAACAGCGGTTGCCGATCCGTGTGCGATTGCCGGAAACGATGCGGGGCAGCCTTTCGGGGATCTCCGAATTGCGGGTTCCTACGAGGGACGGCAATACAGCGCCTCTCTCGGCTGTTGCGGATATCCATTTTCAGGCCGGACCCGGAAAGATCATCCGATACAATCGCGAACGCCGTGTCAGCGTGGAGGCGGATCTGGGCGTTGGCGAAGCGATCGGGTCGGCCATGGGCGACGTTCGCACTTTGCCGACGATGAAGAAGCTGCCCGCCGGCATCCACGAAGCGCATCAAGGCACGACGCAGATCATGGAAGAGATGTTCGTCGGCTTCATCCTGGCGCTGTTTGCCGGGGTGGGCCTGACTTATACCGTGCTGGTACTGCTGTTCCGCGGGTTCTTCAAGCCGGCGGTCATCATGGGGGCTCTTCCACTCAGCCTGCTCGGCGCCTTTGCGGCCCTGCGCCTGCTGGGCTTCGCAATAGACATGCCGGTCCTCATCGGTCTGCTGATGCTGATGGGACTGTGCGCAAAGAATTCGATTCTGCTCGTGGAGTTCGCGATAGAGGCCGAACGGGACGGAAAACCGATGAGGGAGGCCTTGATCGAGGCCTGCGCGCAAAGAACCCGGCCCATCATCATGACTTCGATTGCGATGATCGCGGGAATGTTGCCGACGGCGTTTGCCATCAGCGAGGGATCGGAATCCCGCCAGCCGATGGCGATTGCCGTCATTGGCGGCATCCTGAGTTCGACCCTGCTGTCGCTTGTGCTGGTGCCGGTGATCTACGAACTGGTCGATTCATTCGAGCAGCGCCTGCGTCCCTGGCTTGCGAGACTGGTAACCCAGCCCGAGCCGCAGGATATGCGGAAGCCCGCCTGACCCTAAGCCCTAAACTGAAAACGGAGCCATTTTACCTCGAAGATCGATGGGGCCGGATCTGTCCACGCCGCCTACCGGTGCCAGGTCGTGAACTGGGCTGAGGACAAACGTTCGCTGACAAGGCCGTTCTCGGTCGCGGACCAGTCCGCATGCCCCAGTGCCATGCCTGACAGGATGATATGGTCCTGCGGAATGTTCAATTGGTGGTGGACCACTGCGCCAAAGTCGCACCACGCCTGCTGGGGGCAGGTTTCGAGGCCTCGAGCCCGCGCGGCGATCATGACGTTCTGCATGAACATGCCGCAATCGAGCCACGCGCCGAGGGCCATCTCGCGCTCCATCGTGAAGAAGAGACCTACCGGCGCACCGAAGAACTCGAAATTGCGCAGCATCGCCGCTTCGCGGGCAGGAAGGTCGTCCCGCGCGATCCCGTACTTTTCGTAGAGCGCATATCCGATCGCCCTGCGGCGCGACATATAGGGTTCTTTCATCGCGGGCGGCAGGTAGTTGTATTCGAGGCTTCGCTCACCGCTCTTCGCCGCGTGAATGACCGCCTCGCTCAGCTTTCTCAGCGCCGCGCCGGTCGTCACGTGGACGAGCCACGGCTGGATGTTCGTGCCGGATGGCGCTCTTGCGGCGATGTCCAGGATTTCCCGGATCGTGTCTTCCGCCACCGGATCTGGCAGAAAACGGCGAATCGAGCGGCGGCCGCTTATGGCTTCGATGGCATCCATGCCGCTCTCCGGTAGCGCAATCACGCCCGAACGCCCAATTCTTCCAGTCTGCGCTGCTTGAGCATGAATCTCTGGATCTTGCCGCTGGGCGTCCGGGGCAGGGCGCCTATGAAATGGATCGCGCGCGGGTATGCGTGGGCTGCATAGTGCGTCTTGACCCATCGTTGTATTTCCTTCGCCAATTCCGGGGAGGAGACTGTGCCGTCCTTGACGACGACATAGGCCTCGATGACTTCGCCCCTGACTTCGTCGGGAACGGCGATGACGGCGGCCTCTGCCACGGCGGGGTGCGTCGACATGCTCGCTTCGACCTCGAAAGGTCCGATGCGATAACCTGCCATGATGATGACGTCATCCTCGCGCGCTGAAAAGCGGAAATATCCGTCCTCATCGACGAGACCGTTGTCACCGGTCAGGTAGTATTCACCGTTAGCGGTGAATTTTCCGGCTGTTTTCGCGGAATCGCCGTCATAACCGGTGAACCACATCAGCGGGCTTTCGCTGACCTTCATCGCCACGCGCCCTGCCTGACCCGGCGCGAGTTCCACATCCTTTTCCGGATCGAGGATGACGGCCTTCCAGCCGGGCATCGCATGTCCCATCGAACCGGGCCTTACGTCATGATGAAGCATGGGATGGTGGTGATTGTTGATGAGCATTCCGGCTTCGGTCTGTCCGTAATGGTCGTGTACCGTCACGCCCAGCACGCTTCTGGCCCAGAGATTGACCTCCGGGGTAAGCGGCTCACCGGCGCTGGAAGCGCAGCGCAGCCGAAGCGGTCCGCTTACGACAAGATCGGCGGAGCGAAGTGCCCGGTAGACGGTGGGGGCTGCCGCGAAATTCGTTACCTGTTCGCGAAACAGGATTTCCATCGTGGTTTCCGGTACAAAGCCTCCTTGGAGGAGGACGCTGGGGGTTCCCGTGGAAAATGTCGCGAGGATGCCGAAGTAGAGCCCATAGGCCCATCCCGGGTCGGCCGCGCACCAGAACACATCGTCGCTTCGGAGCCCCAGGCCGAACTCAGCATAGGTACGAAATGCCGCAAGAGCTCTCAGTGGCACGACCACACCCTTGGGATCTCCGGTGGTTCCGGAGGTGTAGATCTGGATGAGCGGTGCGTCCGGGCCGAGTGTTGCGGCCGGAAAGCCGGGTTCGTGTTGCTCCGTTATGCCGGCGAAGCTGTAGCCCTCCTGACCGGGCTGGCCAGTACTGATGACGAGAAGCGACGAGGGCATGGCGACATCGCCCTCAGCCGAAAGTTTCCCCCGCTGACCTTCATCGCAGACGATCGCGCGGGCCCTGCTTCCGTTCAGACGCATGGCGATCGCCGATGGCGCGAAGGCCGTGAACAGGGGAACGTGAACGGCCCCGAGCCGCCATATTCCAAGCAAGGTGACCAGGTATTCGCGGCTCTTGCCCATCAGCGTGGCGATCCGGTCTCCGGGACGGAGGCCGAGCTCGAAAAGAGCGGCAGCAAACCTTTCGGATTCCCGCCGCAATTCGCCGTAAGTGATGTCTTCGGCGCTCAGGTCGGGAGAAATTACCCGATATGCGACAGCGCTTTCACCCCATTGGTCGCAAAGCAGCCATGCCGCGCTGGCGTCCCTGCTGTCGTAGATGGCGCGAAGCTCGGCTACGCGATCATGAGCGGCAACATGGCTGGCCTCGATCGCCGAATTGTCGTTGACTGACTGCATTCGTCCGCTCCTTGATCGCCGGCGCTGAGTGCGGGTTGAGGTGGAACTGCGCCTTCGGAACCGCGCTCTAATTTTATGCCTACCGAACGATCGGTAATAATCAAGGCCGGGCTTGCCAAGGCGAAAAATCATACTAAACATTCAGTAGATAATGCGCGAAAAGCGGACCACGTCATAAGATATGGGTCCGGAGATGCGCGTCCAAGCGGCTTGCGCCGCCGGATGAGGAGACGGGGGACATGCCGAAAATGAAATCCAGGGCACATGCGACCGGCAGGGCGCTTGGTCTTCTCCTGCTCGCCGGCTGCGGGGCTGTTTCGTGGCAGGCGGTTGAGGCGGCTTCGACTGTGGACCGTCCGGAACCGGGCAAGCAGGGCGAGACCATGGAGGCCGAGGCGGGCAAGGTGCTGGCCGTGCCATACTCGAAAGGCGTCGATGTCGTCGGGCATTCCGACATTGGAGGGAGAACGGGCAACCTGGCCATGGCGTGGTCCGGTTCGTGCGCCTATGTCGCCTCGGGCATGACGATCAAGCCCGATGGGCAACTGCTCAAGCTTCCCGTCGATGCGACATCGGGGGTCGCCGTGATCGACGTAAGCAAACCCACCGCTCCCAAGACGGTCCGCTATCTGCAGGACAAGGGCGCCATTTACGCGACCGAAACCCTGAATGCCCTGACGACAAAGGACAAGGCCATCCTGGCTGCCAGCACTTATGGCGGCGTTGCCGGAATGGGGGAGCAGGAGGAGGGGTGGCTGTCGGTCTACGATGTTCATGCCTGTGCGGACCCCCAGCTCAAATCGGAAGTGAAGTGGCCTGAGGCTGTACATACGATCACGATTTCGCTGGACGGACGGTTCATATACGGAACCGTTCTCAACCCCTTCACGGGGGCTGGCGGCATCCAGATCATGGATATTTCCGATCTCGCCAGGCCCAGGTTCGTCGGCAAGTTCGAGCGACGCGTCCCGATGGCACCAGCTTCCAGTTCGCGCCGCACGAGCTTGTGTTCAGCCCCGATGGTTCGCGCATCTATGTCGGTCTCACGACCTCGCAGGGGGCGGATGCGGAACACGAGTTTCGCAGTTCCAAGCCCGGCCTCCCTTCGCCCGCAGCGGTGGACCAGGATGCCGGAGGCTTGTTCATTTTCGACAATAGCGACTTTGCGCAAGGCAAGTCCGATCCCAGGCTCCGGCTGGTCGGCGCGGCCCCGCATGCCGGGTGGCATTCCCCTGTTCGTGCCCGTATCGCGGGCGTTTCCTATATCGTGAATGCCGGCGAACTCGGCGCCTGTCCGGGGGCATGGCCGCGCATCACGTCCATCGCGGATGACAGAAATCCGAAAATCGTAGGCGAATTCCGGCTTGCGATGAACCGTCAGGAGAACTGCCCGTCGCCCAACCCCATAGAGAAGGCCACCGGGGGGATCGTGGGCCGGGCCGGGACGGCGTCCACGCACTTCCAGGATGTGGATGACGCCGACAATACGACGCTGGGCCTGTTCCCGTTCATGTATGCCGGACTTCGCATCGCCGATTTGCGCAATCCCGCCGACCCTCGCGAGATCGCCTATTTCAAGCCCGGCGATCCCTGCATGTCGCATGTCCATTTTGTGAAGGATAGCGGGCAGATCTGGTTCGCCTGCAACGCAAGCGGCTTCTACGTGATCGCACTCAAGCCGCAGCTGCGCAAATCGCTGGGGCTGTCGATGCCGCGCCGCGCGCGATGATCGGGAAGGGATGTATGTCGGCATGGACCAAGATATCTGGGATCGACGCGGAGTGCTGAGTGCTGCTTTTGCCGGCGCGGTGGGATTGACCTTGCCGGGCATGGCAGGTGCCGGTGAACAGGCTCCGACTGGTGCGGTCGAGACGACCTCGGGAAAGGTGCGGGGAACGCGCGCAGGCGGTGTATCCCGTTTCCTGGGGATTCCTTATGGAAGCGACACCGGATTGCGGAGATTCCAGCCCGCGACCGCTCCCGCGCCCTGGACCGGCGTGCGTGATTGCAATGCCCTGGGCCACAAGGCGCCCCAGGGCGTGATCACTCTGCCGGGGATCATGGGTAAGGTCGATCCCCGCGCAAGAGGCCTTTCGGTGGTGATGGCAGTCGCCAATCTGACCAATGCCCAGCTTGCGGAGAGCGAGGACTGCCTTGTCCTCAACGTCATCACGCCGACGCTTCTTCCGCGAGAAAGCGCCCGGTGATGGTCTGGCTCCATGGCGGCGCCTTCGCGATGGGGTCCGGGCTGGACCCGATGACAGACGGCAGCGAGCTTGCCCGGCGTGGCGATGTCGTGTTCGTCTCGCTCAATCATCGCCTCAATGCCATGGGCTTTCTCTATCTCGGCGGCTTGCACGAGGATTTCGCAGACAGCGGCAATGTCGGGATGCTCGACATTGTGCTCGCGCTGGAATGGGTGCGGGACAATATCGCATCGTTCGGCGGTGATCCGGAGAACGTCACCATCTTCGGGCAAAGCGGTGGCGGGGCCAAGGTTTCCACATTGCTGGGTATGGGCCCGGCGAGCGGACTATTCCACAAGGCGATTGCCATGAGCGGCCCGATCGTCTCGCTCGTCACCAAGGCCGATGCCGAGGAAATCGCCGGACAGACTATCGCTCGCCTCGGCATTTCCGGATCCGATGTTCACGCACTGCAAAAGGTGGACCGCCAGAAGGTGATCGCGGCGGCTTCTGCGGTCCGCCTGCCATCAGCCGGGACAGGGCTTGCGGCGGGAACGCTTGCGCCGATTGTCGATGGCCGCTCCATCCTTGCCGATCCGTTCGACCCTGCAGCTACCGATATCTCCAGAAACGTGCCGCTCATGCTGGGTTCGGCGAAGGATGAGGCCACGCTCTTCATGGCCAGCGATCCCGAACTTGGCGCAATGAGCGAAGACCATGCCCGGGCGCGCTTTGCGGCGGTTCTCGGTGATCGCGGAGCGGCATCGTTCGATGCCTATCGCGCCGCCTATCCCAAGGACGATCCGAGCTACCTGGTGACATCGATGATGACGGACAGACTGTTCCGTTCGGATTCTATCGCAATGGCGGACCGCAAGTCGGCGCAAAATGCGGCGCCGGTTTACCTCTACCGGATCGACTACGAACCCCGTGTGGTCGATCGCCTGCTGCGCAGTCCCCACGGTACCGAAGTCCCGCTCGTATTCGGAACCAAGGTTCCGGTCGGTTTCATCGGCGAGGGGGCCGAAGTCGATGCGCTTTGCGATGTGATGATGGCGGCATGGCTCGATTTTGCGAAAACCGGAAAGCCTTCCGGCAGGCACCTTGACTGGCCGCGCTACAACGCCCGCTCACGCCCGAACATGATCTTCGATGTCGTGCCGCATCTGGTGAACGATCCCGACCCGGTCGCGCGCAGCCCGGTTGCGAGAGGCCGTGCATGACAAAGCGGAAAGGTCGCGCAAATCCTCAGGAGCGGCGATCCTCCATCATCGAGAACGCCATCGGAATGTTTGCCGAGCTTGGATTTCATGGCCTGACGGTCCACGGCCTTGCCGATCGCTGCGGGATGTCCGGTGCGGGCCTTCTCTATTACTTCAAGTCCAAGGAAGACCTTCTTCTCGCGGTTCTGGAGACGATCGAGACGCGCGAAAGTGCGGCGGTCATGCCTTTGATCGAGGCGGTGGAACAGGCGCAGGGAGAGCCGGCACTGGCCTGGCAATCGATCGTCGAACTGATGCGGCAGATGTTTCGCCGTTCGGTGGCGGACCCTGTCATCACGCGTTTCGTGCTGCTCCTGCAGGCGGAATCGCTGGAAGTTGGGCATGCGGCGCATGACTGGTTTCGCAATCGCGAGCAGTTGGCGCTTGAACTCCTGACGCAATTGCTCACCCCCTATATCGGCGAACCTGTGTCCAACAGCCGGCACATCATGGCGTTGATGCAGGGGCTTGCCCAGCAATGGCCGCCAGGTGCGCGGGTTCGACGTTGCTGCCGAGTGGGACAAGGCGCTCGAACCCGTACTGTCCCGCGGCAGGCTTGCCGGCGGGATGTCCTAGGAACAACGAAACCGGCAACGCGGCAGTGCCGGATCGGGAGAGTGGCGTGCGCACGTTTTTAGCGCTTCTTGTCTGTTCGGGTACCTTGGCCCTCCCGGCTTTGGCTCGTGCTGAGCCGGAGCAAGGAGGGCCAATCGCGCAGATCGTCGAGAGCGACGATGCACTCTTGCGCGGGTTCCTCGACCCGCCGATGGAATCCCGGCCTCGAACCTGGTGGCACTGGATGAACGGGAATGTCACCACGGCCGGCATTCACAAGGATCTCGAATGGATGAAGCGCATCGGCCTTGGCGGTGTCCAGGCATTCGATATCGACTACTTCGCCACGCCCGTCATCGTTGACAAACGCCTCGCCTACATGTCGCCGGAATGGAAGGATGCATTCCGATATGCGGCGGGCGAGGCGGATCGTCTCGGCCTTGAACTGACGATCGCGAGTTCTCCTGGATGGAGCGTGACCGGCGGACCCTGGGTGGCTCCCCGCGATGGCATGAAGAAACTTGTCTGGAGCGAGACGAGCCTGAGCGGAAGGCGACGGTTCCGGGGGAAAATCGCTCTTCCGCCATCTTTCACCGGTCCGTTTCAGGATATCGTTCTTCATGAACCGAGTGCCAGCACCGCGCAGCGCCTCCATCCGCAATTCTATGAGGATGTCGCGACATTGGCGGTGCGCGAGCGGGAAGATCCGCCGCTACCCTTGCCGGTGATAACCGAAGCGAATGGGAAGGCGCTGGACGCCGGGCTGCTGACGGACGGCAAGTTCGAACAGGCACTCGACATAACGCGTGACCCGCAGGCAGGCGCGGCCATGGTCGTTATCACCTACCCGGTGCCTGTCACGATCCGGTCGGCGACGGTGTTCGTGCCGGGAAGCGCCGACATGTTTTCAGGCCCGACAATGAAGGTCAGTCTGGAAGTCGGTCATGGAGGTGCCGACTGGAAACACATTGCCGAGATCGTACCGAGCCTTGCACCTTCCACTGTCAGTTTCGATGCCGTTACCGCAGAACGCTTCCGCCTGACGATCAGGCCCGCCGGGCCCCTGAATCCCTACGACGCCGATGCGGCGCCCGGATACCTCGGCTATCGGCCGACTTCGGCTGGCGCGGCAAGCGCGGTGAAGCTGGCGGAACTGCATTTGTCGCCGCAAGAGCGCGTGAACCAGTTCGAAATCAAGGCCGGTTTCGGAATGGCCCGCGATTATCACGCTCTTGGCACAAGTGGAGGATCGGGCACGCAAGATACTTCCGGTAGCCAGGTGATCGACCTTACCTCGCGCCTGAAGGCAGATGGTACCCTCGACTGGACGCCGCCGGCCGGGACGTGGAAAGTCCTGCGCATGGGATACTCCCTGACCGGGCGAACGAACGGTCCTGCATCGGCCGAGGCGACGGGGCTGGAGGTCGACAAGATCGATGCGGAGGCCGTAAGCCGATATCTCAATACTTATCTGGACACGTACAGTTCGGCGGTTGGCGGCGAGCTCATGGGCAATCGGGGCGTCCGAGCGCTACTCACCGACAGCACCGAAGTGGGCGCCTTCAATTACACACCGGGCCTCTTCGACGCGTTCCGGAAGGCGCGGGGCTACGATCCGCGGGCATGGCTACCGGCGTTGACGGGCGTGGTCGTCGGTTCGCGGGCCGGCAGCGAGGCGTTTCTCTCAGACTGGCGCAAGACAATCGCCGAACTGCACGCGTCCAATCACTATGGGACGATTGCGAGGGTCGCGCATGAACGCGGGCTCAAGGTCTACGGCGAATCTCTGGAAGGTTGGCGCGTTTCACTCGGCGACGACATCGCGATGCGCCAATACGCCGACGTGCCGATGGCCGCCATGTGGACCTACCGGCGCGATCTTGGTCCGCGCCCCAATCTTCTGGCGGATTTGCGCGGAGCCGCATCGACCGCCCACATCTACGGACGGCGCTTTGCCGCAGCCGAATCCTTCACGTCCACACGCTACCCCTGGGCACATGCACCCTCCGACCTGCGGCGCGTCATCGATCTGGAGTTTGCCAGCGGCATTAACCTGCCCGTGATACACACATCGGTGCACCAACCGCTGGACGATCGGCAGCCCGGTCTCTCGATGCGGCATATCGGCCAGTTCTTCACCCGACACGAAACCTGGGCGGAAATGGCGCGTCCATGGATTGACTACATCGCGCGCAGTTCGTTCCTGCTGCAACAGGGGCGCTATGCCGCTGACGTCGCTTACTTTTATGGGGAAGAAGCTCCGGTAGGGCCGCAGGCGCAGGATGGCTACTTCACGGACACGCCGGCGCACTTCGGTTACGACTTTGTCAATGCGAATGCGGTGCTGTCCCTGCTGAAGGTGGAGGACGGCAGCCTCGTGGCTCCGGGCGGGATGCGTTACCGTGTACTCTACCTGGGCGGCAACAGCAGCCGGATGACGTTGCCCATGCTGCGGCGGATTGCAAGGCTGGCGGAAGACGGGGCTGCGGTGGTCGGACTGCCGCCAGAAGCATCGCCGGGGCTGGGAGAAGACCCGCAGGAATTTGCTGCACTCGTCGCCAAATTATGGACCGGCTCGCTGGTGACCGAAGTCGGCAAGGGCAAGATCGTCGCCAGCCGCGATGTCGAGGAGGCGCTCGCCAGCCTCGATGTCTTGCCGGATTTCGAGGGCGCCTCGGGCGATGACCTCCTGTTCCTCCACCGCATTCTCGCAGATGGCGATGCGTACTTCGTGTCCAATCGAAAGGCGGCTGCGATGCGAACGGAGGCGGCCTTTCGGGTGGTGGGAAAAATCCCGGAAATCTGGCGCGCCGATACCGGCACGGTCTCGGCGGCCAGCTATCGGATCGACGGTGGGCGCTCTTTCGTCACCCTGCCTTTCGAAAGCGAGGAGTCCTACTTCGTCGTGTCCAGAAAGCCGTCTGCCGGCCAACAACGGGCCGAGCCCGGCACGCGTTTCGACGCATTACGGGATTTGTCGAATGACTGGTCTGTCACGTTCCAGCAGGGCAGGGGCGCTCCTGCCGCAATCACCATGCCGCAGCTGCGTCCCCTCAATGAGGTGGCGGATGCGGGTGTTCGGTACTTTTCCGGCATCGCAACTTATTCACGGAGTTTCAAGCTAGATACCCGCATTGCGAAATCCGGAGCGCTCTGGCTCGACCTTGGAGCAGTGGGCGATCTTGCCGAGGTGCGGGTGAACGGCAAGTCTGTCGGCACCTTGTGGCACGCACCCTATCGCATCGACATAGGCCGGCAGGTCCGCTCCGGGCGCAATACGGTAGAGGTTCGGGTCGCCAATCTCTGGATGAATCGGCTGATCGGAGATGCCCAGAAAGGCGTGGGCAAGATCGCCTATACGATCATGCCCACATACAAGGCCGAGGCACCGCTGCGTCCTTCGGGGCTGATCGGTCCCGTCCGGCTGATGGAGCAGGTTACCGTGACTGGAGGAGAAGCCGGAAACCCATGAGAAGGCAGGCCGCGGCGATCAGCGGGCGGCCAGTCCGGGGTTGCCGGCTTCCAGCGGCAGTCGCAGCGCGTTCTGGAAATAGGCGACCAGCGTGAATTGGCCGATCAGCACGATCAGTTCGAAAATCTGCTCGGTGTCCAGCGTGCGCGACAGCACGTCCCATGTCTCGTCGTCGACCGAGGCGCGGGCTTGCAATTGCTCCGCACATCGCAGAACCGCGCGTTCGTGTTCGGACCAGAGCGGCGATGCCGATCCTTCGGCGGTGATCCGCTCGATCTCGTCGGTGGTGATGCCCAGGGCCTTTGACTGATGGACGTGTTCGCCGAATTCGTAGGGTGCCTGAAGCAGCCATCCCGTTCGCAGGATGGCCAGCTTCTGGTCGCGCCGGGCAAGTCGGCTCGCGGGCCCCATGACGGTCATGGACAGTCCCATGATCCGCTCCCACAAGGTGCCGAACGGCAGCATCGTCACCATGATCTGGGGAACCTGCTCGATCGACAGGGACGACACGTTCCCAAATAGAGAGGCGCGCAGCCGGTCGGTAGCTTCCAGGATCTCGTCCGCGCGCGCCAGGCGATCCACTGTCTCGACCCGCGGCGGTTTGCCGAGAATCTCGGCTTCCCTCAGGCGGATGCGTTCAAGTGTTTGCGGGGCCAGAGGCGCAGGGGTGGGGCAATCGCTCACCAGCGAACTCCTTCCTCGCGGGACTTCCATGTGTAGGGGCGCTCATAAGAAGGGTCATCCGTGCTCCACAGGCCCTTGAGGAAGCCCTGGACGTTCTTTGAATGGATCCAGGTACCGTCGCAGTCGGCCGTGGCCTCGATCGTGCACCGACGCACGACGATGCGCCATTCGCCGTTCCGCTTTTCCAGTCGATCGAGATAGCGACCGATGGCAATGGTCGTGCTCTTGCCGTCGAGCCAATAGAGGCCGCCGATCACGTAACTTTCGCAATGCGCCACGTCACCTTCTAGCTCGCAGATGTGGTTGGTGATGTTGTGGCTGGTCATGTTGAAGTTCGTGTAGTGGCCCTTGTTGGCCTTTTCCGGATAATCCGGTGCGAACGTGACGCTGGGCCCATGCTCGTCGACGCCGTCCTCCCACCAGCAGCCCGTAATCTGATCGACATCCTGACGATCGCGCGCCCTGCTCTCGCGCTGGATGCAGTCGAGAATGTCCTGCCGATCCTTGAGATAGGTGACTGTTGCTTTCAGATCCGCGAGTTCCTGTTCCAGGCTCATGTCGTGCTCTCCCAATGATTATTTTTATGCGGGCCGCTCGTCATCGGAGACGGCTGACCACTGCCTTGCGCAGATCGGCGGTCTTGATCTTCGAGCTGCCGGTGGTCTTGAGTTCGTCGTTGCCGAAGAACAGCACCGTGCGGGGCACCTTGAAACTGGCGAGACGGCTACGCGCGAAGGACCGGATCTGGTCGGCCGACAGGGCTGCGCCTTCCAGCGGCACCACGCAGCTGACCACAATTTCGCCCAGCAGAGGATCGGGCACTCCCACCGTCTGCGCAATTTTTACGCCAGGGCAATCACGGAGCACCGCATCGATCTCCAGCGGGGAGACGTTGGCGCCGCCGGTCTTTATGATGTCGTTGAGTCGGCCTTCCCAGAACAGACGGCCTTCTGCGTCCAGCCAACCGCCGTCCCCGGTTCGAAAGAAGCCCTCATCGTCCAGCGTCTCGTCGAGTGGCACGCCAAGATAGCCCAGCATCAGCGTGGGGCCCTTCACCGCGACTTCGCCGCGGTGCCCGAGTGGCACGGTCTGGCCTGTCACGGGATCGACGATCCGGATGGTCGATCCTGCCGTGGGGCGGCCATGGCTTCCCGCTGTTTCACTTTCCGGAGTGCCGGCCGGAGACCGAAATCAGTGTGAATGTTTCGGTGCTGCCGTAGGCGCGAGGCTCCGTCCAGTTGGCCGAAACACTCGGGTGGTGGGCCAGCGGAAAGGCGCCATCCACATAGTGCAGCGCGGACAGGTCGGCCTCGGCATAACCAGGCACGGCTTCGAGCTGCGGCCATTGGTGCGGCCAGGCGAGTAGCATCGTCGCCCTTTCCGCCTGGATCAGGGCGAGCGCGGCTTCGGGATCGAACCAGCGCTGGAGCAGAAGACAACCGCCGGACGAGAGCGTTCCGCCCAGCGCCATGGTGAAATTGCCCGAGAAGAAGAAGCCGTTGGCGGACCATGTTCGTGGCGGGTCCGTGACCCCGTACCAGCTCTTCCAGCGCCAAAGCTGCAGGCAGATCGCCCGGTGAGCGGACATTATGCCTTTTGCCTTGCCCGTCGAGCCGGACGAAAAGAACAGGGTGCCTGGATCGCTGGGGAGCACCGCCGCGGCGCAAGCCTCGATCACGCCGTCGGGAATGGTGTCTCCGCGCGCCAGAAACGAGGACCAGCCTTCTACCGCGCCTGTTCCCTCATCCCCGTCGACGCGCGCAACATGGCTGAGGAACGGGAAACGGGCAGAGAGGCATTGGTCGGGAATGCCTGCTGCGATACCAGGCTCCAGTTCGCCCAGCGTCGCCGCGAAGTCCTTCTTGAGCACGTGCCGCTCAACCAGCAGGATAGCGCAACACGACGCTTCCAGCACCTCACCAATTTCCGGCGCGGTGAAGAAGGTGCTGATTGTCGTGGCGACGCCTCCCGCCAGTGCGGTGCCGAACAGGCAGGAAAGGAACTCCAGCCGGTTGGTCATGAGTAGGCCGACGCGTGTGCCTTTCCCTACGCCGCAGGCCTTGAGCGCCCGGGCCACTTCGTTGGCGCGCGCCCAAAGATCGTCATAGCTCCAGCGGATGACTTCGCCGTCCAGATGGATGACGGCTGCTTCACTGGCACCATGTCGCTGTACGATCTCTTGAAGATAGGCACCCAGCGTCAGGGCGCCGCAAGCTGTCTCTTGCGAAAGAGGAATGCCGCGCGCGTAGGATAGTGCCGTTTCCTCGCTCGTCATTGATGTGCCGGCCATCGGAAATCAGGCGGTCCGGATGCCGGTGGCATCATCGGGACGGAAAACCGGAATCTCCCCGGCTGCCTTGAACATCACCAGCGGCAGTACGCGCGCGGTGGAATTCTGGTAGGTTTCGTAGAAGGGATGGCAGTCGATGAAGAAGGACCACACCTTCTCGCGTTCGGCACCTTCTGGCTCACGCCAGGTTCCACGGAATGCCTGGGTCGCGATCTGGAACTCGATTTCCGGTTGCTCGACGATATTGAGATACCAGGCCGGATGATGGTCAGCCCCGCCCTTCGATGCGCAAATCACCACTTCGCCGCCGATGTCGGCGTAGCACAGGGGCGTGATGAAGGTTTTCCCGCTCTTGCGCCCCTCGTACTTGACCAGGCAATGCGTTGCGAAGGCACGGCCACCAACGGCGGTGATGTCCATGATGTGACCCTTCGCCCCGCCGGAAGAAAGGTACATCTCTCGGTGTTCGCTTACCCAGTCGCGCCGGGCTTCGCGGATCACCTGCATGCTTTCATCGCTCATTCCATTTACTCCGTTTCATCGCCGTGGCGAAGAACGACATGTGTCGGTTCGCCATGAGGGCCCATCGGGGAGTCGTAATCGATCACCGAATAGACCGGGTTGGCATGGCTGGCGAACAGGCGCCGCTCATCCTCCATCGTCATCGGCAGGCGCGCGGGATCGGAAATGATGCGCTGGGAGGCTTCGAAATCCTCCCGGCTGTTCCACCAGATCTCCATCAGGCAATCGTAGCCGGAATCGTGGATTTCACCGGTTATGGGGTTCCTTTCGGGCGTCAGATACCGGCGGACATAGCGCACCGCATTGGGCAGCGCGGGCTTCGCACCCATCTTCTTCGCAAGCTGGGAATGCTGGTTTTCATAATAGTCGAGGAAGGCGTCCATCGACATATCCGGCCGCTTCCGGAAGAAGCAGATCTGCTTGAACATCGAGCACCCTCGCTTGTCATTATGGACCGAGCATTGCGGCAAGCGGGGTATGAGGTCTAATGCTGAATTCGTGTATCTCCATGCGGATTGTTTATGGATCTCTCACTTGGCAAGTTGCAGCACCTGCTCGCCGTCGCACGCTGCGGCAGCTTCTCGCGCGCTGCGATCGAGCTGAACCTCAGCCAGCCGGCATTGAGCCGAAGCATAGCGACGATCGAGGAGCGCTACGGCTTTGCGATTTTCAATCGCGTCGGCCATGGTGTGGAGCCGACCGCAGCCGGGCTTCAGGTTCTGGAGCAGGCGCGTCCTCTGCTACAAGGGTTGCGGGTCTTCGAAAGCAATATGGGACTTCTGGCTGGTGGGCGTAGCGGGCGGCTGTCGATGGGGATGGCGCCGTTGCTGGCCAGCGAGCTGGTTCCACGCTTCTCCGGCGACTTTTTCGGTGCCAATAATGTGCAGCTTCGCGTCATGGTCCGGCCGGGGGAAGAACTGATCGAGGCGCTTGCCAACGACGAGGTCGAGCTGATCTTCTTTCCCGGTCCGCATGTTGCCGATGCCGGGGAAATCGATCTGCAACATGTCGGCGATGCGCGCCCGGTGTGCGTGGTACGTCAGGGGCATCCCCTGCTTGCCCGCAAGCGTCTCCAACTTGCCGATCTGGCTGATTATCCATGGGCGAGTTCTGTCGAAGATCCGGTCGGGCCGCCGATCCCGAGCCGTTCGCGCATGGTCTGTGAAAACTATCACATCCTGCGGGACGCGGTTATGGCCGCAGATATGGTCTGCATCTGCTCTCAGGCGTTTATATCCGAGGAATTGCGCGATGGCCGGCTGGTAGCAGTCGCCATCGAGGGAATGCCGCTTCCGCCAACCGCGATCTTCGCGGGCCGGCTCAAGGGCAGGGTCCATTCCCCGCTCGCCGCAAGAGGGTTGGCGGCGATACGCGGATATCTGGCGGGATGACGCTGCGGTTCATCCCCGCCGATCGGCTTGCACTTCGCGTTTCATTGCACGGCGTAGCTTGATGCCTCGTTGGGGTCGCCGCTTACGTATCGCACCTGCTGCGGGTAGGGGGCGATGGGCGCCGAGCGCCTGACCGGGCTTTCCGGCGGGGTCTCGATGATGATGGAATCGGGAGCCTTTCCGTTTTCAACCCAGTCCACCATCAAGGCATAGAACTGGCCCGGCGCGACGAGTGGTGGGTGCGCATCGGGATTGGATGTGCCGTTCGGCGACATGTGGCCGACACCGGGCAAGAGGTAGAGACGGAAGAAGTCGTGCACATTCTGCGCGCCGCCCATCTTTTCAAGCACCCGGTCGTAATAGCGGATCGTGCCCTGGACCGGAATCGCTTCGTCGTTCCAGCCGTGCCAGCTCAGGAACTTCCCGCCGCGTACCTTGAACGCCGAGAGATCGGGATCGTCGCTTGCGAGGCCGCCGAACGTGCTGTCGAGTTCGGTCCCGCGGTCGAAGGCGTGGGAGAGTTCCTGATAGGTCAAAGCGGTCCAGCCCCCCTCGCCGTTGCCGGACGCATTGTGAAAGGTTGGATTGGCAAGGCTTGGGGCCGCCAGTTCCAGTGCGACCTGATCGGCCACGTATCCTTCGTGCGCATTGGAACTGCCGTAGCCGATATTGGCGAAGTAGGCCTGATAGAGCGATGTGCCGCGCATCAGCCCATACCATTTGCGTGGGCCGGCAAGCGCCGTTCCCGCGCCGTTGTCGCGATGGGGATCAGGTGCCGAGCCGTCACTGGTCATGCCGTACCACATCTGGTTGATGGCACGTGCCTGGGATAGCGAAAGGGCATCAGGACTGGTATTCGTGCCGCCGTCTTCCACGCGCAGCACTGCGGGGTCCTTGGTCGGATCGTAAGTGCAGGCAAGGTTGTCCGTCACATATCCCATGTGCTGCCCGCCAACCGTGTCGCAGGCCGCGATCGCTGCATTGGAGACGAGGTCCATCTGGGCCTTGGTCAGGTAACGGCCGCTGAGTTCCCGTTCTACAACGAGGCTGCGATAGACATCGGCGGTAACCCATTGGGCCCAGTTGAGTGCCGGAAGGCTGGCAATGATGCCGTCGTAGTCGCCCGGATACTGCTGGGCGAGCCGGTAGCCATGGCGTCCGCCGGTCGATACGCCTTCATAATAGGCGTGGTGCGCCGGCTTTCCGTAGTAAGCCCGCGCGATCTGCTTGGTCTTCTCGGCCATCACATGCATCGCCCGGTGCGCGTAGTCCTCCCAGAGCTGCCTGGCAGGGGACCCATCCGGATTGATGGCCCAGGCACCATTGGTGGGGACATGGTCGGAATCGGTGCTGGCGGAAACTGCGCTTTCTCCGCCCGCCGTCAGTGCGGCATAGGGCCAGCCGATTGCGTCCGGAGAGCTGTGCTGACCGCCGTCGAAGCCGCCAAGGCCGCCGATATTGTGTATCCTTCCATTCCAGGCAGCGGGCCTGGGCAGCCATACTTCGATGCCGATGCCGGGCGAAGTGGAAGGCGCGCCGACAGGGCCCGGATTGCCCGGTCCCACCACCAGCTTGATCAGGCAAAGGTCCGAGGGTGCGACGGCGGTGTGGGCCGAGGCCGGTTCCGAAATCACCAGCGGTTCGCCCTTGTGAAACTCCCGAACGAGCAGGACGTGCGTAAGGCCGTCGGCCTCGATGTCGGTCTTGAGATGTGCAGGTATCATGCAGAACGCTCCGCTGGAGGCGTAGGAAGGGATGACGAGGGTCAGATTGCAAAGCGCAGGAGCAGCCAGGAACAGGATGGCCGGCCCGAAAGTACCGGCTTTCCGCCGGCGCTGCCGTGCAGAGGCTGCGGTCCGGCCGAATGGGTGTGGGACACGTTCGAAGATGTCACGCAGCACGGCACAGCCTCGTGGCGCGGTGGCGCGCTCTCATGGTTCACTCTCCCGCTTGCCTCGTAGCTCTGTCTTTGCGAATGGCAGCGCTTGTCGTTTGCGACTTCCTGAGGCAGGTATCCGGGATGAAAAACCCCCAAATGGGGGCTGTGGCCAAGCGCGGCAGGAGCGCATGCAAGTTTCAACAGCCATTGGCGAAATGACCCAGGCGCTGCTTGACGGCGCATATGAAAAGCCCCTGTGGGCTTCGTTTCTTTCGCTGCTCGCTCGTGAAACCGGCGCGGATTTCGTCGTGCTGTTGTGTCAGCCGCCCGGCTGGAAACAGGACGATTGCCTGCAACTCGTTTCGGGCGACATGCGTGTGGAAGACAGCAACGAACTCTATCGCCGCTACTTCGTCGATCGCAATCCGACGGCGAGCGAGTTGATGCAGGAAGGCAGAGCCTATTCTCTTGAGGAGCTTATCGCGCTCGACCGGGGCGAACATGAGGCGTTCTACGCCGACCTCGTGACAACACACCGTGTGACGGACCTGCGGCAGATGCGTGTGCGGGAAGCCGGCGGCGTGGATGCGCGCCTCACGATCGTCAGTCTGAGCCGCTCGTTCGATGTGCAGACCGATCGCTTGCTTTGCGCTTTGGCTCCCGTACTGAGAAGCGTCCTGCGCAATTACATTGTCCTTGAACGCGAACGCTTCACCGCTTCGCTTGCGGAGGAGGCCATTCGCAGGCTGCAGTTCGGCTGGATTGCCCTTGATGCAGGCGGTGGGATCGTCGACAGCGATCCAGTCGGTGAAATGCTGCTTCGCGAATCCGGGGTGGTTGGACGAACGCCCAGGGGAAGGCTGACAATTGCCGACCGGGCTGCCGAAAGGACACTGCTTGCCACGATCCGCACAATGGCATCGCAGCTGGAGGCAAGCCCCAAAGCCGTTTCCCTCTCGAGCGATCCCTGGTTCGACATGCTACTGGTGCCCGCACCGCACAGATTGCTCGGACCGATAGGCAAGCCGGTGATCGTCGCTTATGTGCACGGTGACAGTTGGGGCACCGCCGATCGCTGCGAGCAGCTGATGGACCTCTTTCGGCTCACGCGAAGCGAAGCCCGGCTCGCGCTGGAAATCTGCCGAGGACGGTCCATTGCCGAGGCCGCTTGCCAGCTGGATTTGCAGGTCGAGACAGTCCGTGGCTATTCGAAACGCATTTTCGCCAAAACGGGCGCGCGCGGGCAAACAGACCTGGTCAGGATACTGATGGGGAGCGTTCTCGCCTTGACACCTGACGGACGTATCGGAGCACCACGTCCTGCCTCTCGTTGACAGGGTGTTTGCGTGATGTGATCCCTTTCCCGCTCCTGCGGTATGTAGCTCGCGCAGCCTGTGGCGTCTTTCGCGCGGCGAAGCGCATCGATAGTTTCGCGCACGAAATCGGGAGAAGCAGGACTTGGAGACTGAGCCGGCATTTGTCTTCGTTCACGGCGGCGGACAGGGAAGCTGGGTGTGGGGCGATACTATCGCGGCACTGGGACTGCAGGCTCCCGGAGTTCGTACCTTTGCAGTCGATGTCCCGGGTTGCGGGTCAAAAAGAGAGCGGCTCGATGGCGGCATCGGTCTGGACGAGGTCGCGGCCGAGCTGCTTTCCGACATCGAGGTCGCCGGCATGGGGCCGGCGATGCTCGTTGGACATTCCCAGGCCGGGCAAGTCATGTC
Organism: Novosphingobium sp. ST904; assembly: GCF_001298105.1. Classification (GTDB taxonomy): domain Bacteria; phylum Pseudomonadota; class Alphaproteobacteria; order Sphingomonadales; family Sphingomonadaceae; genus Novosphingobium. The sequence goes on along the minus strand of NZ_LGJH01000112.1, from coordinate 523 downwards.
GCTGATGCTGGAACGGCGGCCGGACCTGTTTCGGAGGGCGGTCTACGTCACATGTTCGATCCCTCTTCCCGGGCAAAGCGTGCGCGCGATGATGGGGGAGGGCATGCACGGAGCGAGGCCTGATGAAGTCGGCTGGCCGTTCGATCCCAAGACAGAAGATCTGGCGGCGCGTTATCCGCAGATGTTCTGCAACGATATGGATGACTTACAGAAAAGCGCATTTCTCGCGAAGTTTGGAGTGGATCGCTGGCCGCTTGCTACCTACGACTTTACATCCTGGCGGTACGATCATCACGGGGCCGTTCCAGCCAGCTATGTCGTTTGCCTGAAGGATGGGATATTGCCAGTGGAATGGCAGGAGCGCTTTGCCGAGCGGTTTGCTGTGGACCGCGTGATTTGCATCGATGCCGGCCATCAGGCGATGTGAGGTGGTGCCGGTTTTCTGGACAGGGTGTTAAGCTACTCCCGACCAAATAGATTGGTACGGGAATGAAGACGACGAGGAAGCGCTACAGCGCGGATT
>NZ_LGJH01000113.1 GCF_001298105.1 Novosphingobium sp. ST904 | reverse complement strand
AGCCATCGCCACCCGCTACGATCAACTGGCCAACAGTTTCCTTGGCATGGTCCATATCGCCACCGCCAGATACTGGCTCAAATTTGTCCACGCCGCCTAGTATCGCAGTGTTCCCAGGGACTTTGTCGACCTCGCGCCGTTGATACCTCGTCCCGGAGATTTTTCGTTCGGGCTGCCAACTTTTCGATAGGAACGACGATGCCCGATACCAGCCACGATATTTCGACCCTCAACAGCTTGATCGCAACCACGATCGACAGCGTCGACGGTTACACCGAAGCGGCCAAGGACAGCCAGAGTGGCCGCTTCGGCTCGCTATTCACGAGCCGTGCCAGCGAACGACGGGAAGTAGCGTCGCGCCTGCAGCAGGAAGTAACCCGGCTGGGCGGCAAGGCGGAGGACGACGGTACTGTCCTGGCCGGGGCACATCGCATGTTCCTGAACCTCAAGTCGACCATGACGGGCCAGGATGACAAGGCGATCATCAACGAAGTCGAGGCAGGCGAAGATCATATCAAAGCCAAATACGAAGATGCCCTGGGAGACCGCGAACTGTCGCCCGAAATCCTTCGGCTGATCGAGACCTGTTATGCCTCGGTGAAATCCGGCCATGACGAAATGCGCGACATCAAGCATTCGATGGAGCGCTGAAACAACGGACCGGCGAGGTCTGCCTCGCCGGTCCGGCCCGCTCAGTGGGAACGCCGGGAGCTGTCTGCCTGCGCCAATTCGTCGCAACTCGCTGGACGAAGGAGAGTGATGGCGTCTTCACTCAAGGCGACCAGACCCATTTCCGCGAACGCCTTCAGCCACCCCTCCATCGGCCATATGCCCCAGCGCCGATGGAACGTGCCGGCGTTGCTGACGATATCATCGAGATGCTGCAGCGGCGGATCGAAAGTCTGATGGAATTGATGGAACGCGCCGGGCCCACCCATGAACAGGAGCGGCACCCCGGCGGCCTTCGCCCGAAACCCGAAGTCGGTATCTTCGGCGCCGTAGCCGACGAATTCCTCGTCGAAACCACCCAGCGCGAAGAAGCGCTGCCGCGTAATCCCGAAGACCAGAGACCAGAAGAGTCCCGCATTATCCTCACTGCGCACCCCCTGCCCGGGAAAGCTGCGCGCCGGATGAGGCGCCGCGCGCTTGAAGAGATCCTGCTCGTCCCATTCGGCGCGCGCCTCGTCCGGACCAAGATAGAGCACTTTCGCGCAGACAAGGGCATTGTGCGAAGCCAGGACGCCTTGAACGGCACAGATCAGCCCGCGCATGGGAATGCAATCGACATCGAGAAACAGCAGATGATCGCCACTGGCCGACCTGGCTGCGGCATTGCGAGCAGCTGCAAGAGGAAGCCGACCGCCGTCCATCCACACAACACGCGCGGGAAATGGAAGGTCCTCCAAGACAACCGGAGAGTCGCTCCCCATGTCGACCACGATCAGTTCGTCCGGAAGGACACTGCTGCGCTGAAGTCCCTTGACCAGTTGCACCAGATGGCCCGGACGGTTCCTCACTATGGTGAGCACGCTCAGGCTCATGCTGCGCGGCGGCGCCACAGGTCCAGCCGGTAATTCGGGCATCGCTCCGCGGCGATCACGTCCATCGCCGCCGGAAGCGCGTCTTGCAGCTTGGCCACGGCATCGTCGCCGCTTTGCGGGTAATCGGTCTCGCCCGTCCAATGGACCAACAGCAGGTCACCGCCGATTTCCAGATGAAGCCTGATCCATTCGGCGCTGCGCCGGATGTCCCGGTCCTCCCAGTAGTAGACGACCTCCGACAGGACCACGAGATCGAAAGCGTGGACAGGCGCCTGATGCGGGAAAGCCATTTCGGCAAAGGCGACATGTCCGTAAGGCGCGCAACGGGCGCTTGCAGCAATGAGGGCGGTGCCGCTGACGTCGATTGCCAGCAGTGACCCGCACTGCATGGCCAGCCTGCTGGTGAGGACGCCCTTGGCGCAACCGACCTCCAAACCCTGCGCATAGACCCGCCCTGCCAGTGCGCTAAGGGTGTGATTGTACTTCGCTTGTTCGTACGGGCTGCTTTCGAGGCCCCACGGGTCTTCGTCACCCTGGAACATGCTTTCGAAATAGTCGCGGCCAAGGCTGGCCTTTGGACGTGTCATCCTTATCTCCGCACATACAGCGTATCGCGATCAGACATCCGCTGCCGCTCGGCGGGAAGCCGGAAGCCCGGACCGTGCGAAGCGGTGAGTTGACTGCGATGCGCACGCAAAGCATGGCGCCGCCGGCCCGGCAGCATCGCTTCCGTGCGCACGGCGCGGAAGGATTGCGCAACGGGCGCATCGGCCCAGACAGTATATTCGGCCACGAGCAGGCTACGCTTCGCCATGGCCTGTGCCGCGTAGGCCAGCCGTGCCGCGGCGGCATGGTCGCAATGGGTTTCGTGCAACGCCGTCACGGCAACGGCATCGACCCTCAACCGCATGCAGAGCGCTGCCAACTTGCGAGCCGAGCGCAGAAAAGCCCGGTCTTCCGGTGCGGCGGGGGCAGCATCCTTCCAGCCCAGATGGAGCGGGTCGCGGCTTCGCCTGCGGACAAGACGGAAGAGGGCATGGGCGGCTTCGCGTTTGCGCGCGGACACGAGCCGCTGCTTGGGCGTGCCGTCGGCACCGTGCGAACCTGACCCATCGGTAAGATAGACCACACCCGCTAGCCGGCCATCGCCTGCCGTCTGGGCAATGAGCGCGCCGACGCCCAAAGTCTCGTCGTCGGGGTGCGGCGCCAGAACCAGCCATCGCTGGCGCCGCCAAGGCTGCGCGGATAGCAGCGCGCTCACCACAATGTGTCCTGGTCGCCCCAGACGTCCTGATCCAGCCAGGCCAGCGCGGCCTGGTCTCGGGCATGGTCAGGCCCCGCCTGCCGCAGGTAGAGCGACAGGTCGCGGGTGATCTTGTCGATCCTTTGCCCCTCCATGGCGCTGCGCGTGCCGACGATTCGTGCCGCCAGTTCCATCATGTCGAAAGCGGCCCGCTCGACGACCCCGCGGGTCATCCTGACGAACGCCGGGCCGTCCTCATCCTCGCGCGCCGCACGCAAGGCGCATTCACGCACCCAGAGGTATGCCGTTCGCACCGCTGCCACGGCATCGGCAAACCTGCCCCGCTGCAGGGGACGCCCCGCGCGGTCTCCGTCATGGCGAGCCGTGTCTCGGCCAACAGGGCTTCCATGCCGCCCAGTTGCACGGCAGTGAAACGCCAGGCGCCTGTCGTAAAATGCGGCTCGCGCTCGTAGTCTCCGGCACTGCCCAGCAGATCCGGTTCTCCCACGACGACGCCCGCAAGATCGTAGAGCCCGCTGATGGTCGCCCGCATGCCCCGCACGCGCCATTGCGACACGTCGGCACGGGCCGGATCGTCGGCAGGTACAATCACAAGTTGCCGCAGAGCGCTGCCGGGAGCCTGTGCGGTCACGATCGCATTGGCGAGGCCGCCCGCCCCGCTGGCGAAGCACTTGCTGCCCTTGAGCGCATATGAACCGCCATCGCGGAAGGCGATGGAAACGCCGGGTTGCGGCTCGGTGGCCCACACACCGTAGAAGGCACCATGTTCCAGGTCGCGCCGCAGGCGAGCGTGCTGCCGAGCCGATCCGTACCACCCGAACAGTGCGAGCGCGTTGACGTGCCCCTCATAGAGCCGCCCAAGGCTAAGATCCGCCCGCCCGACGATGCGCAGCACATTCATCAGTGCAAACTGGCGATCCACGGCGTTCGAAAAAGTCATGCCGCCGCTCGCCGGGGGAGCGAAATCGCAGTGCAGCCCCGCCGATACTAGGCAGCGGATGCTTTCGGCGGGAAAAGCCGGGGCCGCATCGTAGCCCGTGCCCAGATCGGCTAGACGCGAGGCGATCCCCGCTGCCCGTTCCACGGGACTAGCGGCACTCACCTTTGCAAGTGCGGATGACATCATGCGGCATGCTCCCGGCAAATCGTCGCGCCGAGCGCGAGCGTCGTCAGCCACGCCGCCGCCTTCTGCGCACCATTCGCATCGTGCAGACCGCGACGCACCTGTGAGGACAGGGCCAGCGCACGGCCGAGCAGCGCCGGCCATTGCTCGCCATGTGGCCAATCCGGAAGGACGATCGCCGCGCCCATCGCGTGCAGACCATGCGCCGTTGCCCATTGCTCTGCGAACGGACGTTCTTCGGGAACGCACACGAAGGGTCGGTCTGCAGCCATTACCGCGCAGACCAGGCCATCACCTGCCCCGCCGACGACCACGGCAGCACGGGCGATCTCGCATTCCGGCGCTTCGACCCATCCTGCGAATTCCAGGTTCGACGGAATGTTCGCAGGGAAGGAGGCCGGTCCGATGACCCGCCAATCCCACTCGGGGCACGCGCGCGCAGCTGCGGCCAGACGTTCGCCGTCACCCGGAGCACCGCCCCGACCGAAGACCGCCAGCACCCGGTTGTCCACCGCCGGTTCGGCGGCGGGGGCAGCGGTGATCCCCGGGAAATATCGGGTTTTGTCGCGCACCCAAGGTGGGGTGGCGGGCGTATCGAGAGCTTCGTGGAACGGCGCCAGAATGGCCGCCGCGCTCCGAAACGCTTCCAGGTGCGGACCGTCGTTACGCTCCCCATTCAGCCGCAGGCAAATGGTGGGAACCGAGGCCAGACGCGTCAGCATAGCCACTTCGACCGAGACGTCGACCACCATCAGCGCAGGCTGCTGGTCCGCAATCCAGGCCGCGATACGCGCCACGCGTGTACGCACGCCTGCATGGTCCAGCGGGGCGTAGTGAAGCGCTGCTGGCCGGCCGATTGCCTCATCCCGCCCATCGAAGCGGCCAGATGCGGGGCGGTCGTCTGGCAGGTCTATCCCTGACGCCCCGATTCCCGTCCCTATCAGGACCACGGGCCATTCGAGCTTTGCCGCAATCGCCTCTGCACGCGCTCGGTGTCCGGCTCCGTGATGATGCACGTAGTAGCCGATGGGACGGGCGGTCATTCCCCCATCTCCAGCACCATGTCATGCGGCATCGGCGCGAGCGAAGGCTCCTGCTGGGCGATCAAGGCGTGCCCCCCGGGGCGAGCACGCAGCGTGCGGCGCCACACGGCGCGGTCGTGCCAGTGATGCAGTGCGGGCGCTCGGGGGAGCACACCGCTCGCAGCCTGGTCGAACAAGATCTGCATGGCCGCCGCCATCCCGCCTTCAGCCCGACCATAGCGGCGCGGGGAAACATGAGTGAAGACCTCCGCCGGATGGGCAAGGCGCGCTCCTTGTGCCAATGCGGCGTTCACGAGGGCAACGTCTTCGCCTGCAGGCAGCAACGGCACGCCTCCGCACGGTTCATAGAGCGATGCCCGGATGGCCAGGGACGCACCGGTATGGTCGCCGTGGCGCGGCGCCGGATCCCAAGGCACCGGGTCTTCGGCATCCTCGATGGCGCGGACCTCGTGCCAATAGCGGTCCCACGCCGCACGCAGGCGCACCACGGATTCGGGGAGAGGTTCGTCCTGCTCGATCTCGATCCGCCCCCCCACGATATCCGCGCCGCGGTTAACGGCACTGGCGATCGCCTCCAGCCATTGGGGAGGTGGCCGGGTATCGGCATCGGTGCTGACCAGCACGCCGCGCTCACGGGCCGGAAGCAGGGCAAGACCAGTGTCCATCGCCAGGCGCCGCGCGGAGCCGGCGTGGGCCTGAACGGGGCCGAAGGTCACGTTTTCGACCTGCAAGAGCAGCCGTCCGGCATAACGCACACGAGCCTGCTCGATCACCGCAAGACTGCGTCGTTCGTATTGTTGACCGCAATCGCCACGGGTATCGCTCGCTGCCAGGTCTGTGCTGCAAGCGCCGCAAGCAGGGTAGGCAGGCGTCCCGCCTCGTTGCGCGCGGGCACGCACACGCAGATATCCAGATCAGCCATGCCGCTGGCCACGGGCGGCGACTTGCGGATTCCTTGCGGGAACTGTGGATGGGACATCGAGGCGCATATTGCGAGCAGCGGCTCGTTCGATGCCTTTACGGTACAATGCTTCGTATTCATCGACCATGCGGCCCGCATCGCACATGCGTTCCGCCCGCCTGCGGCAAGCGCGCCGATCAAGCGTGAGCGCCTCACGACCCGCGGCTGCAAGCGACGCCACGTCGTCAGGGATGGCCAGGACACCGCAACTTGCGTCGAGAATTTCCGGAACCGCCCCGCGCGCAAATGCCGCGACCGGCACCCCGCAGGCCAACGCCTCTGCCACGACCAGACCATAAGGCTCGTCCCACATCGGGGTGAACAGAAACGCGCGGGCTCCCCCGACCAGCCGTGCCAGTTCGGTATGATCCAGATGCCCCACGTGCAGGGTATCAGGGCCCAGTTCCGGCGCAATTCTCGCGCGGTAATAGTCCGGGTCCAGGATCGGCCCCGCGATACGCAGCGGCAGGCCGATCAGACGCGCCGCCTCGATGGCGAAATGCAGCCCCTTTTCCGGGACGATTCGGCCGTACCAAACCAGGTAGCCCGCTTGGTCGGAACGGGGATGGAAAGCGAACTTGTCGATGTCGATGCCGTTCAGGATCACCTCGTCCGCCTTGGTGACATGCTCCCATTGCTCTGCCACCGACTGCGACACGGCGACAAATGCATGGTCATCGCCCGCGCACAGCCGCACGCCGCTTTCCAGCCAGCAGAAGGGCGGCGTGTGCAAGGTGGTTACCATCGGCACCCCGAGCGTATCGGCCAGCGTCACCGGCAGGTAGTGCAGCGAGTTGTTGTGAATCACGTCAAAATCGCGCCGGCGCAACTCGCTCATCAGGCTGAGATAGGCGTGGTGTTCGCGGAAGAAGCCGATGTCCTTCGCTTCGGCCTTGCCGACTTTGGCTAACGCCGTTTCGGTGCAGATCGCCTCAAGCCCGAGGTCCGGCTCCGAATGTGCCGAGGCGAACACCGTTACCGCATGCCCCCGCCCCCTCAAGGCGCGAGCGAGAAGATGCGTATGCATCTCCAGCCCGCCTGCGAAAGGCTCCACGATCGGGTAGCGCAGATGCGCGATGATACCGATCTTCAGAGGCGGGAGAACGGCCCGGCCATTGCCCGGCGACGGCGCGGTGCCTCCCCCGGGGTGAAGATTGCCGAAGATCGGGAGATCAAGCCGAGGGCCGTGCATCCAGGTCGACCTCCAGTTCGCGCGGCCAATGGCGCAGTTCGCGGCAGGCGACCACGAAGGCATTCGCATCTTCGACATGTTCGAGTTCAAGACAGGCATCGTCGAGGTCATCGGCAATCCCGGCCTTGACGAAGATCGTGTCCGCCTCGGGCGTGAAGCCGATGAACTTGCAATGCGCGAAGGCATCGGTGACGAAATCCTTCGCCGCCGCATCCAGTGCCAGCAGCGCGGCCCCGGCTTCGGACACCACGATCGCCACGGCATCGAACAGCACCGAAGGGCCGCCATCGACCTTCTGCTTTGCAGCCACCGTCGTGCCGTCGGACAGGGTGACGCCCGCGATCTTGGGAGCGATAACCTCGTAAACGGCCCCTTCCGCTTCCACGGCCGCCAGCAGCGCCTTGAAGATCGCCGCATCGGCGCCCTCGCTGAGCAGTATCCCCAGCTTGCGCCCCTTGAAACTGTCGGGGGCGTTCCTGACGATGCTGAGCGCGGCCGAGGCAGGCAGGTCGGTTATCGGCTCTCGCGCCGCGACGGCGGCATCTGGCAGCGCGATGCCCAGGCCATCCGCTACGGTTGCGGCGAGGCCGGGGTCGATGTTGAGCAGATGCGAAACCGTGCGCGAGCGGATGTCGGGCCGCTCCACCTTCGAAAGCTCGAACACCAGCGCGTCGCCAATGTGCTTCTGCTCGATCGGCATCTGGCTCACGAAGAACTGGCGGGCCTGGCTGTAGTGATCGGCAAAGCTTTCGGACCTCACACGCTGCTTGGGGCCGTCTGCTTCCTCCGCATAGCTGGTGAAGCCGCGTACCGGATCCTCGCGCGGCCCGCCAAGCGTTGCGCCCCCAACTGTTGGGCTCGTAATTTGCCCGCCCCTTGGGGTTCTGCATCGCCATGTGCCCGTCCTGCTGGAAATGGTGCATCGGACACTTGGGCGCATTGATGGGAATGTGCGTGAAATTGGGACCGCCCAGCCGCTTTATCTGCGTGTCGAGGTACGAGAAGTTGCGGCCCTGCAGCAGAGGATCGTTTGAGAAGTCGATGCCCGGCGGCACGTTCTGCGTGCAGAAGGCAACCTGTTCGGTCTCGGCGAAGAAGTTGTCGACCACGCGGTCGAGGACCAGCCGACCCACTACGCGGATCGGCACAAGTTCCTCGGGAATCAGCTTGGTTGCATCGAGCACGTCGAAGTCGAAGCTGTCGGCAAAGGCATCGTCGAACAGTTGGACGCCCAGTTCCCATTCGGGAAAGTCCCCGGAATTGATCGCCTCCCACAAGTCGCGGCGGTGAAAGTCGGGATCGGCGCCGTTGATCTTCACGGCCTCGTTCCACACCACAGACTGAAGGCCTTGCTTGGGCTTCCAGTGGAACTTGACGAAAGTGGAGTTACCCTCTGCGTCCAACAGCCGGAAAGTGTGGACGCCGAAACCCTCCATCGTGCGGAACGAACGGGGGATGGCGCGGTCGGACATGGTCCACATGAGCATGTGGAAGGTTTCCGGAGTCAGGCTGACGAAGTCCCAGAAGTTGTCGTGCGCGGTCTGGGCTTGCGGAAAGGCACGGTCGGGCTCGGGCTTGGCGGCATGGATCAGGTCGGGAAACTTGATGGCATCCTGGATGAAGAACACCGGGATATTGTTGCCCACGAGGTCCCAGTTGCCTTCCTGGGTATAAAGCTTGACCGCGAAACCGCGCACGTCGCGGGCGAGATCGAAAGAGCCCTTGGAACCCGCGACCGTGGAAAAGCGCACGAAGGCAGGCGTACGCTCGCCCACCCGCTGGAAAACGTCGGCGCGGCTGACGTCCGACAGGCTGTCGGTCAGTTCGAAAAACCCGTGCGCGCCATATCCACGCGCATGAACCACACGTTCGGGTATGCGTTCGTGATCGAAATGGAAGATCTTCTCGCGAAAATGGAAGTCCTCCAGCAGCGTCGGCCCCCGCGCGCCCTGCTTCAGGCTGTTCTGGTCGTCCGCGACCGGGATGCCCTGCTGGGTGGTCAGCGTGGGCACTTCGCCGCCGGCCTCCTGATGTGTTTCGCCGCCTGCTTTTTGGGGTTCTGCGTAAGCCAGTGATATCTCGGCGTCGGCTGGCACCGGAGATGCCTTGTCTGGGGATTCGCCGCCCACATCGGCCCCGGACAGATCGGTCGGGGTCAGCGTGTCGGACGATCGAGCATGCGGGTTCGCTGGCTTCTTGGCCATGGGGCATTCCTCCAGATCAAAGGTCATGCGGCAGCGCCTGACCGGCCTGAGGGCGGCACGCGAATGCGGCATTGGATGGGACTAGTCCGAAGGTAACAGTAGCCATGACCGTTCAGTTGCGCCGGCCGGCCGGATATTAACCTGCATCAGCACGTTTCGGTCCGCAGCCTTGCAACGCGCTCCCCCGCGGGAGGTTATGCCGGAAGAGAGCCCGTCTCCTATACCGTTTTGAAGGACCAAGCCGTGTTCACCGACCGCTTCCTGCGATACAAACGGGGTGTCAGCCTCTCGCCCGAAGAGCGCGCAAGGCTGGAAGCTTCGATAACGGAAGTCAGGACGATTGAACCGCGCAAGATCGTGGTTCGGGCCGGGCAAGATCTGAATGACAGCACTCTGCTGATCGAAGGAATCCTGTCACGCTACATCGACGATCGCCAGGGCCTGCGGCAACTGGTAGCCGTTCACGTACCGGGCGACTTCGTTGACCTTCATGCCTATCCGTTGAAGGTTCTCGACCACGACGTGGCCACGATGACTGCGGCGACCGTAGCGATCGTGCCGCATGCCCACTTGGACGCCATCATTGCCGAGTGCCCGCAACTGGCCCGCAAACTGTGGTTCTCGACGCTCATCGATGCTGCGATACACAGGGCGTGGCTGTTCCGCCTCGGCAGGCTCGATGCAATGGGGCGGGTGGCTCACTTCCTGTGCGAAATCAACGTTCGCCTTGTGTCGGCCGGGCTCAGCGATGGGCATCGTTTCGCGCTGGGCCTGACCCAGACCGACCTGGCCGAAATCTGCGGTCTTACCAATATCCACGTCAACCGGGTCCTGCGCCAGATGCGCGAAGAGGGTCTGTGCGTGTTCCGTTCCTCCCTTGTGGAAATACCCGATCCTGCACGTTTGGCCGCCCGAGGGCAGTTCGATCCATCCTATCTCTACATCGACGATACGCCCCTCCCCCCTGCAACCACGGAAGTCGTTCCATGACCGCACCATCATCTCCAAACCCGCCGCAGCCGCGGTCCGACCCCGGAATTGCCATCGCCGAGGACGGCCTCGTCATGCTCGACGGCCCGAATGGCGTAGCGGTGACGATGACCGCAGAGGCGGCTGCTCAGACCGGCCGCAACCTCATCGATGCTTCGCTTGTCGCCGACCGCCAGATTGCCGACAGAGCCTAGGGTCAGGACCCGCACCGGCAAGCTCCATCGGGGGAGCGGAATCTCGTATGAGGGCGTAGGCCCGGCTACATATCCGACTGCAATGGCAAGCCATGCAAGCACCCGCAATCGGATGCCGCGTCGTTGCGCTTAAGCGTCATGCTATGGACTTGGATGTGTCATCAAATCGCATTTTGGTTTTTCTAAGTGCCGCCGATGGGGTTTTCGAATGCACCGAAGTGCGCTCCGGGCTCGGCGTTCAGTTGGGCACGATTGCGGGATCAGGTCGCTCGCATGACGCGGCGTGACGACGCTGAGGATCTGCTTCACGACGCATGGGTCAACGTCACCACCGGCTCGACCCTCGCTCGGAATGCCGATGCACTACTCGCCCGCGCTGCGACGAGCCGAGGTATCGATGCTTATCGACGCGAACAACGGGCAGGGGAAACTCTCGTGTGGTGTCCCGATGTTGCTGCGGTTGCAGACAACCATCCACTGCAGGATGAGGTGCTCATCGCTCGCGAGCGGCTCGACCGGTTGCGCGTCGGGGTCGAAGCGCTTAGCCCGCGTACGCGGCAGATTTTCTTGATGTATCGACTGGACGGCCGTAAATATCGTGAGATCGCCGAGGAACTCGGCATCAGCCAAAGCGCCGTAGAAAAGCATATTGCCAAGGCGATGGTGCATCTGGCCGAGTGGATGGAGAATTGGTGACGTGATCTTCCGCAGCAAGCCGGAGAATTTGAACCGGCAGGCGGCGGACTGGCTGGCTCGACTGCACGCGGATGACCGATCCTCCCGGGACGAGGCGGCATTCCATGCGTGGCTGAAGGCTGATCCGTCACACCCCCCCGCATTCGAGAATGCGTCCACGATCTGGGACGCGGTTGGCGGTCTTCGCGACGATCCTCGGCCTGCGCGCTTGCGTCAGCCGGACCGCATGTCCCGGCGCGCGGTCCTTGCGGGCGGAGCCGGTCTGGCCCTGACTTGCGGGCTGGGCCTAGGCTGGCAGCATGCCCTTGCGGGTGTGTACGAGACCGCAGTCGGCGAGCAGCGGCGCTTCGTGCTGGACGATAATACGCGCATAATGCTCGACACGAACACCCGGGTGCGCTTCACGGCGAGTAATTCTCGTCGCCTGTTGACGCTGGCATCGGGCCGCGTAGACGTCGAGATCGCACGGGATGTGCGGCCCTTCGTCATCGAGGCGGGCGACAGAAGCGTCGTCGCGCAATCGGGCAGGCTGGACTTGCGCCGGGACGACGATGTCGTGCTGATCACCGCGGTTCAGGGCAGCGCGCAGGTGCAGTCGGTCGATGCCCGTGTCGAGCTCTCGGCGGGACATCGCATCGCCATGGAACCGGGTCGGCGGGACAACCTCGACCGTCCCGAGATTGACGACTTGCTGGCGTGGCAGAGCGGGCGACTGGCATTTCGCGACGAAACCGTGGCGCAGGCCGTGGCGGAAATGAACCGCTATAGCCGTCGCGAACTGGTCGTCGCAGATCCTCGCGCAGCCAACCTGCGCCTGAGCGGCGTCTACCGCGTCGGCGATCCGGAGGCTTTCGCGAGATCGCTGGAAGTTCTTTTGCCCGTAGAGATCACGGCAGCGCCGGACATGATCCGCATAACAGCTACCCGCTGAAAATTATATTCATCGGGGGGTGAGGAAAACCCCGTCCAGAGCGACGACGAGGTAAGCGGCGCTCACGATGGGCGCCCGGACGGGGTATCGGACATGACTTCTTTCAAACGGCAGCTTTGCCGATCGGCGGCGCTTGCGCTGGCTCTTTCAAGCGCATCTCTGGCGACTTCTGTACATGCTCAGGCGCGCCAGGCGCGCATCGCGATTGCTGCTCAGCCGATGGACCAGGCGCTGGAGCAGCTTGCGCGGCAGAGCGGAGAGGATATCCTGTTCACTCGCGACGCGGTGGCGCGTCTGAACGCACCTCCCGTTTCCGGTGAGTTCGATGCGGAGACGGCCGTTCGCCGTCTGATCGCGGGTACGTCGCTCACCGTCGTGCGCGACGGCTCCGGCGCGCTCATCGTCCGCCCTCTTACGGCGGCGGCCGCACAAACGCCCGAAATCGCGAACGGCGAACCGGCCCCGGCCAGTGAAATCGTCGTAACCGCGCCGTTTTCGGACGGTGTCGAGCGCTCGCTCGGCGTGAAGCGCAACGCGGACTCGATCGCGGATGCGGTCGTCGCCGCCGATATCGGCAAGCTGCCGGCGTTCAACGTGGCCGAGGCGCTGCAGCGCGTGCCCGGCGTCACCATCGTGCGCGAAGCCGGCGAAGGCCAGTTCATCAGCGTGCGCGGTCTGGGGCCGAACTTCCAGGCGGTGACGTTCGACGGCATGCCGCTCGCCTACAATGAGAACATCCGCAACTCTGGCCAGTCCGGCCGCCAGTTCCGCCTTCAGGTGCTGCCGGCCACGCTGATCGACAGCGTCGTCGTTACCAAGTCGCCCACGGCCGATCTGGTCGAGAGCGGCATCGGTTCGACCGTCGACATTCGTCTCATCAAGCCGCTTGACCGCACATCTTTCGTCGCCGCCAATGCCTATGCAGGCTATGAGGAACGTACCGACACGGTAAATCCGAATGGCACGATCTCTGCCGGCTGGCGCAATGAGGACAAGACCTTCGGCGTTCTGGCGGGCCTGTCCTATTCACGTCGCAAGATCCAGTTCGATCGCCTGCGCATGGGATGGCAGGATGCCGAAGTGGAAGGCCTCGGAACGCTGCGGGTCCCCGGCGATGCGCAGCCCTATCTGGAGACCGAGGATCGCGAACGCATCAGCGCCGTCGTCGGCCTGCAGTGGCGCCCGTCCCCTAGTTTCGAGATCGACGTCGACGGCCTGTTCTCGCAGTTCAACAACGAGACGACCGAGCGCCGCCTTACGTATTACATCCCGAGCCAGCTTTCGCGGCTCGACCTGTCTACCGCGGTGGTCGAGGACGGCAGACTTGTTGCAGGCACGATCCGCGGCGCGCGCGTCGCAACTACAGCGAATACATGGACCAGTCGCACCAGAACCTCCAACTGAACACCACGATCAAGCTGGACCTCGGCGACTGGCATATCGAGCCGCGCGTCAGCTATGCCCGCGCCAGCAGTGACCTCGATACGCCGATCCAACGCGTGCAGTACCGCACGGCCAGCGGACGGGGCGGCAATCTCACGTTCGATTTCAGCGGCGATGTCCTGAACAAAGGCCGTGTCACCTCACTCTATACCGATCTCGACCTGACCGATCCCTCGCTCATGCCGTTCGAGAGCTTCGCAGTCCGCCCGATCAATTCGATCGACGAGGACAAGAGCTTCATTCTCAACGTCTCGCGCGAGATGAATTTCGATGTCGGGGGCATCCGCCTGTCGAGGCTGCGTTTCGGCGGGCAAATCTCGGACCGTTACCGCGACTATCAGCGCCGCGATCGCAACAGTGCGAGCCTGCGCGACGGGTTCACACTTACCGACGCCTTCCTGCAATATCCGGTGCCAGGTAATGCCTTCGACCAGTCGATTGTGAACCGGCAGGCCTGGACCAACGTGGACTGGGCGCTGTTCAACCAGGCCTACACGCTCGGTAGCGAGTATGACGGTGTCAGCCCCAATGCATCTGATCTGGAGCCTACAGCCGCCGACCTTCAGAACTCCTACCGCATCGGCGAGAAGATCCAAGCGCTGTACGGCCGCATCGATTTCCAATCCGATGTAGGTGATGTGCCGGTCTCCGGCAATTTCGGCCTGCGTTACGTGCGTACCGAAACCGAAGTGCGCGGCACCGCCATAGCGCCCGTCCCGAACGGTTCGGGCGGCGTGACCACCGAAGTCCTGCCCACGACCACGCGCGCCACTTATGGCGAGTTCCTGCCCAGCGCCAATGCGATGTTCAAGTTCTCGGACAATGTGCAATTGCGTCTGGGCGTGGCGCGCACGATGACGCGCCCGTCGCTCTCGGAACTGCGTAATTCGATCAATACGAACAGTGTTACCGTGACGAGCATCTACAACCAGGGTGCGGCTGCGCTGGATGATCCGACGCTCAATTTGCAGGCGTCGGGCGGCAACCCCAACCTGCGCCCCTACACCTCGTGGAATTTTGACGCATCGTTCGAATGGTACTTCGACAAGTTCGGCGCGTTCACGGTGGCCGCCTTCCACAAGGACATCAGCAACTATATCGCATCGGACTTCGAGACGCGCACGCTGGCTTTCGCCGTCAACGACGGCTCCACGCTGCCGGTGGATATTCTGGTGGCCACCCCGACCAACGTGGGCGACGCGGCGATCTCGGGCGTCGAGTTCGGCTATACCAACAAGCTGCCTTTCGGCCTCGGCGTCACTGCAACAGCGACCTTCGCGACATCCAAGCTGGAGTTGAACACTACGGGCGTCGGCATCCAGTCGGCCGGAATCCAGGGTGTGTCGGACGTCAGCTACTCGATCACGCCCTTCTTCGAGACCGGGCCGTTCGAGATCAACCTCAGCTACACGTATCGCAGCAACTACATGACCGATTCCGGTGCCAATGTGACCTCGCTGCCCAGCCCCGAGGATGTCGTGGCATATTACCAGAAGGGTTTTGGCATCGTCGACCTTGGCGCCAGCTACAAGATCAGACCGAACATTGAAATGTTCATGCAGGCCGTGAACGTCCTCGACGAACGGCAGGTCTCCTTCGCCGGAAGCAAGAGCGAAGTCAGCGAGATCCATACGTTCGGCCGGACGGTGAATTTCGGCGTTCGCGCCAAGTTCTGATCCTGCTGCCCCCACGAATTGCGGGGACCGTGCCGGAGTTTCGAACCGGTCCCCCGTATTCCCATTGAAGGCCTATGCGATCGATGATGCGTTCAGGATGGCTTCTCGCCCCGGCTATCACCATGGTAAATGTCATGCCGGCCTGTGCCGAAGAGGCGGCTCAAAGACGCTGGCTAGCCGGTGATCATCATGTGCACAGCATCTACAGCGCCCGCTATGAAGCGGATCCCGAACATCCCGAGCGCGTGCCGGAGCCCGTCATCGGCGGCGATTCTTCCCACACGATCCTGCAGAACATTCAGATGGCGCGTCGCTTCGGGCTGGACTGGATGGTCGCGACGGATCACGGCGGGCCCGGGCATTCCGCGCTCAATCATGACCGTGCCTGGCCGGATGTCGCGGCGGCACGCAAGGCGGTGCTGGACTTGGTCCTGTTCTACGGCATGGAATTCGACGTTCCGGGCGGAGAGCATGCCAGCCTGATCCTGCCGACCGATGCCGCCGAGCGCGCGATGCTGCGCGATATCGAATCCCGCTTCGGCAAGCGCGAGGCGTTTCCGGCCGATCCGACCCGCAACACCAAGCCTCAGATGATCGCAGCGCTGCGATACATGGCCGGTCTTCAGCATCCGCCGGTGCTGATCGGCAATCATCCATCGCGAACAGCGACAGGCCATGGCGAATGGGGCCTGCATACGCCTGCCGAGTACCTTGCTTGGCAGAACGCCGCTCCGAATGTCGTGATCGGCATGGAAGGTGCACCGGGGCATCAGGCTGCCAGACCGGAAGCGGGCGCGGACAAGGCGCATGGCTCGCGTGGTCTGTACGGCGGCTTCCCGACCATGGGTGGTTTCGATCAGATGGTCGCCCGGCTGGGAGGAGCATGGGATGCACTACTGGGGACGGGTATGCACTGGACCATTACCGCCAACTCGGATTCGCACGGGCATTGGCGGGAAGGCGGCGCGGACTTCTGGCCGGGGGAATATTCCAGGACCTGGGTCTTCGCCGAGCGGAACGCCCCAGACATACTCGATGGACTGCGCAACGGGCGCGTCTTCGTAACCACCGGCAATTTGGTGGACCGACTGGATGTGACGGCGGCGGTTGGACCGAGGCCGTCACGGGCGGCGGCCATGGGGGAAACCCTGATGGTACACAAAGGTGATGAACTCACCATCACTATTCGATTCCGCCCCGCGCCCCCCCATCATGCCACCGGGCAAGTTCCCAAGGTCGATCATGTCGATCTGATCGCGGGCGGCGCTTCCGGCGTCGAGGGAGATCGCAACCGCAGCACTCGGCTCGTGAAGCGCTTTACGTCGCGCGATTTTCGGGCCGACGGCGATAGTCTGATCGTATCGCATCGAATGAAGGTCTTGGAGGGAATAACCTATCTGCGAATTCGCGGCACCAACACGCCGCAGGGCGAACCCGAGCCTGACTTCGTCGGAGAAGATCCCTGGCGTGATCTCTGGTTCTATTCCAACCCGATCTACTTTGCCCAGAACTGAATCGCGCAATACCGTAGTTTTCACCTCGTCCGGTTGAACGTGTGGACCTCAACTGAAAAGCGCGTTCAAACCTCTAAAGCCCCAATGCTGCGGCATTGCCGGACGAGGCCGCCAAGTCGGCGCTCGATGCGAGGCGTTTGAGATGGCCGTCTAGCAGGTTCAGGGCAACGCTGGCCGCCGCTTCCTCGCGCGTGTTGACGAGGAACAGGTCGCTGGCGCCCATCTCGAAGCGGCGCCGCTCCGCCACCGCCATAGTATCCGCTCGCTGCTTCTCCTGCTGCGACAGGGCGATAAGCTGCGTCGCGGCATCGAAGGCGATGGCGATGCCGTCCACTTCGGCGCGGATCTGCTCGTCCAGCCAGCGCGCGCGGGTCTGGTTGGCATCGAGTTCCGCCTGCGTCTGCATCAGCTTGCCGCGCGCCGTACGCTGTTCGAGCGGGACCGAGAACTTGATACCGAAACGCACGTCGTTGCCGCTGCGCGAGGCGCCGCCGGGACCGATATCGCCGATGTCGCGCGCCACTTCCATGTTGAGGTCGAGGCGCGGCAGCAGGGCATTGCGGTCGAGCGCGAGACGATCCTGCACCAGCCGGGTCTTCAGTTCGGCGACCAGCAGGTCCGGCCGCTGCAGATCGTGCGGTATGGCCGTGACGACCGGATCCGGCAGGGAGGCGGGCAACTGTTCGCGGCGTGGGATCGTGGGATTGCCCTCGCTGTCGCGCCAGTAGAGCGAGAGGGCATTGGCGGCGGCGGCCATGGCCTGCTCGGACTGGACGACCATGGTCTGACGGCGCAGCACCATCTGGTCGTTCTCGGTCAGGACGATGCGCGGGCGCAGCCCGGCCCTATAGGCACGATCGAGGCCTCGCTGGCGTTCCTGCGCAAGATCGAGGAGATGACGATAGACCTTGAGCCGCTCGCCGCTCGCCACCCAGTTCAGGTAAGCGTCGAGCGCCTTGCGCTGTACGCCGATGGCCACCATCTGCCGCTCGGCATCGGCCACTGCGCGATCGGCATCCGTCGTCACCCGGCCGAAGCGGCGATCGTCGATCATCCGGTCGCGCAGCAGGGAGAACACCGCACCAGCGCGGATCTCGCCGAACTCGTTGGTGTAGTTCTTGTCCTCGTAGATCGGGAACCGGCCGCTGGATGCGCGGTAGCCGCCATAGATCTGGCCGCCCCAGTTCTCCAGCGGACGCGCCAGTTTCGCATCCGCATAAGTGCCGCCGTAATAACCGACCAGCCGCGATCCGCCCTCGGCGGAGAAGACCGTATCGAACGCACCTTCCGCGGTCAGCCGTTTGGCATCGGCAGCGCGGGTGCGGGCCAGCGCCTCGATGATCTGCGGCGATTGTCGGGCGGAGTTGGCGAGCAGGTCGTCCAGTTGCAGCACCGGCGCATCGAGCGGCGCAGGCCGGGGCAAGGGCGCGATTTGCTGGGCTACCCCCGGCGCAGCAAGTGCGCAGAGACCAGCAGCCAGCGACCACAGGGAAAGGCGCTTACTTGGCATTGCCGCCTTCCTTTTCCGCCGAGCCGCCGTTTCCGCTGACGCTGCCTGCATAAGTGCCCGCTTCGAGGGCGCTCACGGGATATTGCAGCGGGAAGTCGTTGAGCAGGCGCCAGAGTTCATAGCCGCTCGACACGGTATCCATCATCACCCAGCCGCGTACTTTCGCGCCTAGGCGCACGAACGGCTCCTTCGGCCATGGCCGCGCGCCGGGCTTCTGCTCCACCAGCACGCGAAACAGTCCGTTGGCCGAAGCGGAAACGTCTATGGCCCGCACCTGCCCGTCGAACATGCCGACCGCTACCGAGGGCCAGCCGCTGAACTGGATCGCGGGCCAGCCCTCGAACTCCATCCGCACCGGGCGGCCCGGATGGATCAGAGGCACGTCGCGCCCATCGACGTAGAGCTCCACCACGCGCACCGCCTGTTCGGGTGCGAAGGTGGCGATCACATCGCCTTCCTTGACCATCGTGGCATTGTCGCCGCCAAGGATGCGCAGGATACGCCCGTCGCGCGGGGCATGGACCATCTGAACCGACTGGCGGTTGATGTTGATGTCCAGCCGGTTGCGGTCGGCCAGGCTCTTGGCGACCTTGGCGCCGTAGTCGGCCACCTTGATCTGCGCGAGTTCGAGGTCGCGGCGCGGCGCCAGACCTTCGCCGTAGAGCTGCTGCATGCGCCCGACGTCGCGCTGGGCGACGCCCATCGCCTGGCGGGTTGCGGCGATCTCGGCATCGACTTGCGCGCGCTCGGCCTGGAGGCGCGCGATCAGGTTGGGATCGTTGTCGGCGATGCGGGCGATACGGTCGCCCTTCTTCACCAGTTCGCCGTCTGTCACATACCATTCCTCGACCGGCCGGGGACGAGCGCGGTGATGTTCTGCACGCGGTCGCGCGGGTCGAGCGCGATGACCGAGCCGTTGCCGTTCGACGTCTGCTGCCAGGGCACCAGCAGCAGGAAGGCGACGACAATGGCCATCGCGATCAGCAGTATCCAGGCAAGCACGCGCGCGGGACGCGGCGGACGCAGGCCCTGGAGGGTCTTGAAATGGACGATATGGTCATCGCGGAAGGGCATGGAAACCTCCTTTCGCGGAGTTACGGGCGGCGGCGAAAGCTGCGCGGTCCTGTGTCAGCAATTGGGAATCCCGTCCAAGCCAGAGCATGTGGTCGAACTCGAAAGCATCGGGGCGGCAGGTGAAGACGATGATCGTCGTCTCGCGGTCGTCGAGCTGGCGCAGCGCGGGGCGCAGTTCCTCCACCGGCACCATGTCAAACAGGCCCGAGAGAATGAGTACCCGCGGGCGGGCCAGCAGGGCGCCTGCCAGCTTGAGGCGCATGGTCTCGGCGCGCGTCAGCGGCCAGCCGCTGGAAGACAGCAGGCAGTCCATACCGCCGTCGAGGCTGACGATCCGGTCGCCCAGCCCCACGAGATCCAGCACGTCCAGCACGCGCGCCGGGTCGGCCTGCGGATTGGCGAGGCGCAAGTAGTCGCGGATGGTGCTCTCGACGATGTCCGTGCGGTCGAGCACGATCACGTCGCTGCGCAGACGGTAGATGTTGAGGGCGGCGATATCGGCACCGCCCAGGGTGACGAGGCCCTCGTCGGGGCGGTAATGGCGCTTGAGCATCCGGCTGAGCAGCCGGTCGATCCCCGGATCGCTTGCCGCCACCGCATGGGTGCCCGAGGGAATGTCGAGATCGAAGCGGGCGCGGTCGCCCCCGGCTGCGATCGCCACCCGGCGCAGCGACAGGCCGCCGTCGCGCGGCCGCGCATCGCCCTCCCCGCGCGGAGCCATGTCCTCGACCGGAATGGCATGGAACAGCGAGAGTTCCTCGACCGCCGCAACCAGGTCGTAGAAGGTATCTAGATATGGCCCGAGCTGCGCGGCGCCGTAGAACACGCTCGACAGGATCAGCTCCGCCGCGACCAGCTGGCCGATCGAGAGCTGGCCGCGAATGACCAGCCAGCCGCCCAGCGCCAGCAGCGCCGCGCTGGCCAGCGCATAGAGCAGCAGCAGCGCCACGCTCTGCGGGAAGGTCGCGCGAAAATGCTCGCGGTGCGCATCGACATAGGCCGCCGTGCGCATCTCCGACATGTCCATCGCATAGTCGAGATGACGGCTTGACTTGTAGAAGCCGTTGGAGGCGCCCACACTTTCCAGCCAATGCGCGGTCTCGTACTTGCGGTGGCTCAGCGCCACGCCGCTTTCCATCGCGCTGCGCGCCCAGATCTTCCAGATGACCCAGACCGCCAGCACGAAGAGCAGGTTGAAGGCCAGGAATACCGGGTGGTAAAACGAAGTGACGATGAAGCCGATCATCGCCTGAAAGAAGATCGTGAAGCCGCCGATCAGCAGGGAGGGGACCGCTTTCTGGACAGTGGCCACTTCGAAGAAGCGGTTGAACAGGTCGCTGCGGCGCTCGTCCTGGAAGAACGGGTTCTGGGCATGGACCGCCTGCAGAGTGATCTCGGCCACTGAACGCGCGAAGAGGCGGCGACGGAAAATTTCCATCACGTAAGTGCGCAGCGCGCCGAGCAGCGACCACAGCGCCAGCAGGCCGAACAGCACGGCGGCCAGCGTGAACAGCGGCACCGGCAGCGCCGTATTGGCCACCGAGTTGATCAGCATCTGCACGGAGATCGGCGTCGCCAGCGACAGCAGGCCGATCGCGGCGCCGTAGATCATCGCCATCGTCATGAAGGCGCGGTCTGGCGCCAGCACGCCCCGCGCCCAACCCAGGAATGTGCCCCAGTCGATCCGCTGGGGAGAATGGCCTGCCATCTGTGAAAATCCCTTTTCGCGCCCGTCACGTCGCTAAGGGCGCAGGATGGTCCGGAGCTGCGGGTCTGAACCCGCGCCCTAGGACTACCCGGCGCGTCGTGAGATAGCGCGGCGGGGGCGCCTCTACAGACGGCGACGTAAAATTGGATGGACTGAAAGTTACATTTGGTTGCGCAAGCGATTTTGTTCATCGCGAAAAGAGGGGGGCTTTCGGAAGAAATTTCCTGGAAATCCGTTCCGAACCTGCCGCTGGCGGGGATCGGCGCCAGCTCTGGCTGCCCTGTGCTGTCGTTGCTCGGTCCGGCGCTGACCGTCCCACTGTCGGAGAAAGATATCCCAACAGGGGAGATGTAATTTTAAATGCTCGGACTGGTGTTTTTCAAAGTGAAATATGCCATTTTATCAACATTGCATGATGTGTTTGCCATTCGAAGATATGGTGGAGGCGACAAGGCACTGGTTTGCGGGAGAAGCTTTTGATGCCCAGACACATTGATCGGCACCAGAGTGACTCGCTCCATGACGATCTTGAAAGCCCAGCGGATGAGGCGTCTTACGACGGCCTGTCCATTGAGCTTCCCGTCAGTTTCATCGAGGAATTGTCCGCCTCTCAGGGCATAGACGATCTCATGAACGTGATAGCGCGCTGGTCACGCGTAATTTTTCGGGCCGACCGCGTCACGATCGCACTGCCGGGCGCGGATGCAGACCATCTTCGCCTGGTCGCTATGGAAGGCAATGACGCTATTCCCATTGATATGCCCGTCCCTGTTTCCGGTACCATGGTCGGGCGGGTCTTTGCCCAGGGGAAGGCTGAAATCTGCCCGGATCTCTCCTTGTCGGACGATTGGGACTGCAAGATCCTGAGCGACAAGGGTTTGAAATCATGCCTCGATGTGCCCTTGCTTAGCGGATCGCGCTGCTTCGGCACGATCAACATCGGCCACTGCCAGACATATGCGCAGGACGTGGAAGACATGATGCGATTGCAGGGGATGGCGCATTGGGTCGCCACATCTCTGCGCATTCATCACCAGATTATGGAAATGCAGACACTGGCAGATATCGATCCATTGACGGGTGCCCTGAATCGCCGCGCCTTTGCTCAAGAGTTCGCGGCCCTGTGTGCAAACCGGCATGAGGACGGCAGCGGGGAGATGGCTCCACTCGGCATTGCCATGATCGATCTCGATCATTTCAAAGCGATTAACGACCGTCACGGGCATGCGGCGGGAGACCGGGTGCTCATTCATGTCAGGGATGCGCTGACAAGTAACTGCGGCGAGCGCGATTTGATTGCGCGCATGGGGGGCGAGGAATTCTGCGTGGCGATAACGGGCATGAGCAAGCCGAAAATGCTGGCGCTGCTTGCCCGTTTCACCAAGGCCATAGAGTCCATCTATATTCCTGAGGCGGATCTCAATATCAACGTCACGGCAAGCGTCGGGGCTCTGCTGGTGCAGGGCGGAGTGGAGGATCAGGAGCAGTTATTGTCTCTGGTCGACAGGGTGATGTACCGGGCCAAGGAAACCGGCCGAAACCGGATCATATTTCACCAATAGTGTCGCGCGGTCCGAGGGCGCAGCATCGGCGAGGCTGCGATGGGCTTTGCTTGCGGATTACGCCGTCGTAAACTCGTCACGCGATATGCAGCACGAACAGAAGCGTGAGGCTGATAGCGCCCAAGCCAAGAAGCGAGAGTACCACGGCCGCTGTAAGGCGCCCCCCGGCTCTCGCTACGCTCAACACATCCACGCTGAGGCCCAGGGCTGCCATCGATACCACCGTCAACAGCGTGGCGATCTGGCCCATCGGTGCGACCATACCGATCGGCACCAAACCGAACGAACGGCACGCAACCAAGCCCAGGAAGCCGATGATGAACCACGGTACGAGATGGGCAATTCCCGGTTGCTTCGTCTTGGTGCCAGCGGCGGCTTGCTCGCCATTTCGATCTGTCCGGGGAGGGAGCTTTGGCGCGACAAAGGAAAGGGCGAGGCAAACCGGTCCGAGCATCAGCACTCGCACCAGCTTGACCAAGGTGCCCATCTGGACGGCGATCGCGCCCAGCGGCGAAGCGGCCGCGATCACTTGCGGGACAGCGTAAACGGTCAGCCCGACGAATGCGCCGAAAGCGAGCCCGCTCATTTCGAGTCCGATACCGATCAGCGGCAGGCCGAGCACCACGATCACGCCCAGAACGGCGGTGAAGGCGATCGACGCGGCGACGTCGTCGCCGTTCGCGTCGATCACCGGCGCTACAGCCGCTATGGCGGAATTGCCGCATATCGAGTTCCCGCACGCAACCAGCAGCGCCATTCGAGGCGGCAAGCCGAGCAGGCGACCAATTCCGAAGCTCAGGAGGATAGCGGCGACCACCACCCCGATAATGCCGAAAAGGAGGCCGGCGCCGGCAGACAAAATCATCGTGGCGCTTACCGACCCACCAAGCAGGACCACTGCAACTTCGAGTGGATATCTGGCACTGAACGCGACCCCGGAATGCCACTTATCGCTGGGGTTCCACAAGCTCCGCACGGCCGTGCCGACAAGGATCGCGAGTACGAGCGCCTCCAGCCACGCCTTGCCTGTAACTGCCCGCTCGGCAGCCTCCAGTGCATAAGCGGCTGCCGTTACGGCCAGGCAGAGCATGGCACCCGGCAGTACGGTGGGGCGCTGAATGAGGGGCAAGTGGGACAGGGCCTGGCGATCATGAGCGAAAACAGCCATTGCGATCTCCTTTCGCAGATCCAGCTACGGCCGATCGATCAATCAATCCAACCCGGACTTTTTATCATTCCGATCGTTAAATCATATTGATTGTGGTATGCGTCGTTTATGACTCTGGAGCAGCTTCGCATCTTCGTCGGCGTGGCCGAGCGTGAGCACATGACTGCTGCGGCCCGCGCGCTCAACGTTACCCAGTCGGCAGCTTCGGCGGCGATTGCGGCGCTAGAGGAGCGTCACGCGATCAAGCTGTTCCATCGTGTCGGGCGTGGCATCACGCTGACCGAAGCCGGGCGTCTGTTCCTGGCCGAAGCCCGCAGCGTACTCGCGCGAGCGACCGCTGCTGAGACGGTTTTGGAGGAATTGGGCGGTCTCAAGAGAGGATCGCTGCGTGTCGTCGCCAGCCAGACCATCGCCAATTATTGGCTTCCGCCCTTATTGGCGGTGTTCCAGCAGCGGTACCCGGCACTCGGTGTGGAGTTGACGATCAGCAACACCCAGCAGGCGGCGGTTCATGTCCATGACGGCAATGCCGATCTCGGCTTCGTCGAAGGCGAAATCGATCATCCGGCTGTCGCCCACTGGCCCATCGGCGAGGATCGGCTGGTGCTCGTCCAGTCTCGGCCGTTCACGACCGAACCGATCGACGCGGATTGGCTTCGAAAGGCTCGCTGGGTGATGCGTGAAAAAGGGTCCGGCACGCGCTCCACCCTCGACAGCCATCTGCGCGATCTTGGCATCGATCCGGCATCGCTCGACATGGCACTCGTGCTGCCCTCCAACGAGAGTGTCCGCACCGCCGTGGAGGCAGGCGCGGGCGTCGCCGTTCTGTCCTCGCTGGTTGTCGCGCCGGCTATAGCCGCCGGTACGCTGTACAAGGCAGGGATAGAGTTTCGGCCAAGGCCATTTTACGGCCTCAGACACAAGGAGCGGTATCGGACGAAACCCGCAGATGCATTGCTACAAATGATCGAATCGCGGCGCCGAGGCTGACCGTTCCCGCCCTTGACACCGGCGGCTTCAGCTTTCGGGCGGCAGGCATCGCTGCAGCACCTGCAGGAAGAGGTCCTGCGGCAGGGAGAGGGAATGTCCGGCGGGCCAGGTGATCCCGATCTTGCGCACCGCTTCGGGGAAATCGGACGACACGGTTCCGAGCCGCTCGTGTAGCGATAGCTTCTGCCGGGAAGAGTATGTCAGAAGTCCGACCGCATCGCTTTCCAGGACAAGTTTTTCGGCGAGGGGGAAAGTCACCATTTCGCAAATCTGGGCTGGCGGTGTCATGCCGCGCTCGAGCAGGAACGCCTCGAAGAACTGCCGGGTCGGCGTGCCGTGCGGACCGACAACCCAGGTTTCGCCGATCAGGGTTTCGAGTTCGGCATGGCCTTCTGTCAGCCGATGCCCGGGGCGGGCGATAATCGTCAGGTGTTCCTCGAGAAGCGGGGTTTCACGCAATGCGCCGGGTGCTGCCGTTCCGCGCAGTGGCCCCAGCATGAGATCGATTTCCCCGCGGCGCAGGGCATCGGTGAGGGCCGTGTAGCTTCCGGTCACCGCCTGCAGCCGTAAATGGGGATGCTCGCGGATAAGGACCGAGAACGCCTCCACCACGACATCCTGCTCCGAAAATGGAAGGAGGCCGATCGCGACGCGTCCCGTCACCTGATCGGCCAGAGCACCCAGGTCCGTCATGATCTGACCGGCTTCCTCGCGCAGTTCGCCGCGAAGGGTTTCCAGTATCGGAACGCAGGGCGTTGGGGCCATGCCCGAGGCGATGCGGATGAAGGGGGCTTGCCCGATTGCAGCGGCGGCTTGAGCCAGCGTTCGGCTGATCGTTGGTTGAGAGACGGAAAGGTAATCGGCGGCCATCGAGGCGCTTCCCGTGCGGCGGACAGCGTTGACGACATCGAGAACGAACCAGTTGAGATGGTAGCTGAGATCGCCGGCATGGGCGCCAAGCGCATTCAGATCGCGGCTAGCCTGTACGATCCTGGTCATCATGCGGCGTGCATGGACAATCATGATGGCCCCGAATGATGTCGGCTCCATGCCGTTCCAGCCGCGCTGGAACAGCTTGCGGCCCAGCGTTTTCTCGGCGTCCGCAATCTGGCGTGATAGGCTGCTTTGGCTGATCGCCAGTTGTTCGCTGGCGCGGACAAGGCTGGCATGTTCCGAGACGGCCACGATCGCGCGCAATTGCTTGATCGAGATGAGCGGCTCGGTTTCATGGGCCATAGCGCCCACCTGCCAGTATTATACCTATTTCGCAAGTCTGCTTCTGCAAATTGCATAAGCGAGGCCGCGGGCGATTCCGTAGGTCCGTGCCGAAGCAAAGCGCAGGTTCGCCAGCCCGAATGATCTGGCGCTGCGCAGTGGAGAGGCCATGCAGGACAAGTACCTGGACGCCGTCATAGTGGGGCGGCGAAATCTTACAGACCGTATCTCGGAGTTTCTCATCGGGGCCGCCGATGGCCGCCCGTTACCGCCCGCCGAAGCCGGCAGCCATGTGGAACTGCGCTTTGGCGGCAGCGAGGGCCGGTTCCTTCGCCACTATTCGGTGGTCGGCGCACTCGACGCAGGTGCAGCATCCGAACCGTTCTGGCGGATCGCCGTCCAGCGCGAGGACCGCTCGCGCGGATCGGCGTTCATCCATGGCAATTTCGAAGTCGGAACGCGGCTGCGCGTATCGCGCGCGCTGAATGCCTTTCGCCTGATCCGCAACCTGCCGAACCACCTGCTTATCGCCGGCGGCATCGGGATCACCCCGATCTTCGCAATGGCACGTTCCCTCGGCTCCCGGCAGGAGACGTTTTCGGCGGTTTACATCGGCCAGGAACGCGGGGCCATGGCCTATGTCGGCGAACTGGAATCGCTGTGCAGCGGTCGCCTCGCGGTGATCGAAACCAAGCGGGGCGGGATGCCCGATCTCAAGGCGCTTCTCGCCGCGCAGCCCGAAGGCACCCAGGTCTATGTCTGCGGTCCTTCGGGAATGATCCAGGCGCTCGTGTCGGCCGCAGAGGAGCTTTGCTGGGATCCGGCGCGCATTCGATACGAAGTGTTCAACGCGGCGCACAGGCCCGATGATCAGAGCTTCGAGGTCCGATTGAAGAATGGGGCAAGGGTGCCGGTTGGTGCCGGGATCACCATCCTCGATGCACTGGAGGCGGCGGGTGTCGAGACTTACGCGGACTGCCGGCGCGGAGAATGCGGGCTGTGCATCGCCGATGTGACCGGTTGCGACGGCGCGCTCGATCACCGCGACCATTTCTTCAGCGACGAGGAGCACGTCGCGGGCGGGCAGATGACCATCTGCTGCTCGCGCATCCGCGGCCGCGTGCTCGAACTCGATCTCTGATCCTTGGACAACAGGACGTATCCATGACTACGACCAACCCCGAGGCACCCGCCCGGCAACGCACCGACAACGAGATTTTTGCGGCCATGGAGCCGCAGGATTCCGGCTCCTTCGCCAACAATACAACCCCGCTCATCCGCAATTGCTGGTATGCCTGTGCGCGCTCGACCGAGATCGGACGCACCCCGCTTGCGCGCAAGCTGCTGGGCGTGGACGTCGTGCTTTATCGCACTCTGGACGGCGCGCCAGTCGCTCTCCGCAACCGGTGTCCGCATCGATCCTTCCCGCTTGCGAAAGGCAAGCTGGTGGGTGACAAACTGGTCTGCGGCTATCACGGCATGGAGTTCGGGACCGATGGTGTCTGCGCCAAGCTGCCCGCGCTCGCCAACGTGCCGGCCACCGCTGCGGTGCGGACATTTCCGATTGCCGACCGCGGTCCGCTGACCTGGATCTGGATGGGTGCGCCCGATCTTGCCGACGAGGCGCTGATTCCGGACACCTGGTGGCTGAGCGATCCCGAATGGGGCACCGTTTCCGGCGATTTCCATATCAATGCCGATTACGTCTCGATGCATGAGAACCTGATCGACCAGACGCACTTTCCCTTCCTTCATCCCGACACGGTAGGCACGCCTGAATATGCGCGCTCGAAGCTGAGCGCTTCTACCGAGGACAACCAGGTGGTGATCCGGCGCGAACTGCTCAATTCCTCGCCGCCGGGTGTCTACGGCAAGCCTGCACAGATCATGGACAAGCGCGTTGACCGCACCTCCGAGGCGCGCTTCGTTTCGCCTGCCTTGCACACCGCTTATGCGCGCGTCCGCGTCCATGAGCCGGATGAGGGCAAGCCGGCGCTCTATCGCTACAACATCACCCACGTCTTCACGCCCGAGACGAACGATTCGATGCACTACTGGTGGTTCAACTCGCGCGACTATCTGCCGGGCGATGCGGATATCGATGGCTTCATGCTCGAAGCGCACACGCAGGCCTATTCCGAAGATGTCGAGGCACTGCAGTGGATCAACGAGGTGGTCCGTACCGACGGCGAGGAGCAGTTCGACCTGAGCTTCGCGCCGGACAAGCCCGGCCTGATGGCGCGGCGGATCATGTACCGTCTGGCGATGGCCGAAGCGCGCTGATCCCAATCGCGACGCGGATGCACTTTTTCTGAGATTCCGGAGCTCCCATGGCAACCATCATCGGTGCGATCGCCACCTCGCACACCCCGACCATCGGTTTCGCGCTCGACGCGAACAAGCAGGATTATCCGGCCTGGAAGCCGATCTTCGAATCCTATGGGCCGATTGGCCGATGGATCGAAGACCGCAAGCCCGACGTCCTGCTGATGATCTACAACGATCACATCACGTCGTTTTTCTTCGATCACTATTCGGCGTTCTGCCTCGGCGTGGATGACAGTTACGCTGTTGCGGACGAGGGCGGCGGCCCGCGGCCGATGCCGCCCATCGCCGGACATGCGGGCCTCTCTCGCCACATCGTGCAATCGCTGATGACCGACGAGTTCGATATGAGCACGTTCCGCGACAAGGGACTGGATCATGGCATCTTCTCCCCGCTTTCGGTGCTCCTGCCGCACGATACGGCGGGATGGCGGGCGAAGATCGTGCCGCTGCAGGTCGGTGTGCTCCAGTTCCCCATCCCGACGGCCCTGCGCTGCTGGAAACTGGGGCAGGCGCTGCGCCGGGCGATCGAGAGCTATCCGGAGGATATAAAGGTCGCCCTCGTCGCTACCGGCGGTCTTTCGCATCAGGTCCATGGCGAACGCTGCGGGTTCAACAACACGCCGTGGGATGAGGAATTCCTCGAATTGTTGGAAAAAAGACCCGATTGCACTGACGCGCCTCACCCATGCCGACTACGCCAGGCTCGGCGGCATGGAAGGGTCCGAGGTCATCATGTGGCTCATCATGCGCGGCGCGCTTTCGGCGAGTGTGCGCAAGGTTCACCAGAGCTACTATCTCCCCTCGATGTGCGCGATTGCAACCGCGATCTACGAGAACGAAGCGGCGCCGATGAGCGAGGCCCAAGCAGAGCAACATCGCCAAGCGATGGATGCCGAGCTTGCGGGCGCGAACCGGCTGGAGGGAACCTATCCCTATACGCTCGAACGGAGCGCTGGCGGTTGGCGGGTCAACAAGTTCCTGCATGGCCTCATCGACGCCGAGACGCGCGCCGCATTCCAGGCGGACGAGGAAAGCGTACTGGCCCTTGCGGATATCACCGATGAGGAGCGTGACCTGATCCGCCGCCGGGATTGGCGGGGCCTGATCCACTACGGCGTCGTCTTCTTCCTTCTGGAGAAGCTGGCGGCGATCTCGGGCGCTTCCAATCTGGACATCTATGCCGGCATGCGCGGGCAGACGGTGGAAGACTTCCAGAAAACCCGAAATCAGCAGGTGACCTACTCGGTCGCCGCCCCGGTCGGAAACTGACCGACCTTTCAACCAGGCAGAACAAGTCCGGCGGGCTGGCCACGCAGAATGGCCTGCGCCGGTAATGGGAGAATACGATGGAAGATCCCCGCGCGATCATTGCGCGTGAGCCCATGCATTACCGGCAGGTCCTCACAGTGGCGACCGCCACTGCGCTCAACGCACTTGACGGTTTCGACGTGCTCTCGATCAGTTTCGCTTCGCCCGGCATTGAAGCGCCCCGGGTTTTCAGGAGGCAGTTTTCATTTGGCTATGCAGCCATATCGAGGTTCTCGAGGGCTGCATAGTAATTGTCTTCGGCCTCAGCGGGCGGGATGTGCCCGATAGGGCCGAAGAGCCGGTGATTATTGTACCAATCGACCCAGCGCAGCGTTGCCATTTCCACGGCCGAAACGCTTGGCCATGATCGCTGCCGCCAGATGACCTCG
>NZ_LGJH01000114.1 GCF_001298105.1 Novosphingobium sp. ST904 | reverse complement strand
CACTTGGCCTCCTTCTGGAGTCCAGAAAGAGACCCCTTAGCGGAGGTCCATCAGCCCCGAGCCTGAATGCCGCAACACGCCGGAGGGCGGACGCTTACGTCTGCCTCGGAACTGTTGATGCTGCCGCCTCTCGATAGCCGGGGTTTCCATCATTTCTGATCGGAGTGTCGCGCCGAAGCGATGGAGCTCGCTCATTTCGCTGAAAAGTTGACGGTTCAGGGGAGTCAGCGCCAACCAGCGCTCGAATTCCAGATCGACAGACTGGTCGCCACGACCATTTACGCGGACACACCAATCCGCAGCCTCCGCACGAGCGCGTTCTCGATCGGTAGCATGTATCTGTGTCATTCGCCGTAAAAGGCCTGATGTAGGTGTTGAAGGGCCTTGCTCATATGATATTCGATCGCCTTAACCGTTACGCCGTAGCGGGCAGCGATCTCATGGTAAGTGAGCGCGTCTACACGATTCAGTTCAAAAATCTCGCGAGTGCGAGGTGGTAAGTCTCCCAAGACACGGCGATACTTTTCCATCGCGTCCTCCGCCTCAAGTGCCCAGCCTTGCTGAGGCGCAACGCTTATCGCGACATCGTCGTCGTCCCATAGGGGTCCTGTTACCGGTTGGTTCCTCGAACGCCTGAACCTATCAATGACGACATTCTGGACGACCCTTTGCAAGTAAGCCTCCGGACGCTCATTCAGCGCCGCCGGTTTAGCCAACACCAAGCGCATAAAAGCCTCTTGCAGCACATCCTGGGCATCATCCTGCCCATCCACGCGCTTCGATAGGTATCGCAGAATGCCCCGTCGTTCGTCTCGGAACAATTTCTCTATGGCAAATTCGATGCTGGACGAAGCGGGTGCTTTCCCGGAACCCCCGCTCACGGCGAAACACCGTGATAACGTGTCACGTCGTGTACAAAAACGTTTTCGAACATGCAAAACCAGAAGCGGCAACACCGAACGCCCAGCAATTGCCGGTCTCACGGTTCACGAGGTGATGCCGCCGTTAGGGTGAAGCCCTGGTCCGGTGCGGCCGCCTGTCAGCATTGCGACTGGCGTGCATGCCTGGCGAGGTTATTCCACGGATCGAGCGCCAGCTCTACCGATCCGGTAGAGATAATGACCGAACCGCCATGAAATTGCAATGTACCAACCCTCGGCTCGATACGGGCACCTGCGTCCATCTTCACGAGGTCGCCCCTATTGGCCTTGGAATGCGCTGATGCGACGGCGGAAATGCGCCTCTCGCCCAGCGCCGGTTACACAATAGCACCCGAGGGCTTGAACGCGGCGATCCTTTTCACGAGGCGGGTGCTCATCTGCAGGGCCATGGATCCTGCCCTCCCCATCCTGCGGCGTGTTTCAAGCACATTCCCCCGACGGAACTCCGATTTTCTGTTGCCAGGGGGCGAGATGCTGGCGGGCGGGTACATATCGGTTGATGTTCACCGTATTTTCGAGCAGCGCTTCTCAGGAATCAAGTCGGCAATCGGACCAAGAGCCCGCGTCGTCCCAAAACACCACTCCCGGCGAAATTCGCGTGTCGTGGTATGGAAGATTAGTGAATTCCGACGTGTCGGATCTGATTGATCCGGCGCGCAGTTGTAGTCTTGTGCGAGTTGCTTTTTCGACCGTGGCAGCGAACCGGAACGCCCTGCCCTCAACCATCAGCTTTCTGCAAACGGGAGTGCCGACCTCAGAAAATCGCTTGGCGGCAGCGAGGTTCTCCGCGTCTGTGGGAGCGATCAACCCCTCTGCGCGCGCCTTTTCCAACTTTGCGGCAGCGATTTGCGCCTCATTTTCCTTACGTCGAGCCGCACCTGCGCGGTGGTTCGTGCATCCAGCAATGCGTAGTACCTGTCGTATGAATCCATTCGCCCCTCGCGAATCAGGTTTGCGCCATCAATCGCGTGATAGACCTCTGAGCCCGAGCGAGGACGGAAACCATTGCGCTCGAGAACAGCCAGTGTCTCGTCGAAATGAGGAACTTGATCGTCGTTCGTGGAATAGAACGTCAGGCACGAAAACCTCCGTTCGGGCGGCCCCCAATCCTTTTCACACAGTCGCGCTCCATGGTCGTAGAGCCACTGCACCTTTTGAGGGCTCGTCCGATTGTGTAGAGCATAAGCTTCCGCGACGGTCCTCGCTTCTCGCGCTCCCCGCTCAGGATAGACCGCGTTGAGCACTTCAGGGCTTGGGTCCACCATAATCTCGTAATCGGCACCGACATCGAGAGTAAGGGCTACCGCCACACGCCCAGGCTGCGTCGTGGCTCTTTCGAACAGCCGCTCGTAAATGCTTCTAGCCTCCGCAGCCTGAGGCAACTTGGCCCCAGACGGGTAGAGGAACATTTCGCAGGCACCTGAATAGGCGCTACGTTTGTAGCCCGTTTCCGCGAAATGGCGGCAGGCTGACAATGCCTTCTTTGGGTTGCCGATCTGGTAGTCGACAATGAACGGCCCATTCTTCCGATAGCGAAATGGACCAAAATATTTGGCGTAAAGCTCCGAGCCTTCTTTCCAGTCCTCTCCGCTCGTGTCGGCATGTGCCACACCGCTCATCAGCAACATCGGTGCAATAAGTAAGGCCGCAATTCGCATCGAATCCCCCTCTTGCTGAGGGGACAGTTGGCCAGATATTACAAGCCCTGAAAAGAGATTAGCGCCCCAAAGGGCCATTTTCGAAGCGTTGATCGCCGCTTTCAGGCGCAATCGCTATCATAAATGATAGCTTATGGTTTCAGATTGGCTTCGAGATCGGCCAGCTTAGATCTGCAGGTACTTTCCACCAGCCCGATCAGCGCCTCCGTGCGCTCACCCAGCCAGGTGAGTTGATCTTCCCGGATCTGATAGTCGCGCGGGTAACGCGCCTTCACATAAGCCTGCTGGAGCTTCTCAAAGGCCGCGATCTCTTCTTCGGCCAGCCGCGGCCAGGCTCCTTGGAGCACGGGATCGTGCTTCTCTGCCGCGCTGCGGAGCTCGACGATGTTGTGGCTGTGCGGCGTGTAGAGCGTGAAAACGAGAAGAACGGTATGGTACAGTCGCTCCACGCATTGATGCAGCTGGAACGCTGCGTTCTTGAGGCGGCCTTTGTCCCGCGAAAAAACATAGCCGTCATAGAACTCCACCGCACTCTCGTACCAGTCTTCAAAATAGTCACGGCTCATGCCGTAGGCCCGCTTCGGCGATAAACTCTTGGGCGTCGTAAACTCGGCAGTGTCGGTCTGATGGACGACTCCCGTCTCGGAGAAGTCGACGAAGAAGTAACGTCCACTCTCGAGGGATCCGTTGATCTGGTCCATCGTGTACACGAAGTAGTGGGCCGGTGACCTTAGCCGGTGGGTGTACCGGTACTCCATGAAGAGGCGATCGGTGACGTTCTTCCAATACTTCACTCGATCCGTCAAACGTTCGTCGTTGACGATTACGATGAGGTCCCAGTCAGAATGCTTGCCAACCCGAGTATGATGTTCATCCACCCAATCGCCCCGAGCGTGACTACCATAAAGCACAATCTTCGTGATTTGGCCCTTGCTCTTCCACTCGCGCTGCGCAAGCGAGAGGACATCCTCGAACTCTTCAAGGATCATCCCAAGAATACGCTCGAGCTCCGGTCGTTCTGTGACAGGCACATGCTCAATACCAAATTTCATGTCCGGTCTTCCAATGACATTGCTCGAGCGGATAGCCGGGCTCGATTTGATCTGATCCTTCAAGGTTAGCTTCTATTTGCAGCTCTGCAATGCGCCCGGTACAGACTTCCTGCACAACCTCCGCGAGATCCCTGGCAATACCTCCGAGCCATTCAAGCTGGTCTTTCGTGATCTTGTATCCCCTCTTCGCGTAACGCGCTTTGACATATGCGTCGCGCAACACGTTAAAAGCGGCGTTCTGCCATCGAAAGTCTCGGGGCCATACATGAACAAACCGACGGTCGAGTTTGTCGACCATCCCCCCGCAACGCACGGATATTATGGTTGTGGGGCGTGTAGAATGTCAGAACGGTGAGAGCGGCATTGTACAAATGCTCTACGCTCTGGTGGAGTTGGAATGCAGCGTTTGGAAGTCGTTCCTTGCGAAGCGCAAACTCGTACGCGTCATAAAATTCGCCTGCAGATGGAAACCACTCCGCGTAGTATTCCTTCGCCAACCCTAGCTTGTCCGCCGCAGTCTTCGGCCGCGGCTTCGGGAACGGAGTATCATCCGCATCGTAGAGTAGTATTCCGTCCTTGATGACATCTTGAAAGAAGTAGCGGCCCTCCGCCAGCGCGTTATGGACCTCCTGCCGGGTGTGCACGATGATCGATGGCAGGCTGAGCAATTGCCCTTTTGCGCGGGCCTCGATGAACTTCTCGTCGAGCGCGGACCAGTACTCTACGTTCTCGACCACCTGCTTGCGGTTCACCATGACAAGCAAGTCGTAATCCGACGAGTAGGCCTTCTTGGTATGCGGCTCATAAACCCATGTTCCGCGCGCAAAGCTGCCGTAGAGGACGATCTTGTGGATCCGGCCCTTCTTCTTCCAACCTGTCACCGAACGCCCGTGGGCATCCTCGAACGACGAGAGAATGGCCGGCAAGACTAAATCGGCTATTTCCCGGCGGCGGTCCGCCGGCAAATGATCAAGATCAGACCGCACCGACATCCCTTCCCCCAGCCCCATCAATCAGGTGAAGCGCTTTGCGTCCGCCTCGCACCGGTCGAAGCGAAAGCTTGCGATCGAATGTGGCAAGTTTGCCCTGATGCGTCATCGCCAGCGCGAGAAGGTAGGTATCGGTGAGCTGTGCAGACGTGCGGATTTCACCGGTATCGACGAAG
Source organism: Novosphingobium sp. ST904 (assembly GCF_001298105.1). GTDB lineage: Bacteria > Pseudomonadota > Alphaproteobacteria > Sphingomonadales > Sphingomonadaceae > Novosphingobium. The sequence continues at coordinate 25,532 of NZ_LGJH01000114.1, read as the reverse complement.
TCGCATTCGAGCAGGTTGACGGTGTCGCCCCAGAACTGGTGCCCATCAAGCGCACAAAGGCGGCGCATGATCTCGCTAGCTTCTGCCGGCGAGCCGGCGCTGTTGGGATAGCGCGGGTTTCCGATGATCCGGATGACGCCGTTCTGGGTGAGCGGACAGGTGGCCCAATTCCTCCGGCCTGTCCCGGCGAACCAGGCATGAGCGGCCTCATGTCCGACATGTGCTGGATCGATAAGTGCAACCAGAACATTCACGTCGGGCAGATAAGTCATGACGCCTCATCACGCAGCGCGTTCACGATGTCGAGCGTGATGATGACGTCACTCTTGGTGGACAGGAGCGGAACGCCATTACGTTCATCTTGATCGCTCGGCCTCCTGATCGACTGACGCGCAAGTTCAGAGATCACCTCTCCGATCGTGCGCCCCTGCTGATCCGCGATCTTGCGCGCGGCAGCCAGTACATCGTCATCGATTGCCAAGGTTGTGCGCATCGGAGTCTCGCTGCATCAAGCATCACACATCTACCAAAGATGCATCGATCCGCCTAGCCCAATATAGCCAGATTATCGTCCTGCTTCTTACGTTTACCTATCCCCGACCAGAGGCGCCGGTACTCGCTATTCGCCTTTAACAGTTCCACGTGACGCCCTAGCCCCACGACCCTGCCTCCTCGCATGAAGATCACGCTATCCGCGTGCTGCGCCACAGTTTGCCGGTGTGTAACGAACAGGACGGTGGTCGCAGGCAGGAGTTCGCGTCGGAGTCGGTCTATGATCTGCTGTTCGCTTACCGGGTCAAGGGATGAGCTGCTTTCATCGAACACGATGGCCGGCACCTTTACGCCGAAGACGCGGGCAAACTCGACCTTCTGAACCTGCCCGCCCGAAAGCTTCTCGCCCATTTCGCCTACCATGGCGTCCAGGTCGATCGCCTGCCCCGCACTCGCAAAGCGCCATTCCGACAGCAGGCTAGACGCGGCGCCTCATCGTGATCGGCGGGAGTGGTGAGAGAAGGTTGTCTCGTAGCGGACGATCGAACAGGCTGATGAACTGCGGGACGTAGAGGATATGGCGGGAGCGCTCACCGGGCTCGACCGACGATAGATCCGCGTCTCCTATCATTACCCGACCGCGCGCTGGCGATTTGAGCCCGGCAATCAACTGGGCCAGCGTCGACTTACCAGCCCCGCTGGGCCCAACGATCGCAACGAATGACCCCGAGGCGATTTCCAAATCGATTTCGCCGATTTCCGGCAGACCGGCGCCGTAGCTGAAACCCAAACGCTCGATGCTTATCCGTGCGGGCCCCGCAGGCCGATGATGCTCACGATCGCTATCTGCTGGCATGGGCGTCGCCATGTCCAAAACGGCCGCAATATTTTCCATCGCCACGCCTGCGCCCAGGATCAGAAATACGAAGCTGGCGGCAGGCTGCGTCAGGCGGAACAGATAGCTTTGGATTAGAACGAAGGTTCCCACCGTCATGACGCCGGCGCGGATATCCAGCGCGCCGAGGTAGAAGATGAACAGCACCCCGGCGCACAGGAGCGCGTTCTGCACGAACGAAAAGCGAATAAGGGAAACCGCCCCCGCCTCCGCGGCCTGCCGCCTCTCAAGCCCCCCACTGGCGATCCATCGCAGTTCACCCGCGACATTGCCGTTGAACACCACCCTCCGCGCATTTCGGATTACATCCGTCTGGATGTGAGACATCCGACCCGATGCGGCGTTGATGCCAGCCGCCAGTTTCTTCCACCGACGCGCATTAAAGTAGGCGCAGGCCAGGACCAGACCAAGCAGACCCGTCGTGAGCCAGGCATAGACCGTCGGCGCAAGGCCTGCCAGAACGATCAGAGAGACCACCAACTGCACGGTGAGGGGTAGGACCTGCCACATCAGCCCATCCACAATGAGCTGGAGACTGAACGGCATCCTTTCCAAGGCGCCCAGTATCACCCCCGTTTCACCCTTGGCCGTTGTCGCCAGGAGAGGAAGCTGGCTCGCCACGCTCCGCCGCGTAAATTCGTTCGCGAGAACCCCGCAGATGCGGGTCGTGCAAAAATGCCGGCATGCGCCTGTGAGGTTCGGGCCGGCCCAGCAACCCGCCGCCAGAACAATTGCTGAGACCAATGCAAGAGCGCTTCCGCCCTTCCCTGCCAACAAATCGATCAGGTCCTTCAGTGCGACCGGATAGGCAACGGTCATGATCAGGCCCAGAGTCTCCAGAAGAAGGCCCAAAATCACGAACGCCCGAAGACGGAGCGCCCTGCCCATCATTTCTGCGAGCAGCGCCCTGAAAGTCCTCGTCATCGCTATCGTGGGGTTCTCGCCGGCCACCGAATCTCCTCGTCCAGGCATGTCGACATGCCAGGTCCAGCGCAGCAGCGTGACATCGTTTCCAACGCCGACCTAAGACAAGAAGGACAGATTCTGCCCAAAAACCCGCTAGAGCCTACCAGCAAAGAGGACGTGCCTATCGCCTCGCTGCAAACGTTCACATCGGAAAAACGAAAAGAATTTTCGCACTCTTTTAGGGTACGCGGCCTTCGTGGCGTTGATGGAATTTGCACCGAAAATTGAATGAGAAACGGCGTGAGCGCTGAGACACCCGGCCAGAGCGGCATCACCTTTACACCGCGGGGTCGCGCCCGTGAGGCACCGCAGCGGCGGCCGGTGTCATCAGAATGTAAACGAGTCGTTGAATATAAGTTGCCCTTTCAGTGCCTTGGCGGTCTGTGCATAGTGACCGGCGATGCCCGCAGTTCGTTACTCCAAGCTCAGCGACGCCCAACGCGACACTCTTCGGCTTGTGCATGCACATCTGCAGATCAAGGAAATTGCCAAGACCCTTGGGGTTTCGGAGTCGACAGTAAACCACAGGCTCGCGCAGTGCCGGGAGATCGTTGGGGTGTCGAGCAGCAAGGCAGCTGCGCTCTGGATGGTCGAATACGAACAGAGCCTCGACCATTGGAGAAAAACTCCAAGCAGTTTTTCTCCAATGGTCAATCCGCCCGCGGCCGAGCCAAGTGGGGCTGTAGGCATGTCGGGTGACGGTTACGAGACCGATAACTCGGAGCCCGCCGAAATTGTCGATACCCCCCGCGGTATCGACGAGGAGGCGTCTCTCCGGAAACGTGGTTTCCCCTGGCCATTCCCGACAGCCGGACGACAAGAGAACGATCTCAATTGGAAAACCCGCCTGGCGCTGGTGTTCCCGGTTGCGATCATCCTCATGGTCTGTGCGATGACCCTCGTCGTTCTGGGGATTGGGTTTCAAGAGCTCCTCGTGGGCTCTGAATCCTGGGTGATCCGCCTGCCTTGATCCACCCGCTTGTTGAAACGCCTGCAACGTGCCTGACCGGCGCGAGGAGAACCTGTATGCTCAAGTCCCATGCCCTCCAGGCCGCCGCCCGCACGGTCGCCGAAAAGATCGTGCCCCTCGAAAGCAGTCTCGACGAGAGCTTTTCGCAGACCGCCGGTCTCCTCGCTTACCTCCCGCAGGCCAGGCTGAGCGCCGGTCTGCCCATGGAGACGGGGCACGCGGCCATAGTCCAACTCGTCGCATCTCTCCAATCGATTACCGACGCGCGCGGTGCGATGATAGCAGCCCATGCAGCTCTTGCGGGAACGAGGAACGACCTGAGGCTGCCTGAAACGGGATTTGGGAGCCTCGCAGGCTGCCCGTCTTCGGCAACTCTGCAGGTCGTCCGCGAACACGCGGCCTGAAAGCACCGGCTTCATGCTTGCTTCCCGCAACAGATCGAGAAACTATGCCGAGCATGGTCGTTCCCATAGCGTTTTTGATACTCCTTGTGGGAAGCTCTGCTTTCGCATTCTGGAAGGGCGACCAGTCACTGCGGCTTGTAGCAGCCATCGTCCTGGTCGGCTCCATTTTGTCCGCGTTAGCCCAGACCCGCGCTCCCGATCCCTGGCACTATGGGGAGATTGGCACGCTCCTCGTCGACTTTTCCATGCTGGGGGCATTCGGCGCCATCATGTTTTCAAGCAACCGTTTCTGGCCAATCTGGATGACCGCCGCGCAGCTACTGACGGTCGTCGCCCATTTCGGTCCGGTACTCCGGCACTCCCATATTGCCATTCCCTTTGCCATCAGCGAACAAATCTGGAGCTGGTTCATTCTAGTACAGCTCATCGTGGCAACGGCTCTTCACCATCACTCCTTGGTGAATTCGCGCGCGCCGTAGCACTTGGGTCGCGCTTCTTTCCGCTCTGTCCGGCGCCGAGAATCTATCGGCTCTGGTTCGGCGCGGAATCGCAAGCCCGCGAAAATGTCGCTACGTCGCGTCACTGATGAGCGAACCTCGTCGTTCGCTCGCCGGCTCCTTTCCGCCGACATTTCTCGTCGCAAGCTCATCGAAGGGCGGCCGACGTCCTTCATCCAGTGGTACATCATCCTGGAGATTTACATCGCGGCGAGTGAAGACCGGCCGGTCGTCATCACCGACCTAATTCACCTCGCCGGGCACCCCAGGAGCACAACGCTCAAGGCGATCGCCGATCTGGTCGGCAGCGGAAATCTGCGAAGAACCCCGGACCCCACAGATCGACGACGGGTCTTCATTTCTCTTGAGCACGGTTTCCATGTCCGTGTTGACGACATCCTACTCGAACTGATGGAGGCCTATGATGGGCAATGACCTCTTCCGCCCGTGCGAGGGATGCAGCAAGCGGCATCTTGGGTGCCTGCAAATTGCTTCGCCAGTCCTCAGATAGCCTCGCGAATCTCGCCTGGTGCGCGTTCCGGGCCCTGCCCTGCAACATCCAATGCATTCCTTATCATCCTCGGGGGGCAGCGGCGGGTTTGTCTGCCGAAAAATGGCCTGAACCCTCCGATTGCTGCCTCTCAACGACTCCAGGCCGGAACTCATAATTGGAGACGAATTCATGGCGTCACATTTGATGAGAAGCGTCCTTTCCGTGGTCACCGGACCGGGTTGCGGCTGCCGCAGCGATGTCGAGCAATCGAACAGGGCGGAAATTTGCCAGATCGTCATGCGCATGCGCTACACCGCCACCAAGTTGCTCGGGAATGTGCTCAGCAGTGACCCTTACTGGGATGCCATTCTGGATCTCTACCTCGCGGGTTCGGAGGAGCGGTCGGTTTATCAATCGGCGATCTGCATCCGGGAGTTGTCCCAACCCAGTGCGCACCGGCTCGCGAGCAGGCTTGAGAAAATGGGGGCTGTGATCCGCACGCCGGATGCTTTCGATTGCCGAAGGCGAAATCTGGTTTTAACGGAAGAGGTACGCCAGGCGATCGACGAGGTGATGGATCTCATGGTCCGAAATATTCGCTATCAGGTTTGATCTGGTTGCGGCCATCCCCGGGCGGACCGAGCACCGGGCGCGGCATCAGCGGGCTATGGGCACCTGATCAATCCGCGTCGTCCATGATGGGCTCTTCAGAGCACGCTTGGTATCATAGGCTTTGACACCCATTCCTTCGGATCCGAGCCGCAATGTCTGCCGTCCGAATTTTCCATTGATCGCATCCAGCGCGGCCAAGAGCTTCGGTGATCTGGGATCGGGAACGGAAAACATGTCGAGTTGCCCCCTCGCCTCCTGCTCTAGCCCTTCAAGCATCACGCCGCACTTGGTGTAGACTGCTCCGCGCTCGAAGATGGCTTCAGCGATCCTTCCAGCCATCCCGGCGATGACGCGCGGGTCATTGGTGGCCGGGGAGAGCCGGGCCATGCGGGAGGCCGATGGTGCGTCCGGCTTGAAACGGCTGCCGTGCGCAAAAGCAATCAGACGGCTCGCCTGCAATTTCTGGTTTCTGATCTTTTCGGCTGCGCGCACCGCGCGCCGGACCATCGCCTCTCGAAGCGCCTCAATATCGCGCACCGGTTCTCCGAAATTTCGCGTCACCGCCGTGGATTTGAGTGCAGCAGGCTCTGGTTCGAAGCCCGCACATTCGATCCCGTTGAGTTCGCGAACCAGTCGCTCCAACACGACCGTCCCCACATCGCGCGCCACCTCGGGCGGCAGCGCCGCAAGGTCCGCGGTAGTCTTGACCCCCAGCGGCCTCAGCTTTCTCGCCATGGCAGCACCGATTCCCCAGACTTCCTCAATCGGCCAGGCCGCAAAAAGACGCCGCCGCAATCCTTCATCGTGCAGATCGACAACGCCGTTCCAGACTTTTTCGGAGGCTTTCGCGAGCCCATTGGCCACTTTGCTCAACGTGCGGGTAGGCCCCAGGCCGATCCGGGTCGGAAGTCCAACCGAGCGTTTGACCGCCTCGCGGACTCGGTGCGCCATCTCGACGTCGCCGAGCCCGCCGGGCAGCACCGGCAGGCGAAAGAAGGATTCGTCGATCGAGTAGATCTCGACCGTGTCGGTGAATTCGGCAATCACCGCATTGAAGCGCCGATTCATGTCCGCATAGAGTTCGTAGGACGACGAGCGGCACTGGATGCCGTGACGGCGGACAACATCACGGATCTTGAACATCGGGGCTCCCATCTTGATGTGCAGCGCCTTGGCCTCGGACGAGCGCGCAATCGCACAGCCGTCGCCGTTCGAGAGCACGATCAGCGGAACACCGCGCAGCGAAGGATCGAACACACGCTCCGCGCTGCAATAGAAGTTCTCGATATCGAGGATGGCCCAGCTCATGGCCTAGCCCTGAAGATTGCGTACGCTGGCGCGCACGACGCCCCACACTTCCACGCTCTCGTCTGCAATGACCGGGTCATAGTGCATGCGGCTGTTGCGGGCCTCGAGCATCGGCACGCCGCCGCGAACGCACAACTGGCGCACAACGAAGCCGCCGTCGACCACCGCGATAACGATACGCCCATTCACAGGTTTCGCATCGCGATCGACGACGACAACGTCTGAATCGAATAGTCCTGCATCGATCATGGACTGACCGCTGATCCGAAAGACAAAGCTTGCTGCCCGATCCAGTCGAAGCAAGTCAACGAGATTGATCGCCGATTCCTCCCAATCCTGCGCTGGCGAGGGAAACCCTGCGCCGGCGATGCCAGCGAGGCGCAGGCGCCATTCGTTGGGCAGCTCCTCAAGCGGCAAAGGAATCGAACAAGGCAAGGCAAACCCGGATGACATAGTGTCCCCATAAAGCATCACGGAACATTATGGGAACATTGTAAGTTCACGCGGTGCCCAATTTTGCGCGAACAACCGCATATCATATTGTATTTCAGATGTATTTTTGCCTGGAAAATCTCGTCTCCGGCTACCGCAGGGTGCGAAGCGGCTATCTGGCAACCAAGGGCGCCGATCTTATCCTCACTATCCACAGCCTGTGCATAAGCTAGTCACTGACGAGCGGATTCGTTCCAGGTATCCTTCCCCCATGTCGGTGCTCTGCCTGATCGGGCGTCATAAGCCCTCCCCGGTGTCGCTCGCACGCAGCAAGGACGATCGGTATCTCGCACTTTGCGATACTTGCGCCGTACCATTGGAGCTGATCGGCTCGGGATGGCGCGCGGTTCGGCCGAGCGTTGTCCGATCTGTAGACTGAGTACCGCTAGGCCAATGGTGCGCTTCGCGTGACGCTGAAGCCCCGCATCCTTATCGAGAGTGTTCCCATGGTACTTGATGGCCCCCGCCTTGAACCGCTGTCCGGTTCGAAACCTGATGCGCTGGTAGTGCTCATCCATGGGTACGGCTCGAATGGCGACGATCTCATCTCGCTTGGCAAAGCGATGCAACCCTCACTCCCCGGCGCTGCATTCGTCGCCCCAAATGCCCCGGACCTTCTTCCGTTCACGGCTGACGCCCATCAGTGGTGGCCGATCGAAACATTCTCGATGGCCGAGCGGACAGCCGGTGCAGATGCCGCAGCGCCCAATCTCGATGCTTTCCTATCTGCGGAGTTGGAAGCTGCCGGGATCGAGAGTTCGCGCCTGCTCCTCATAGGCTTCAGCCAAGGGACAATGATGGCCCTTCACGTTGGCCTTCGTCGGCCGACTGCCTTGGCGGGGATCATCGGCATCTCCGGGATGCTGGTCGCGCCCGATCGCCTCGAAACGGAAATCGGGAACCGTCTGCCTGTGCTGCTGATCCATGGGACGGATGACGACGTTGTGCCGTTCCAATCCATGGAATTGGCTTCGACCTCGCTCAAGGCCGCGAAAGTGCCGGTCGAAACGCACGCCTCTCAGGAGGTCGGGCACTGGGTATCTCCGGACGGCCTTGAGGCCGCCATCGACTTTGCAGGACGCGTGCTTGCGTGACATCATAGCGAGCGCCCAAAAGGCGCAAGCCGCTGATCAATCCCTGGACAGTTCGGATAGATCGGTCACGGAAACAGAGAGAGTTGGTTCGGATCTGGAATTTCAGGATAGTCCGACAAGCGCTCGACAATGCAGTTTGCCACTTCGTCTGCGGCCTTTTGACGCATCCGTTGGTCGCGCATCGTAAGGCCTACCCGCGCCCAGCCAGGTGCATTCAGAATGGCGTCCGAGAGCTGCCGAGTGTCGAGTCGATCCATTTCTCGATGTTGGAACATTTAGAGAACAAACGGCAAGCAAAAATCCGCCCCATTACTGGTAATGGCATCCGCACCAGGGAACGCATCGCACCCAGAGGTACACAAGCCCTCAAAGAATAAATCCTAAATCGATTCAGTCGCCACGTGCCGGGAAAAGGCATTGCTATGCTCTTGCTTCAAAGTAAGCATGGTGCTTGGGGCGACGCGCCAAGAAACAACAATTCGGGTAAAAGAAGCATAATGGCCGACGAAACTCTTCTCACTCTCGCTACCGACATCATTTCCGCGCATGTAAGTCACAATAAGGTTGCGACCGAGGCTCTGCCGGACCTCATCGCCGCCGTCTATGATTCAATTGCCGGGCTCGGCCAGGCACCGGGGCCCACGGTGGAAGCTCGCACACCCGCCGTTTCAGTTCGGGCATCGGTCAAGCCCGACACGATCACGTGTCTCGAGTGCGGCAAGAAGATGAAGCTCATCAAGCGTCATCTGGGAATCGACCACCAGTTGACCCCCGAGCAATACCGCAACCGCTGGAATCTGCCGGCTGACTACCCTCTCGTCGCCCCCAACTACGCCGAGAAGCGCAAGGAACTGGCTGTGAAAATCGGCCTGGGACAAAGTTCGCGCGGCCGTCCCAAGGCCAAGCGGGCCGAGAGCAGCCCCAAGGCGGAAGCCGCCACGCCTGCCGCGTCAAAGCCCTCAACGCCCAAGACCGCCGGACGAAAGAAGGTCACACCTGCCGACGACGGCCAGTAAAGCCGGCACCGACACCGGGGCGCTCGCGCGGTGCCCCGGTGGACTGTGGGATGACGAATGCCCGCACGGTCCGCGGGGAAACGTGCTCCCCCATCTGGCTCGCAGCAGCACGCGAGCCGCAGAAGTCAGAACTCAAGTCTTTTTTCGGCGGACCGTAGCGCCCTCCTTGTCGTTGACGCAGAGTTCGCCGCTCAGAATTGATCGAAAATCGAACCCATGCGGGGACTGAACAGCCGGTCGTAGGCCTTGAGGAGGGCGCCATCGGTCATGCCGGCGATATAATCGCAGATAACGCGCGGCACGTTCTCGCCAGCCCGCACTCTTGCCAGTTGGTCTGCCGGCAGGAGCAGCTCAGGCTCCGAGGCGAGTGCCTCGAACACCGAAACCACCATTTTCTGCCCCTTGAACTCAAGTTGCTGGACGCCTGCGCTCTGGATGACGGCCCGATAGACCGCGTCCTTCAGCGCGCCAAGGAACGCCCGCGGACCAGCCTGCATTCCGGCGCGGAACCGGATCATGGGTTCCTCGAACTCTTCCCGGGTTTCGATCTCGCAATGCGTGATCAGGTGACCGACCATTCGGCCGATGCATCTCTTGCGCTCGCCGCCGTCGCTGAACAGCATCGCGATGAGGCGCTCGTAGACGTTGTTCTCGGATTCCTGCGGATACTTCTGCTTGAGATATGACAGGAACGAGGCGCAGCTCTCCTCCGGCACGAGCGTTCGGAATGCCCCCTCGTCGACCAACCGCAGCGCCAGGGCATCCTCCAGGTCGTGAACGCCGAAGGCAATGTCGTCGGCGACATCCATGATGCTGCAGTCGAAGGATTTATGAACCGCTTTATGATGCTTCCCGCTTTGGGTCTGGAGAGTGGTGAACCGCTCGCGATCGGCGCTGGAAAGCGGCTCGAGCACCCACTGCACGACATCGCGTTCGGTATCGAGATAGCATTTGGGAGGCTTGGAGACCGCGCGGTCGATGATGCTGATCGCCGTGGTCTTGCCGTTGAGCCGGGGAGGACAGGCTGGGTTGTACGCCTGCGAATAAGGAACCGGATACTTCAGCACGCCAAGCAAGGTGCGCCGCATGAGGTTTGCGCCGGCACCGGCCGAAAACTGCTCGAGTCTGGAAAGGATGCGCAGCGTCTGCCCGTTCCCTTCAAAGCCGCCTGCCTCGCGCATGCAGTAATTGAGCGCCACTTCGCCGCCGTGGCCAAACGGCGGATGACCGAGGTCATGTGTGTTCCCGATCGCCTGCAGTATGCTGTGCTCCGGCAGATGGGGAATGGCCGGGTGGTCGGGAAAGTCCTTGCGGAACTGCCGGGCAATTCCGCCGGCGATCTGCGCCACCTCCAGCGAATGGGTCAGCCGGGTCCGGTAGAAATCGCTGTCGCCCAGATTTAGGATCTGCGTCTTGCCCTGCAGGCGGCGGAACGATGCGGAATGGATAACCCGCGAATAGTCGATGTCGGCTTCGTCGCGGGCGTCACTGTTTTGGGCCTGCCAGCTTTCCTGCCTCGCGTACCAGCTCATTTGCGACTTCACACTCCTCTATACGCCAGCGCTTCTCGGTGACCGAAGGGAGCCTAGCGCCCGCACCGGGGAACAGAAAGCTCTCTGCCGACATGTTTTCCGCATGTCTTTGATCACCCGCCTTCTCGATGCTGTGGCGGCTATGCACTCGTCGGAGCCACAACTACTGCGCTCATCCCTTGGGGTTTCAGATCATATCAGTCATGACAGTCGCGCGATGAGCGAGACTTCAACCGAAAGCGCATAAGCCTCGCCTCTGTATAGGAGCGCTGACACCGCCTCCCGGAATGTCCCAAAGTGGTTTTGAGAATTGGCCTCGCCGGGTATTCGGATTCCTCTGGCGGGACGCCAATTCGGGCGCCCCCGGTTCGCTGGACGCTACTGTTCGCCGTCTGGTATTCGAAACTAGACGTCCGACAGCGCCGCATAGATGGCTTCGTTCGGAAGTGAGACGGTTCCGTTATTGCAGTTCGCGACCCGAGACCGGATTCGTCAGTCATTCGGCTCCAAGCGCTCCGGATGGGTCAGGTTTGACTTTCAGAGCCAATTCTGCTCTCTAAACCCAAACTGAAACAGCATTGCTGATTCACCAGGGAGCGTATTGGGCCATGTCGTACACCGTCAACACGCTGCGCGCGATCACGCGGACGTGCGAAGAGATGCGCGATCGGGTCAAGAAGATCGTCTTCAACCCCGAGGACCGCAAGGTTCTCGATCTGACCTTCGGCCCCGGCGTAGCCGCCGAATTGGTCGGCCGCACTCCCGAGGCGCTGGCAAAAGCGGAAAAGGAAGGCCGACTCCCCTCCCCCAAGCAGTCGGCAAATGGCCGCCGCTTCTACACCCTTGAAGATCTTACCAACATTCGTGAGACGCTTAGCATCCACCCCGGCAAGGCCGAAGACGAAGATGCGGTGATCATCGCGGTCCAAAACTTCAAAGGCGGCGTCGGCAAGTCGACGATCACCAAGCATTTCGCAGATTATCTTGCGCTTCACGGTTACAAGGTCCTCGTGATCGACTGCGATCCGCAGGCATCGACGACGACGATGTTCGACATTCAGCCCGAGACGCTGATCGATGTCGAAGAGACGCTAGGTAACTTCCTGTCGCCGCGCAGCACTTTCGACGATTTTCCGGCGTCCATCCACGACACGGCCTGGCCGACCATCAAGATCATCCCCTCAAGCCTTGGCCTCCAGGACGCTGAGTGGGATCTCACCGCAACGCTGCAGGAAGGCAGTCAGGCTGTACGCGAAGGGTTGCAACGCCTGCGCATAGGAATTTCGACCATTAGCAAGGACTTTGACGTCATCCTGCTCGATCCGCCGCCAGCGATGGGCTTTCTCGGCCTGAACGTCATGGCCGCGGCAACCGGTCTGGTCGTCCCCGTCCCGGCACGCCAACTCGATTACCTGTCGACGATCCACTTCATGGAGACGATCGCGGATAATATCGAGATTCTGGAAGCGGCGGGCACGCCGGTCGATTACGGCTTCATCCGCGTCGTATGCTCGACCTACACGCCCAGCAAGCCAGGCGAAAACGACATGTGGAAGATGATGCAGGCAACCTACGGCACATTCCTACTCAGCCAGCCCATTCTTGCCTCGGAGGAGATCAAGAACGCGACGCAGGCCTTCCGCTCGGTCTACGAGAGTAAGCCTTCCGCTTCCCACGCGACCTACAACCGGTGCCGCGAAAACCTAGATTCCGTGTTCAGTGAAGTTGTTCAGCAGATCCGCCAGCAGTGGCCCTCGACAAGCATTGCCGGCCGCGCGGCTGACGCCTTCGCGAGTGCTGCAGCATGAGCCGGCGTTCCCTGATCGGCGAGGCCCTTGCCTCGGCCCCGGCCGAGCCGATTGTCGTAGCCGAAGAGGCCCCGCGTACCGAACCGCGCACGAGCTTTACCAGCAAGCGGCTCGATGCTTTCGGCGAAGCGTCGCGAATGGTAAAGAAGCCATCGATCCGCCTGAAGCCGTCGGAATGTTCGATTTGGCCGGGCAATGCCCGAGACTACGCCCGGCTGACACAGGATCGCTTGAGCAGCCTCATCGATTCTCTGCAGGCGGAAAACGGCAACCGCATTCCGGTCGTCGTCCGCCGCACGCCCAAGGCGGAACTCCCTTACGAGCTCGTCATCGGGACGCGCCGCCATTGGGCGACCAGCTGGCTCAACGCCAATCACTACCCCGACATCGAACTTGTCGCGATCATCGAGGACATCGATGACGAGGCCGCCTTCCGGCTTGCCGACATCGAGAACCGCGAGCGCGAAGACATTTCCGACCTCGAACGCGGCCTCAACTACAAGGCCGCAGTCGACACCTACTATGATGGCGTCCAGTCGAAGATGGCCGAACGGGTCAAGCTCTCGAAATCCAGCCTCGCTCGCTACATCGGCCTGACCGAGATCCCGCAGTCGATTGTCAGTGCCTTCAATTCGCCGATGGACCTTCAGGTGCGCCATGGCGACAAGCTCCTGCCCCTCGTTCGAACGCCGGCAAGCCTGGCCAAAATGGAAGAGGCAGCGGCGCATATCGCCAATGAGCAAAGCTTCCGGCAGTCGGGCGATGAGGAACCGATCAGCGGCGCCGAGGTCGTTGCCCGTCTGGTACAGGCGACAACTGCCCCTCGCCGAGGCCGATCGCAAAAGACGCTCATCGAAGTGGCGGGAACGCAGATCGGACAAGTCGATCGCAATCAAAGCCGGGGCCTTACCCTGACACTCACGCCGACTGACCGGACCACCGATGAAATTCTGGAGGCGCTTCGCCCCCTCATCGAAAACGCCAAGATCCTCAGGAAGGCGGGTCGCTGAGTACGTTTGTTGCAAAGCTGATAACACTAATTTTTCTTATTAATTTCAGATGCTTAAATGACATTTCCCACGCGTGGGACGGGTGTAAGAGGGATGGGTTTGCAGCGTGACTTCTGACGCGTCACGACCGCCAATGGCGGCCGGAAGGTCCAGTTCGAGATGTTTTTCACGCTGCCCGACTTCAGCGATATCTCGCTGCGCGACTATCAGGAAACAATGCAGCGCCCCTTCTTTAGCCTTGCGAAGAAGAAGCGCATCAAACCCATCGACTATCACAGCCCCGATAAGAGCGTTCATGTCCATGTGTCCGCCAACCCCGAGTACGGGATGGCGACGATCTGGGACGCGGACATCATGATCTACCTCGCGTCGCACCTGAATGAGCTGCGCGAGCGAGGCGACAACGATCTCTCTCCGACGATCCGGCTCCAGCCCGGCGACTTGCTCCGGCGGATTTGCTGGGGGGTCAGCGGCCGTGCCTACGAGCGTTTGATCGCGGCCCTCGACCGGCTACAGGCGACCACGATCAAGACCAATATCCGCGCGAACTCGAAATCGCGCGAGACGACCTTCTCATGGATCGACAGCTACACGCACCTCGTCGATGAAAAGACGCAGCGTTCACTCGGCATGGAAATCACGCTCTCGAAGTGGTTTTTCGAAGGCGTCATGGACAAGCGCAACGTGCTGGCCATTTCGCCGCTCTATTTCGAGATCACGAGTGGACTCGGGAAATGGCTGTACCGGGCAAGCCGCAAGCACGCGGGCGGAAACGGCGCCGAGGGGTTCACGATCGGGTTCGAGACGCTGCACCAGAAGAGCGGCAGTGAAAGTTCGCTGCCCTCGTTCAAGAACAAGATCCTCGAGCTGGCACGGGCGAACAATCTCCCCGAGATCAGCCTCGAAGTGATCGGCGCGACACCCCGCGCCCTAAACTCAAGATGGTCATGAGGAAATACCTCGAGGACCAGCCAGGCAGAACAGCTAAGGCCCCCGCCCTGCCCTCGCCCAAACCGGCTGCCCCGGCCCGCGCATCAATCGCAGCGTCTCCTGTGACGCCTGCGCCAGTGGATCTGGTCGACCGCGTCTCACCCGCGGCCTCCTGGCGCGGACGGCAGCTAGCCTGAAGTTCGAAGATGCCAATCCAGCGGGCGATCCGCACGCTGAAGTCTATGCCGAGACCGCCAAGGAAACGCCCAAACTGCGCCGAGGCCGCCGGGCACAGGACGTTCTCGATCCCGAAACCTATGAGGCGATCCGTCAGGAGTGCCCCGGTTGGGACCTCGACGTTCTCATGAAGACGTTCGATGCGTTCCTCAACGCGAACCCAAATGAGCTGCCGCGCAACTACTCGAAGCGGTTCTACGGCTTCATGAAGAAGCACCACGAGCGCAACAAGTACCAGCTTCCCGGATTCTAGGGCCCTCTCTAAAGGCAATCTTCGCCCAAGTGCCGGTCCATCCTGGCTTACACTGCACTGCACTGCACTGCCCCGCTCTCGCATCATCGCGTGATCATGCCGGCCCGCTGTACCGCCCTCTCCGCTCTGCCATTGGCCGCCAGCGCCTTCCTCGACATGCGGACAATTGCGACTTAGCGAACTGGGTCGCCCATCAACCCAAGACGCAGGAACACAAAACGCGCTGGCATGTGGCTCCGCCCTCCCCAACCGAGGCGCCGGCACGCGTGCATCCGCACCGATGCCCTCTCGGGCCCCCTTCCCTGCCGCTGTCCGCCTCGGAAGTTTCGCAGCAGAGCTGCACCTTGATCATCCATCATCTGAGGAAGCCATGTTTGCCATCGTGGCGGTGCCCGGCGCAGGCCTCGCCAGAAGTCAGCGCCCTCTCCCAAGATCCCCTTACCGGACACCGCCTTCATCTCGGCAGATATGCAGATGGGCCACTTCCCTGCGTCATATTGGTCTGCAGCAGATGCCCTTGCGGTACTTCGTTAGAAAGAGGGGCAGGGGATCTGCAAGCAGAGGCTTTGCAAGCGCCGCTCCGATCTCCGACGAAGGGCGCGCCGGGGCTTTCCTATCACCGATTGATAAGAGCCCACCGAGCGTCCGCCTCCAGGTTGGCAGGATGGATCGCCCGCATCTGAGAGACGCTTCGCATGGCTTCTCATCGCAGTGGCATTCCAAAAACCGATCCTGCACACGGCGGGGCAGGGCAGGGCGACGCGGAGCGGGACAGGCAAAGGCCACCCCAAGACACGCATGATGTCAGGATGCGATGAGGGGCGAACGTAAACCGACAACGAGCGGTCGAGAAGCGCTGTCATAACGTGTTTTCGGAAATCGCGCGTTTGTCCGCTTCGCCCGCGACACTTTCCAAGGAACTCTCCGCAAAGACGAGGCTGCAACGCAAGCGCGGTTGTGATTCTAAAAACACGATGGGGTGCTGGCGAACATTGCCAATCGCAGCAATTCCAATCGGTTCACCGATGCCCTTGCGGATTGAAAATGGAGGCCGGCAACGTGTCGATCTCGAGGCGCTCTAACTCAGCTAGAATCGCTGCGCAGGGGCATATCGCCATAATCGCCATTCCTGAAAACACGTCGAGAGCGCTTTGTCGCTTTGCGCAGACATTCCCGAAAACACGACGCAGTTTGAAAATCCGCTGAAACGGCCTGCACGGGATTTAGGGTGACAATGAGCCGAGAAGACGAGAAAATGGCGCAAGCACAGGGCGTGCGGACGCGTGATGGAATGGCTGGGTATCGACCTTGTCCACTTGTCCACACCCCCCGACGGGCAGAACGTGTGATCAGATTCTCTGGAGCGTGTTATTAGAATCTCACTCGCGTGCTATCAGAATGCTTACCGCGTGTTATCAGATTCTATCCACAGGCCGCGACTCGCGGAGTCAGCCCGGACTCAGGCGGGCGATGGGACCCCTTAACTCTCTAACTTAAAAATATAACCCCTTTAACCCTGCGCCTGCGGCGGATCTTCGAGATTGATTTAAGGGAGAAAAGGGAAGGGGCGGACGATCGTAAGGACTTTGCACGCATTGCGAACTGCGCATGTACAGCCCCCATCATCCGACGTTCCATCACACCAAACAAAAACCTCAGCCGTCGGCGCAGCTGGACCACGGAACTGAGCGCGCCGACCCAGCGCAAACACACACTCGCACCACGCCAGCTCTAAGCTCACCTTCACGCAACCTTTCATCCGCGCTTGGCTCTGGCGCGATCGACCCTTGGCGGCGTTGGCCAGGTAACCCGGTAAGCCGATCAGGCAGAGCTTTGATTCGATCTGGGCTCCAAACAGCTCAAGCTTTTGAGCGAATCCTGCCGGCAATTCTGCAACGACCTGTCATCACGGTCGGAACGTGGATGCTTATGATGGTGCATCGCCAGGGGAGGGGTATCACGCTAACACTTGTCATGCCGTCAGAGTGCAGACCTGGGGCTCGATCTGGCTAGCTGTACAAACGAGCGCCGAGTAGATGGTCATACGGCATCCAAACGGAGATCCGATGACCTCGGTAACGGGATCATCGACTCCGATTTTCCCGGCGAAGGATCTCGGGAGCTGATCGACACGTCCTTCAACAAGCCTTCAGCACGAGGGACACCGTCGGCCACCTCGAGAGGCGGAAAATCACGAAATCGTGTGCTTTGCCCTCAGAGCCACCGAGGGCGCGTTTGAACCCGAAAATGATACCCAGGTCATCGAGAGGTCGAAATCCCGCTCAGAGAGCTCCTCAGCGGGCCCAAATTTCAGGTAGGATCGCCCCGTCATCTGCATTTGATCGTCGTCGCGGTCGCTCGCAATGGCAGATGGGGTCGTCAAACCGATACCGATGACCTATCCAGACGATTGTCCCCAAACGCTGATGAGTTCGCTCTAGAGATAAACGATCCAGCGGAAGGGGACCATTTGCCTCTTTAATCGCCGCACTTCACATTGGGTCCTAATGAGATCCGTCGAGGTTTCTCTAATGGCATGATCGCTTCGGGTCCGATTCAGCGGCTACCTCAAGAGCAATGTGGACGAACTCCTCGGCAATCTCGCCAGCACGCGGCAGCCGCTGGTGATCACGCAGAACGGCAGGCCGATGGCTGTGTTGCAGGCAGTCGGCTCATTCGACCAAACCAGGGGCTGCTAAAATTGCCGACGCTCGGTCCAGAGGATATCGAGAATGGAGGCACCAAGGCGGCCCGCTGAGTTGTCAGGCGTCCGGTGGCCAAACCGTCCGATGGCTGGGATGCGCCGCGCGGAAGACCTCGGTTCACTGAACTCAAAGGGAGCCTGATACCATTTCCGCAAGGCTGTTAATTCGCATTTACGCGAGAAAATCCGCGGGGTTAGGGGATCTGTCCCACGCGTGGGAGAAATCCTGGTTGAGTAGCTCTTTGCTGTTTTCAGCTGCTTGAATGATGCAGGCGTGGAAGTGTGGTCGCACGAAGGTGGGCAGCTAAGTGGGGTTGCCCCAAGAGGGTAACGAGAGAAGATTGCTGCCGGTATGGTCGTTCGAAACCGGGATTAGAAATATGGCCATAGGCGTTCACGGAAGCTGCCACTGCGGCAAGGTGCAAATAGACGTGCCGGATGCGCCCCAGTGGGTCGCGGAATGTAACTGTTCGCTTTGCCGGCGATTGGCTTGGCGGGTCGCTTACTTTCCACCTTCTGAAGTGAGCATCTCAGGTGAGACGACGGCATATATATGGGGGGACCAGATGATCAGCATCCATCACTGTCCGGTGTGTGGCTGCGGTACGCACTGGCAGTCACTTGGCGAGGATTTTGGCAGAGTGGGCATCAATGCCCGCTTGCTGGATGGCTTCGAAGAATGCGCGGTTGAAGTCCGGAAGTTCGATAACGCGGGATGATGCGGCTGCGGGCCCACGCCGTATCGTCTCCAATCGGAGGTCACGCCGAAACCCTTTCTGAAGTCGATGGACGAAATCGGCCGAATGATCGGCCATAATGACCTCGGCTGAAGCGGTAACCGAAACCGTTTGTCAGGAAATCGGCGCGCTTGCGATTGGAGACAGGCTTAAAGCCCGCTCCAAAGATCGGCCAAATTTGCCGCCTGTCTGCAGCCGGAGAGATTGGGTTAATGCCCGCGCTAGGACCCGGCAGACACTGCGGCGCCGGCCGAAACCATGGTTTCGGAATGCCGATAGTCTCGTCTGAAAAGGGGAGGGCTCCCGAACTGGCCGGCGACCAAACTGTCGAAGGGAGGGGCCCGTGAATTCATCGACCTAGGTTTCGACAGCTTGCAATGGCAGATACAGGGGGTGAGGGGGCGGATGGTAGAAGTTGCCAGCTGCTGCCGAGCCGACGTTGCACCCATTCGAAGCAGCGCGTCGAGCAACCCCGGGGGGAATGCCGATCGCCTTGGCCACCAGAGCGCAGTCTCGGAGCGCACTGTCCAGTAAGGTCCTGTCGTGGCCTTGGTCCTGCGTCCTCGGATCGCCGTCGATCATCGGGATGTAGGCGACGACAATGGTGCAATGATCGGGCCTATCCCGTACAAACATATCGGGCACGTCCGCGTTGTGGATCGCATGTCCCTTTTTGGGGTACCCGACCCGCTCGCCCTCCGGATCGACGACACCGAATATTCGGACTATGGCCATGCGTGCCAGTTTGTTGGCGGCCCTATGGAAATGGCAGCC
The DNA here is from genome assembly GCF_001298105.1 of Novosphingobium sp. ST904. Classification (GTDB taxonomy): domain Bacteria; phylum Pseudomonadota; class Alphaproteobacteria; order Sphingomonadales; family Sphingomonadaceae; genus Novosphingobium. Next base: position 6,308 of record NZ_LGJH01000114.1, on the reverse strand, counting down.
GACCTGGCCGTTCCATTCGAGGTAGCGGCGCGATCGTGTAGGACTGAATCGGTCGGGCCTTAGTGTACAAGGCATGCCGTCTATATCGGTCGCTACTGGTGATCGAGGCTTAGTCAGAATCTACATCGGGTCCGAAGCAGCGCTCATTGATTTAGCGATAATACGTCGTGAATGCGTGAACAAAACGCGAAATAGCGATAAAATCGCCTGCAAGGCCTCTTACAGCGCCTTAAGCGGCCTGATGAAGATTGGTGCGTCTTGGTGATGTTTCGCGACTGTAGAGTGGCTTTGCGGGCAGGCCGTCTTTAACTCAGCGAAACCCGCAGAATTCCTTGGGTTTTTGCAAACCGGGACAGATTTGGATCAACAGAATGCCATCGAATGGGTCGACGCCCTCGCCCGGTTGCTAAAATGCATTCGGAGGACTAAATAGAGACTGAATTTAGTCCAGCGAGGTTTTCGCATCATGCGACTGTCGACCCAGGTCCGACCCATCAGCTATCTCAAGGCCAATGCGGCCGAAGTTCTCGCGGACCTGGCCGACACGCGGCAGCCGCTGGTGATCACGCAGAACGGTGAAGCGAAAGCGGTGCTGCAGGACGTGGACTCGTTCGAGCAGGCACAGGAGACGTTGGCGCTGCTGAAGCTGTTGGCGCTAGGCCAGCAGGACATTGATGCCGGTCGGACAAAGTCGGCTCGCAGTGTTGCCGAGCGCCTGCGAGCAAAGGCGCCGCGCCCGGATGCCTGACGCCGTTTACGCCGTCGAACTCACCCAGGCCGCCGAAGACGATCTCGAAGAAATTCATGGTTACATCGCCAAGGTCCGCGGGGCGGATGATGCAGATGCGCTGATTGATCAGTTCCTCGCGGTGGTCGATACGCTCGAGAGCTGTCCCGAGCGGGGAGGGGTGCCGAAGGAACTCGAAGGATTGGGGCTGCGCGAGTTCCGCCAGGTTCTGCTGCGGCAGTTCCGGCTCATCTATCGGGTGATCGGCGAGCGCGTCGTCATTCTACTGGTCGCCGATGGGCGCCGCGATATGCGGGAACTGCTTGAGCGCCGTCTGCTCGGACGTCCGCACTGAACTTGGGGCCAACTCAGCTCGGCAAAAGATCGCGAACTTTCATTTCCAGTTTGAGCGCGCCCTGCGGCGAGATGCCGAGGAGGCGCGCGATCGCCGGCACCCGCAAATCCGGATAGGCCAGCTGGAGCCGTGCCAGCAGCGGCGCCTTGCTGCGTTTAGTGACCTTGAGATCTAGCGGGATGCGTTTCAATCCCAGTTCAAGCTGATCGAGTTCCCACAAACCCAGGAGCGCTGCTTCCAAGGTCCGGCTTTGCAATTCATCGGCGAGCACGCGGGGATCGTTGGGCAGAAAGCGCGGCAGGCCGACGAGAGAGGGCAGGGCGCGAAGTGTTAGTCCGGCCGCAACATAGGCGCGGGGCAGCAAAGTGCCGAGGACCCAGACGGTGTCAAACGTTCGCGGATCGATATCGAGCGACCGGCCGTCGGCGGTAATGACGCGCCGCCCTGTGCCGGCCTGTAACCCGAGTTCGTGGTGCACGGCGATAAGCCGCTCGGCCAGCGGCAGAATGCCGGGAGAGGAGAGGGGGGTGAGCAAGGCCCGCTTGGCGTCTACAAACACCGATCCGAACCAGGCGAGATCCGGCGCAGCGTAGAGTTCGGCTTCGGCGCGGTCGTCGAGCAAGGTGCGCAGTACGCGCAGTGAGGCCTCGGCGACCGGATCGCCGGCGGTTTCTTCGGCCTGGAGCGCAAAGTGAAACAGCGCTGCGATCGACAGCGGATCGTTCAATCCCTCGCTGCGGCGCGGCGGCGGTGTGCGGCCGCAGATCCACGCCAGCAGGCTGTCCTCGGTGATCGGTACCCTGGCCAATTCCGCGAGGAAAACGGCGCCTTTCAGTCGCGCGCGGGCCAGCCACAGGTCGGTTGCCGGGCTGCTCTGGAGTCGTCCATCGAGGCGGCCGAGCTGCAAAAGTGTGTGGCTTTCAGCCGTCATAGTGGAGGGCGTAGCACAAGAGCGAAAACAACCAAACCGACAAGTTGGTTAACCTCTTCGATAGCGTCAGCAAGTGGACATGTGATAATTGCAGTTATCACAGAACCGGATTTGACGTCTCTTTATAGAAGGTGTCGTTTTCAGGATACGACTGGACGCTCCAGCGCCGCCCAATTTCTGGATCCTGCGTTGAAAGAATACGGCTGGATTCAGGGAAGAATACCGCCGGACGCCTGGATGCTGCGTGGCTGATCTCCAGCGTTTTTCGGCGACACTTTCTTAGCGCATTCACAGGCTAGGACAGGCGGGGCAGGGGGCTTCTCTCAACGTCCGCACACTCGGTTCAAACGGGATGGGTGCCAGGCATCTGATCCGCCTCGGACGATGGTCAACCGGGGCTCAAGCGATTACCATACGGGGACAACCGGTCGGTTGACCCCGTTAGATCGATTGTGACAAATGCCCTTGATCGGTTACGCCCGCGTTTCTACCGACGAACAGGATACCTTCGCCCAGATTAGTGAGTTAAGACGCGCAGGCTGTGTAACCCTATTCGAGGACCGGGCCAGCGGCGCTAGCCGCAGCCGTCCGAAACTGGCCAGCGCGCTCGCAGCGGTGGGACAGGGGGACACCCTCGTGGTTGTGCGGATCGATCGCCTCGCACGATCGTTGTCACATTTGCTGGAAATCGTCGAAGCGCTCCGCGCCAAGGGAGCGTATTTTCGCTCGATCAATGATCCGATCGACACCAGCAGCCCGCAAGGGATGCTGATGACACAGATGCTTGGCGCCTTTGCGGAGTTCGAACGTGCGCTTATTCGCGAGCGGACGCGGGCAGGGCTGAAGGCCGCGGTTGCGCGCGGCGCCAGACCGGGAAATCCGAAGATGCGCGCGAGAGACCCGTCGGCGATAGGCGACTTGCGCCACAGTTTGAAGGAAAAGCATCTTCACGAATTGGTCGATGGCCGGCTTCGATGGCTGCCAATCGTCGAGCGGTTGCGACCGCACTTACCCTGGAGCTTGGTGCTCCGGCGTATTCAGGCGCTTAAGCCGCCGGTGCGGTCGTTTTCCGAGCGTACCCTGGTGAAGGCATGCCGAACGTTGGTCGAAGCGGGCTACGCTGATCGGGTGATACTCGAGGCGGCGCCGCGATTGGCTCCCGACAGTCGGATCGCATTGCTGGTGGCCGACAAGCTCAACAACGATCCAGATGCTACTCTTCGCAGCCTCGCGACGTGGTTGAGCAAGGATTTGCGAGAGCCAACGCCGCGCAAAGGTACGCAATGGTCGCCTGAGGGGGTGAGGCGCGTGATTTCTCAGGCGCGGAATTTGGGCTTGATCGTCGTGCCGAAGTTACCGGCGACCTTATCGCCGTGAATGCCGGAGAAGGTCGGCTGCGGGCCGAAAGGCGACTGACAGCTTCCAGCGCAGGAGAGGCATGAAGTTGCCGTACAGATCCACCTCCGCATGCGTTGCTGCTTGACCAAACGCATTCGCCATACGATATGCGCCGGCAAGGCGATGGATTTCCGCCGGGCTTCGGCCGAACCGCCTTCGGGCTGATGATTCCTACCTGATGCGTTTTCGCAACAAGGAGGAATCGTGCGCGCTAAATTCGCAATATTGCTGTCGAACCTGAACGTCCTGACCTTTGTTCGGGACCGGCACGACCATGCTCTGTCCGTGTTGCGTTGGCTGGCGCTCCTTGTTCCCATGGCGGCGGCGGTGGGCAGTCTCTGCGCAGCCTTCCTCTGGAGCCTGGATATTGCCACGCGCACGCGCTTTGCGCATCCATGGCTGCTGTTCCTCCTGCCGGTCGGCGGGTTCGCGGTCGGGCTGCTCTATCATCTGTTTGGCCGCAGCGTCGAAGGCGGCAACAACCTGATCGTCGAGCAGGTCCATGAACCGGGCGGCGGCGTACCTTTGCGCATGGCGCCGCTAATCTTCCTCGGCACCGTTGTCACGCACCTGTTCGGCGGCTCGGCCGGGCGAGAAGGGACGGCTGTGCAGCTGGGCGGCAGCCTTGCCAGCGCCTTCGCCACGATGTTTCGGCTTGATGCCGAGAGTACCCGCATCATCCTGATGGCGGGTATTGCCGCAGGTTTCGGGGCCGTTTTCGGCACACCGCTGGCAGGCGCCGTTTTCGCTCTCGAAGTGCTGGCAGTCGGCCGTGTGGAATATCGGGCGCTGGTGCCGGTACTGATAGCTGCGATTGTCGGCGACTGGACCTGTCACCAGTGGGGAATCCACCACGGATTGTACCATATCGACTATCTCCAGCGCGCGGTCGGACCGATTGCCGTCGACCCGGTGCTTCTGCTCGAGGCGGGCGTTGCCGGTGTGGCGTTTGGACTGGTCGGCCTGCTGTTCTCCGAACTGTCGCACGGCTTCGGCGACTTCGTGAAGCGCCACGTCCGCTTCGGGCCGCTGCGTCCCTTCCTGGGCGGCCTGGCGGTGATCGCTCTGGTCTATCTGCTCGGTACGCGCGACTATCTTGGCCTCGGCGTCTGGGCGCCCGACGCCTCGACACCCACCATCGCCGGCTTTTTCGCGCCGGGGCCTGACTACTGGAGTTGGGCGCTCAAGCTGCTGTTCACGGTCGTGACGCTGGGCACCGGCTTCAAGGGAGGCGAGGTAACGCCGCTGTTCTTCATCGGCGCGGCGCTCGGCCACGCCCTTGGCACCCTATTCGGCGCTCCTGTCGATCTTTTTGCCGGTCTCGGGTTCGTTGCTGTCTTTGCCGGGGCAGCGAACACGCCTTTGGCCTGCACCATCATGGGCATCGAACTGTTCGGTGCTACCCATGCCGTCTACATCGCCGTAGCCTGTTTCGTCGCCTATCTGTGCTCAGGCCACAGCGGCATCTACCTGTCTCAGCAGATTGCCGTCCCCAAGCATCCGCGCATTTCCATCAGCCCCGGCATTACGCTGCGGAGCGTTCGCGCCGCGCGCCCTCAGATCACAAAGCAGGATCTTCGTAAAAATGACTGACACGGCTATTCTCACGTCCAGCGAGATCGGCATGCTGCGTATCTACATGGCGCCGCGTGATACGGCAGAGCCGCGCAAGGCATGGAAGCTGTGGTCAGCACGCCCGCTCTATCGTGAGCTTGTCGTCCAGGCCAAGGCTGCCGGTCTGATGAACGCCGTAGCCCATCATACCCATTACGGCTTCAGCAACCACGGGCCGGTGCTCGATCAGGGCGCGGAAACGAGCAATCCCTATCTGACCATGTGCGTCGAACTGATCGGCCACCGCGCCGATCTTGAACTGTTCTGCCAGCGGCATGCCGCCCTGCTGTCGACGAAGGTGGTCATCTACAAACAGCTCGAACATTGGTCGATCGAAGCCCCGGCAAGGCCGCATCAGGAGAGCAAAGCATAAAGATCCTTTCCGTCATCGTCGGAGCCGACAGCACTGCGACATGCCTCAATGCAGCCGTTCTCGCAGCGCAGAGCGTGGGGGACTGTACAATCGAAGCGCTGAATGTCGTGGTCGATCCCGGCCTGCTCGTTGCCGCCAGCGAAGAGGTCGATATGCAGCGTCTGCGCGAACATTGGGAAGGCACGGCCAGCGAGCGATCGGCCGCCTGCCACACGGCTTTCGTGGCATGGACCGCAGGAGCCGCCCAGGACGCGCCACCCGTTGCCTGGCGAACCATCGTTGGGGATGAGCAAGTCGTGGTGACGCAGGAGGCGAACAATGCCGACCTGCTGGTCGTGATCGCCCACGAGCGAAACATGGACGGCGGGGACGCCCTGCATGCCGCGCTGTTCGATAGCCAGAAACCGGTGCTGATCGTCCCGGTTTCCTGGAAGCCCCAGCCCGGTCAGAGCTTTTCGCGTGTGGCTGCCGGCTTGAGCGACTCCGATGCGGCAAGGCGCGCCATCGAGGCGGCCACGCCCTGGTTGGAAGGCGCCACTGACGTCACCGCTATTCGGATCGGCGATGCAGGTGATCCGGCGCTCAAGCTGGAAGCGCTGCTCGACGATGCAGGGATTGCGCACCAGCTCCACGTCGTGCCGCGCTCGCACGAAAACCTTGGTCAGCAACTCCTGACTGAGGCCCATCTGGCGGGAGCGGATATGCTTGTGACGGGAGCCTATCGGCATAACCAGCTGATCGAATGGTTCGCAGGCGGAACCACCCGGCACCTGCTCGCCAAGGCGGACATCCCGCTCCTGATGGTTCGCTAAGAGCCCGCCCCGAAAGTTGTTGAGCAATACCAGCCATTTATGATTCACGCCGTCCTGCGAGAGATGGAGTGATCAATGGCATGGACTGGTATTGCCCG
>NZ_LGJH01000115.1 GCF_001298105.1 Novosphingobium sp. ST904 | reverse complement strand
CGCTCCCTTATCGGAGCGGAACGTCGTTCCTCGCATGGGCGATCGTCAACAACAACCAGCCCGTTCCCGACGTGTTCTCCAAGATGACCAAAATCGCAGCTTCGGGCCGACTGGGCCTGCTTGGAGCTTGACCCTTCAAACCCCTCCCAGAAGTCCGTAACAAGGCTGAGCGGCCCGGAAATCGTCCCTATAGCGACGTTTCGGCCTCCCCTGTCCTCTCGATTGGATCGCCTCCTATCCGCCTGGCTTTTCTGGAAAGCCAATCTGCGACGTTTCCGTTGGGCGCTATGATTGGGCGAAGGGAGCAGCGTTTGAACAGTCATCAATCAAAAAACAAATAGCGTGTCGGCGAAGCCGGCTCATCATGGGGATGCCGGGTGCGAGGATCGCTTTAGCGATCCGGGGCGGCCGTAGGCCGCGAGCCGGCGGGGCGAAGCCCCAAGAGGCGGCGCTTTTCTTCTTTTCCGGAGCTGTGGGTGCGTTGAGCGCCAAGTTACCCACAGGCAAGGCTACCCCAAAACTCACCGTTCGCCTTCTGATTCAATAATTCTTCTTAGATTCAAGATTCAGGGGTCTGCAAACCCGCAGAAAACCTAAGAAAGTGCCCGTGAAAAGTGAGTGTTGGGGTCGAGTCGCGTGAGTTTTGGGGTGGCCTTTGGTGAGTTTTGGGGCCGGTAAAAGTGAGTGTTGGGGTCGAGTCCGGTGAGCTTTCGGGTAGCCGCCTGATCGACGGTGAGTTTTGGGGTATCTCCTCACCGTTCAGCGAACGGCGAGTTTTAGGAATTGCCTGGCTCACCATTGCTGCTAAGGTGAGTGCATGTCCCACGCAACCTCACCTTTGAACGGCGTGAAGGCACAGCTTGCCCTGGTCGATACCCCGGCCCGCACCCTCGCGCAAAAAGGGCGCGGAAATCCGTTCGATCCGGCCAATTATGGGGAAATCGTCAAACCCGGCGAACTGGTCGATATTGTCGAGTTGACCCCCCTCACCCTCGCCGATCGCCGAATCTACAATCTGTTGATCGCCAACGCTTGGGAGCGCATCGGCGAGCCGGTCATCCATCGCATCGCCAAGACGGCGCTCAAGGGCACGCACCAGGGCAATGAGCGCATCGAAAGCTCGCTGCTGCGCCTGATGGGCACCATCGCGATCGTCACCATCCGCAAGGCCGGCAAGAGCTACAAGCGCCGCGTCCAGCTCCTCGGCCCCAGCGACGAAAGCCTCGAAAAAGACGGCTTCCTGCACTATCGTATCCCCGAGGAGCTGATCGAGATACTGCGCAACAGCGAGGTCTATGCACGCCTCAAGACGCAGTGATGTATTGTTTCGAGTCGAAATACGCGCTGTGCCTCTATGAGATGATCGAGCGCCGGATCGGCCTCGAATACAAGCAAAGCGAAGAATTCACGATCGCGGAGCTGCGCGGGCTGCTCAACGTGCCCGAAGGCAAGCTCGAACGCTTCGCCGATCTCAACAAATATTGCCTCAAGGTCGCCCAGGAGGAAATCAACAAGCTCTGCCCCTTCTATGTCGATTTCACGCCGATCAAGAAGGGCCGCAAGGTCGAAAAGGTCGCGATGCTGTGGATGTCCAAAACATCGAGCGGCCGCCGCGACGCGCAAAACCTGATCGATCAGCACAGTATCGTGCGACGGGCGAAGATGCGTGGCGGCATCCCCGAAATGCCGGTACTGGTGGATTTCAACCTGCCCGCCGCCGAACGGTGAGCCCCTACCCCAAAACTCACCTTTGGCGCGCCGTGCTACGATCCGCTGCGCTTCACCCTTCGCCGGCGTCGAGCGCACGGCTGACGGTGAACTGAATCCATGCGCTGCGGCTGATGCCGCGCCGCTTCGCGGCGCTATCGACCTTCGCCAGCAAGGCGCGGTCGAAGCGCAGCATGACCGGCGCCTTGCGCGGCCCATCCTCGTCCGCCGCTGCGATCGGCGGCGTCGCCGGCTTCGCGGCCCCGGCAATGAAGGCGTCCGCCGCATCGTCATCAATGGGCGGCTTCGGATTGCTGTTCGGTTTACGAGCGATAGCCATCGCACTTCACTCCGCTATCATCATGCTATACAAACACCGCACCTATCAGCGCGGTCAGCTCATCGACTGCCTTGGCGTCGCGCGGGGATTGCTCCAGCACCCCCCTGCCCTCGGCCGCCGCGTTCGGGAACGCCTTGCGGCGCACGATCGATGTGGGCAGCACCTCGATCCCCTCGATGTCGCCGATCATCTGCAATGCCGCCTCATTGTCGCCGCCCTGCGGGTCCGCGCCATTGAGGATCGCAACGGCGCGCAGCCCCTCGTTGATCTCGCGCGCCTCGGCCACCAGCGTCGCGACCTGATCGAGCGCCCATACATCGAAGCTGCGTGGCTGCACCGGCACCAGCAACGTGTCGGCCACGGTGAGCGCGGCGCGCAGCGAGCCGGTGTCGCGCCCACCCACGTCGATGATAATATCGTCATATTTGGGCGCGAGCTGGCGGACCTGGCTGCGCAGCGCAGCGCCGGTAAGGGCGACGGCGGTATAACCGGCTTCGCCAAGACCTTCGGTGCGAAGCTGGGTGAAGGTGAGGGCGGTTCCCTGCTCGTCGCCGTCCACCAGCAACAGGTCGCGGCCGGCAAGCGCGCGGGCCACCGCGAGGTTGACCGCGAGCGTGGTCTTGCCAACGCCGCCCTTTGTGTTCCCGACTACCAATATCATAGTGCCCTCACTCTGCCTGCTATCGTTAATCGAACCAGCATGATCTGTCCATCACAGTGATATACATTTCTAAGGCCGCTCACTCTCCGGCGCTGGATCGTCATCCTCGTCAAGCGGATCGTGCCGCATGGCCCCATGGTCCTCGATCGGGCAAAGCGGCGCTCCAGCCTCTTCCAGCCATTTGCGCGCGGTCCTGACGGTATAGCCGCACGTCACGCACTCGCATTTGAGCATCCGGGGTTTCTGCTTCTTCGGCGCGGTGGACTCGCCGTCCGTATCGAGACGGGCATGGGGGAGGGGGCCAGCAACATCGAGGATCGGCACGATGGCGGCAAGGAAGGCATCGCCGGGCGTGGTGGCACGCATCGGCCCGACCAACCCCAGCCCAAGCGCGACCCGTTTAAACGCCTTCCCATGCCCTGCCGGGATGCCGACAGCGGCATGGACCAGTTCATGCGCGAGGATGGCCGCGATCTGTGCCGGCATGGCGTCGGGCGCATGGGCAAGGTCCGGACGGATGAAGATTTCAAAATGGCCGTCCGCGCTCAGCCGGTTATCCCAGCACTCGCCGATCGCCTTGCCCTTGGCTCCCGCGCTGGTGAAGCCGATCGCCACGCGCACCCGGTCGGGCAGGGGAGCTTCCAGCGCCTCAAAGAGCGGGGCCATGCCCGCCGCCACCCGATTGAGCCAGCTTTCCCGGTTGTCGTGGGTCATCGTCTCTATTCCCTTCAGATCGCCTGTCCGGCGATGGCCATGCCATCGGCCGGAACACGGACGCCCAAGAACGCCGGCGAGAGAGGGGGGCAGCGGGAATCGACGGGGTGGAGCGGGCGCAGCGAGGCCCAGCCGAGCGAGCCACGGCCCGTCTATTCCCGTTGCTGGGGAGAGGGGGGGCGGAACGTCCTCTCCCCACTGAACAAACGACATGCCGGCCAGCGCCGGCACCTTGTCCCCGAGATCCGCGCACGCGATCTCGCCCGCCATGTGGATCGTCACCGAATGGCCAAGACCGCGTGCGGGCTTGGGGAGCGCAGCGACTAGAGCCACGGTGCCGCGCAAGCGGCAGGCGCACAATGGTTGTAATTGTAGCTCAGTTGAGCTACATCGAACACGGATCACAGGAGGTTCTTATGGCCGCTACCGCTTTCGTGCGTGCGCGCATCGACGAAACATTGAAGGATGAAGCCGCCGCCGTCCTGGCCGAACTGGGGCTGACCGTATCCGATGTGGTCCGCATGACGCTCACCCGGGTCGCGAAGGATCATGCCTTGCCGTTCGAGCTGAAAGTGCCGAACGCCGAAACACGGGCAGCCATCGAAGCCTCTCGCGCCACGATGAAGGCCCGCCGCGCCCGTTTCACCGATCCTCAGGAAGTCTTTGATGCCCTCGACCAAGAAGCCCGCCAGCAGTAAGCGCGCCTCGCTCCCCCGAGAGGCGTCTTATGAAAAGCGGTTCGCGAAGGATTGGGAGCGGTTGTCGCGCAGCGGGCGCTACAACATGAAGCAGCTCAAGGAAGCGATGATGCTCCTCATCGCCAACGACGCGCCGCTTGGCCCGGAATGGCTGGACCACGCCCTCAAAGGCGATTGGAGCGATCATCGCGAGTGCCATATCGGCGGCGACTTCCTGCTCATCTACACGATCGAGGGAAATCTGGTGAACTTCGTGCGCGCCGGCACGCATTCGGAACTGTTCGAATAGCCTGCCGCTTCCTGGCGAACACAAGAAAAGCAAGCGAAGCGCTACTGTTTGGCTATCTTTTGTATATCGCTTGGATAGCGCTCGCCAGCAATGAAGGGGAAGCCATGAAGGCCATATTCATCCGCCACGGCGAAAGCACCGGCAATGCCGGCATGCCCTGTCACGATCTGGCGACGATCGAGGCCACGAACAGACGCGCCAGGTTACCGCGAGCTTGCCCGAAGCCGACCCCGCAGTATCACGTCACCTATACCCGCACCCGGCAGAGCGCCGCGCTGCTGATCGCGTTTCCCCGCCGTGCGGGTCGAGACGTGGCCCATAGGAGAGAGCTTTAAAACAATCCTGCGATGCAGCGATGGACGCCTCAGTTCACCTGACGCCGGTGCTTGCCACCATACTTCTTGCCGCAATAGTCATCCAGTTCCCGCATCTCGTTCACGGCGGCGGCGACCAGCGCGGTGGCGCAGGACAGACCGCTGTCCGGTGTAGCCATCCGGGCCTCCACGCGATTTCGCAGTTCCTCGATGTCGGCGCGCGACAGGACGTTCTTTTCTCGCAAATAGCAGATCAGGCTTTGCAACAGGATCATTGCCTTGTCGCCGGGGGCCACATTATCGTTGTTCATCATCTTTCCGGTATCCTCTGGAGCGACCGTATTCCTCGGCCTGTAATGAGAAGATGATATGATGCTGAACAATTGTCCAGTGCCCGGGGACCTTCAGCTCACCAAAATGCCAATCGAGCTGCGCCAGCCTTGGTCCGCGCGCACTGAGCAGGTCCTCAATTGCACATTGCGGCGAGTTCCCGGCGGAACAGCGACGCCATGTAGTGGCGCAAGATTTTGTGGTCTCGGTAAGGAAACAGCTCGGCCCCCGCTACCATTCCCCAGGACATGGTGATGATGAAGTCCACCACCGTTGATCTGTCCTGTGGAGATGCGCCCGGCGCCAAAGAGGCCAGCGCCGCTCCCAGGCTGGTGCGCAGCCGGACATCCGCCTTGCGATTGATCTCGGCGATGATCGGGTTACACCCCACTGTGGCCACGAATTCGCACATCATGCGGCGATTTTCATGCGATGGCTCATCGATGGCGATTCGCTCGATCCAGGCGAGGATACCTTCGCGATCCCCCACCGCGACCGCCGTCTCCAGCGTCTCTTCCTCGAGCCATTCAGCAAGGTCGGCTTCGCAGATGGCGGCAATGATCGCCTCCTTGTTGGCAAAGTCCCGATAGATCTGCCCCACCGCGATGCCGGATGAACTGGCGATTTGGGCCATCCCGGTCTGATGGAATCCGCGTTTGACGAAGAGATCGCGGGTCGTGGCCAATATATGCTGCCGCCGCGCCGCAGAGCGGGGTCCCCGCACTCTTGCGACCGAATTGTTTTTTGCCACCATACCTCCCTAGCTTGCATTCGATGCTGCGGCGCAATAAAGAGCCGCTGATCGTGAGTGATTATTCGCTCTCGTGATAACTTGGTCAACGGGCAAGCTCTATGAAAAAATGCACTCCATTCATCGCGCTACTTATTACTGCATGCGGTGGAGGAGGGCAGCAGGGGGTCGCCGGCCCGCCGGAGGTGGGGGTGGTTACCGTCCGCGAGCAGACCGTGACGCTCAGCAGCGAGCTTCCGGGGAGAACCAGCGCTTTCGAAGCTTCCGACGTGCGCCCGCAGGTCAACGGCCTGATTCTCAAGCGTCTGTTCACCGAAGGCGATCAGGTGCGCGCGGGACAGGCACTTTACCAGATCGATCCCGCTCCCTACGAGGCACAGGTCGCGAACGCGCGCGCCGCACTCGTGCGGGCCAGATCCTCAATCGCATCCACAGCCGCTCTGGCCCGCCGCTACAATGATCTGGTCAAGATAAACGCGATCTCGCGCCAGGAGGCGGAGAACGCAGTCACCAGCGCGCAGCAGGCCGAGGCTGACGTGTCAGCGCAGCAGGCGATGCTGCGCTCGGCGCAAATCGACCTGGCGCGCACCACGATCCGCGCACCGATCTCCGGCCGCATCGGTCGCTCGACATACACCATCGGCGCGCTCGTCTCCGCTTCGCAAACCGACCCGCTCACCACGATCCAGCGGTTGGATCCGATCTTCGTGGACATCCAGCAGTCGAGCGCCGATGTGCTGCGCCTGCGCCAGCAATTGCTTTCCGGTGACATATCGCGCGGTAGTGGCGCGGCGCAGGTGAAGCTCAAGCTGGAGGACGGCAGCACTTATCCGGAAAAGGGCGTGCTCAAGTTCACTGACGTCACCGTCGATCCCACAACTGGCAGCCAGATCATCCGCGCTCAGTTCCCTAATCCGCGCGGTCTGCTTCTTCCGGGAATGTACGTACGGGCCGAATTGGTCGATGGCACGAAGAGCAACGGTTTGCTCGTGCCCCAGGTCGCCGTGTCGCGTGACGAGAAGGGCAATCCTACCGTCCTCATCGTCGGTCCGGAAAACAAGGTGGAGATGCGCAAGATCACCGCGCCGCGCACGATCGGAACCAGCTGGCTCGTCACCAGCGGGCTGAAGCCGGGGGAGAAGATAATCGTGGATGGTGCGCAAATGTTGCGGCCCGGCATCGCAGTCAAGGCGGTGCCGGCCCAGCAGGGAAGTGACCAATCCGGTCAGCGACCTGCGCAGCGGGGGCAGTAACCGACCATGTCCCGCTATTTCATCGACAGGCCCATCTTCGCATGGGTCATCGCCATCGTCCTGATGATGGCCGGCGCGATTGCCATCCGCAGCCTGCCGATCTCGCAGTTCCCCGAGATCGCGCCACCGACCGTCACCATCAGCGCCACTTATCCGGGCGCCGACGCCGAGACGCTCGAACGCACGACCACGCAGATCATCGAGCAGCAGCTCAAGGGCATCGACAACCTGCGCTACTTCTCGGCGCAGTCCTCGTCTGCCGGGCGCGTGACGATCACCCTTACCTTCGAGCAGGGCACCGATCCCGACATCGCCCAGGTCCAGGTCCAGAACAAGCTCCAGGCCGCGACCGCCCTGCTCCCGCAGGAAGTCCAGCGCCAGGGCGTGACCGTCGCCAAGTCGGCGGCCAGCTTCCTGCTCATCACCGCGATCTATTCCGAGGACGGCACTCACACCGCCAACGACCTTTCGGACTACATCGTCAGCCAGATCCAGGATCCGGTCAGTCGCATCAACGGCGTGGGCGAACTACAGATATTCGGCACCCAGTACTCGATGCGTATCTGGGTCGATCCGCTCAAGCTGCGCAGCTACAATCTCACCATCGCCGACGTCAGCACTGCCGTCTCCGCGCAGAACGCGCAGGTTTCAGCCGGTCAGATCGGTCAGTTGCCGGCGTCCAAGGAACAGCAGCTCAACGCAACCGTCTCGGTCCAGTCGCGCCTGCAGACGCCTGAGCAGTTCGGCAACATCCGCCTGCGCACCACCGAAGGCGGGGCCGTCGTGCGCCTGCGCGACGTGGCTCGGGTGGAACTCGGCGCCGAAATCTACGGCTTCGATACGCAGTATAACGGCAAGCCCGCATCGGGCTTCGGCGTGAAGCTGGCATCAGGCGCCAACGCGCTTGACACCGTGGACGCGGTGAAAGCCGAAGTGCAGAAAATCGCCACGGGCTTGCCCTCGGACGTCAAGGTCGCCTTCCCTTACGACACGACCCCGTTCGTCCGCCTTTCGGTCGAGCAGGTGATCCACACGCTGGTCGAGGCGGTCGTGCTCGTGTTCCTCGTCATGTTCCTGTTCCTGCAGAACTGGCGCGCCACGATCATTCCCACCATCGCGGTCCCGGTCGTGCTGCTCGGCACCTTCGGCATGATGTCGATGCTGGGGTACTCGATCAACACGCTGACCCTGTTCGGCATGGTCCTGGCGATCGGCTTGCTCGTCGATGACGCGATCGTGGTCGTCGAAAATGTCGAACGCCTGATCCAGGAAGAACATCTGTCGCCAAAGGAAGCGGCGCGAAAATCGATGGACGAGATCAGCGGCGCGCTGATCGGTATCGGCATGGTGCTGTCGGCCGTGTTCCTGCCGATGGCCTTCTTCGGCGGATCGACCGGCGTCATCTATCGCCAGTTCTCGATCACCATCGTCTCGTCGATGGCGCTTTCGGTACTGGTCGCGCTGATCCTCACCCCGGCGCTGTGCGCCACGATCCTCAAGCCCCACGATCCCGGCAAGAGCGAAGGGAACGGCCCGCTCGCCCGCTTCTTCCGCTGGTTCAACGACAAGTTCGATCGTGGTACCCGCAAGTACGAGGGCGGCGTGCGTCGCACCGCCAACAGTTGGAAGCGCTCGGGCTTCGTCTATCTGATGATCGTGGCGGCCATGGGTCTGATCTTCATGCGTCTGCCCGGCGGCTTCCTCCCCGAGGAAGACCAGGGTACAATGTTCGCGTTGGTCCAGGCTCCTCCGGGCGGCACCTTGCCGCGCACGCAAAAGGCGTTGGACGTGGTGCGCGACCACTTCCTCAAAGACGAGAAGGCAGCCGTCGATTCGGTCTTCACGGTCAGCGGCTTCTCCTTCAACGGCCAGGGCCAGAACGCCGGCCTGGCCTTCATCAAGCTCAAGGACTGGAAGGACCGCAGCAGCTCCGAGAACAAGGCCCAGGCCTCGTGGGTCGCGCAATGGGCGTGTTCTCCAAGTATCGCGACGCCACGATCTTCGCCCTCATGCCGCCCGCAGTGCAGGAACTCGGCAATGCGACCGGCTTCGACTTGTGGCTGGTGGACAACACCAACATGGGGCACGAAAAGCTGCTCGGCGCGCGCAACCAGCTCCTGGGCATGGCGGCGGGCGACAAGCGCGTCGCGCAGGTCCGCCCGGTCACTCTCGACGACGCTCCGCAGCTCGCGGTGGACATCGATCAGGACAAGGCCGGCGCCCTCGGCCTCGACCTGGGCGCGATCAACAGCGAGATTTCCAGCGCCTGGGGCAGCGCCTACGTCAACGATTTCCTCGACCGCGGCCGCACCAAGCGCGTGTACATCCAGGCAGACGAGGCCTATCGCTCCTCACCCGAAGGCATCGAGAATCTCTACGTGCGCGGCACGAGCGGCGAGATGGCGCCGTTCAGGGCCTTCTCCACCCTGTCGTGGAAGACCGCGCCCGTCATCCTGAGCCGCTACAACGGCAAGCCCGCCATGCAGCTGCAGGGTGCGCCGGGCCAAGGCCTGAGCACTGGCGACGCGATGAACGCCATCACCGAGATGCACGGCAAGCTGCCGCCGGGCACTGGCCTGGAATGGACCGGCCTGTCTTACGAGGAACGCCTGAGCGGCGGCCAGGCACCGATGGTCTATGCCCTGTCGCTGGTCATCGTCTTTCTGTGCCTCGCGGCGCTCTATGAGAGCTGGTCGGTGCCGATCGCGGTCATGCTGGTCGTGCCGCTCGGCGTGATCGGCGCGGTCCTCGCCGCGATGCTGACGGGCCTCAACAACGACATCTACCTGCAAGTCGGCCTGATCACCACGATCGGCGTCTCGGCCAAGAACGCGATCCTGATCGTCGAATTCGCCGAGGAGCGGGTACAGTCGGGGATGAACGCCTTCGACGCGGCGATGGAGGCGGCCCGGCTGCGTCTCCGCCCGATCCTGATGACCTCGCTCGCCTTCGTGTTCGGCGTGCTGCCACTGGCGGTCTCGACCGGCGCGGGCGCGGGCGGCCAGAACGCGATCGGCCGCGCGGTGGTGGGCGGCATGCTCTCTGCCACGATCTTCGCAATCTTCTTCGTGCCGATGTTCTTCGTGATCGTCGCCCGCCTGTTCAAGCACGGACAGACCGACAGCAAGCCGCACGATCCCGACGCAGAAGAGCCTCACGCTGGCCGCGTGCAGCCGCAGGAAAGCTGAACATGAAAAAGTCGATCCTCATCCTGCTTGCCGGAACCACGCTGCTGGCCGGGTGCAACCTCGCCCCGAAGTACGAGCGGCCGGCCGGCGCGGTGCCGGTGGCGCTACCCCAGGGCGGCGTCTACCCGGCCGCACCCACCGATGCGCAGGACGTCTCGCGCATCGGCTGGCGGGACTTCTTCCTCGACGACCGCCTGCGGCAGGTCATCGAGACGGGCATCGCCAACAACCGCGACTTGCGCATCGCCGCCGCCAACGTCCAGCAAGCGCGCGCGCAGTACCGCGTCCAGCGCGCCGACCGGCTGCCCACCGTCAACGCCACCGGCACCGCGACGTACACCAATAACCTCGCGAGCATGGGCGGCGGCGCCGGCTCGAGTAGTTCCGACATCGAGGTCTACCAGGCGACCGTGGGCCTTTCGGCTTTCGAGCTGGACCTGTTCGGCCGCGTGCGCAACTTGTCGCGCGCCGCGCAGGAGCAGTACTTCGCCAGCGAGGAGGCGCAGCGTTCCGCGCGCATCAGTCTCATCGCCGAGATCGCCAATGCCTGGCTGACGATGGCCTCGGACTCCGAGCAGCTGCGCCTCTCACGCGAGACGGCGAAGGCTTTCGAGGAAACCCTGCGCCTGACGCGCGAGCAATTCCGCGTCGGCGTCGGCTCGGAACTGGAAGTGCGCCAGGCCGAGACCAGCTACCAGGGCGCGGTCAACGACATCGCCGCGCTGGAGACGAGCGTGGCGCGCGACCAGAACGCGCTCAACCTGCTGGTCGGCACCACGGTCCCGGCCGAACAGCTGCCCAACGCCTTCGGCAAGGAGCCGACGACGCGCGACGCGCTGCCCGGCGACGTATCGTCCGAAGTGCTTCTGCGCCGTCCGGACGTGCTGCAGGCCGAGCACCTGCTCATCGCCGAGAACGCCAACATCGGCGCGGCGCGCGCGGCGTTCTTCCCCACGATCTCTTTGACGGGCACGCTCGGCACCCTGAGCACCGCGCTGTCGGGCCTGTTCAAGGACGGCAGCTATACCTACACCGGCTCGCCCGGCGCCTCGCTGCCGCTGTTCGACTTCGGCCGCCGTTCGGGCAATCTCGAATATGCCAGGGCTTCGCAGAAGGTGGCCGTCGCGACTTACGAAAAAGCCGTGCAGACCGCCTTTCGCGAAGTCTCCGACGCGCTTGCCCAGCGCGGCCGCATCGGCGACCAGATCCGCGCCCAGACCACCCGCGCCGAGGCAGCCGGCGTCGCCGCCAGGCTGTCCGACGCGCGGTTCCGTTCGGGGGTGGATTCGTTCCTCGTCACCCTCGACGCCCAGCGCACCGCCTATGGCGCCGAGCAGGCGCTGGTCACCACCCGGCTGACCCAGGCGAGCAACCTGGTGGAACTATACCGCTCACTCGGCGGCGGACTGGCGGACGAGCCTCTGCATGGGGAGGCAAGGAACGGAGAGATCGACACGAGCGGTGCGCCTTGACGCGCAGCTGACCAACTGGGAGTGCAGTCCGGTGAAGGAACAGCAAGTATCGACGAGTGAAATCAACACACGTCGCCATCGGCGCGAACTTCCCAAAGCCGCCCCCAGATCCAAGGATCGGACATTTCGTCGAAGCCGGCTGATCGATGCCGCCCGAGGCCTCTTCCACGAGAAGGGCTTTGCCGCTACCACCATCGACGACATCATAGAGCGCATCGGTGGCTCCCGAGGCACTCTCTATATCTACTTCGGCAGCAAGCTCGAACTGTTCGAAACCATCGTCAGAGAGGAAGCCGATCGCTTCTCGAAAACCCTCGACGATGCATTTGCGATGGGTGCCGATGACATGGCACTCGAGGAGGCGACGCAAAAGCTTCTCGATCTGGCCCAAAGCGAAGATGCAATCGGCCTATTGCGTATGGTCATCGCCGAGCGGCAAAAGTACCCCCAGATAGGCAACATCTATCAAATGGTCGTATCGCGGGTCAAGGAAGCGGCGCGTCGGATCGTCCGACCGCATCTGCGCTGTGTCACCGGGGAAGCACAGGATTTTCTCGCCGAGATGTTTTTTGCGATCGTCGTCGCCGACACGCAAATGGCCTTCCTTACCGGCACGGCCGATGATCAGCTTGCGCAAGAGCGTGGGAGATGGATCACCCGACACCTTGCGACACTAACGAACCTCTCGGGGGAACCGAACTGCTCCCGCGCAAAAACGGGCCTTTTCAGCCCCTCCAAGACAGCTCCCTCAGTTTGAAATGGACTCGCATGGCGATCGACGATCGCACTCGTTGTCTGCGATGGTTCTGGAAACCATCGTCAGGATGGCTCCCGCAAATTTGCACTTGTAAAACCGTTTTCGCAGGTGCAGCATTCTTATGCCTTTTAGGCATCCTCTCCCAACTCTAGCCGGCGTGACGTCGGCCTCTTTTTGAGAAGGGTCAACATCGCCTAGCACTACTTTGGCAGTTTTGTATTTTTGCGATTCCCAAAAGGCAAAAACCCTGATTCATGGAGAGCCAGCTATCGAAAGGGCTGGTGATGGATACGGAATGGAAAGAGGATCTGGAGGGCTGGCTTGAGCCGTTTCTCATCGCTCTTGGGCACAAGACGCGCCGTCGGATGTGCCCCGCCTACATAGCAGGTCTGATAGGCCCAGGAGACCGTAAGAGCGTTCAGCCGATGGCATCGCGAGCGAGCGAGATCGGCTATGATCAGCTTCATCATTTTGTCGCTGCGGGGGTTTGGGACAGCGCTCCTCTCGAGAAAGTGCTGGTGCAAGAAGCAGATCGGCTGGTGGGCGATGCAGCGGGATTTCTCGTCATCGATGACACCGCCTTGCCGAAGAAGGGAACCCATTCCGTCGGGGTAGCTCCGCAATATGCTTCATCGCTGGGAAAGACCGCCAACTGTCAGTCCCTAGTCTCGGTGACGCTGGCTTCCCGGGAAGTGCCGGTCATGGTGGGGCTACGCCTTTTTCTGCCTGACAGCTGGACAAGCGATGTTGATAAGATGACGCGCGCGCAGGTTCCCAAAGAGTGTCAGATCGCCCGGACAAAACCAGAGATTGCGATGGAGGAGATCGATCGCGTCATCGCTACAGGTGCCCGCTTCGGCTGCGCGTTGGCCGATGCTGGTTATGGATCCAGCGGGTCCTTTCGCCAGGCATTGACTGACCGCGGCCTGCTCTGGGCAGTGGGCTTGTCGCGGCGTCAGAATGTATATCCGTCTGACGTGGCGCTGATATTTCCGGTCGCTAGCATGGGGAACAAGCGCAAGTACCACATCCCTGATCAACAGCCGGTCTCAGCCGAGACCATGTTGGCTAAGGAAAAATGGAAAAAGGTTAGCTGGCGACGCGGTACTAAGGGAAGACTGACATGCTTGTTCGCCGCTCGTCGTGTAAGGGTTGCTGATGGACATCGCCATCGCATGCTCGATAACCGCGTCCAGGCCATGCCAGGCGATGAGGTCTGGCTTGTTGGAGAGCGCCGTTTGACCGGTGAGCAAAAATACTACGTCTCAAATTTACCTGCCGACGCCACCCTCAAAATGCTCGCCGCGACGATCAAGGCGAGATGGATCTGCGAGCAAGCACATCAGCAGCTCAAGGAAGAACTGGGCCTCGATCATTTCGAAGGCCGCTCCTGGGTTGGATTACATCGACATGCATTGATGACAATGATCGCATACGCTTTCCTTCAAGCCCGCCGTCTCAAAGCAGCGGGGCGGAAAAAAAAGAGTCGGGGGGCCGCCGCCACAACCGAGCATGCCAGCTATCCGACAGGCGATCTTGAACATCTTCATAAGGCCTCCGCCACTTCGGTGCCCCCATTGTGAAAAGCTCCTCGTAGACAGGCCTGAACAAAAACTGCCAAAGTAGTGCTAGTCACCTGAATCTGAAGTTCGGCTCATTGTTTTTTGGCAGAATCGTTTGACGGCGGCGAGGATTTCGTCGGCGGATTTGACCCATTTGTAGGGCTTGGGGTTTTCGTTGTGCGCCGCGATGAATGCGGTGATGTCGGTCTCAAGTTCAGCGGTTGATCGGTGGACACCGCGCTGCAACTGCTTGCGGGTCAGTTCTGCAAACCATCGTTCGACCTGATTGATCCAGGACGCCGAAGTCGGTGTGAAGTGAGCATGCCAATGCGGGCGGCGTGCGAGCCAGGCCTTGATCTTTGGCGTCTTGTGGGTCGCATAGTTGTCCATCACGAGGTGGACGTCTGGCCCCTTGGGGATCGCGGCGTCGATCCGCTTGAGGAAGTCGAGGAACTCGGTTGCCCGATGGCGCTTGTAGCATTTCCCGATCACGGCGCCGGTGGCAATGTCGAGCGCGGCGAACAGGGATGTCGTGCCATTGCGGACGTAGGTATGGGTGCGCCGCTCAGGAACCCCCGGCGCCATGGGCAAGACCGGCTGCTCGCGATCCAGCGCCTGGATTTGCGATTTTTCATCCACGCACAGCACGATCGCCCGGTTCGGCGGCGACATGTAGAGCCCGACTATGTCCTGCACCTTGTCGACAAATAGCGGATCGGTGGACAGCTTGAATGTCTCGGACCGGTGCGGCTGCAGGCCGAACGCGCCCCAGATCCGGCGGATGGTGGTGTGTGACAGCCCGGACTTGGCGGCCATGGAACGGATCGACCAATGCGTGGCGTCCTTGGGGGTCGTGTTCAGCGTACGCTCGATCACCTGAGCTACTTGCGTGTCAGATACTGTTCGTGGCCGACCCGCACGATATTCGTCAGTCAGTCCTTCAATGCCAGCCTGCACGAACCGGCGGCGCCATTTGCCAACCGTGTGCTCGTGAACGCCCAGGCGTTCGGCGACTTCCTTGCTCTGCAGCCCTTCTGCACAAAGCAGGACCATCCGGCATCGATCAGAGAGTGAACGCGGCGCTTTGTGGCGGCGGACCTGAGCTTCGAGAAAACGCCGGTCATCTCCGCTCAAGACAACCAAATCCGCCCGTCTGCCCGCCATCACATTAACCTCCGTCTGATCTACAAGGGCTTATACAATGAAGCTTACTTCAGTTCCAGGTGACTAGATCAACACCCGTTCCACCTCATCGAGCGTCACGTCATCGGGCCTCCGATCGTAGAGCTGGGTCGTGCGCGTGGAGCTATGGTTCGCCATCGTCGCGGCCGTCTCCAGCGTGCCGCCGTTCTTCAGGTAAGTGGTAATCCCGGTCGCGCGGAACGAATGGTTGCCGATCGCCGTGCCGATCTCGGCCGCCACCGCGCGTCGGCGCACCATCGCGAACGCATTGGCCTGGGGCAGGGGAGTGTCGCTTAGCCGCTTGGTCCCGCGCGCGATCGTGCGGAACAACGGCCCCTTGGCTTGCGCGCGCAGCTCACACCCGTCGATATAGGCGGTCAGATAGTCCTCAAGATTATGGTGGCAGGGCATTTCGTGCTGCTTGCCGCCCTTTTCGTGCAGCCGCACCCAGAGACGGCGGTTCTGCATGAAAACGTCCTCGACACGCATGGAGAGCGCCGCGCCGATCCGCGCGAACGAATAGACCATCAGCCCGATTAGCGCGCGGTCGCGCAGACCCGCCGGCCCACCCACGTCGATCGTATCAAGCAGCCGCCGCGCCTCGTCGGGGGCCAGCACCGGCGTCTTGCCGCGCCGCTGACTATGCGCCGGCCCGCGCACCGATGCGGCGGGGTTCACCGGCATGACCTGGCCTATCACCAGCCAGTCGAACAGCCGACGCACGCCGGCGAGCTGCTGCTTGACGCTGGGCGCGCTCATCTCGCCTCCCAGCGCCTCGATCCACGCGCCGACGTGGAGCGGCTGCACGGCCCCAAGGGACGTGACCCCGCGCGCCGCTACCCAGGTCAGGAAGTCGCCAGCCGCGCGCGCATAGGCGCGGCGCGTATGCGCGTTGCGGATGGTGACGGCGAAAAACTCCAGGAACCGCAACCGCGCGCGGTCGTCGGCCGACGCGATCAGCGCCGGCAAGGCCAGCGTGGGCGAGGGAAGGGGGGCGAGCTGAGCCATTACCCCTCTCTCCGCCAGCGTGCGGGCGCGGCGCGCGGTTCGACGCGACGGCGCGCCATCTCCGCTTGCACCTGTTCATGGGGAGTGCCCGGCCTCGGATCATCGACCGCCGCCTGCAACAACCGGCGCAGCAACGCGTCGCGCAGATCACGATGCGGCTCCAGATCGCGGAAGTTGCCGACGATCGCGAACACCGCCTCCGAAGGATCGGCGAACATGCCGCGCTCGATCGGTTCCAACAGCCAGTCGGCCAGCGCCGGGGGCAGATAGGCCTCAAACCGCAACCCGCCCGCGCGGGCCTGCTCCCGCAAGCTCTCGGCCTGGGCGCGGGACACGGGATTGTCATACGGGTAATCATCCTCGTCGTGCATGTCGGGGACACCGCCGATCTGGGTCATGGCCGGCCCCGGACATGGGCGGCGGGATCGATGATCGTGATGGCGTCGCGCGAGCCGTTGGCGACGGCATCGGCGATCCCGAAGATCTCGACGCGACCGCCTTCGTTGTAGATGCGTCCCGCCACCGTGCCATGGATGATTGCGCGCGCGCCGGTCTCGATCGTCAGGTTGCCCGTAATTGTGCCGTGGAGGATGAAACGGATGCCCCGATGCAGCGTCGCATCGCCAGCGACCATGCCATAGAGGGCGATATTCTCCTCGATGGCGAAGGGGCCTTCGATCTTGTCGTGCACCGCGCGCATTATGCCGCCGCCTCTATGTCCGTCAGGGCAAAATCATTGCCCTTGAACAACAGCGGCTCGTCGGTCGCCTTGGCCAGCGCATAGGAAAAGCAGTCGCCAAAGTTCAGGCCCGCTTTGTGGCGGCCCTTGCCGAAATCGAGAAACGCCTGTCGCGCCAGTTCGCCATGATCGAGCGTCACCGGTTCGATCGTGATGCCGGCGCGGCGAAAGAAGGCTTCGGTCTGGCGCATCCCTTCGGGACCGAGCTGGCGTTCGATGACCATCGACAGCTCGACATAGCTGGCGACGCTGATGCGGCAGGCATCGGCATCATGGATGGCTTGTGCGAAGGTCGCCGCTTCGGGTTCGCGATAGAGGATCGCGACCAGGGCCGAGGTGTCGAGGATCATTTCGGCAGGCCATTATCGTCATAAAACAGTTCGGCATGATCGACATAGGGGCGCTTCACATGCGTGGCGGCGCGATCGGCGATCGTTAGCAGTTCCGCGACGCTCGCCTTGCTTTTCTGACGCTCGATCCTGGCGAAGCGCTCGCGCAGCGCCTCCGTCACCACGCGGGTCATGCTCTGGCCGGTCGCTTGGGCGATGGCCTGCGCAAGCCGATGGGCTTCAGGGTCTTTAACATTGAGGCTCATGGTCCGCCTTTCTAGAAAATTAGCCACCTTTCTACCATGCAGCGCGCCTAAGGGGAAGAGTGTATGATAAAGGACATTATCACACATTCAGGGGACCATGATCGCCATGCCCGAGACGGCCTCGACACCGCCGCAGCGCCGCCCTGTCATCCGGACCGTAAGCTTCGATGAGGCCGGCGCGGCGATCGGCCGCTTGCTGCCGATCGCGCTGCCGCCCACGCGCGCGGCCGAGACCGGCGCGTCGGCCAAGGTCGCGGATTTTCTGTTGGCCTGGTGGAATGGCGACGAGTGCGGGCATTTCCCGATCCTGCATCTTTGCAACGTCGATGCCGTCATTGCCGAGGATATGCTGACGGTCATGGCCTATCTGGCGCAGGAGTCGACCACCTATGCCGATGCCTGGGGTTACCGCGACGCGATGCACGACCTTTGGGTGCGCTATCGCGGCGACCCCGCCGAGAGCGTTTAAACGTCTCCGAAGATCCACCGTAAAAAGGGATGCCGGCATGATCGAAAATGACGACGAGGCTTTTGCCGACAACTGCGCCGAGCGCGACCAGGCCAAGGCGCTGCGCGAGCAGGCGCGCGGGGGCGGGCTGCGTTTCGAGGTGTATCTACCCGGCGACATGGCCGATTGGCTGTTGGCGCAGGTCGAGCGGGGCCATTTCGTTGATCCGTCCGAGGCGGTGTTCGCGATCGTCCAGAACTTCATCGAGATGGAGCCGCACCGCGATTTGCGCGACGAGCTGTTGCGCCGGATATTGGACGAGTCGGTTGGACGCGGGCTTGAGGACGTGAAGGCGGGCCGCGTTCGTCCCGCCGATGAGGTGTTTGACGAATTGCGCCGGGAGCTGGCGAAGCCCCGCCGCGAGCCGGCCCGCTGGCAGAAGATCGCACGATGAACCAGCTCGCCCTCCTACCCTCGCCCGCGCTGGCGTTGCCGGCCTTGATCGCGGCGGCCGACGACGCCACGCGGCTGCGCTTCCTTGAGTTCTTCGCCGTCACCATCCGCAATCCGCATACGCGCCGTGCCTATGCGCGCGCGGCGGGCGACTTCCTGGCCTGGTGCGAGGCGCGCGGCGTTGCCTCTCTCGCTGGCGTGCAACCGCTCCACGTCGCGGCCTGGGTCGAGGCGCTGGGGCGCGAGCTGGCCGCGCCCAGCGTCAAGCAGCAGCTCGCCGGCGTGCGCCACCTGTTCGACTGGCTGGTAACGGGCCATATCGTGCCGGTGAATCCTGCCGGATCGGTGCGCGGGCCGGCGCATAGCCAGCGGCGCGGCAAGACGCCGGTGCTCGCCCCCGACGAGGCGCGGCGGCTGCTCGATACCATCGACGTGACGACGCCGGCGGGCCTGCGCGACCGCGCCCTGATTGGATTGATGGTCTATTCATTCGCACGGATCGGCGCGGCGCTCGCGATGCGGGTGGAGGACGTGTTCGTGCAGAATCGCAGGCTTTGGGTGCGCCTGCACGAGAAGGGCGGCAAGCGCCATGAAATGCCCTGCCACCACAACCTTGAGCATTATCTCGCTGAATATCTCGACGGGTGCGAGTTGCGCGAAGACCGCAAAGGGCCGCTGTTCCGCACGATCGCGCGCGGCACTAAGCGCCTCAGCGATACCCCCCTGCCCCAAGCCAATGCGTTCGCGATGGTGCGCCGGCGCGCGGGCGCGGCCGAGATCGGGACGGCGATCGGCAACCATTCGTTCCGCGCGACCGGGATCACCACCTATCTGAAAAACGGCGGCACGTTGGAGACGGCCGCGACGATGGCAAACCACAGCTCGACGCGCACCACCCAGCTTTACGACCGGAGACCCGATGACGTGACGCTGGACGAGGTGGAGCGGGTGTTGATCTAGGCGGCGATCGCCGGCGCACACGCCCAGCGGTCGCCATCCCAATGAAACCCTAGCCGCTGCGCGTTGCTGATCGCGGGCGGCTCGCCCTTGCGCCAGAAGGCGCGCATCTTGGCGCGCTCGTCCAGATCGGCGTCGGCGACGATCGCGCGCGCGGCCTGGATGAACTGCCCATGTCCGAACACATAGACGAGCGAAGCGGGCGGCATGGCCGCGAGGCGGGCCAGCGCCGCCTCGCAGCGCCCGAGCAAGGCGCGGAAACTCTCCGCCCCTTCCCCGTCGCAATAGTCCGGATCGGCCGCGCTCCAATAGCGTTCGAGGTGCGGCATCCGTTCGGCGCTGCGCGTGCCGTTCCAGCGCGCCGGTTGCAGATAGGTAAATTCTTCGATCGGCCACACTTCGACCGGCACGCCAGGAAAGCGCGCTATCGTCGGCGCGGCCGTCTGCCGGGTGCGGGTATAGGGCGACGTGACGATGAGCGCGGGCGCTTGCGTCCAGCTCGCCGCGACCTGGCGCGCTTGTTCGTGGCCGCGCTCCGTCAGCTCGATCGCCGCGAGATCATGGCACGGCACGCCGGCGTTGCCGGTGGATTCGCCGTGGCGGATGAAGATCGCCCGCATGTGCGTCATCTATCCGAATACCTCGCTATGCGAGCCAAGGCGCGCGAGGCGCAGCGTTTCGTCGTCGGGCTTGGCGTAGATCAGCACCAGATCGGGCTTGACGTGGCAATCGCGGTAGCCCGCCCAATCGCCGCTCAGATCATGGTCGCGGTATTTGGGATCAAGCGGCGTGTCGGTCGCGAGCGCGGCCAGGACAGGCAGAAGATCGGCATCGAGGGTCGCTCGATGCCGGCCCTTTGATTCCCGCTTGTAGTCGCGCTTGAACCGGGTCGAACGATCAATCGTCCGCACGGAGGTCCGCCATCAGCGCATCGACGCTGGCGAACTTGGTCCCCTTCCCCGCCGCCAGCTCTGCCATTGCCTCGCGTGTCGCGGCGTTCGGAACCTTGACCTCGAAAGGCAAGCGCCGTTCGTCGGCGATACGCAGCATCAACAGTCGGATAGCGTCGGAGATCGAAAGGCCCATCGCGCCCAGCGCGGCGGTGGCGCGTTCCTTCGTCGTATTGTCGATCCTGGCGCGGACATAGGTGTCGGAAACAGCCATTGGGATTTCCTTCTGAAAACGTAGTCCCAACGTAGTCACAAAATCTGATTTTGGCAATGGGTGCGGTGATTATGCGCCTGCCGCTGACGCGGCATCGTGGCTCTAGTCGCTCACGCTCCCCAAGCCCGCAAGCGGTCTTGGCCCAAGGTGACGATCCACATGGCGGAAGCGAGATCGCTGCGCGGATCTCGCGCAGCAATGCCGGCGTGCGCCGGCGCCGATCCTGTTTGAAGGGGGAAAGGCGGTCCCGGCCGCCTCTCCCCCGCAACGGGATAGACGGGCCGTGCCTCGCTACGCTGCGCCCGCTCCACCCCGTCCTCTCCCGCCTCGCCCCGCCGCGCTTCTTGGGCGTCCGTGTTCCGGCCGATGGCATGGCCATCGCCGGACAGGCGATTTGAAGGGAGTAAAGACGATGACCCACGAAACCCGCGAAAGCTGGCTCAATGCCGTGGCGCAGGGCATGGCTCCGCTGTTCGAGGCGCTGGACGCCCCCCTGCCCGACCGCGTGCGCGTGGCGATCGGCTTCACCAGTAGAGGCGCGAAGGGCAAGGCGATCGGTGAGTGCTGGGACAACCGGCTCAGCGCGGACGGGCATTTTGAAATCTTCATCCGCCCGGACCTAGCGCATGCGCCTGACGCCATGCCCGCGCAGATCGCCGCCATCCTCGCCCACGAGCTGGTCCATGCCGCTGTCGGCATCCCGGCAGGGCATGGGAAGGCGTTTAAACGGGTCGCGCTTGGGCTGGGCCTTGTCGGGCCGATGCGCGCCACCACTCCCGGCGACGCCTTACTTGCGGCCATCGCACCGATCCTTGAGGCCGCTGGCTCCCTCCCCCATGCCCATCTCGACACCGGCGGGGAGTCGACCGCGCCCAAGAAGCAGAAAACCCGGATGCTGAAATGCGAGTGCGCGACGTGCGGCTATACTGTGAGGACCGCGCGCAAGTGGCTGGAATTGGCCGGAGCGCCGCTTTGCCCGATTGAAGGGCACGGGATCATGCAGCATGAGCCGCTGGACGCCGACGATGACGAGGGTGGTTAAGCGTCCTCCCCCTGCCCCTTTCATTCAGGCACGGCTTGCACTATGCCCACATGCAAACATGCGGTCATGTAAGGATATTCACATGCCAACAATCGCCATTATCAGCCAGAAGGGTGGTGCGGGGAAAACCACCCTCGCCCTGCATCTGGCCGCCGCCGCCGAGGATGCTGGCCATACCGCGCTGGTGATCGACCTCGACCCGCAGGCGACAGCGAGCCAGTGGGCGGCGTGGCGCAAGGATGCGCCCCCGGTCGTGATCGACAGCGCCCCCCCTCGCCTTGCCGCCAAGATCGAGCAGGCGAGGGCGCAAGGCGCAGCGTTCATCGTGATCGACACCCCGCCCCATGCCGACAGCGCCGCCAGCGCCGCCGTCGAGGCGCCGACCTGGTGCTGATCCCATGTCGGCCGAGCGCGTTCGACCTGGCCGCGATCAAGACGACCGCCAGCCTTGTGAAGATGCGCGGCAAGCCCGCTTTCGTGATCTTCACGGCGGGAAGCCCGACCGCGCCGCGCATGTATGAGGAAGCGACGCAGCTTGTGCAGGATTATGGGCTGGACGCCTGCCCGCACCGTGTTGCGGATCGTGCCGCGTTCCGTCACGCGGCGGCCGAGGGGAAAACCGCGATGGAGATCGAGCCGGACGGCAAGGCGGCAGACGAGGTGCGCCAGCTTTACAAGTGGACATGCGAGCATGTAAACATGCAAGCATCAACGAAGCGGAGGGCCAGCGCATGAGCCGGAAGGGATCATTGCTTGCATTGCGGGATCGCGATCCCGCACCAACGCCGGCGTCGACCGAGCCGGAGGGAAGGGCGGCCGCGCTGACCGCCCGCAGCACTGGCGTAGGCACCGGCAGCAGTTCGAGCAGCAGCCCGGTTGCGCCGAGCCGTCAGGGCAAGAAGGCGATGACGGGCTATTTCAGCCCGGAAATGTCGTTCGCCATGCACATGACCGCCCGCAAGCACGGCATGAGCTTGCAGGACGCGATGGCCGAGGCGTTCAACGACTGGCTCCGAAAGATGGGGGAAAGTCCTGTAGGCAAGTGAGCATGTTCACATGCAAACATATAGCTTAGGGGAAAACTCATGCCGTGCTAATCGTGTCCGCCATCTTCGCACTGGTGATGATCGGATTGTCCATCCGGGCAAACGCCCGTTTCCGGCAGGAAAGGAACTGCCGATGCAATAGCGGCTTTCACGATCAGAGCCGCTTTCCAATTTGGTGAATTGGTCCGCACCTCGCGTTCTAGCTCTCAGCTTCACGCCCTTCCTTGCGATCTGTGTGCTGGGGCTGTTCAATGTTGCAGCGATGACCCTAACGCCGAGGCCGGGGCAGGAGGGGATGCTGTTACCGTCCCTGATCTTTATTGGAGGCGCGTTCGTGGCGGCCCATGTTTTCCACCTTTGGTTGATCGGAAGGAGCCTGGGCCGAAGTTAAACTCAATGTCGTCATGTTCACATGCAAACATGGCAGTTAACGCCACGACACTGTCCTATTGCCGCCACGATTTTCGGCGAAGCAATCACGCCATGGTAGTTATTAGGCACGCGATCTTTCCTCGTGACACAGCTTCGGTGCTGGGCATCTGGCGTGAGTTCATCGCTAATTCGCCGGTCAATCTCGACTATCAGAATAATGACGCTGAGTTTGCAAACTTGCCTGGGAAGTATGCGGCGCCCAAAGGATGCGTGCTGCTTGCGGACCGGGAGGGGGAAATCGAAGGCTGCGTAGCGATGCGCCAAGTCACACACGAGATATGCGAGATGAAAAGACTATATGTTCGTCCCGAGGCTCAGGGACGGCATCTTGGTCGCGCGCTCGCTGAACGTCTGATTGAGGAAGCTCGCACTGTGGGCTACAGCGAAATGAGGCTCGATGTGCAAGCGAAGTTCGTCCCCGCGCGCAAGCTGTATGAGACTCTTGGTTTCGTCGCGGCGGAGCCGATTTCATTCAACCCGGTTCCCGGCGCATCCTTTCTTGGACTTCACCTGTAGTCGAGTCCGTAGCTATCGACCAGAAAGTGATAAAGCCGGATCAGTCGATATGTTTGCATGTGGGCATGCACGTTTGCCCGCATGAGGGATCAGCGCATCGGCTTGCGTTCATGCCGCTTCTTGCAGAAGCCGATGAACGCCCCGGCGGGGCTTTTGAGTTCGGGCTTGCCCATATCGTGCCACCACGACACCCATTCGTCGTAGAGCGCGTAGATGTCATATCCCGGCGCGGCGGTTTTGGCATCGTGCATGGTTTCAGGGTCGATATAGGGTGCATCGCTGGCGATGCTGACGGGCTTTGTCTTGAGGCCTGAGCGATTGCGAAACAGGATCACGTCATCGTCCATTGTCACCGCATAGTCCGGGAAATGGCTGTGGTCCGCGTCATGCTCGCAGACCTTCTTGACCAAGGCCCGGAACACCCGGAGCGGGCTGCTGGAGCCGCATTTCTTCTGTAGCAGCTCCAGCCCGATCTTCCATTCGTCCTTCACCCCGCAATGCTTGCGCGCCAGTTCATACATGCGCCGCTCGAACGGCTTGCGGAGCCGGAAATAGTCCCGATGGAGGGTCAGGACGTTCTTGCTGATGACGGAGCGATAAACCCATTCCGACAGGGTGATTTCCAGATCGAGCATCCGGCCATCGAACGTCTTGCGGGTGATCCTGGCTTCCTCGATCAAGCCGAAAATCCGCGTTTCCTCGACGCCGCCGGTCTGAATGTTAGTCCGCACGGTGGTTCCGCGCAGGCGGGTAAGGGCGTCGGCCATCAGTCGATAGCCTTCGCCGCTGGTCTGCCGGTTGGTGGCGACCAGCATGTCATAGGCTTGCAGGCGGACGGTGCGGCTAGGGGATTCGCCCCGGTTCAATTTTGCGACGAGCTGCGAAATGCAGTAGATCAATATGTCTTTGTCGTGGATCGTTGCGAGGCCCTTGCCCGAAGGGATGATCTCGATGACGTTGCCGTTATGCTCGTAGCGCCGCATCCGGTTGTCGGGCTTGGTCGAGAGCGAGAAAACCGGATGCTCCATCGAGGCCATGTCATCTTTGGGGATGGCATCGAGCACGTCGCAAATAAACAGGTCCTGGTTGGGATGTCGCACCGGCAGCAGCGGCGTGCGATCGTCGCCTTCCACGGCCACGGCTGGCACGGCGTCAAACAGGGAAGGGGCGGGGTCTATCGTCATTTCAATGACAGAGGGCTACTATCGTCATTTCACTAACGCAAGCGATTATCGTCATTTCAGATTCACCAGCGTGCTATCGTCATTTCGATTACGCTTGGAGCGGGGGTCGCCTATCGTCAGAGTGGATTCGCCTTATCGTCACTCTGGATTCGCTTTTTCGTCAGAGCGGATTCACCTTGAGGCAAAAATGCACCTTTTAACTTAATATTCTCAATGTGTTATGGGGATGCCCAAAAGCCGTAACACATCTCTAAACTCATATATTAACACTAGACGGCCCTGTGGATAACTTTTGAACCGCTACGCTTCGGGCACCATCGGAAAGAAGAAAAGCGCCGCCTCTTGGAGCTTCGCCCCGCCGGCTCGCGGCCTTCGGCCGCCCCGGATCGCTACGCGATCCTCCCACCCGGCATCCCCACATTGAGCCGGCTTCGCCGGCACGCTTTTGTTGATTTGGGGTATGACGTGACCATCACCCCCTATAGCCAGCACATCACCAAGCCCAACCATCGAGAATGGCTTTCCAGAAAAGCCAGGCGGATATGTGGGCGTTCGGATCGAGAGGGCAGGCGGGTCGGAAAGGTCCCTGAGGGACGATTTCCGACCCGCCCAGCCTCATTCCGGGCGTAGGCCAGGGTTTCGGCGTCGGAATCACCTATGGCGCTCTACGGGCTTCCCAGAGTCGGCCGATTTTCCGGCGCGAGATCCTCGCACCGTTTAAATGGCATCACGCCTTGTCGAAGCGGCCCGCGAACTCGCGATCGGCATAGTATTTGAGCTTGGCGGCGACGATCGGGCGTTGCCCCGCGAGGAACAGGAGCTGGTAATCCTCGCGCAGCGTGCGGACTTCATCCGGCGTGAGCAGCGGGCGAGCGACATGCTGCGATCCGAACGATATGCCGGTTTCCTCCGCATCGATGGCGCGGCTCATGGTCTCGAACACGACCGTCTCCTGGCCGAGCAGATCGGAGACGAGCTTGGCGCTGTCGTGATCGTTGACCCCGAATATCTGCAAGACGCCGGCATTGGACAGGAAGGTGCCGGCGCGGCGCTCGTAGAGCGCGCGGAGCTGGTGAACGTCCTGCAAGATCGGCCAGAGCTGGATGCCATAACCGGCCATCAGCCCCATAGCGCGCTCGACAGGTTCGAGACGGCCCAGCGCGGCAAATTCATCGAGCAGAAACAGGACGGGGCGGGCAGGGGATGCTGGCGCGCGCGCCAGATCGGTCAACCCTTGCGCCAGCATCAGGCGCAGCCACCGGGCATAGGTGGCAAGCCGATCGGGCGGCAGCACCAGATAGACGGTTGTGGGCTGCGCCTTCACATCGGCAAAGGTGAAATCCGAGCGGCCCAGCACGGCCGACATGCGCGGGGAATCGAGAAAATGGGTATGGCGCTGCGCGGCCGACAGCACGCCGGCCGCTTCGCGGTCGGACTTGCCCAGGTGGCGGTTGGCGGCACGCGCGATCAGGCCCCGCGCCTGCGTGCTGCGCGACATTTCTCGCAGCATCCTTTGGAAATTATCAGGCGCGAAGGTGAGGCAGTCGCGCAGGGCTTCCAGCGTGCGGTCGCTGCCCTGCGATTCCGGGGCGCAGGCCACCCACAGGAGGATGCCG
Organism: Novosphingobium sp. ST904; assembly: GCF_001298105.1. Lineage (GTDB taxonomy): Bacteria > Pseudomonadota > Alphaproteobacteria > Sphingomonadales > Sphingomonadaceae > Novosphingobium. Next base: position 4,998 of record NZ_LGJH01000115.1, on the reverse strand, counting down.
GCGATCAGCGCCTTGGCTTCCTCGTTCCAATGCGCCTCGCCGGCTTCGCCGGGAGCGTCATAGACCAGCGCGTCGGCCAGCGTCATCGCGTCGTCGGCGAGATCGAGGCCGGCAAGGTCGAGGCGATCGAGCGGGTTGAACGCGGCTGAGGGGATGCCCGTCACCCCGAAGGGATCAAGGACATGGACCGGGCCGAACTTCGCGCGATGGCGGGCGGTGATGCGGGCATTCTCGCCCTTGGGGTCGATGCAGATGACCGAACCGGGATAGTCGAGCAGATTGGGAATGATGGTCCCCACGCCCTTGCCGGTGCGCGTCGGCGCGATCGTCAGCAGATGGGCGGGACCGGCGTAGCGCAGCAGCTTGCCCGATTTGCGATCACGGCCGATCAGCAGGCCTTCGCCATTTTGGGCGAGTGGGCGCGTCTCGCGATCGGTGGCGAAGCGGGCCGAACCGTGGGTGTCATCGCCGGCAGGACCGCCATAGCGCAGGATCAGCGGTTGGAAGAGGGCGCGCAGCGTGACGAGGATGATGACCAGGCCCGTCAGCATCATCACGATTTGGTAGATGTTGGAATCGCGGGGCAGGCCGAGCAGCTTGCCGAGAATCAGCGGCACGCCGAGGCCCAGCACCAAGCCGGCGATGAGGAACAGGACCACCACGCCGAACAGGTGGCGGATCAGCGCGACCGGACTGGTGACGAGGGCCGTAATCGCCCATATCGGCTGTTCGCGCGCGATACGGGCGAGATTGCGGAGCGCACGGCCGAGCTGGCGGAACCACTCCATAGCCGCTTACCCGTCCGCCCGGATCGTCGCCGGCGAGATCGCCAGCGCCGGGTCGGCGTCGGGATGATCGAGCAGCTTGAGAACGATCGCGGTGGCGAGGGGAGGGGGGACAGATTCTGCGCGCAGCATGTCGAACAGGGCGTGTTCGTCGGCGTCGAGGTCCATGCCTTCGATCGCGAGATTGGCGCGGGCTTCGGCATCGCCTTCGCGCCATAGAGCTATTTCGGCGGGGGTGCCGCGCACATAATCGAGCGCGCGGACCTGGGCGCGGATCGCTCGACATCGAGCCTGTTCATGGTGCGTCACTCCCTTTCGCTTCCGCGTCGAACGCGCGTTTGCCGCGCCGCTTCCACAGCGCCAGGATGTTGTCGGCATCCTCGCCCTGGGCGCGCGCGGCGAGATCGAGCATCGCGCCGTAGAGAGTCGCGCGATCATCATCGGTCAGATTGACGAGGCCGGCTTTCTGGACGAGGCCGCCCAGCTCGATCAGGTGGCGCGTGCGTTCGCGGCGGGCCACGACCCATCCTCTCGTATCGGCGCGGCGCGCGGCGGCTTCAACCCTGCGCCTCGCCTGTGCCAGTTTGGTTTCCGCCTTGTGCATTGCTGCTAGTGCGTCGCCCAGCTTTGCGCCCGCGTCCTTGAAAGAAGGCTGCGCCATCGGAGCGCCACGCCTCCCGGTTTCCCTCAACCTGCGCTTCGGCGACGATGTGGAGCAGCGCCCCGGTCAGCACATCGGCGTCGAGCGCATCGGCCCCGGTGGAGGTGACGAGTTCGCCGAGCTGCTGGACCTTCTTCGCCTTAAGCGTGCGGGCCTTGTCGCCGAGCGCCCGCAGTTCGGCATCATAGTCGCGGACCTTGCGCATGTTCTCTCCCTCGCGGCCGTGAACAGAAGCGGCAGATTAGCATGATCATATATGGAGGAAACGGCTCCGATTCAGAAATGCGATGAAGTCAATCACAGGAACGGCAGAGAGTGTGAGTGCGCGCTTATACGTCGTTGCCGACGTACGCTCAGGAAGGCAGTATAGCGGCCGTCATGGCAATCTACCATTTCTCCGCCAAAGTTGTGAGCCGCGCTAACGGATCGAGCGCCGTTGCGAGCGCCGCCTATCGTTCCGCGTCCGAGCTGCACGACGATCGGTTGAACCGTGATCATGACTTCTCAAACAAGGCAGGCGTCATCCACTCCGAGGTAATGTTGCCCGAAGGCGCACCGGAGCGTTTAAACGACCGCACGACCTTGTGGAACGAGGTGGAGGCAGGGGAGAAGCGCAAGGATGCGCAACTTGCCCGCGAGGTAGAGTTCTCGATTCCGCGCGAGATGAACGAGAAGCAGGGCGTCGCGCTCTCGCGTGATTTCGTGAAGAAGCAGTTTGTCGATCGCGGCATGGTCGCGGACCTCAACGTGCATTGGGATAAGGCGAAGGACGGCACGCCCAAGCCGCACGCCCATGTGATGATGACGATGCGCGACGTAGGGCCAGAGGGGTTCGGGAGGAAGAACCGCGACTGGAACTCGACCGAGCTGTTGAAGGACTGGCGCGAGGCGTGGAGCGCACACGTCAACGAGCGCATGGCCGAGCTGGGGCTTGAGGGTCGGATCGACCATCGCTCCTATGAGGCGCAGGGGATCGAACTGGAGCCGCAGCACAAGATCGGCCCGGCAGCATCGCGGCGACCGGAGCAGGGACTTGAGGCTGAGCGGATCGAGGATCACACGCGCATCGCCCGCGAGAACGGCGAGAAGATCATCGCCGATCCCAATGTCGCACTGGACGCGATCACGCGGCAGCAAGCCACGTTCACCGTCCGCGACCTTGCGACGTTCGCGTTCCGGCATAGCGACGGCAAGGAGCAGTTCGACCAGGTGATGGGAGCAGTTCGGGGATCGCCCGAGCTGGTCGCATTGGGGAAGGACGGACGCGACCAGGAGCGGTTCACGTCCCGCGACATGATCGCGGTGGAGAACCGGCTTGAGCGTGCCGGCGACGAGCTGGCGGGCCGGGGCGATCACGGCGTCGCCGAGGCTACCCGGGACGCGGCGATCGGCGCGGCCAGTGCCAAGGGCCTTGTCCTGTCTGGCGAGCAGCGCGACGCCTTCGATCATGTGACCGGCGACGCGGGGCTGGCGTCCGTCGTCGGCTATGCCGGCAGCGGCAAATCGGCGATGCTTGGCGTCGCGCGTGAGGCGTGGGAGCGGGAGGGCTACACGGTTCGCGGCGCGGCGCTGTCGGGCATCGCGGCCGAGAACCTTGAGGGCGGGTCGGGCATTCAGTCGCGGACGATCGCGAGCCTTGAACACGCATGGGGGCAGGGGCGCGAGCAGCTAGGCCCGCGTGACGTGCTGGTGGTGGACGAGGCCGGCATGATCGGCTCCCGCCAGATGGAGCGCGTGCTTAGCCAGGCGCGTGACGCCGGGGCCAAGGTCGTGATGGTGGGCGATCCCGAGCAGTTGCAGGCGATCGAAGCCGGCGCGGCGTTCCGCAGCGTCACCGAGCGCCACGGCGCGGCCGAGATCACCGAGATACGCCGGCAGCGCGAGGACTGGCAGCGCGACGCGACGCGCGCGCTGGCGACCGGGCGCACCGGCGAGGCGATCCATGCCTATGACGGCAAGGGCTTGGTCCATGCGGCCGACACCCGCGAGCGGGCGCGGGGCGAGCTGGTCGACGGTTGGGATCGCGCGCGGCAGGCCGAGCCAGGCAAGAGCCGGATCATCCTCACCCACACCAACGCCGAGGTGCAGAGCCTCAATGGCGAGGCGCGTGACCGGCTGCGCGCGAGCGGCGACCTTGGCGACGACGTGACGGTGAAGGCCGAGCGCGGCGAACGCCAGTTCGCGACCGGCGACCGCATCATGTTCCTGCGCAACGAGCGCGGCATGGGGGTCAAGAACGGTACGCTGGCGACGATCGAGCGGGTATCGCCCGAGGGCATGGCGGTGCGCCTCGATGACGGGCGCGGGGTCGCATTCGACACCAGGGACTATGCCCATGTCGATCATGGCTATGCGGCGACGTTTCACAAATCGCAGGGCGTGACGGTCGATCGCGCGCATATCCTCGCCACCCCCGGCATGGACCGCCACAGCGCTTATGTCGGTATGTCGCGGCACCGCAACGACTTGCAGCTCCATTACGGCCGTGACGACTTTACCGATCAGCGCCAGCTTGTCCGCGCCCTGTCGCGCGACCGCGGCAAGGACATGGCGGGCGATTACGCCAAGCCCGAGCAGGATGAGGCGCGGCATTCGCCGATCGGCGCGAGATCCGGTTCCCGGAACTCGCGCGCCAGGTAGTCGAGAAGGTCCGCGACAAGGCGCGGGCGATGTTCGACGGGTTCGGCCGAAACCGGCAGCGGAGCGGGCGACGTCGCCAGAGCATGTCGTGGCCGATCGGTCTCTGACACCTTCGCAGGCCCGCGCGATCGAACGGTATGGGCGCGCCGCAGCCGATATAGGCCGGATGCGGGACAAGGGGTTGCCGGTGCTGGCGCACCAGGAACAGGCGCTGGCAAAGGCCGGCGACGCGCTCGACCAGATGCGGCCGCATGGCGCACGCGACCTTGCCAGCGCGATTGGGCGTGACCCCCGGCTCGCGCGCGATGCGGCCGAGGGCAACACGGGCGGCGCGGCCAAGGCGATGGAGGCGGAGCGCCAGGTCCGCATCGACCCGGAGAAGCGCGCGACCCGGTTTGTGGAGCAGTGGCAGGGCATGAAGGAGGCGCGGGCCAGCATGGAGCGTGCCGGCGATCATGCGGGCGCGCAGAAGCTGGGCAAGCGCATGGAGGGCATCGCGGGCGGATTGCACCGCGACCCGCAACTCGAGTCCGTGTTGCGCCGTCGCGCGCCCGAGCTGGAACTGAAAATGGAGCGCGGCCGGTCGATCGCAAACGAGCTGGCGCAGTCGGTCACGATTAGCCGCGACCGCGATCATGGCATGAGCCGGTAGGTGATGATGGACGACGATATTCAGGAAGGCGGCGATCCGGCGGAGGCATTCGACCGGTTGCGTGCGGTGATAGAAGGCCAGGACCGCGAGCTGGCGCTGCTACGCCGTGCCGTGGAAGGCTTGGCGGCCGAGCGGGCGCATATCGACATTCCCGACTATTCGGCCCAGTCGGCCCGAAGCTGCGATTTTGGCCATGTTGAAGAACAAAGATTGAACATGGCGATCTACCAGGCTCGCTCTTGTCCTCCAATCTCGTAAAC
>NZ_LGJH01000116.1 GCF_001298105.1 Novosphingobium sp. ST904 | reverse complement strand
CCCGCTCGCGGACTTCAGGTGAAAATTTGTTGGTTGTCTTGCTCATAACGGATGCTCCTTCTCACAAGTTGGAGCCTCCTGGAAACCCGGGGCGCTTCAGTACGGCTCGATGACGGCAACCGCGTCGCGTTCGACCTCAAGGACTATGCGCATGTCGATCACGGCTATGCCGCCACCATCCACAAATCGCAGGGCGTGACCGTCGATCGCGCGCATGTGCTGGCGACGCCGGGGATGGACCGGCACGGTACCTATGTCGCCCTGTCCCGGCATCGCGACGGGGTGGCGTTCCACTATGGCCGCGACGACTTCACCGATCAGCGCCAGCTCGCCCGCGTCCTGTCGCGTGACCGCGCCAAGGATATGGCCGGCGACTATGCCGCGCCGTCCGACCAGGACCGGGCACGCGCCTTCGCCGAGCGGCGCGAGATCCGGTTCCCGGAACTCGCACGGGAGATCGCCGCCAAGGTGCGCGACAAGGCCAAGGGCATGTTCGACGGCTTCCGGCCCAAAGCGGTGCGAGAAACATCCATTTCGGATGTAAAGGCGCAGGCCGAGCCGGCGATCGGGGGCAAGCCCGACCAGGCCGGGGCGATCGAACGCTATGCGCGCGCCGCGGCCGATATAGGCCGGATGCGCGCCAAGGACTTGCCGGTGCTGCCGCATCAGGAGAGCGCATTGCGCAAGGCTGGCGAGGCGCTGGACGCGAACCGGCCCCATGCCGCGCGTGATCTCGCTTCCGCGCTCAGGCGCGATCCCAGTCTCATCGAGCAGGCCGCTGGCGGCAACACCGGAGGGGCCGTGCGCGCGATGGCCGAGGAGCAGCGCGTGCGGCTCGACCCGGAGGCGCGCGCGGGTCGCTTCGTGGAAGCCTGGAAGGCGATGCAGCGCGATCGTGCTGCCCTTGAGCGGGCGGGCGACCGCCCCGGCGCGGAGCGGATGCGCGGCAACATGGCGAAGGTCGCCGGTGCGATCGGCCGCGATCCGCAACTTGAATCCGCGCTGCGTCGCCGCGCGCCCGAGTTGGAGCTGAAACTGGAGAATGACCGCGCAATCGGGGATGCGCTGGCGAAATCGCTGGGGCCGGACCGCGAGCGCGACCGGGGATTGAGCCGGTAGGCATTCGTGCTTTCGGGTATGAAAAGGAAGCAGGATTGAGCAAGGACGAGCACGAACCCGAGACAGCCCAGGAGGCCTTCGCGCGGGTGGAGGGTGAGCTGGCGCTGCTACGCCGCGCCGTCGAGCGCATGGCGGTCGAGCGCGCCGAACTTCCCGAGCAGCCCGACTATAGCGAGACGCTGGCGGGCATGGTGCAGAAGATCGACGCCACCTTGCAGCGCGCCGACGCGCTGGTGACGGCAGCCAGGGACGGAGCAACGCCGCGTCACGTTGTTGACCGGATCGTAGCGGCAGGCGGTGACGCCCGCGCCGAGGACCGGCGGACGATCGCGACCGCAGCCGCAGAGCTGAAGGATGCAACTCGGGCGCTTCAGGGCGTCACCGCATCGGCGCGGCGGGGCTACGAGCAGAACCGCTGGTTGATGTGGACGGCGATCGGCGGAGTGGTGCTCGGCATGGTGCTTTGGGCGGCGTTCGCCGGCGTCGTCGCGCGTGCCGTGCCGGCGAGCTGGCAATGGCCGGAAAAGATGGCGGCGCGAGCGCTCGACCTGTCAATGTGGGAAGGCGGGCAGCGGATGATGCAGGCCGCCTCGCCCACCGCGTTCCGCGCGATCATAGCGGCCGACAGGATGGTGTTGGCCAATCGCGAAACGATCGAAGGGTGCAGCAAGGCCGCAGCCCGAACGCGCGAGACGGTGCGATGCACAATCAAAGTTGGTGCTAGCCTTGAGGAGCAGCAGGATAGCGACCGCTAGTTCCTATTCACTGCAACTCGATTTTGGCATGATTGCTGGCTCACTTTTTACTGATTTGCCCTGCTGGTTGCGCGAGCCGGCGCGCCAAGCTGCGACTATCAAATAGATACCTGCGGCAATCATCGGCACGGTGAGCCACTGACCCATATGAAGCCCTGTTCTGGCTGTGAAGCCGACAAGCTGGGCATCCGGCTCCCGGAAGAATTCGACAATGAAGCGAGCGAGCCCATAGCCAAGAAGGAACACGCCGACGAGCATGCCAGGGCGACGTCGGGCGTTGGTAAACCAGAAAAGGCACGCGAGCACGGCAAACAAGACCAGTCCTTCCAGCCCGGCTTCGTAGAGCTGGCTCGGGTGACGCGCGAGGCCATCGCGACTTCCGGGGAACACAATCGCCCAAGGCACATCGGTGGGCTTTCCCCAAAGCTCACCATTCACGAAATTAGCGAGGCGGCCGAAGAACAGGCCGATCGGCACGGTGCAGGCGACATAATCATGGACCCGCAGCCATTCGAGGCCGTGTCGTCGCGCGAACAGGATCAGCGCGAGCGAGACGCCAGCTGCACCCCCGTGGAACGACATGCCGCCGTCCCACAGCTTGAGGATTTGCAGGGGGTCGAAGATCATCTCAGGACCGTAAAAGATCACATAGCCGAGACGGCCACCGAGGATAACGCCCAACGTCGCGTAGAACACGAGATCGTCGGCTTGTGCGCGGTTCATCGGGGCCGCTGGTTGGGCCAGCAGCCGCAGCAGATACCACCACCCGGCAATGATGCCGGCGATATAGGCCAGCGAGTACCAGCGGATGTCGAGCGGGCCTATGGAGATGGCTATCGGGCTCAATCCGAGGCTGGCGAATGCGATATGGCTATCCAAGGATTGTATCCTGCCTGCGAGAAGCGGCGCTCGAGCGCGCCATGGGTTATTCCGGTGCGATTGAAGCGCCGGCATCCTTGAGCGCCGCAAACCCGCCGGGGACGTGGGCGACATTCTCCACGCCCATCTCCTTGAGTGATTTTGCGGCCAGCGCCGAGCGGGCGCCGGACCCACAATAGAGCACCAACCGCGATCCACTGGCGAGTTTGGCATTGTGGGTGGGGCTTTCAGGATCGACCTGGAATTCCAGAAGGCCACGCGGGACATGCACCGCACCAGCCACCAGCCCCGATTTTGCGACTTCCCCTGGCTCGCGGATGTCAACGAACTGGACCTTGGGATTGCCGACAAGTTTGGCTGCATCGTCAGGCGCGATAGTTTCGACAATCGCATTCGCTTCGGAAACCAGTTGTTTCGAGGTGCGTGTTGGCATCGACTTTCTCCTGTAAATGAACCTGTATCGGATGGCTCAGCCCTGCTCGGACTTGCCGCCTATCTGGCGCAGCATTTCCGGCAAATCTGTCGGGCAATCACCGCAAAGCTTGTTTGCCGGAACGGCAACGTCGATCTTCTTTGGGTAGGGAAGATCGAGAGCGGCCATGATCGCGACGAATTCCTGAACGGTCTTGCCCGCAAGGCGCGGGTTCCGTTCACGCTCCTGCGCCACTGTCGTGATGTGGCGATGATTGTAGTCGTGAGCCGGGTAGATCAGACCATCGCCCGGCAGCGTGAAAATCTTCTGCGTGACGGAGTGATAAAGGGTGGCGGCGTCACCGTTTTGGAAGTCGGTGCGGCCACAGCCGTCGATTAGCAGGGCGTCGCCGGTGAAGGCGCGAAGACCATCGGGCTGCTCAACCAGGTAGGTATGGTGGGCGTCGGTGTGCCCCGGCGTAAACAGCGGCTGAAGCTTGAGCGCGCCGACAGTCAAAGGCTGGTCCTCGGCGACCCCCACGTCAGCACAGGGAAGGCCGTCCATGGCGGGGTACGCGATCTTGGAGCCGGTAAGGCTGCGCAGATAGCAGGCCGATGTGACGTGGTCCGCATGCACATGCGTCTCCAACGTATAAGCCAGTTCGAGATCCAGTTCCTGAAGCGCGGCAAGGTCGCGTTCGATCGTTTCGAGGACAGGATCGATCAGGACGGCTTTGCGCGTCTCCGGGCAACCGAGGAGGTAGGTGTAGGTCGAGGACTCCGGCTCGAACAACTGACGAAAGATCATGATCGGTCTCCAATGGTGTCTAGCCGCCGATCCCGCCCAGGCTGCGGAACAGCATGTAGGCGGCCACGGCCAGCAGGACGAAAGCGAAGATGCGGGTGAGCAAGCCCTTATGATCGGCGAGCCGGATGGCGGTTTGCATGCCGGCGACGCCGCCAGCGACCCCGCCAGCGATGAAGAAGCCGGCCACGCGCCAATCCACGAGTCCTGACAGGGCATAGTTGAGGGCTGTCGCCGATCCGAACGTTCCCACCGAAAACAGCGACGATCCGACCGCGTTGAGGATGGGCATGCCGCTGCCGAGCATGATGCCGGGCACAATCAGGAAGCCGCCGCCGATGCCGAAGAACCCTGACAGGAGGCCGGCGAGAAGGCCGATCGCCACGAGCCGCACAGCGATGGGGCGCGTGATCCGCACGCCCGGGTCGCCGCCGCCGGATTTGCCGCGCAGCATGGAAACCCCCACCACGATCATCACGCCTGCGAACAGCACCAGGAGATGCTGACCCGCCACCATCTTGCCCAGGGTGGAGCCGATCAGGGCGCCTATGACGCCCGATGCCCCGAAGACGAGGGCGCAGGGCCACTTCACGGTTCCGGCCCGGGCGTGCTGGATCAGGTTGGCGAAGGCATTGGCGGCCACCGCCAGCGCGCTCGTGCCGATCGCGACGTGCGGGTCCTTCATGCCCACGACATACAGCAGCAACGGCAGGGCAAGGATCGAGCCGCCGCCGCCGATCACCCCGAGGGTAAAGCCGACGACGACACCGGATATGAGCGTGAGGATGTCGACCGGCGTCATGGGTTTGCCCCGGGCCTGGCTGCGCGATAACGTTCCTGAAGGGCGAAGACGCCCGTGCCCGCCAGCATCGCCACGACGAACACCAGCGCCGCCGGCGCTCCGAGGCTCAGGGCGACCAGGGCCGGACCAGGGCAGTAGCCCACGAGGCCCCATCCGACGCCGAACAAAGCCGCGCCCGAGAGAAGCTTCTTGTCCAGGGACCGGGACGATGGCCCATTGAACGCCGGTGCGAAAAGCGGAGCATCGCGCCTTCGGCCGAGTGCAAATCCCAACGCTGAAACCATGACGGCCGAGGCCAGCACCAAGGCAAGGCTCGGGTCCCACGACGGCGCGGCGACATCAAGAAACGCCAGAACCTTGCTGGGGGCTATCATGGCGGAGACGATCAGGCCGAAGCCGAAAATGAGCCCCGAGGCGAGCGCGATGAGCAGCTTCCTCATTGCTCAGAGTCCGATGACGTGTCGGGCGACGTACACAGTCGCGGCCGCTGTGATGAGGAAGAGCCTGTCGCGGCGAGCGAGCGGGGCGAGAGCCTCGCTATTCCGCAGACGCCATGCCCGCTGGTGCAACCACTCCCGAGCCGAGTCCCAAATCCCACCAGAAGGCCGGCTGCGATCACGACGGCGACTGGGGCCGGCGACGTGAGGTCCGGTAGCAGGCCGCCCGCCGCCCGGTAGAGCAAGGGCGCGGCGAGCAGGCCGACCAGGAATGTTGCGCGCCAGGCCATCTCGCCGCGGACAGGCGCAAGCACCCCGCCGACGATGCCGCTGATTCCAGCGATGCGCCCATTGGCGATCCACAGGAAGGAAGCCGAGAGGCCGATTAGCGCGCCGCCCACGATGGCCGAGAATGGGGTGAAACCCTCCATCGTCAGGATTCTCTGCTCTCAGCTTCGTCACCGGCGCAAAAGAGTGCGTAGAGTTCCGTCAGGATCGGCAGCACGCGCTCGGACGTGATGCGGTAGAATATCGTCGTTTTCTCCCGCCGTGTTCCGACCAGGCCTTCGTCGCGCAGCGTGGCCAGATGGCGGGACAAATTCGACTGTGTCAGTCCGAGGCGTTCGCCCAGATCGGTTACCGACAACTCCCCGCCGAGCAGGCTGCACAGGATCATCAGACGGTGCCGGCTCGCAAGCGAACGGAGGAACGCTTCCGCTTCGCCGGCCTTTTCCTCCAGAAGCTCCGGAGACATTTTAACGAGGGAAGGTGGCACAGTTGCTCCAAACATCTTATATGTAGCATATATGATGGAGTGGTGTTCGATCAAGCGCCAGCTAGGAGGTTCCCCCCGTGAGCTACTATTTCGCCAAGCCATCGAGGCTCCTTCGAAGCGCCGGAGTGCGAGGTAACCCCATGCTGATCGACCAGGCTGTCCGTATCGCTTCCGAGCTGCGCTGCACGCTGGGACAGATTTAGATGCTCGATCGACGTTCGCTGTTGGCTGGCGGAGCGGCATTGTTCGCAACCACCGCTTGCTCGCGCTCCACGCCGGGCCTCGGCGGGGGAGGTGCAAACCCGCTTCCGATGCCGCCGCTGTTGGACGCACGGCCTGGCCGCTCATTCGCGCTACGGGTCCAGTCCGGAACGACTTCATTTTATCCAGGCCGGCCGAGTGACACGCTCGGGTATAATGGCAGCTATCTCGGACCGACGATCAGGGTGCGCCGTGGCGACGACGTGGCGGCTGTCGTGACCAACGGGCTCAACGCGGACACGACTGTGCATTGGCACGGGCTTCTGATCCCCGGAGAGCTGGATGGCGGCCCCCATCAGATCATCGCGCCGGGCGCGACCTGGCGGCCCACGCTCCCGATCCGGCAGCCCGCAGCGACCCTCCTTTATCACTCACACGTCCATGGGTTGACGGCCGAGCAAGTCTATTCGGGCCTGGCTGGGGCGTTGCTGGTAACCGACGACGAAGAGCAGGGCCTGGGGCTCCCGTCAGAATATGGCGTGGACGATCTGCCCCTGCTCATCCAGGATCGCCAGTTCGAAAATGGTCGCCTTGTCATGCCAGGCGGCATGATGGTCGCCATGCAGGGCCGGCGCGGCGACACGATCCTTGTGAACGGCGCGGTGAATCCGCTGGCGGCGGTGCCAAATCGGTTGGTTCGCCTGCGGCTCGTCAACGCATCGAACGCGCGGATTTATGAGCTGTCGTTTTCCGATCGGCGGAGCTTTCACTGGATTGGAACCGAAGGGGGGCTGCTCGAACACGCAGTGGCATTGGAAGCCATAACCTTGGCGCCGGGCCAACGTGCCGAGCTTCTCGTGGACTTCACGGACGGTAGGTCCGCCTCGCTGGTGACGGCGGCTGATACCAACAGCTCGATGATGGGCGGCATGGGTATGATGGGGCGTGGCGCCCGAAGGACCGATGCCGCGGCACCAGCGACCGTGCTGCGGTTTGAACCACGGCCGTTGGGACAGGCTCGTGCCAGCGGCGTCGTGCCGACCCTTCTGGCATCACGAACTGGGCCCGACGCCAGCAAGGCGGTGCGCCGTCGCCGTCTGAGCCTCAACATGGGCATGGGCGGCATGATGGGCTCAGGAAGCGGCGGTGGCGGCCTTACGATCAATGGCAAGCCATTCGACATGAATCGCATCGATGAGACGGTGAAGCTAGGCTCCACCGAAATATGGGAGGTGTCTGGCGAAATGATGCGCCACCCGATCCATATTCACGGCGTCCACTTTGATGTTCTCACCCGCGGTGGCGGGCAGCCCGATGTTCTCGACCAGGGGCCGCGCGACACGGTCCTCGTCAAGGAACCGGTGGAGCTTCTCATCCGATTTGATCAGCCGGCCAAGAGCGCTCCCTTCATGTATCACTGCCATATCCTTGAACATGAGGATAATGGAATGATGGGCCAGTTCAGTGTTGCGTAGGCGTAGGCTCCCACTTCTGGAGAGTTTATGCAGCGCCTACCGTCCAACAGGAGAGCAAGGTTGCCAAAAAGAGCTTTCGCCACATTTCTGCTCGCGGCAACGATGCTGACCGGCGGCACCTCGCTAGCTGCACAGGATAATCTGGTTTATCCCGTAATACCGGGATTTGGCGGGATCGTGGCCGTGCCCAGTGCTGCCGAGCGGCCCGATCCCAAGCTTCGCTACCGCGTCTTGTTCAATGTCACCAAGGCCGCAAGCTCTCCCGACAAAGTGAATCCCAGCCTTGAGAAGGTCGCGCGCTTCGTGAACCTGCTAGGCGCGGACAAGGTCCATCCGGCTGGTGACATCGCCGTCATCATTCATGGTCCCGCGACCCCGCTCGTCCTGCAGAACGCGCCATATGCGGCGCGTATGAAGGTAGCGGCCAACCCGAACGCTGCGCTGATTGCCGCTCTCCAGAAAGCCGGTGTTTCAATCCGCGTTTGCAGTCAGGCCATGGTCGGAAATGAGATCATGCCGAACCAAGTGGCTTCGGGCGTTGAGATCGATGATTCGGCGCTTACAACCTTGGCGAATCTACAAATCCGGGGTTACGCGCTCATCCCGGATTGAAAGGTGCGATACCCCCTCACCCGCAGCAGCCCGCCACGGTCCCGTTCGCCTTCGCCTCCTGAATCGGAGGGCATGGGACATCGCCGAACGAGCAGAACACGCAGCAGTCGCCGGCCAGGGGCCGCAGCACCGCCGCGCAATGTCGGCAATCATAGAAGAACTGGCAGGCGTTAGTGGGCATCGTCTCGGTCGCGACACCGCCGCACTCGGGACAGGTCAGCGTGGAGGTGAGCTGCATCAGGAAAGCGCCTTTATAAGCGGCGCTTCAATGCGATCCCATATCAGCGCGGTCAGCGTCAGGGTCGTGCCGATCGTGAGCATGATCGGAGTTGCGCGGGACGGTAGGGTCACGGTGCAGGACCGATCCGCAGCGCAGGTCCTCCGACGCCGCACATACGCCCACCACCCGGCAGCCAGGCCGACGAGGGAAAGCGCCGTCAGGGCCCAGCGCAGAGGCATCAGCGCGGCGAAGGTGCTCGACAGGCCCGCCCCCACGCCCAGCGCCGCCAGCGCGAGCGGCAAGACGCAGCAGGATGCGGCGGCTAGGACCGCGCCGAAGCTCGCCAGCGCACCCAGGGCGGATAGCCCCGCGTCGGCGCGGCGTGGCGATGCGGAAGCGGCCAGGGTTTCGTGCGGCAAAATCCTTTTATTCATCAGTCGTCTCCGGCGGAATAACCCCCTAATGCCTCCTGTAGCGGCTACAGGAGCAAGCGAATTATGAGGGATGAGAAAGGCCTAGCTATCGGCGAGTTGTCGCGCCGAACCGGCGTGAACATCGAGACGATCCGCTATTTCGAGCGCGTCGGCATTGTGGCGACCCCACCCCGCACGAGCGGGGGCCGGCGAGTATATGGGGCCGGCCACGTCCGCGTCCTTGGATTCATCCGTGGCGCGCGTGAACTCGGCTTCACCCCGGCCGAGGTGCGCGCGATCCTGTCACTTGGCGGTCCCGCGCAGGCGTCGTGCAGTGAGGTCCGCGAGATCGCGGCCCACCACCTGGAGCGGGTTCGCGCGAAAATGGCAGACCTAGCGCAACTCGAAAGCCTGCTTGCCACGACGATCGACCGTTGCGAGGGCGACGGGGCGGCGAGTTGTGCCGTGATCGAAATTGCTTGACCAATATACAACCACTTAGGTGTCAAAACCGGTCGGGGCTGTTGAAAAAAGGCCGGGTGATCCGATCGCGTTCCTAACGGGTTCCCTGCTTCGACACATCGGGAGCAGCGGCCATGATGGGTGAGCAACAGCGAGGCGGCAAGGGCGCAAGCTGGCGGGCGCTGGGAGCGATGATCCCCGCCGATCATATCCTGCACAGGATAGACGGGCTGATCGACCTGGGTGAACTGCGCGATGCGCTCGCCCCGCACTACAGTCGCCATGGGCGTCCCTCGATCGCGCCCGAACTACTGATCCGCATGTCACTGATCGCTCGCCTCTATGGCATCACGTCGGAGCGCCGGCTGTGCGAGGAAGTCCGCTTCAACCTCGCTTATCGCTGGTTCTGCCGATTGCCGATCGACGCGCGGGTGCCGCACCACTCGACGTTCAGCAAGAACCGGCATGGCCGCTTCCGCAATGCCGGCATCTTTCGCATCCTGTTCGAGCAGACTGTTCGGCGCTGCGCCGACGCGGGGCTGATCGCCCACAAGGATGCCGCAATCGACGCATCGTTCGTCGCGGCCGATGCAAGCTGGCAGCGCAAGATGCGGGACGCCGACATGGCCGCGCCCCGGCTTCCCCGCCCGGTTTGTGAATGGCTGGCGGATCAGGCCAATGCTCCACCGCAAGAACACGGCGTGCCGCGTGGTAAGCCGGCCGAGGTGTCACGCACCGATCCGCCGTCTGCTTGGTCTGCGCGCACGGCGCGGGGCCGGTTCGGCTATGCCTTCAATGTCCTGATTGACACGCCAGGAGGGGTGGCGATTGACGTGGAGGCCAGTCCTGCCCGCTTCGCGGCGGAAGTCGATGCGGGGCGGACCATGCTGGCACGGGCTGACGATCGGTTCGGCTACCGGCCAAAGCGTGTCGCGGCCGACACCGCCTATGGCAGCGCCGCGTTCCTGGCGTTCGTCACCGATCGCGGCACCATCCCGCATATCCCGGTGCTGGAACGATCCGAACAGACCAAGGGCAAATTCCCCCGCGAAGCCTTCCGCTATGAACGGGAGCAGGACCGCTATGTCTGCCCCGCTGGGAAGATACTGCCCTTTCGCGGTGCCGATCGTCGGGCCGGCTTCCTCCGATACAGCGCCAGTCCAGCCGATTGCCGCGCCTGTCACCTCAAACGGAAATGCACCGCAGGCAGCAACAGGTCGGTCACGCACAGCGAACATGAGGACGTGCGCGAGCTGGTACGCGGGGAGATGCAGACGCCCCTATTCAAGCGGTCGATGCGGCTGCGTCGGGGCGTCGAACGAGTGTTTGCCGATGCCAAGGGTAAGCGGGGGCTAACCCGCCTGCACCTTCGCGGTCTGCGCGGTGCCGAGGAAGAGTTTCTGTTGGGTGCGGCCATTGCCAATCTCATGCTGTTGGCCCGCACCAACGCAAGACCGGCCCGGACCCGCCGCCCGTCCCCGGTGCCGGAACGGATCGACCACATGGCCCGGATCAGCCGGGGCCGGTTCGAGCAATCCTACTACGCGACAATCTTCTGACGCCGGTTAGCCAGGTTCGCGCTCGGCCGCAGGGAAGTGGCGATAGAAGGTGGAACGGCCGACCTGTAGCAGCTTCGCGACCTTCGCTGGTTTGTCGCCGGCCTTGAGCAGCTTGCGGGCTGTGTCGAGCATGTCGGGCGTCATTACAGACTTGCGGCCTCCACCCGTGCCGCCCTTTGCCCGTGCCGCTGCCAATCCGGCGATCGTCCGTTCCTTTATCAGTTCGCGCTCCATCTCCGCGACGGAAGCGAGGATATGGAACAGTAGCCGGCCCGATGGGGTGGCCGTGTCGAACCCGTCCGTCAGCGACCGGAAATCAATCTTGCGAGCGGACAGGTCGGCCGCCAGTTCGATCAGGCCCCCGATCGAACGGCCAAGGCGATCGAGCTTCCATATCACCAGCGTGTCACCCGCCCGCACGAAATTGAGGGCTTCGGTCAGACCGGGCCGGTTCAGCTTCGCGCCGCTCACCTTGTCGGTGAACAACTTTTCGCACCCTGCCTTGGTCAGAGCATCGGTTTGTAGCGTCAGGTCCTGGTCGGAGGTCGAGACACGCGCATAACCAACCAGCATGAGTCCCGTTATCCCATCTCAAACAGCGAATTTCGGGACTCATATTTCGGGAACATATTTTGGGAAAGCCCCGGCGGGCATACAGCGGATTTTTGTGTCGGTCACGGTCGTCCCGTTGGAGGTTCCTTTACGGGAACGCCGATCAGGCTCTGGTTAGCTCAGTTTTGCGCGTGATAGTCCAATGCTCCAGTCGTTTGTAGACGATCACCTTGTCGCCGATCAGATCTCCATGCCGGCGACAGAAGAGGTCGAGCTGATCGCGATCGCCGACCAGTTCGACACAGATCGTCAGATGCGGATCGGCAATTTCCGAGCCGTTCTCCCGGATCGGTTCGTGATTGCTGAAGCCGTAATGGGTATTTTGCGCGACGGCGTTGATGATGCCGTCCGCCTTCGCGGTGCGAATCAGCTCGCGATAGAGCGGCTTTGCCCCCCAGAAGCGACGCGGGCCGATCTTGTCGGACGGTTTCAGATAGATGCGCAGCATCCCGACTTCGCGGTGATGGACGGTGAAACGATTGGGCATGACGGGCTTTCGACAGGAAACAGGATCAGGCGCGCGTGCGCCGGCGAGAAGCGCGGTGCGTGCGGGCATCGCGCAGGGTCGCGTCGGGTGTGAGGTGTGCGGCAGGTACCTTTGGCACAGCGACGCGCTGCGACAGGTAGATGCCGTTGTGGCCTGAGCAGAGGTAGGCGACGAAGCACGCGACTGCGATCGGCACCGTATAGGCCGCGCCGAACAACTCGATCCCCATGAACGTGCAAGCCAGCGGTGTGTTGGCCGCGCCCGCGAACAGCGCGACGAAGCCGATCGCTGCGAATAGCCCCGACGGTACTCCGAACATCGGCGCGAGCGCATTGCCGAGCGCCGCGCCGATAAAGAACAGCGGCGTGACCTCGCCCCCCTTGAAGCCCGCGCTCAGGGTCACGACGGTAAAGAGCAGCTTCAGCGCCCAGCTCCACGAGTGCGTATCGGGACCAAAGAAGCTGGCGATGGTCAGGCTGTCCGGTGTCGCGGCGAGCGTACCCAGGCCAAGATAGTCGCGGGTTCCGAGCAGCCAGACCAGCGCAATCACGGCCAGCCCGCCGATAAAGGGTCGTAGTGGGCCATAGGGGATCACGCGCTTCAACCATCCGCCCAGCGCGTGATTGGCCTCGGCAAAGGTCAGCCCGGTCAGACCGAAGGCAATGCCGGCGACACCGGCCTTGGCGACGAGCAGCGCGTCGACCGGCACCAGCGCATCGACATGGTAGACGCCGTGATGAATGCCCCAGGCAAGACAGGTCCAGTCACCGACCAGCGCCGCGACCAGGCATGGCACCAGCGCGCGATACTCGACCCGACCGATCGCCAGCACCTCCAGTGCAAAGACCGCGCCCGCAATCGGCGTCCCGAAGACCGCGCCGAACCCAGCCGCGATCCCGGTCATAAGGAGGGTGCGTGTCGCTTCCGCATCCAATCTGAGCGCGCGTCCAAACCCGCTGGCAAGACTGCCGCCCAACTGCACGGCGGTGCCTTCACGTCCCGCCGATCCCCCGAACAGATGTGTCACGACCGTGCCGAAGAAGATGAGCGGAGCCATGCGCAGCGGCACGCCGCCCCCCGGTTCGTGGATTTGCTCGACGATGAGGTTGTTGCCGCCTTCGACCGAGCGCCCTGTCAGATGGTAGAGCAGTCCGACCACGAACCCGCCGATCGGCAGCAGGTAGAGCAGCCAGGGAAAGGCGAAGCGAAGCCGGGTTACGGCGTCGAGGCTCCGCAGGAAGGCCGCGCAGAGCGTTCCCACCGCTGCGGCCATCGGGACCAGGATCAAAGCCCACCGCAGTACCGACGTGGCATGGGTGCGGCGATCGCGAATGAACGCTGCCATGTTGAACTGGTCATAGAGATTGCGAAATGTCGCGCGCACGATTCCTCCTTGCTGCCTTGCGGCGCCTGGTAGGAATCATCGGCCCTTGCGAGGGCGGTTCGACCGAATGGCCCGGCGGAAATCCATCGCCGTGCCTGCGCATATGCTGTCCGACCGCGACCCGGTCAACCAACCGCAGAAGCATGAGACTATCGTTTTGGTGAGGACCGATAAAATGGCTTTGGCCACGGAATAAACCCCGACGAGCATCGTCTACGCTTTCGAGACCGATGCGCTGGAGGCTTATGCGTAGACGAGATTGGATGCTGGGTCTGACGGCTTCGGCCCTACTTACCGGCGCAGTCGCGGCCGCCCCCGCCGATGGCTACGCTACCATGATGTCTGTCGCGATGGACCGGATGATGGCGGGCATGATGGTCAAGCCGTCCGGTGACGTCGACCGCGACTTCGTGGCGATGATGCTTCCGCATCATCAGGGTGCCATCGATATGGCGGTGGCGGAGCTGCGCTACGGCCATAACGAGCAGCTCAAGCGCATCGCGCAGGAAATCATCATCGATCAGCAGCAGGAGATCGCCGCCATGAAGCTGGCGATCGGCCAGCCGCTACCGCCTTCGACGCCAGCCCCGACGCAGGGCGGCGACCACCATAGCCCTATGGAGCACTGACATGATCCGGACCATCCTGCGCTCGGCCGCCTTGCTGATGAGCGCCGCACCGGGCCTCGCCATGGCCCAGCAGGCGCCGTGGAACGCTAAGGACATGCCCGTCAGCCACCGCGACCGCGTCTATGCGTCTGAACAATTCTCCAACACGGTGTCGGTGACCGACCCGGCCGACAACCGGCTGCTCGGCGTCATCAAACTCGGCGATCCCCAGCCGATGAACTTCTCCCCGCTCTACAAGGGACAGGTGCTGGTTCACGGCCTGGGCTTCTCGCCGGACGGGAAGACCTTGGCGGTCGTGTCGATCGGATCGAACGCCGTGTCGTGGATCGACACCGCCACCAACACCGTCAAGCACACGACCTATGTCGGGCGCAGTCCGCACGAGGCGTTCTTCACGCCGGACGGCAAGGAGGTGTGGGTCACGGTCCGCGGCGAGGATTATATCGCCGTGCTCGACCCCACGACGTACAAGGAGACGGGGCGCATCAAGACGCCCGGTGGTCCGGGCATGACGATCTTCTCTCCCGATGGCCGGTACGGCTATGTCTGCTCTTCGTTCAATCCGGTATTGGCTGTGTTCAATGTCGCGACCCACGCGCAGGTCGGACAGGTGGCGCAGCCAAGCCCCTTCTGCCCCAACATCGCCGCGACGCCGGACGGCAAGCAAGTGTGGTTTACGCTGAAGGACATCGGCAAGACGGTCGCATTCGATGCTCGGCCACCCTTCGCGATCCTGAAGGTGCTGGATACCGGGCCTATCACGAACCATGTCAATTTCGCCCGCACGGCCAAGGGGCAGTTCGCGTATGTGACGGTCGGCGGAGAGAATGTGGTCAAGGTGTTCCGCACGTCCGACTTCACGCCGGTGGCAACAATTCCGGTCGGCAAGATGCCGCACGGTGTTTGGCCATCGGGCGACGGCCGGCGCGTTTATGTCGGGCTAGAGAATTCCGATGAGCTGGCCGCGATCGACACTGCCGGCAACACGGTCGTCGCTACCGTGCCGGTCGGACAGGCACCGCAGGCGATCGCCTATGTGTCGAACGCAGTTCCGACAGGCCCCGGCACCGACAATCTCCAGCCGCTCGGCACAGCGGGCAAGGCGCTGCATCTGACCATGGGGCCGATTGGCGGCAAAGGTACGGCAAGCAGCATCACCCTCTTCGACCAGGGCATCATTCAGGTCGTGCAGAGTGCCGTTACCGGTTTGCAGCCCAAGAAGCCTTACATGCTCGTACTGACCGCCAATGCGGACGGCAGCGGCGCTGTAGAGCCGCTTGCGAACTTCATGAGCAACCCGGCAGGTGCGGCGATCGTCAACGCATCGGGTCCGATCCGCCAGATCGTTCAGGGCAGCACCGCGACACCCCGGCGCTTTCTGGCGGTTGCGGAGGTGGTGAACGGCGCGCCGGGGCGCATCGTGCAGGTGCAGCGCGACTGAGATGGACCCGCTTGCCGCCGCGATCGAACCGCTGATCCCCGGGCTGCGCCGCTATGCCCGGTCGTGGTTGCGCGACCGGGTGATGGCGGATGACGTGGTGCAGGATTGCCTGGAGCGCGCGGTCGGGCGCTGGCGACAGCGACGGGGTGCGGAGGTCCGCCCGTGGGTCTATGCGATCCTGCACAATTTGTTGGTCGATCATCAGCGGCAGCATAGCCGGCGAGGTACGGCGGTTCCGCTCCACCTCGTGGACGACGCCGCGCTCGGCCGCCCGGCCGATCAGGACACAGGCCTGCACCACCGCGACCTGCTGCGCGCGCTTGATGCGTTGCCTGAAGAACAGCGAACGGTGCTGCTCCTGGTCTCGGTCGAGGGCCTGCCCTATGCGGAGGTCGCTGCCGTAGTCGGCGTGCCGCTGGGCACGGTAATGTCGCGCATATCGCGGGGGCGCGACGTCTGGCGACCCTCCTCCGGGAGGGTGAACGGCCGCGATTGAGGAGCGTGCAATGACCAGCCCGATCGGCGAGGACGATCTGGCCGCATGGATCGATGGCAGGCTGTCGCCCGAGCGGCAGCGCCTGGTCGACGCCTATCTTGAAGGCCAGCCGGACGTGCATGCCCGTGTGCGAGAGCAGGCGGAGCAGGCGCGAGCCCTTGCATCCCTGTTCGCCCCCGTCGCGGATGAACCGATCCCGGCGACGATGCGCGTGGCAGCGATCAGGGGACGGCAACGGCAACCGCGTTGGCAGCTCGCCATCGCCGCGTCACTTCTGCTGGCGTTGGGGTTTGGCGGTGGCTGGTCGAGCGCGCGGTGGAGCGGCGAACCCCGCGCGGGCATCGCGGCGCTGGCCAACGAGGCGAGTGATAATTTCCGTGTCTATGCCGCCGACCGGATACGACCGGCGGAGATCGGCCCCGACCAGCGCGCCATGCTGATCCGATGGACCTCCGCTCGATTGGGTGAGCGCGTCACGATCCCGGACCTCAGCACGGCCGGCTATCGCTATGGCGGGGGGCGACTGGTCGCGACGCCCCACGGCCCTGCGGCACTGCTCCTCTACGACGGACCGCAAGCGTCGAAACTTGCGGTGCTGACGAGGCCCATGCAGATCGACAAGACCGCGAGCATGACCAGCACGTCCAGCGGGACCATGGGCCGGGTCACATGGGCGGTCGACGGGATCGGCTATAGTGTGGTGGGCGAGCGACCCGCGGCCGAACTGCATCCGATCGCCGATGAAGTCCGGCGTCAGGCAGATGCCGCGCTTGTGTCCTGATAGCGCCTTGCCGCCTCCCGGCGCCGACGGGCACCGGGCGGTCCAGCGCGATCACGGCTTGCGCTCGACATCCTTCCTGTCGGTCTCGGCCGGCGTCAGACGGGCTCGCTCGCGGATGCGGCGTTCCAGCGGCGCGCCGACGAACAGGACGAGCATTGCAAGGCTCACCCCGCCGATGATGAGCGGCCACACCGCCAACCCTGCTGCCGCGCCGATCGTGGCTGTCACCCAGATGCACGCGGCGGTCGCCAATCCATGCACTTCCTGACCCTGGCCGACCCGCAGCACCGCACCGGCACCGATGAAGCCGACGCCGGACAGAATGCCCTGCATCGCCCGTCCTGCGGCATCGGCGTTCACGTTCGGCAAGCCACTATGCACGATCGCCTGAACGGCGATGCAACTCGCCAGACCGACCAGACCCAGCGTCCGCAGGCCCATGATCTGCCGGTTCTCACGCGAGCGTTCCCAGCCGAGCACCATCCCGGCCGCGGTCGCCACCACCAGCCGGCCAATCGCATCGATCCAGAAAGCGACGTCCGGTGCCGCTGATGCTTCGATCATTCGACCAGCACGTGAACGTGATGCCAGGCGGTGCACAGATAGCCGGCGAAATTCCACATCGTATCCGGCCGCTCGGGCTGTCCCTGCCCGGTCTCGTCGAAGGCACGGGCGACAAGGTGCTGGCGTCCCTTGGCAAGTGTGGCGTCAAGGATCCAGCGCCGCCAGCCCCAGCGCGTCTCCGGATCATCGGCGAAGGTCGCCTGTTGCCAGTCGCGACCGCCGTTCACCGACACTTCGATCCGAGAAATACGGCGGTCATAGGCAATGGCATATCCCTCAATCCGCACCTCTCCGGCGGCCAAACTCTCGCCCGCACCGGGCGAGCAGATCGCGGCGTTGAGCGGCATGGCATTGATCGTCAGACCCTGGCTCCAGTCGACGGTGTCGCTCGTCACAGCGGCGGGGAAGAGCTTGTAGTCGTGCGCCTGGATCGGTGCCTCGGAGGGCGTTTCACGCACCTCGATCCGTGTCAGCCATTTGGCGCTGCGGACCCCGGCATAGCCAG
This sequence comes from Novosphingobium sp. ST904, assembly GCF_001298105.1. Lineage (GTDB taxonomy): Bacteria > Pseudomonadota > Alphaproteobacteria > Sphingomonadales > Sphingomonadaceae > Novosphingobium. The sequence goes on along the minus strand of NZ_LGJH01000116.1, from coordinate 13,901 downwards.
GCACCACCATGCGGAGCGGGGCGCCATGTTCGGGCGTCAGCGGCTCGCCATTCATCGCCCAGGCGAGGAGTACGTCGGGCTCCCGCGCCTTGCTCATGGCGATCGATACCCCGAACAAGGCTTCTTCACCCTCCACGTCCACCTCGTCCGCGCCGGTGAACGCCACGAACAGCTCGGACGCATCCGGCGCGCCGACCGCATCGAGCACATCGGCCAAGCGTACGCCGGTCCACTCCGCATTGCCGATCGCGCCTACGTCCCACGGATCGCCGGAGGTGTTGGCGACCTGCTGGAGATCGGTACGCCGGTTGCCGGCGCACTGGAGAACCGCCGTTACCGTGCGCGTGGCAAACGTGCTCTTCAGTTCCTGCACCGAGAAGAAGCGGCTCGCCATGCCCCTCCCGCTCACCTCGATCCGATGATTGGCGGGCAGATCCGGCACCGGCCCGTGGCTGCGCACGTAGAACAGCGCCTGCGGCGTCAGAAACCGCTCGATCAACGCACCGGGCGTCGGCTCGGCATTGTAGGGATCAGAACTGCGCTCGATCATATCGGTCATGGACGATCAAACGTCGCGGGCACGCGTAACGCTTCAAGTCTTCGAGACCATCGCAGACGAAAGGCTGCCGACCATTCCGATATCCAGATTGGAATGACCATATCAAACGGTTGGTCGTATCGATCTAAGTACGCGATATATGCTGCATGACTTTGGAGCAGCTCAGAATATTCGTCGGTGTCGCGGAGCGCGAACACGTCACCAAGGCAGCGGAGGCGCTGAACGTCACGCAGTCTGCTGCCTCCGGGGCGGTTGCGGCCCTCGAAGCGCGCTACGGCGTTCCGCTGTTCCACCGCGTCGGGCGTGGCATCCAGCTTACCGAGGCAGGCCGCGGCTTTCTGGAGGAAGCGCGCGCGGTGCTGGGGCGGGCAGCGCATGCCGAGACGATGCTCGCGGACTATGCCGGGCTCGCGCGTGGTTCGTTGCGGATCGTCGCCAGCCAGACGATCGCGAGCTATTGGTTGCCGGCAAAGCTCGCCGCCTTCCACGAACGCCACCCACAGATCGCGGTCGAGCTGGCGATCGACAACACCGAAGGCGCGGCAGCGCAGGTGTTGAGCGGCGCGGCGGAACTCGGCTTTGTCGAGGGCGAGGTGGACGAACCGGCGCTTGCCCACTGGAATGTCGGGCATGACCCAATGGTGCTGGTCGGCCGCGAGGAAGCCGAACGCATCGACGAGGCCTGGCTGCGCACTACACGCTGGATCGTCCGTGAGCAGGGATCGGGTACGCGCTCGACTTTCGAGGACGTGCTGCGAACGCGCGGGTTTGATCCGGCCCAGCTGACGATAGCGATGACGCTGCCGTCCAACGAGGCGGTGCGCACGCCGTTGAGGCCGGTGCCGGCGTTGCCGTCTTGTCGCGATTGGTCGTCGCGCGCGCGCTCAAGGCTGGCGATCTCGTCGAGCTGCCGCTCGGGCTGCCCGACCGCGCCTTTCACGCGCTGCGCCACAAGGAACGCTATCGCACCCGCGCGGCCGACGCGCTGACGGATCTCATCAAGGAGCAGGTCGCATGACTGCCGACACGCACTCCGTTCTCAGCGGCCTCAAGCCGCTCAGCCGGCTCGATCACCCCCGCGAGATGATCCGCCAGTTCACGCCCAACTGGTTCGCCGCGACGATGGGCACGGGCATCCTTGCCCTCGCGCTGCCGCAGGTGCCCGGCATCGGGCCTTCGCTTAAACCTGTCGGCGAGGTGTTGTGGTTCTTCAATATCGCGCTCTTCGCGCTGTTCGCCGGCCTCTATGGCGCGCGCTGGGTGATGTTCGGGCACGAGGCGCGGCGCATCTTCGGGCACAACACCGTGTCGATGTTCATCGGGACCATTCCGATGGGGCTGGCGACGATCATCAACGGCTGTCTCGCCTTCGGCATCGCGCGGTTCGGAAATGGCATCGTGCCGGTCGCGCATATCCTGTGGTGGATCGACGTCGCCATGTCGCTCGCCTGCGGCGTGCTGATCCCCTACCTGATGTTTACCCGCCACGAGCACAGCCTGGACGGCATGACCGCCGTATGGCTGCTGCCGGTCGTCGCTGCCGAAGTGGCGGGCGCCAGCGGCGGGCTGCTCGCGCCGCATCTAACCGATCCTCATGCGCAGCTAGTCACGCTTGCGACCTCCTATGTGCTGTGGGCCTATTCGGTGCCGGTCGCGTTCGGCATCCTCGCCATCCTCATCCTGCGCATGGCGCTCCACAGGCTGCCGCATGAGAGCATGGCGGCGTCCTCCTGGCTGGCGCTGGGACCGATCGGCACGGGTGCTCTGGGCATGCTGGTGCTCGGGGCGGACGCGCCGGCGATCCTCGCGGCGCACGGGCTGGCCGGTGTCGGTACCGTCGCGGAAGGGATCGGCGTTGTGGCCGGACTCTGCCTGTGGGGCTTCGGCCTGTGGTGGCTGGCGCTCGCGACGCTCATCACCATCCGCTACTGGCGCGCCGGCGTCCCGTTCAACCTGGGCTGGTGGGGCTATACCTTTCCGCTCGGCGTCTACACCGTCGCCACCTTCCGCCTAGGCACGACGCTGAACCTCGGTTTCTTCGGTTTCGTCGGCACGGTGCTGACAGTCGCGCTTGCGGCGATGTGGCTGCTCGTCGGCGCCAAGACGCTGGCCGGCGCATGGCGCGGCAACCTGTTCGTCTCACCCTGCATCGCCACCCCGAACTGATCCGCCATGATGATCGGATCAGTCGGTCCGATCACTTGCGAAACGCCCCTTCGATCCGCCAGCGTGGCTGGCCACAGGAGAGCCTTGTCATGGACAATTTCGACGCCGAACTGGCGAGTGAGACCAGCCGTCGCCGCTTTCTCAGGCATGCCGCGCTCGGTACCGCCGGCCTTGCCGCCGCGCCGGCACTGGCGCAGCAGCTCGTCGACCTGAAGCTGCCTGGCGGCAATGCCGAACGGCCGATGACCAGCGCCTTTCCCGGCAAGGGCAGCATGATCCTCCAGCGTGTCCATCCGCCCTTGCTGGAAACGCCGATGGACGTGTTCGACAAGTCGGTGTTCACGCCCAACGACCAGTTCTTCGTCCGCTGGCACTGGGCCGACATCCCGACCTCGATCGATGTCGAGACTTTCCGCCTCAACGTCTTCGGCCACGTCAACCGACCGCTGTCGATCAGCCTCGCCCAGCTGCTGCGCCTGCCGCGGGTCGAGATGGCGGCGGTCAACCAATGCTCGGGAAACAGCCGTGGGCTGTTCCAGCCACGTGTTGCCGGCGCGCAATGGGGCAACGGCGCGATGGGCAATGCCAAATGGCTCGGTGTGCGCCTGCGCGACGTGCTCGACCTCGCCGGGGTCAAGACAGGCGCGGTGCAGGTGCGCTTCGGTGCGCTCGATCAACCGGTCGTGGCGGGCGCCCCTGACTTTGAGAAGGCGCTCGACATCGACCATGCCCGCGACGGCGAAGTGATGATCGCCTTCGGCATGAACGGCGAGCAGCTGCCGCTCCTCAATGGCTTTCCCTGCCGGCTGATCGTGCCGGGCTGGTACTCGACCTATTGGGTCAAGATGCTGAACTCGATCGAGGTACTGCCCGGCCCCGACGACCAGTATTGGATGGCCAAGGCCTACAAGATCCCCGCGACGCCGGCCGCGAATGTCGCGCCCGCGCCAGAGACTTCCCGACTGTCCCCATCAACCGCATGATCCCGCGCAGCTGGATGACCAGCCTGCCCGATGGCCAGACGATAGCCTATGAGGCATCGATCCCGGTCGGCGGCATCGCGATGGGCGGCGACTGCGGCGTCGCCAAGGTCGATGTATCGTCGGACGGAGGCCGCACCTGGTACAGGACGACGCTCGGAGCGGACGAGGGCAGGTACAGCTTCCGTCGGTGGGATGGTCGCGTGCCGCTGCGACGCGGTGCCAACCCGATCATGGTGCGCTGCTGGAACACCAACGGTGTCGCCCAGCCGATGAAGCCGATCTGGAACCCGGGCGGGTTCATGCGCGGCAATATCGAGACCACCACCATCATCGCGGCCTGAGGAGCGAGTAGCATGAAGACCCCGTCTCCCGGCATCATGGCCGCTGGCCTGATCGGCCTGACCGGCATTATCCTCGTCTCGATCGGGGCGCCGAGCAGCCGCAAGGCGCCTGCCCCGATCTCCGAGACATCCGAGCCGGCACCGCCCACCAGCGTCTCAGCCCGCGGCTTTTCGCTCGCCTCGACCAGCGTCGACCTGCCGGTCGATGACGCTACCTACCCCGATGGTCCGCACGCCGACGTCATCAACGCCAACTGCACTTCGTGCCACTCGGCCAGCATGGCGCTAACTCAGCCTGCGCTATCGGCGGACCAGTGGAAGGCGACCGTCACCAAGATGCGTGAGGTGTACAAGGCGCCGGTGGCCGAGAAGGACGTTGACGCGATCGTTGCTTATCTCACCGCTATGCCGAGCCAGAAAGCGGCACCCGCAACCGGCAAGGCACAGGATCCCGACCCCAAGGTGGCTCCTGATGTCTCAGGTGGAACCGGATAAGCAAACCTCTCGCATAATCTAAAAAGGCGATTTCGACAGACGATCGGCAGCCTTCAGTAGGACTTTTTCAACAGCCACGGTCGGTTCTGACACCAACTCGCCACCCCAGCTTTTCCAAGGGTTTGCAGGTGTCATAAACCCGTGCCACAATGACAGCATGGAAACCGTGCCAAATGGTCGCAGGCTGATCGGCTACGCCCGCGTGTCGCGCGGCGACTCGCAAGACCTCGACCCGCAGCTTCGCGCGCTGACCGATTCGGGATGCGATCCGATCTACCGCGAGGAGGCATCGGGCGGCCGGTCCGATCGGCCCGAGCTGGCGCGCGCGATCGGCGCGTTGCAGCCCGGCGACGTATTCGTGGTGTGGAAGCTGGACCGGCTATCGCGCTCGCTTCGCGACCTCCTGTTCACGCTGGAGAAGATCACCGAGGCAGGCGCGGGGTTCCGATCGCTGACCGAGGCCGTCGATACCACCACGGCGGCAGGGCGCTTGATGACGCAGACCCTGGGCGCGTTCGCCGAGTTCGAGCGCGCCATGATCCGCGAGCGGACCATGAACGGGCTGCATCATGCGCGCCAGGCGGGGCGGCACCTTGGACGTCGGCCGAGCCTCACCGGCCCCCAGCGTGCCGATATCATCGCCAAGGCCGAATCCGGCCAAGGCTCCCCCGCCCAGCTCGCCAACCTGTTCCGCGTGTCGCGATCGACCGTGCAGCGCGTATTGCGCGAACATCGGGCGCGATTGGCGGGAGTGTAGCCCCCTGCCCTGCCCGGCTTGATGGAGGTCGTCGTTTCGACGTCCGCGTCTTTATCCTACCCACCCGACCCTTGGGCCGAGCAACGCTTATCTCTTGACCGCGTTGTGAGATACAACTACATTTGAGCCAATGCATCGAAAAGCCCTGCGCAACATTTCGTGGATCAAGGGCGCGCTCAAAGAGTTCGGCCGCTTTCCCGAGGACGCGCAGGACCAGGCGACCGACGCTCTCACGGTGATCGCCGAGGGCGACACGCCGGAAATCGCCAAGCCCATGACCGGGTTGGGTTCGGGCATATGGGAACTGGCGATCAAGGAACGGGGAGAAGCCTTCCGGGTGATCTACGCCCTCCAGCTCGACGACGACATTTGGGTGGTTCACGCCTTCCAGAAGAAGTCCAAGAGCGGGATCGCCACCCCGAAGCAGGAAATCGACTTGGTGCGCGAGCGCATCAAGCGTCTGAAGGAGGCGCTGCAATGACCGACGATGACGACTTCGAGCTGATCCGAGGCACTGGCAACGTCTATGCCGACCTTGGCATGAAGGAACCCGAACAGCGCCAGCTTCGCGCCATTCTGGCGGGCGAGATCAGCAAGACGCTGGCGACCGACAATCTGACGGTGCGGGCGGCCGAGAAGATCACCGGCGTCGCTGCCGCCGATTTTTCGCGCATCCGCCAGGCCAAGCTCAAGGGCTTTACCATCGACCGGTTGATGACGATTCTCGACCGGCTCAATCGCGACGTGCAGGTGTCGGTATCGGTATTGCCGCGTAAGGTGGACGGTCAGGCGGGGTTTCACCTTCATCCGGCCTGATCGGCACGCACCGAGAGAGATTGAAGATGGCTGACAACAAACACCGAGGGCCAACCCTCGACAGCTTCCTTGAGCAGGAAGGCTTTCTTGCCGACTCACAGACCAAGGCGATCGACGAGGACGCCGTTCGATCCGAAATGCCGAACGCCGAGACGCGCGCGGCGATGGAGTCGGCGCGCGTTACAATGAAGGCGCACCGCGTCGGCTTCACCGATCCGCAGGAACTCCTTGACGCCCTCGACGACGAAACTCGTTTAGGTCGCTGATAGCAGCAGGACATGGGGTGCCTGCCGCTGCGCGGCACCGCCGCTCAAGCGGTCTTGGCCCGCCGGGTTCCGATCGGCTGGCGGGGGCGAGGATCCGCGCAGCGGATCGCCGCCTTGACCTAGACGCATGGAACGTCCACACGTGAACGTGTTCACAAGTCCACACGTTCACGTGTTCAGGGGTTCACATGAAGGTCATCACCGTCATCAGTCAGAAGGGCGGCGCGGGTAAGACGACACTGGCAATCCACCTAGCCGCGGCCGGGGCGGGCGCGGGGCTTGCCGTGTTGATTCTCGATACCGACCCGCAGGCGACGGCAAGCCACTGGAGCGAGTGGCGCGGATCGTCGGACCTTGAGGTGGTCGATTGCGCCTCCCCTCCCCTTTTGCCCCGCAAGCTCCAACAAGCGGCCGAACTCGGGGCCGACTTGGTGGTGATCGACACCCCGCCCCATGCCGACATCATGGCGCGGGAGGCCTGCAAGGTCGCAGACCTGGTGTTGATTCCGTGTCGTCCGCAAGCCTTCGACCTCAAAGCCGTCGAGATGACGGCCGAGCTTGTGCAGGCGAGCGGCAAGCCCGCGTTCGTGCTGTTCATGGGCGGCCCCCAGCGCGCGCCGACAACCTACCGGGATGCCCGCGAGCTGATCGAGGGCAGCGATGGCGTCGCCGGCATGGGCGTAGACGTTGCGCCCGTCATGCTCACCCAGCGGGCGATCTATCATCACAGCACGGCGCAGGGGAAAACCGCGATCGAGCTGGAACCCGAAGGTAAAGCGGCCGAGGAGGTCGCCGCGCTATGGGCGTGGACAAGTGGACAGGTGAACGTGTCCACACGTTCACGGATGAACAAGAAGCGGGGCGCGGCATGAGCAAATTTGGCGCGATGAAGCAGCAGCGGGTGGAGAAGGCTGGCGCGATCGGCGACAGCCCCGACCAGGCGACGGCGACGCCCGCCACCCGCGCGCAGACCCGGCAGGGCAAGAAGGCCGTGAGCGCCTATTTCAGCCCCGAGGTCAGTCGCGGTCTGAACATGCTGGCGGCCGAGCAGGGAACGACGTTGCAGGCGCTCCTTGGCGAAGCCATCGACCTGCTCATGCGCCAGCACGGCAAGCATCCGTTTGGCGAGCGATAACTGTCCACGTGTGAATATGTGAACGTGTGAACACAAGATTAGGAGCTTTGGGGGTGGCAAGATCGACGAACGCCAGGAAATCGACCGGCACGCCCGCAGAGGTTGAAGAACCGATGCTGCCGATCGAAGCGCCACGTCGCCAGCGCAATCGCATCGGCAAGAAGTCGATCGCCGGTCGTTTCGATCCGGCGGTTGCCCGAGCGTTCGCGATCCTCGCCGTCAAGGAAGACAGCACGATCGAGGCGATGTTGACCGAGGCCGTCCTCGACATTCTCCAGAAATACAATCAGCCCATCGAGAAGTGAACAGGTTCACGTGTGAATGTGTGAACACGTGAACACCTGACCTATTGCGCCAGCATTATAGAGCGCACTTCCCAAAGACATAGGAATCTGACAGGCTTTGGTGTCGGCGGACACGTTCGCCGATTCGCCGTGGCGATCGTAGCGGGTGGCACCGCTAGGGCCAAAACGACGAAAGCCCGGCTTGGCGGCCGGGCTCTCGGAAAGTCTGATGGGCGGAGGCCCGCGTTCTGTAGCAGGAACAGCCTCCCGCAGATCGGACGCGAAGTCAACTCGAAAACGCTGTTTTCGAGAACGGGAGAGCTTTGTCCATGAAGGATTGCCGCCAGCAGCCGGGCCGACCGAACGACGGGAGGTTCCATGCAAACTGTGTTCGAGGCCCTTGGAGGGGCGAAGGGTAGGCGGCCCGGCCGTCAGACCGGCCAGCGGGTCCACCGCTACAGCCGCACCGAGGAGGGCCGGGAAGGGCGGTTCTGGCAACCGTTCAGTCCCAAGAACGTCGCTCGCTTCATGCAGGCGGCCGAGAAATATGACCGGTTGAAACGGCTTGCCCACCGGCGCGAGCGCAACAACCGCGAGAATGGCGCGATCGGCCATGTCGGGCTTGAGGTGTTGCGCGAGTTGCTTCGCCTGATCGACTACAAGACAGGCCGACTCGATCCGGCCATCGCGACGCTGGCGCTTCGCATCGGCCGCTCGATCGCGGCCGTGGTGGATGCGCTCAAGCGGCTCAAGGCGCATGGCTTCCTCGACTGGTTGCGTCGCTATGTGCCGACCGGCAACGCAGGAATGCGCGGCCCCCAGGTCAAACAGACCTCGAACGCCTACCGCTTGATGCTCCCGCCGCAGGTCGAGCGTGGCATGACGCCTCCACCGCCAGAAGACGACAGCGATCGGCGGCAGGCAGCGGCCGAGGAGGGCAGGGTGATGATTGCCAGGCTACCGCTCGATGAGCAGCCGGGCCAGCTCATCGACGATCCCGGCCTAGCCGCGATCCTTGCCCGGATCGGGCGAGCAATCATGGACCAGGAACGTGATTCAGAGAGGCAGAATGAATCCAGCCAGAGTTAGAAATATACAATGCGGAATTGGCCTAACGGCCAATGCGTAGTTCGTTTCGTGCCGCCTTCGGCGTCACCGGGCGGCCTACCGGCCGCAGGCTTGGCGGGAAGAAAGTGGGCGAGGTCGCGACCGGAACGTGCCGTAGCGACCGTCAGGAGCGCGGTGAGGGCAGGGAAGGGGCTTTCGACATGTTGTCCCGCGCTGGTTGCGCCCAAGCTCACCAGCGGGGCTTAAATCGACCCGTTAGTTTGCAGCCCAGCGACTTAGCCGCGATCGATCATGCCGGATCGAACCGCCCGGCGAACTCGCGATCGGCATAGTAGCGCAGCTTGGCCGCGATGATCGGGCGCTGCCCGGCGAGAAACAGGAGCTGGCGGTCGGGGCGCAGTGTGCGGACTTCATCGGGGGTGAGCAGCGCGCGGCCGACATGCTGCTGACCAAACGAGAGGCCGCTTTCTTCCGCGTCGATCGCGCGGCTCATCGTCTCGAACACGACGGTTTCCTCCCCGGCCAGATCGGAGACCAGCTTGGCGCTGTCCTGATCGTTGACCCCGAACACCTGGAGGACGCCCGCGTTCGACAGGAAGGTGCCGGCGCGTTGCCCGTAGAGGGCGCGGAGCTGGTGGACGTCCTGCAGGATCGGCCAGAGCTGGACGCCATAGCCCGCCATCAGCCCCATCGCGCGTTCGACCGGTTCGAGACGGCCGAGCGCCGCGAACTCATCGAGCAGGAACAGCACCGGCCAGGGTGGACGACCCGGCGCGCGCGCCAGCTCGGTCAGGGCTTGCGCCACCATCAGCCGCAGCCAGCGCGCATAGCTGGCGAGCCGATCGGGCGGCAGCACGAGGAACACCGTCGCCGGCGCATCCTTCAACCCGGCGAACGTGAAATCCGAGCCGCCCAGCACCGTCGCCATGCGTGGGGAGTCGAGGAAGTGGGTATGGCGCTGCGCGGCCGACAGCACGCCGGCAGCTTCGCGGTCGGATTTGCCGAGCTGACGGTTGGCGGCGCGCGCGGCCAGGCCACCTTGCGCCTGCATCGCCGCGAGCTGCGCCGCCAATGCGGCCGGAGCGAGCGTCAGCCGGTCGCGGAGCGTGTCCAGGGTGCGAGTGGCGGGCGGTTCGGTGGTGATGATGTGGAGCAGGATACCGGCGATCAGCGCCTTGGCTTCCTCGTTCCAATGCGCGTCGCCGGCTTCGCCGGGCGCGTCGTGGACCAGCGCGTCGGCGAGCGTCATGCAGTCGTCGGCGAGATCGAGGCCGTTGGGGTCGATACGATCGAGCGGATTGAACGCCGCCGAGGCCAGGCCGGTGACGCCGAACGGATCGAGGACATGGACCGCGCCGAACTTGCCGCGCTGGCGCGCGGCGATCCGGGCGTTCTCGCCCTTGGGGTCGATGCAGACGACCGCGAACGGATATTCCAGCAGATTGGGGATGATGGTGCCGACGCCCTTGCCGGTGCGGGCCGGCGCGATCGTCAGCAGATGCGCGGGGCCGGCATAGCGCAGCGGCTTGCCGGTCTTCACGTCGCGGCCGATCAGCAGGCCGTGATCGTCGTTGAGGGCCTGGGCTTCGCCGGCGCTGGCGAAGCGGGCCGAGCCGTGCGTGTCGGCGCGATCGTCATAGTCGAACCGGCGGAGCAGGGGCAGAACGAACATCCAGGCCGTGACCAGCACCACGGCACCGCCGATCCCGATAAAGCCGAGCTGGGGGACCACGCCGTTCTTATCCAGCTCGAAAAACCAGATCGATAGCAGCAGCAGGGCGAACAGCCCGAGGAACAGCACGATCGCGAACATGCCCATGCCGATGATGTGACGGGCGAACCGGAAGGGGGCGAGCAGGATGCCGAGCAGCGCCCACATCGGATTGGCGCGGGCAGTGCGGGCAAGGTTACGGGTAGCGCGCGCGATGCCCATCCTAGCGGCTTTCCGCCGCCATCATGGGCGTGATCGGCAACGAGCGATCGGCGTCGGGATGATCGAGCAGCCGGAGCAGGATTTGCGAGACGAGGGGAGGGGACACCCCTTCGTCTAGCAGCATATCGAAAAACGCATCATGGGGGCGTTTGCGGGAGGGGGCGGAATCCTACGCTAAGGATTTGGGCCAGCGATATTCCCCGGTTAGATTGATGTGTTCCCATCCCAACGGCGAGACGTGGGCGAGTAGATCAGGCGCGATATGGGTACCGCTGGCGGCCCGGGTATTGACGACCTCGCCGAGCTTCATGGTGTTCCAGAATATGATGATGGCGGCGAGCAGGTTCATTCCGGCGATGCGATAGTGCTGGCCTTCGCCGGATCGATCCCGGATTTCACCTCGGCGGTGGAAGCTGATGGCGCGCTTTAGGGCGTGGTGGGCCTCACCCTTGTTGAGGCGATCTGAGCCTGGCGCTGGAGGCCGGCATCAAGAATCCAGTCGATCATGAACAGGGTTCGCTCGATGCGGCCCACCTCTCGCAATGCGAGGGCCAGCTCATTCTGGCGCGGGTAAGAGGCGAGCTTGCGAAGAATCTGGCTGGGGGCGACGATCCCCGCTGCGATCGTCGCCATGATGCGCAGGATGTCGGGCCAGTTGCGCTCGATGAGCGGTTCATTGATCTTACCTCCGACCAGCGCTCGCACATTGGCCGGCGTCGCGTTGGGCGTGAAGGCATAGAGTCTTTTCTGAGGGAGATCGCGGATACGGGGGGCGAACCTGTAGCCGAGCAAGGCGCAGGCGGCGAACACATGATCGGTGAAGCCGCCCGTGTCGGCAAAATGCTGGCGAACGCGGCGGCCCGCGTCATTCATGAGCAGCCCGTCCAGGATATAGGGAGCCTCGCTGACCGTTGCCGGGATCACCTGGGTTGCGAACGGCGCATATTGATCGGACACATGGCTGTATCCCTTGAGGCCCGGGACGTTGCCATATTTCGCGTTGATCAGATTCATCGCCTCGCCCTGCTCGGTAGCAAGGAAGAACTGCCCGTCGCTGGATGCCGATTGCCCTTGTCCCCAGAAGGCGGCCATGGGCAGGGCGGCGTGGGCCTCCACGATCATGGCGAGCGCCCGATCATAGGCGCTGCCTTCGACATGCCAGCGCGCGATCCGCAGCAATTCCCAGAAGCTGTGCGTGTTGGTCGCCGCCGCCATCTTGCGCAAACCGAGATTGACGCCTTCCGCCAGCAACACGTTCATCAGGCCGATCCGGTCGCTGCAGGGCGCGCCGGTGCGCAGATGCGTGAACGCCTCGGAAAATCCGGTTCGCTCATCGACTTCCAGCAACAGATCGGTGATCCTCGCGGGCGGGAGCTGTTGATAGAGATCGAGCACGAGATCCTCGGCCCCTTCGGGCGTGTCGGCCCTCAGCTTGTCGATGTGCAGCTTGCCGTTCTCGATGATGCCGCCTGGGATCGTGCCGGTTCGCGCCGCGCGGCCAAACTCCTTCAGCCGTGTATCCAGTCGAGCCCTGCGCTCGGCCAGCCATTCGCCGGGTCGCAGCGGCACGGCGAGCCGCGCGGTCTGCTCTATCGCCTGTGGCGGGACCAGAAGCTGCTTGAGGTCGCCATAGCGGCGCGATCCCGCCAACCATATGTCACCGGACCGGAAGGCGTCGCGGATGTGGAACAGCACCGCGATTTCCCAAAGCCGGTGGTCGCCGCTGGGCTCAGCGCGAAGATGACGATGCCATTTCGAGTTGGGACGTAGAAAATCCACCGGCGGATCGACCTTGATCCCGTTACGCAGCATCGCAACGGCCGCCAGAAGAGGCGTGGCGATCGGCGCCGCCTGCATGTCGAGCAGGCGCAGCATCCTGGGCGCGTAGAGGCGGAAACGGTGATAGCCGTCCAGCACACGGCTGAGCGGGTCGGCCGCGAGCACGTTGGTCAGCGCGGAGGCCGTGGCGACAAGGGTTCTGAACCGTTCCCAGCCAGGCCCGGTGGCGATTATCCCGTCCAGGGCCGTGCCATCGTCCTGCGCTCCAAGCAAAGCACCACCGATTTCGGCAAAGGACTTCAGCGTGTCCCGAACGGCCGCCTTTTCGTCGGCGATCCTGGTGTTGCAAAGGCGTTCGGAGGCCCGATAGAGACGGCCTACGATGCGATCGTGGGTCTCCACGATGACATCGGCCAGCGATGACCGCCATTCCAGGGTGCAGACAGCGAGGATCGCAAGCCGCCTGTCTTCGGGCAGATCACGCATGCCGTCGGCGTAATAGCGCTCGCCCTGCCGGCGAAGCCGGGTCACACGATGCGCCGGCACGCCGTCCAGCAAATCCGCCGGAAGATCGAACCTTTGAAGATATTCCAGTCGATCCATCAGCCGGTTAGCGGCTGCTGAATTTGCGCCAACCTCGAACTGTCGCAGCCATACGAAGCGCGTGACGCGACCATCCACCGTATCCTCCAACAGGTGAGCCAAATTCTCGCTCAGGGTTGGCGTGATGCGATGGGCGATAAGATCCTCGATCCGGCGCTCGGCCTCAACCAGCGCATCGGCGCAAAGGCGCTCGATCGTCGAGGAGCCGGGAAGGATCGTGCGGGTGCGGCGACACTCCGCAACGAAGCGACGGGCAAGATCCTCATTCGATGTCGCCGCCTCGGCTTCCCGAGCGATCCATTCGCGCAAATCCCGTGCGCCCCGCCCCGAAAAGGAGCGATAGCCGTAGATTCGGCGAAGGTCCGCCAGATGCTCGTGCCGGGTCTCCTCGCGCGCGGCATAGAGGAGTAGATCGTCGCTGGTCAGGCCGAGCTGGGCCGCGATGAAATCCGATACCTGCGCCGGGATCAACTCGCCAGGAGCGAGCACCCGGCCCGGGTAGCGCAGGACGCACAGTTGCAGCGCGAAGCCAAAACGATTGTGGGCGCGCCGGCGCTGGCGGATATGCCCGAGATCCTCATCGCTGAGGGTATAGTGCCGCAGCAGCTCACCTTGATGGCCCAGTCGGCCCGAAGCTGCGATTTTGGCCATGTTGAAGAACAAAGATTGAACATGGCGATCTACCAGGCTCGCTCTTGTCCTCCAATCTCGTAAAC
>NZ_LGJH01000117.1 GCF_001298105.1 Novosphingobium sp. ST904 | reverse complement strand
GCAATACCAGTCCATGCCATTGATCACTCCATCTCTCGCAGGACGGCGTGAATCATAAATGGCTGGTATTGCTCAACAACTTTCGGGGCGGGCTCTAAGTGCCAAGATCGCCCTGCACGGTGGCGACCATGTCGTAGAGCGTGTTGATCGTGGTGGAGGTGCCGAAGCTGCCCTCGGTCAGGTAGTCGTAGAGCGCCTGGGTGTTGAGGGTGGAATTGGCGCTGAAGGCGTCGAAGGGAACGCAGCCATCCGTGGTGCCGGAGGCGCACTGGAGCTGCCCGTTGACGCTGACCACGTTGAGCGCGTTGTTGACGCGGTCGTAGTCAGGCTGGCCCCAGGTGATGTCCTGACGATTGCGGGCATAAACGCCGCCCACGTCGTAGCTCCAGCCTTGCGCGAACTGGCCGCGCACGCCTGCGGTCGCGCGCAGGCCCTTGTTGAGATAGACGTCCTCGATGTCCTTCACGTTGTTGAACCGGTAGCGCAGTTCGATCGGCACGAGGTCGGAGGTGCCTGCCGAGCTGCCGCAGACCGTCTGCGCCTGCGAGGCCGACATCAGCGGATTGTTGCAATTGACGTAGTAGGGCGAGGAGCCGTCGCCATAGGCAGTCGGGCTGTAGACGCGCGCCGGGTAGGGGTTGGTCGAACGGTCGCGGAACCACATCGCGCTGCCATAGAGTTCAGCCGCGTCCGAGATTTCGAACGAGGTGAAGCCGCCGGCGTTCCAGCGCTTGTCCTCGCGTTGGAAGGAATAGCCGTCATAGGGGTTGGCGGCGAGCGCGGTGCTATAGGGCACGAAGGTGCGCGAACCGTCGGGATTGTTGACGTATTGTTCGCCGCTGGCCGCGCCGGTGCGGGGCGAGATGTAGCCGTAGGGTGTGTAGGTCGATACCGTGCAGCTGAGCGGGCCATCCTTCACCGCTTCGGTCAGCTGGCAGCCCGAAGTCTCGCGCGAGGAATAGGGCACGAGCGCGCTTCGCGGTAATTGACGTAGCCGCTGATGTGGAACCGGTCATCGAACCGCTTCTTGCCGAAGGTCAGCGAAAGGTCCGCGCGGCCGCCGTCCGTGGTCGTGCCGCTGGCGGGCTGGTCGAACCCATACTGGCTGGCAACGTCCGAGATCAGCGTGCGCTTGTTCTTGTGGAGGTAGAAGTTGTAGTTGCCGTTGAGCTGGAGGCCCTCGAAATCGTCATCCATGACGAAGTTGACGACACCGGCAATCGCATCCGAGCCGTAGACCGCCGAGGCGCCGCCAGTCAGCACGTCAACGCGCTTGATGAGCGAGGTCGGGATCATGTTGGCGTCGACGCCGTTCATGGTGCCCACGCGCTTGCCGTCGATCAGCGTGAGGGTACGTTCGAAGCCGAGGTTGCGCAGCTTGATGCGCTGGCGACCGTCGGAATCCTGGTAGTTCTGCTGGCTGTCCGGCGAAATCTGCGGAATGCGGTTGAGAACTTCCTCGATGTTGACGGCGGCCTGTGCGCGGATCGCATCGTTGGTCACCGAGGTGATCGGCGCTGCCGCTGCCGAGTTCGGACGATTGATGCGCGAGCCGGTCACGACGATGGCACTTGCGGCGGAATTGGCCGTGCTGTCGGAGGCGGCATCGTCGGGCGCATTGCTCTGCGCCAGCGCCGGGGTAGCGAGACCCGTGATGCAGGTCGTCGCCAACAATAGTCTCGTGATCTTCCTCATTCGTTACCCCTTTTCTTCCCTGGTATTGATATTGCCTGGTATTAATCTGGTTCTGCCGGGTGCACGCGCCCGGCTTCCGGCGCGGGGACGTCGGGCAATCGCTCGGCTCGCTCGCGCCTCGGGGCGCGGTCAGGCTCGGCGGAGGCTTTCCGAAGGACGGATGACGGTCCGGCCGGTCTGGTCCGTTACCGCGTAAGTGAAGCCGGGCTGGATCGCGAAGGCTCCGACCTGGCCGTTCCTGTCGATTGCGAGGAATGCGACCTGGGCGTCCTTCACGGCGTCTCCGCGCAAGGCAACGATATGCTCTACCGCTTCGCGGCAGGCGGCCATGGCCGACATGCCCATGCGCATCGAGCCGACCACTCTTGCGGCACCGGCAATGCGCGTCACTTCCTCGCCCACGCCGGTTGCCGTGGCTGCGCCGACGCCGGGTTCGACCAGCAGCCCGCAGCCCGACTGCGGGGAATCGCCGACGCGGCCGCGAAGCTTGAAAGCCATGCCCGAAGTCGTGCAGGCGCCGGCGAGGCGCCCGTCGGGGCTGCGCGCGAGAATGCCGATCGTGTCATGGTCGAGCGCCGACCCACGCTGGTTCTCGATATTGGCCACCGGCTTGTATTCGGCCTTCTTGAGCCATTCCTTCCACGCCGCCTCTGCCTCGGGCGTCAGCAGTTCCTGCGCTGCGAAGCCTTGTTCGCGTGCGAACTGCGCCGCGCCGTCGCCGACCAGCATGGTGTGCGGCGTGCGTTCCATGACGCGCCGCGCGACGGAGATCGCATGAACGTAGCCTTCGAGCGCGGCGACCGCGCCGGCATGGCCGCGGTCGTCCATGATGATCGCGTCCAGCGTGACGTGGCCATCGCGGTCAGGGTATCCGCCCAGCCCGACGGAGTGATTGGCAAGATCCGCTTCCGGCACCTGCGCACCGGCTTCGACCGCGTCGATCAGTGTTCCGCCGGCTTTCCAGCGAGCATAGGCAGCGGCATTCGCCGCCGCGCCGAAATCCCATGTCGACACCACGAGCGCGGCATCGACGGCATTCTTCGTGGTGCCGGCAGCGCGTGCCGTTCCTGCCGCGACCGATCCGGCCAGGGCAAGTCCCAAGGTGTTGCGACGCGAGAATCCCATGCCCACTGTCCCCCGGCCAGAGATGGCCACCTCGATTTTTCGTTAGTTACGGAACGGCACGCCCTTCCCGAAGCCTGCCTTGCAACAAAGCTGTCATAGGTATTAAATAAATTCAATTCCAAAATTCAGATTGGCATTAGATTTTTCCGATTTTTGACGGAATATGTCGCTAATTGGTCTCACCTCATCGCGGAAAGGTCGCGTGATTCCGTCTCAGGCCTGCCTTGGCGGGCGGCCGTGCGGGTCGCGGGCGAAGCCCAATTCAGGCACGTTCTGCATGTGGAAGGTGAGCCTGCCGCCCTTCATGAGCTCTTCGTGGCCGATCCAGCAGCGGTCATGTGCTTTTCCGTTCCATTCCACGCGGCCGTAGTAGGGGCGGTCGGATCGGTTGCCCGGTGCGCTGACGATCAGTTCGCGGCCATTGCCCAGCCTGACCCGCGCTTCCTCGAACAGCGGACTGCCGAAGATGTAGATGCCGCTGACGGGATCGACCGGGTAGAAACCCAGAGCCGAAAGCACGTACCAGGCGCTCATCTGGCCGCAATCGTCGTTGCCGATCACGCCTGCCGGCCTGGCACGGTACATCAGCGCCAGCAGGCGGCGAACCATGGCCTGCGTCTTCCAGTGCGCACCGGTCCAGGCGTAGAGATAGGCAACGTGGTGCGAGGGCTCGTTGCCGTGCGCATACTGCCCCACCATGCCGCTGATGTCCGGCGGTGCGTTCTTCGGCAGGGTCGAAGGCGCGTTGAAGAAGGCATCCAGCTTGGCTTCGAGCCCGGCCGGGCCGCCCATCGCCTCGGCCAGGCCATGGACGTCGTGCTGGTTGAGGAACGTCGCCTGCCAGCCGTTGCTCTCGGTAAAATCGCGCCACTTGTCCGAATGGCCGAGTTCGACCGGATCGTAGGGCTCGGTCCAGGAACCGTCGTCGAGACGCGGCCGGGCAAATCCGGTTTGCGTGTCGAACACGTTCTTCCAGTTGCCCGAACGTGCTTTCAGCCGCGCGGCGTCGTCTGCAGCACCTGCGGCGCCGGCGATCCTTGCGGCGGCATAGTCGTCATAGGCATATTCGAGCGTGCGGCTGACGCTTTCGAAGACCTTGTCTGCAGGGACGTAGCCCTTGGCGTCATATTCCGGAATGCCGCGGGCATTGTCGAGCACGGGCATCGTGAAGTCGAACGAGCGGCGGCGGATATTGGGCCAGGCGGCCGCGTAATCGCCGGGGATGCCCTTGGCCATGGCCTCGGCAAGGACCGGCACCGAATGCCAGCCCATCATGCAGCCGGTCTCCACGCCCTGCAGCGGCCAGACCGGCGGGCCATAAGGGCTCTGCTGGGTCTGGCGTATAAGATCGGAAACGAA
Organism: Novosphingobium sp. ST904; assembly: GCF_001298105.1. GTDB lineage: Bacteria > Pseudomonadota > Alphaproteobacteria > Sphingomonadales > Sphingomonadaceae > Novosphingobium. The sequence continues at coordinate 34,207 of NZ_LGJH01000117.1, read as the reverse complement.
CTCCTCGACCGCGCGGGCCGGATGAGCGTCTGCAGGGGGTGGAAGGCGCGGTAGGTATCCCAGAGCGAATAGGCGCTATAGGCTTTCTGGCCCGGCGCGAGTTGGTGCACCTTGCGGTCGAGCCCCATGGTGCGGCCATCGACGTCGGAGAACAGCGTGGGGCCGATCGCAGCGTGATAGAGCGCGGTTGCCATGATCGTGCGCTGTTCGGCGCTGCCGCCGGTCACTCCGATATGCGAAGTTCCTCCGCCCATGCGCGGGCAGCGGCCTGGCGATAGATGTCGAAGTCGAAGTGCGTCGCCTCCGCCGCGAGGTTCGCGCGGGCACCGGCGATGTCCACGGCCGAAACGGCGGTTCGCACCACCAGCGGCGCGCTTCCGGCATCGTCGAAGTGGATGGCGGCCTTCAGGCGGCGACCCTTGACCAGCTTGCTGCCGGCAGGCTGGGGGCTGTCTTCGTCACCGAAGAATTCCACCCGGCTCGGCGGGCGGGAAAACTGCATCGCGAAGTAGATGTGCCGGCCCTTGGCCCAGCGGAAAACCCGGCGCTGGCCGGTGAGAGTGCCGTCCGCGTCGAGTGCCATTTCCGCATCGTCGATCAGCGGATACTTGTCCGAGGAATCGAGCACGAGATGCGAGAGATCGATCAGCAGGTGGCCGGCTTCTCCAGCAGGATAGCTGTGGCGCTGGATGCCGGTGCGCAGCGTCGTGGTCAGTTCGCTGGACACGCCGTTTTCAAGCTGGACCCGGTAGTAGCCGGGTTCCGCCGCCTCGTTGCCGTAGCGCAGGCGATAACCTTCGTCCGGCCGGTCGAGCGGTCCCGGCTTTAGGCGGACCTCGCCCCGGCAGGGCACGACCAGCACGTCCAGCATGTCGCCGATGCCGGTGCCCGAAAGGTGGGTATGCGAGAAGCCGAGCAGCGAGGCGTCGCCGTGGTGATAGCCGGAGCAGGTGTCCCAGCGCGCAGTGTCGGTATCCGGGCTGAGCTGGACCATGCCGAAGGGCAGGGTGGCGCCCGGGAAAGTGTGGCCGTCGCCGCCGGTGCCGATGAAGGGATCGGCCACGGCATCAGTCCCGGTTCCGGCCGGCGCGCTTCCGCTGCAAGAGCGCGGGTCGCGCCGGCAGGAACGGCGGCGGCCAGCAGCGCAAGGCGGCAGGAGCCGGACATCAGGTGGCGGCGACTCAAGGCAGTCATGTCTGGCATCCCCAGTCTATGAGGCCCCGTTCTACAAGGCCTGTTTCATAAAAGGACGCGCTGTCCGCAGGCAGGAAGCCCCGGACAGGCGCCGGCCCGTGTGCATGCAGATCTTAGTGAGGAGGAGGAGGACCTACACGCTTTTGCACGGGACTTAGAAGCTGAACTGGGCAGTCGCCGCGAAGACGCGCCCGTTCTTGTAGAAGGCGGTCGGCGCCGACTTGGTGCCGCTGTACGAGTAATACGTCGAATCCAGCAGGTTCTGGGCATTGGCCTGAACCGTGAAGTGCTCGTTGATCTTGTAGGAGATCGATGCGTCAAGCTGGTGATAGCCGTCGGTCGAATCCACCGAATTCAGGCGGCCGATGCCGGTGAAGTAGTGGCTGCGCCAGTTCCAGCTCACGCGTGCCTGGAACGGACCCTTTTCGAAGTAGGGGATCACGTTGATGGTGTGCTTCGAGAGGTAGGGCAGGTTGAGCACGTTTCCGTCGGCGTCCCGGCCGCCCTTCGCGTCGGCGAACGTGTAGTTCGTCAGGATGCCGAAGCCGCCCCAGATCGGGGTCTGGAAGCCCAGTGACACGCCGTTGACGGTGGCGTTCGAGGCATTGACCGGGCTGGAGACGATATAGGTCTCGTTCTGCTGGGTCAGGTTGTTGAACAGCACCTGCTGGCTCGTGGTGGTCACGATGTAGGACGAGATTTCGCGGCGGAAATACTCGGCCGAAAGCAGCGCGCTGTGTCCGAAGTACCATTCGGCTGAAAGCTCGTAGTTGGTGGAGGCGTAAGGCTTGAGGTCGGGGTTGCCGCCGGCTGCCGTCAGCTGCGTGTCGTTGCGGCTGAAGGCGCCGGCAAGCTGGCCGTAGCGCGGACGGGCGATGACCTTGGCGATCGAGCCGCGCAGCTTGAGCTGGTCGTTCACTTCCCAACTCACGTTGATGCTGGGAAGGCCCTTCAGATAATCGTTCGTGGCGCGGGTCGGCGTGTAGGTGTCGTTTTCGGCGGTGTAGAGGTAATAGTCCGAAACGTCCTGGGTATAGACCGCCCGGTAACCCACGTTGCCGCGGATCGGGCCGGTTTCGAAGTCGAGCTGCACATAGGCGGCGGCCGATTTCTCACGGACCTTGAACGAGGTTCCTTCGTCGAGGCCGGTATCGACGTAGATGCCGTTGTTCAGCGTGTCGATGACGTCGCCGCTGTGCAGCGTCGCGAACTGGTTGGCGTTGCCGCCGGAGCCCAGGCCGCTGAACAGCCCGGAGGGCGTCAGGGTGTAGTCGTAGTCGGCAAGGCTGATCGGATCGGTCAGGTAGACCTGCGATCCGGTGGCGCGCAGGCTGTTGACGTGATCCGATGCCTTCACGCCCATGCGCACGGACTTGAAGAAGCCGTCGTCCACGTCCAGCTTGGCGTCGAACTGGCCGTAATGCTCCTTGTCGCGCTGGCGCGAGGTGGCGATGCCGCCGATCTGGTATGCCTGGATGGTGCTGCCGTCCGGCAGCGTGACATCGCGCAGGTCCGAGCGGAAGAACGCGGTGGGGTCGGTCGGCGGGGTGGAGAACGTCACCGAAGTCTGGTTCTGCCCGTAGCTGTAGCTGAAGGGCATGTTGGACTGGAGGTTCATCAGGTATTCGGGGTTGGTGCCGCCCGTGGCCTTGGTCCAGCCCACGTTGCCCGACAGCGTCAGGCGATCGGTTGCCTTCCACGTGGTGTCGAGATTGTAGCTGTCGGTCCGCACCTTGGTCTTGCGGTAGTTCATGTCCAGCTGCGAACTGGTGGAGGGCAGGTTGGTCGCGCCGAAGGATGCGTCCGTGACGAGCCCGTTGGAGATCGTTGCCGATTCCAGCGCGCCGGCGGCCCAGGTCGGAACCACGTACTGCGACTGGCTGAAGTTGTTGTAGGTGCCTTCGATGTGAAGGCCGGTCAGGTTGAATTCGAGGCGGTCGCTGGGCGCCCACTGCACGGCGAACTGGCCGCCGATGCGCTCGCGCGTCTGCTTGAAATAGGCGTGGTTGATGCCGTAGGGATAACGGGCGTTGGCCAGGTCTTCGGCGGTCCCGCCGGTCAGCACTGCGTTCGGGTTGTTCAGCGTGACGTTGCCGTCGGCATCGGTGGACGTGAAGTCCGAGCCGCTGTTGTAGCCGAAGTACTCGACGCCTGCACGGGCCAGCGAATCCCTGTCGTAAGTGCCCGCCACCAGGATGCCGAAGGTCGCGCTGTCGTTCTTCCAGCTGTAGAGCAGCGAGCCTCGCGGATTGCCGATTTCGGAGCGATCGTTGTAGCCGTAGCCGATCGAGCCGTTGATGGTGTTCTTGTCGAGATCGAGCGGCTTGCGCGTGCGCACGATCACGGTGCCGCCCAGCGAACCTTCGTCGATCCGCGGTTCGGGGGACTTGAACACCTCGATCTGCGAGACGATTTCCGGCGCCAGCAACGAGTAGTTGAAGGTACGGCCGGTCACGTCGCCGGAATTGCCGCCCCAGTCTGCCGAGGCGATGGTGTGCCCGTCGATCAGGACGCGGTTGAGCGCCGGGTCGGTGCCCTGGATGGAGACGCGCTCGCCGATGCCGAACTGGCGGTCCACGCTGACGCCGGGGATGTGGGACAGCGATTCCGCGACGTTGCGGTCAGGAAACTTGCCGATGCCTTCAGCGGTAATGACATCGACCACGGCGTCCGCATTGCGCTTCACGTTGATCGCGTTCGTCAGTGCGCCGCGGATTCCGCTGACCACGATCGCGTCCTGGTCGTTCTGGTCCTGCGGGGCTTCCTGTGCAAAGGCGGGGGCGGCGAAGCCCATGGTGGCGCTCGTCGCCAGCAGCATCGCGCGTGCTAGTTTCATCATAGTTTTCCTCATGACCCGAACCCGTGAGCGCGCCGTGACGTTATGTTTGCGGAAATGCGTGCCCGATAACTTCCTGCGGACAATGCCAATACAAAGCCAATGTCCTAATTCAATGTCACCAAAATAGATCCTCCTGTCCACCGTAAATTTCTTCTTGCGTGCCGAGGTGGTCGAAAATTGGCGGGAATGGTGGGAAAATGGGAGGTTGCGGCGGCTGGGCTGGCTGTTGGCGGCATTGGCTTTGCGGTGGAACGGGATGGCGCGTCGGGCCAAAGTATGTCCAATTTCCGACAGTGCGAATCGCCGGCCGTGACGGGGCCGGATGTCTTTTGGAAGGGGCGAAGTGCTCGAAATCTGTGTCGAAGATGCCGCCGGTCTTGCTGCCGCTGTCGCCGGGGGTGGCGGCCGGGTGGAGCTTTGCAGCGCGCTGGCGCTGGGCGGGCTGACGCCGCCGCGTTCGCTGGTCCGGCTGGCGGCGCAGGCGCCGATTCCCGTCCATATGCTCTGCCGCCCGCGAGAGGGCGATTTCGTCTACGGGCCGCAGGAAACCGCGCAAGTCTGCGACGATATCGATCTGGCCGCGGAAGCGGGGCTGGCGGGAATCGTCATCGGGGCGGGCGCTGCGGGCGGACTTGACCTGGCGGTTCTCGGCACCTGGCTCGATCATGCCCGGCACGCGGGAGCGGCGCGCGGGGCCCGGCTTTCGCTGACCCTCCACCGCGTTTTCGACGTGCTGGACGACATGGAAAACGGACTGGAGCAGGCGGTGGCGATGGGGTTTGACCGGATTCTGACGTCCGGCGGCGCGGTGCGGGCGCCCGAGGGGGTGCGGATGCTTGCGCATCTCCATGAACTGGCCGCCGGGCGCATCGTGATTCTGGCCGGATCGGGGGTCTCGGCCGAGGCGGTGCCGGCTCTGCGCGCGCCGGAATCGAGGAGTTTCACGCCTCCTGCCGCACCCCCGGCACGGCGACAGCGGCATCGGGGCGGCTGGAAGAACTGGGCTTCCAGAAGGGAATCCGGCCGGTGACGGACGCTGCCGAGGTGGCCCGGCTGCAGGCTGCCTTCGCGCGTGGGCAAGGCGGGTTGAACGACACCTAAAAGGGGTAGAGCGACACGCAGCGACCGCTCGCGAGGGTAGTGCCGGAAGAAAAACGCGCTTGCCCTCGCGAAACCAATTGCGCATCGCCTGCAGTTGGGGAATACCAATATAGAACTTATGTAGATATTGGTAAGCAGGCGCTCCCGTCTGGCGCTTTTCCGCCGACCGGGGGCGGTGCGAAGGAGATTTCGCCGCAATGCAATCCGAAGTTGCTCATCCGTCCCAGTCGCTCATGGCCCGCGAGACCGCCGAGGCGCCGCAGGCCGTCCGCGCGTTCCTGGCCCGCAACCAGGACACTCTCGCATCGCTTGCGCAGGACCTGCGCGGCAGCCCGCCTTCGGTGGTGGTGACCTGCGCGCGCGGGTCGTCCGACAACGCGGCGACTTACGCCAAGTACCTGATCGAGACGCTGGCCGGTGTGCCGGTGTCCTCTTCCGCGCTCAGCGTTTCGTCGGTGTTCGGCGCCGAGATGCAGCCGGGCCGCGTGCTCGTGATCGCCATTTCGCAAAGTGGCCGTAGCCCCGACCTGCTCGCGGCGGTCGAGGCGCATCGCCGTGCGGGTGCCCGCGTCGTCGCGCTGGTGAATGACGAGACCGCCCCGCTTGCCGATCTGGCGCAGTGGGTGCTGCCGCTTCACGCCGGGCCGGAGAAGTCGGTTGCGGCCACCAAGTCCTACATCGCCTCGCTTGCCGGGGTCGCCGCCATCGTCGCGCAGTGGACCGGCGACGCCGCGCTGACGGAGGCGCTCGGCAGGCTTCCCGATGCGCTGGCCATTGCCGCCGGCACCGCGCCGTTCGATCTGGTCGAACGGCTTTCCGCAGCGACGAACCTTTTCGTGATCGCGCGCGGATACGGCTTCGGCATCGCCCAGGAAGGCGCGCTGAAGCTCAAGGAAACCTGCGGTCTTCATGCCGAAGCCTATAGCGCCGCCGAAGTGCGCCACGGCCCGATGACGATCATCAACGAAGGCTTCCCCATCGTGGCCTTCGCCACGTCCGACGCCAGCGGCGAAAGCGTGCGCGATGCCGCGCGCGAATTTGCCGGGCGCGGTGCGCAAGTCGCGCTGCTCGATGCCGAGGCACCCTTCGGGGAAAGCACGCTGGCCGCGCTTGCGGGCCATGCGGCGCTGGAACCGCTGCTGATGATCCAGTCCTTCTACCCGCAAGTGAACGCACTTTCGCTGGCGCGCGGGCTGGACCCGGACAATCCGGCCCACTTGCGCAAGGTAACCGAGACCCTGTGATGAAAACCGCCTTCGTCAACGGCAACGTCTATCTGGATCGCGCCTGGGCGCGCGATGCCTTGGTGACGGTGGAGCAGGGGCGCATCCTGGCCGCGCAGCGCGGGACGGAAGCCGACGAAATCGTCGATCTCGACGGTGGCTGGCTGGTGCCGGGCTTCATCGACGTGCAGGTGAACGGCGGCGGCGGCGTGCTGCTCAACGATGTGCCGACCGTGGCGGGAATCGCCGCGATCGCCGCCGCCCATGCGCGGTTCGGGACGACCGCCATGCTGCCCACGCTCATCAGCGCCACGCCTGACGTGATCGCGGCGGCGCTGGACGCGACGGACGAGGCGATTTCGGCCGGGGTGCCCGGTTGCATCGGCATTCACGTCGAAGGGCCGGTGCTCAACGCGAAGCGTCGCGGCATCCATACCGAGGGCAACTTGCGCCGGCTGGACGATGCCATGGTGGACCTGTTGACCCGCCCCCGCGCCGGCAAGGTACTGTTCACCATCGCGCCCGAATATCTTCACGCCGATCAGGCCCGTGCGCTGACCGGCGCCGGGGTGGTGCTCGCGATGGGGCATTCCGACGCCGATTACGAAACCGCGCGTGCCGCCTTCGACATGGGCGTTACCGGGGTCACTCACTTGTTCAATGCCATGTCGCGCTTCATCACCGCAACCCCGGCATGGTGGGCGCGGCGCTGGAGAACCGCACGGCCTGGTGCGGGCTGATCGCCGACGGCTACCATGTCCATCCCGCCGCGATGCGCGTGGCGCTGGCGAGCCGCCCGCTCGACCGCTTCATGCTGGTGACGGACGCGATGCCCTGCGTGGGATCGGACCTTGCCAGCTTCGAACTGGACGGCCGCGAGATCACCGTGGCGGAAGGGCGCTGCGTGGGCGCGGACGCACGCTGGCGGGCGCGTCGCTCGACATGGCCGGCGCCGTGCGCAATGCCGTGGACATGGCGGGGCTTTCGGTGGCGCAGGCGGTCGACATGGCCAGCGTGCAGCCGGCGGAATTTCTGGGCCTCGGTGCGGAACGGGGCGTAATCGCCGCCGGATATACCGCCGATTTCGTCCATCTCGATCGCGCCATGGCGCCGCAGGCGACATGGATCGCCGGCGAACGGGCATTCTGATATCGATTTCTGGAGACAAGCCAAAACTATGACTGCCTCCGTTTCTTCCATGACTGCCGAGCGGGCCATGACTCCCGCCGGGCACACCATCGTCGTCACGGCTCCGCTGGAGGGCTGGCTGGCGCCGCTGGCCGAAATTCCCGATCCGGTCTTCGCCGGGGGGATGCTGGGCGACGGCGTGGCCATCGATCCCACCGGCGGCATGCTTCACGCACCTTGCGCCGGAACGGTGGCCTCGCTTGCGGCGACCGGCCATGCCGTGACCCTGCGCCTTGAAGGCGGGGCGGAACTGCTGCTCCATCTCGGTGTCGATACCGTGGCGATGGGCGGTCGCGGTTTCACGCCGCTGGTGGCGCAGGATCAGGTCGTGGCGGCGGGCGATCCGCTGGTGCGGTTCGATCTCGATGCCGTGGTGACCGGCGCGGCCAGCGCGATGACGCCGGTGCTCCTGCTCGCCGGTGAGGAATGGACGCTGGAATCGAAGCGCGATCCCGGCCCGGTCAAGGTGGGCGATGTGGTGATGGCGCTGCGCCGCGTTTCGGGGACCGGCGCTGCCATGGGCGAGGCTGCCGGATCGCCGGACGAGGAACTGGTGCGCGAACTGCCGGTTCCGCTGCGCCACGGCATTCACGCCCGCCCGGCCGCGCGCCTGCGGCAGGTGGCGACGTCGTTCGAGGCGGTGGTCCGCATGGAGATCGCGGGCAAGTCCGCAAGCCTGCGCAGCCCGGTTGGCGTGCTGGCGCTTGGCGTCAGCCTGGGAGACCGCATCTCGCTTCACGCGCGCGGCAGGCAGGCGGGCGAAGTGCTCGACGCGCTGGAGGCCCTGATCGCCAGCGGCATGGGCGAACTGGCCCACGCCGACGAGCAGCCCCCCGCACAGCCGGTGCGCGTGGCGGCTCCGGCGGCGGCGCAGCGCCGGGTTACGCAGATCGCGCCCGACGGCACCCTGACAGGCGTGGTTGCCGCGCCGGGCGTGGCCGTGGGCGAGGCGGTTCGCTATCGCCTCGGCGAGGTGGAGGTTTCCGAAGGTTCCGGCGATCCCGCGACCGAGCGCGGCCTGCTGGATGAAACGCTGGCGGCGCTGCGCGCGAAGATCGCGCAGGAAAGCGAAGGCGCGCCGCCCCATGCCGCGTCGATCCTCGCCGCCCATGCGGTGATGCTGGAGGACGAGGACCTGCTCGCCGCCGCGCATGAGGCCATCGCGAAAGGCGACAGCGCGGGCGCGGGCTGGCGGCTCGCCATCGGCACGCAAGTCGATCTCCTGCTGCGTTCGGGCGATGCGCGCCTTGCCGAGCGCGTGGACGACATGCGCGATCTGGAACGGCAGGTGCTTTGCGCGCTGATCGGCGGCGATGCCGCCGGCTTCGCGCTGCCGCAGGATGCCGTGCTGATCGCCGAGGATCTGCTGCCCTCCCAGCTCATGGCGCTCGATCCCGAGCGGCTGGCGGCGATCTGCCTCGTCAACGGCGGGCCGACGTCGCATGTCGCGATCCTTGCGGCCGGGCTCGGCGTGCCGATGCTGGTGGCGATGGGCAGCGCGCTGGACGATATCGCCGAGGGCGCGGTTCTGGTGGTCGATGCCGCCGCCGCGCGGCTCGAAACCGGCGCCTCGGCGGAGCGGATCGCCGGGGTTCGCGATCAGCTTGCCCTGCAGGCCGCTCGCCGCGCCGCCGCGCTCGAAGCGCGGGGGCCGTGCCACACCGCGGACGGCACGCGGATCGAGGTCTTCGCCAACCTCGGCTCGCTGGCCGATGCGCGGCAGGCGATGGCGAACGGCGCGGAAGGCTGCGGCCTGCTGCGCAGCGAGTTCCTCTTCGTGGAGCGAGCGCAGGCGCCGGGCGCCGGTGAGCAGTTGGAGACGTACCAGGCCATTGCCGATGCGCTGGAGGGCCGTCCGCTGATTGTGCGCCTGCTCGATATCGGCGGCGACAAGCCCGCGCCGTTCCTGCCGATGCCGGCCGAGGAAAACCCGGCGCTGGGCCTGCGCGGCATTCGCGTCGGCCTTGCCTATCCCGAATTGCTGGAAGCGCAGGTCGAGGCGATCCTCAGCGTGCGTCCTGCCGGGCAATGCCGGATCATGGTGCCGATGGTGGCCAGCCTGTCCGAACTGCGCGCCGTGCGCGGTGTGGTGGACGGCGTGGCGGCGCGCCTTGGCCTTGCCGGGCCCGTGTCGCTGGGCATCATGGTGGAGACTCCCGCCGCCGCCGCAACCGCGGACATCCTTGCGCGGGAGGCCGATTTCCTCTCGGTGGGGACGAACGATCTCACCCAGTATGCGCTGGCGATGGACCGGGGCAATGCGGCGGTGGCTTCGGCCATCGACGGGCTCCACCCGGCGGTGCTGCGCCTGATCGCGCTCACTTGCGAGGGAGGGGCGCGGCATGGCCGCTGGACCGGCGTCTGCGGCTCGCTGGCGTCGGACCCGCTGGCGGTGCCGCTGCTGCTGGGCCTCGGCGTGGGCGAGCTTTCGGCAACGCCCGCGCAAGTGCCCGATATCAAGGCGCTGGTGACCGGGCTCGACATGGAACGCTGCCGCGCGCTGGCCGCGCGTGCGCTGGAATGCGGCTCGGCGGGCGAAGTGCGTGCGCTTGTACGCGAATTTCTGAAGGAGCAGGGGGCATGAGGCGGGTTCTCGAAACGTTGCAGCCGCTGGGCCGTGCGCTCATGCTGCCGATCGCGGTGCTTCCGGTTGCGGGGCTGCTGCTGCGGCTGGGCCAGCCGGACCTGCTCGACATTGCGCTGCTGAGCGCGGCGGGCGATGCGCTGTTTTCGCACCTCGGGCTGCTGTTCTCCATCGGCGTCGCCACCGGCTATGCGCGCGACGGCAACGGCGCGGCCTGCCTTGCCGGCATTGTCTGCTTCCTCGTCGCCACCGAAGGCGCCAAGGTGCTGATGCCGGTGCCGCCGGGCATCGATCCCGCGCTTTCGAAAGAGGCTTTCGCGGCAGCGGTGGCGGCGGCGAAGAGCCAGGCCATCGGGCGGCTCGACGTGCCGATCGGCATCGTCTCCGGCCTGGTCGGCGGGCTGTTCTACAACCGGTTCTCGGCCATGAAGCTGCCCGAATACCTGGCCTTCTTCGGTGGGCGCCGGTTTGTTCCGATCGTTTCGGGCGTGGCCGGACTGGTCATCGCCAGCCTTGTCGGCCTTGGATTCCAGCCCATCGTCACCGGGATCGACGGGGTGAGCCACGGCATCACCGGGCTGGGCGGCTTCGGACTGTTCCTGTTCGGCCTCATCAACCGGCTCCTGCTGGTGACCGGGCTGCACCATGTCTTCAACAACCTGTTCTGGTTCGTCTTCGGCGATTTCGACGGCGCCCACGGCGATATCCGCCGCTTCTTCGCGGGCGATCCCACCGCCGGAAGCTTCATGACCGGCTTCTTCCCGGTCATGATGTTCGGCCTGCCAGCCGCCTGTCTCGCGATGTACCGCGCGGCCCGGCCCGAGCGGCGCAAGGCGGTGGGCGGCATGTTCTTCAGCCTCGCGCTGACCTCGCTGCTGACCGGTGTGACCGAGCCGATCGAGTTCAGCTTCATGTTCCTCGCCCCGGTGCTCTACGCCATCCACGCGGTGCTCACCGGCATTTCGATGTGGCTCACCGATGCGCTGGGCATGCATCTGGGCTTCGGATTTTCGGCAGGACTGTTCGACTATGTGCTGAACTTCGGCAAGGCGACACGCCCGCTGCTGCTGCTGCCGGTGGGCCTCGTCTACTTCGCGGTCTATTACGGTGTCTTCGCTTTCGCGATCCGCAAGCTGGACCTCAAGACCCCCGGCCGCGAGGAAGAGGATGCCGCTGCGCCCGCCGCGAGCGAGGCTTCGGCAGAGCAGACGCGCGGGCACGCCTATCTTGCGGCGCTGGGCGGCAGCGGCAACCTCCTGGAGGTTTCCGCCTGCACCACGCGCCTGCGCCTCATCATCGCCGATCACGGCGCGGTGGACGAGGCGCGGCTGAAGGCGCTGGGTTCACGCGGGATCGTGCGCCCTTCGGACAAGGCGCTGCAGGTGATCCTCGGCCCGGTTGCCGATATCGTCTCGGTCGAGATCCGCGAGGCCATCGCGGCGGGACCTGCCCCGCTGTCGAAGCCGGTGACGGCCCCGGCAGTCACCGAAGCCGCCGCGCAGCTCCAGCTTCCGGCGAACCTTGCACAGGCCCTTGGCGGCGAGGGGAATTTGCGCGGCGCGGCGCGCTATGGCAACCGCCTCAGGGTCGAGCTTGGCGATCCGGAAATGATCGACGATGCGGCGCTGGTCGCTGCTGGAGTACGCGGCGTGGGCGCGACGGAAGGCCCGGCCATCCACTTGCTGTTTGCCGCCGCCGATCTGGACCGGATGGCAGCCTGACACCTGCCCTAACGCGCCCCGTCCCATTCGGCGGGGCGGCGTGCGGGCCATATGGTCCGCAATGCGCTGGCGCTGCAGCGGCTCGGCCATATCGGCGCGAACGGTGTAGAAGGCGCTGAGGAAGGCCCGGTCCGCGGCAGTCAGGCCGGGCGGTGCATCGGCATCTCCCTGCGACGTGAACAGCGTCAGGATCGTTGGCGGCCCTTCCGCGCGGATTTCGCCCAGATGCGCGCCGGTGAGACCGCGAATTGCCGCATAGTCCGCCACTTGCCGCAAGTCGCGGTCGGCCATGGCTTCGCGGTCGATCAGAACGACGGAACTGACGATATCGCGGCGCGTGGTTGACGACAGGTGCGTTGACGTCTCCGTCTTCAAGGTCGTCACGCCGGTTGGCGAATAGCTGGGACGGTCACCGTCGCGGCTGCGGATTGCGGCCTTGATCCAGGCCCGGACGGGGCCGGGTTGTTCGAGAATGCGGCGGATATCGGCGCGCAATTGCCCGATCATGGCACCGGATCGCCCGTGGGACAGCCTCTGCACTGCCGCCCGGCTATCCTCCACGAAAACCACCATCAGGTTCGGTGCGCAACCTGCCGCTGCGACGGGCAAGCCTGCCGATGCGGCCACTTCGGCAATCCGGTCGATCACGACCTCGCCCGCCTCCGCAGGCAGTCCGGCGCTGCCGACGCAAAGCGGGTATGTGAACCGGGCCAGCGGCTCGTCGCTTTGGGCCGGGATGGCCATTTGCGCGACGAAGCGGTGGGCGGATTCCCTGGCGTCGGTCGCGGCGCAAGCCGTGGCCGGAACGAGAGCGGCGACTGCCCAAAGGCAGCCGGAAACGATGTTCATGCCAGTTCCCCTTTACGAAAGGGAAGTTACTGCATCCGCTCTCTTTTTCAAGTCGCTCAGGGGGTGACGTAGACGCGCCCCACCAGTCCGCTCGGGTTGCCCTCGGTCGCCGCCACCAGCACGGCCAGCGTGCGCGGCCCCGGGCCTGGAGGGATCGCCGCCGTCAGTGCGGCAGGTGCCGCATCGGTCTTGCGCGCGGCCAGTTTGCCGTCGAGCCAGATTTCGGCGGCTCCCGCTATCCCGGCAAAGTGCAAGGTGCCGCCTTCTGCGGCGACCTTCTTCCACGGCGTGAAGCGGGTGCGATAACTGCGCCATCCGGCGCTTCCCGCAGGCGCGGCCACGCCCGGGCGCACGAAGTCCCACGAGTTGTTGTCGCCGTCCACCGGGGCCAGCGCCGGATCGGGCTTCTGCGGGAACAGGGCCGAGCGGCGCCAGTCGGTGATCGCCATTTCCGCCGGGACGACCGGGACTTGCGCGCGCGGTTGCGCGCGCGGCGAGGGCTGAGACGCGCGGAACGCAGGCCGCCTGCGCTTGCTTCCAGCGTGAGCCGCTGCCGCTGGCATCGCCTTGGACGATGACCTGTGCAAGACCGTTGAACAGGGCGCGCTTGCTGCCCTTTTCGCTTGCATGGTCGTTGGGGTTGCCGTTGCCGAGGCCAATGATGTGCCCGCCTGAAATAGCGAACTCCACCGGCAGGTTGGCGGTGGGAACATGGCGTCCGCGTGCATCCACGCAGTCCACGGTGATCGCCTGCACGTCCTCGCCGTCGCTGGCCAGCGCCTGCCGGCGGGCGTCAGGCGCAGGGCAACCGGCGCGCCCACGGTTTCGTGGACGGCGCGGGCCACGACCTTGCCGCCGCGCAGCGCCAGCGCCTCGATCCGGCCGGGGCGGTAGGGCACCTGGAAGGTGTGGCCCATGATCCGGTGGGCGGCGGGCACGCGCTCGATCACTTCGCCGTTCAGCCGCAGTTCGATGGCCTCGGCATTGGTGATCGCGAAGACCTCCAGCGTCTGCCCTTCGCGGCCCGGTCGCTCGTATTCGGGCCAGGTCCAGTGCGGCGCCAGCCAGATCACCGGGGCATCGTCGCGCCAGTGGGCGGAATGGATGCCGAAGGCGGTCTTGGGGAAGCCGCAAAGGTCCATGATGCCGAAGAAGCTGCTGGTCGAAGGCCAGGCATAAGGCGTCGGCTCGCCGTGATAATCGAAGCCGGTCCAGACGAAGCCGCCCGCCACGAAGGGGCGCTCGGCGATCATCTTCCACGTCTCGCGGTGGGTCGCGCCCCAGGAGGCTGCCTCCTTGTCGAACGAGGTGATGACCTGCTGCGCCGGGATGCTCTCGAAGGCGCCGCGCGTTTCGTAGGCGCTGGTGTCCTCTGAACTGGTGATCGGCTTGTCCGGGTGAAGGGCATGGAACTTGTCGTAGTCGCCCTGGTAATAGTTGAAGCCCATGACGTCGACGACGGTGGAGACGTTCTCGGGATTGTAGAACGAACCGTTCATCGCCGCCGTGACGGGGCGCTGCGTATCCAGCCTGTGCACGGCCTTGCGCATCCGGCGCACCATTTCCACGCCCGCATGGGTGCCCTGCATCGGCTCCTCGTTGAACACCGACCAGAGCACGATCGAGGCATGGTTGCGATCGCGGCGGACCATCCATTCGAGCTGCGCCAGATAGTCCGGCGCGGGGTTGAAAAGGCGGTTCTCGCCCATGACCACGAAGCCCAGCCGGTCGCACCAGTCCAGCACTTCCTTGGCGGGGGCATTGTGCGACATGCGGATGGCGTTGCAGCCCATCGCCTTCAGCCGCTGCAACCGCCAGAGCGCCAGCGCGTCGGGGATGGCGGTGCCGACGCCGGTATGGTCCTGGTGGATGCACACGCCCTTGAGCTTGGTCTCCACGCCGTTGAGCACCATGCCCCGCGCGGGATCGAAGCGCACCGTGCGGAAGCCGATGAACTGGCGCCGCGTATCCACGACCTGGCCTTCGTGCAGCAGGTCCACCTCGACGCTGTAGAGCACCGGGCTGTCGGGCGACCAGAGCTTCACCGCGCCGGGCGCGAGCTGGGCGGTGACTTTTGCCTGTTCCAGCGGCGCGACCGCGGCGCTGCCGCGCGTGCGGTGGATTTCGCGGCCTTCGGGATCGAGCAGACGGGCGGCGATCTCGGCCTGTCCGGTGTCTTCGCCGACGTTCGACAGGCTGACTTCCACCGGCACGTGCCAGGTGCCGTCGTCCTGATGGACCGGATCGCAATAGAGCCCGTCCGTCTCGATCGACAGGGCAGGGCGGCTGACCAGCCAGACATGGCGGTAAAGCCCCGCGCCTTCGTACCACCAGCCCTCTCGCGCGGCGGCATCGACGCGCACGGCGATCCAGTTCACCTCGTCGCCGAAGCGGGCGAAGGGGGTGAGGTCGACGTGACGCTGCTGTAGCCCGACCAGGAGTGGGCCACTTCGCTGCCGTTGATCCATATCGTGGCATGGGTGGCGATACCGTCGAAATGGAGTTCGAGGCGGCGGCCTTTCTGGCTTTCGTCCAGCCGCAGCAGGCGGCGATACCAGCCGATCCCGCGCGGGCGGTAGCCTTGCGAGACATTGGCGTTTTCGCTCACGTCCTGCGCAATGGCCCAGTCATGCGGGAGGTCTACCGTCTGCCAGTCGGAATCGTCGAAGGCCAGCGCCGCCGCGCCGCGCGCATTGCCGGCCTTGACCGAGAGGTAGGTGGCGTTGTGGTCGGTGGGTTCGGGTACCGGCACCTCGCCCTCGTGGAAGCGCCAGCCGCGTTCGAGCAGGGTGCGCGAGGGGTCTGTTTCGGGCAGGCGGGGCGAGGGGCCGGGAAGCGGGGCCGGCATCGGCAGCCCGTCGGCCATGCCCGGTCCGAAGGCCGGGGCGGGAGCGGCAAGGGTCGAAGGCGAAAAGGCGGGCAGAAGGGTGGCGACGGCGCCCGTGGAGGCGCCGCGCAGCAGCAATTCTCGGCGTTTCATGAACCCTCGATCAGCTCGGCGACAAAGTCGTAGGAGTCGCCGCGATAGTAGGAGCGGGTGAATTCGACGGTGCGGCCGTCGCGCAGGAAGCCGTGACGCTCGATCAGGAGGCCGGCATGGCCGGATTCCACGCCGAGCATCCGCGCGTGCTCGGCCCCGAAAGGCACCGCGCGCAGGCGCTGGAGTGCGCGAACCGGGCGGTTGCCGCTCTTTTCCAGCGCGGCGTAAAGCGAATCCCCGACGACATCGAGGCTGGCGAGGCAGTACCCCGCGATCGTCGAGATTTCGAGCGCGAGCGGCTCGTCGTCGGCATAGCGGATGCGGGTGAAACGCAGGACGGTGCTGCCCGGCGCCAGGCCCAGCGCCATCGATTCCTCTGGGTTGACCGGCCCGGTCATGCGCGAGACCCAGGCGCTGGAGGCCCGCTTGCCGCGCGCTTCCATGTCCTCGCTGAACGAGGTCAGCTTCGAGAAGCTCTTTTCCACGCGGGACGCCACGAAAGTTCCGGCGCCGCGCCGCCGCGTCAGCAGGCCTTCCTCGACCAGACCGGCGATCGCCTTTCGCACGGTGATACGCGAAACGTCATACTCGATCGCAAGATTGCGTTCGGGCGGAATCGCTTCGTTCTGGTCCAGCACGCCTTCGGATATCGCATCGCGGATGAGCTGCTGGAGCTGGATGTACAGCGGCGCAGCATTGTCTTCCCGCAGGCGACCGATCCGGTCGGAAAATGACATTCGATCCCCCTTCGGTCCATTCTCTGCGAATGGCTTTACATTGGTCATGTCGCGCTGACAATCGCAGCAAATGGTCGCAGTTCAAGCCCAATTCGCAGGAATAGAATAAGACCTATTGCGGGAAAGGATATATTTTGGTTACGTTGCCTGCTCTGGTCACAAGAAAACGAGGGGCAGGTATGGGCACGACGGCAAAGGGATATCGGCAGCTGCGGACCGGAGGCGTGGTCACCGCCTCGATCCTTGCGGCACTGGCTTTTTCGGCTCCCGCGCAGGCCGCGCCTCTGGCGCTTACGCCGTGGCCCGCTTCCGTCGAGCAGGGCAGCGGCAAGCTGCTGGTCGCATCCGGTTCGGTCATTGCCGTGCCCGCGGGCGATGCGGACGCGGCGGAAGCGGCGCGGCTCCTTGCAGACCATGTGAAACGCGCGAGCGGTCTTGTGCTCGACGCCGGTTCTTCGGCCGGTTCTGGGGGCGGTTCTGGGGCCGGTTCTTCCGGCGCAGCACCCATCCGCTTCGAGCGCGATGCCGCGATTTCCGGCGCCGAGGCCTACCGGCTGACGGTGACGTCCGGCGGCGCGGTGATCTCGGCATCGGGCAAGTCCGGCTTCATCTACGGCGCGATGACGCTGTTGCAGCTGCTGACGGCCGATGCCGGCTCTGCGGGCAAGAGCGCCTCGGTTCCCGTGCTCACCATCCAGGATTCGCCGCGCTTTTCGTGGCGCGGGGTGATGGTCGATCCCTCGCGGCACTTCCAGCCGATGGAATCGGTCTACGCCATCGTCGACCGCATGGTGGAAGTGAAGCTCAACACCCTGCACTTCCACCTTTCCGACGATCAGGGCTGGCGCTTCGAGGTCAAGCGCTATCCCGAACTCACCCGCATCGGCGCATGGCGCCTGCCGCCGGACACCGGCGGCGCCATCGGCCCCCGGTCGGGCGGGTTCTATACGCAGGAGCAGCTCAAGGCGCTGGTGGCCTATGCGGCGGAGCGCGGCATCACCGTGGTGCCCGAGATCGACCTGCCGGGCCATGCGCAGGCGCTCGTCGCGTCCTACCCCGAAGTGGGCGTGCTGGGCGACCGGCCTGCCGTTTCGCATGACTGGGGGGTCAATCCCTGGCTGTTCAACCCGAATGACGCGGGCATGACTTTCGTGCGCAACGTGCTGGACGAACTGATGGAGGTCTTCCCCTCGCAGTTCATCCATATCGGCGGCGACGAGGCGGTGAAGGACCAGTGGGAGCGTTCGCCCGAAGTCCAGTCGCAGATGCGCAAGCTGGGCATCAAGACCGAGAACGAGATGCAGAGCTGGATGATCGACCGGTTCGGCGAATATCTGGCGCAGCATGGCCGCCGCCTGATCGGCTGGGACGAGATCCTCGAAGGCGGCCTGCCCGCTTCGGCATCGGTGATGAGCTGGCGCGGAGAGCAGGGCGCGGTGGACGCGGCCAACGCCGGGCACGACGTGGTGCTGACGCCAGCGCCCAACCTCTATCTCGACAATCTTGAATCGACCCTGCCGGACGAAGCGCCGGGGCGCATTTCGATCCAGACGATGGAAGCGGTCTATCGCTACGACCCGATGCCCAAGGGCATCGATGCCGCCAAGGCCAAGCATGTGCTGGGCGTGCAGGGCAATGCCTGGAGCGAATATATCGTCACCCCCTGGCAGTTGCAGCACAAGCTGTTCCCGCGCGTGGGGGCGCTGGCCGAGACCGCATGGTCGCCCGTGGTCACCGGAGAGAAGGACTATCCCGGCTTCCTCGCGCGGCTGACGCCGCAGATCCAGCGCTGGAAGCAGGGCGGGTTCGAAGTGTCGGACAGCGCCTTCGGCGTGGCCTTCACGCCCACCCAGACCCGCGCAGCCCAGCTCGATGCGAAGAGCATCGGCGTGGCGCTGGCGAACCAGGCCTCCTACGGCACGATCCGCTACACGCTGGACGGCAAGGCGCCGGCGGCGAAATCGCCCGCTTATGCCAAGGCGCTTGTCGTGAAGCCGGGCACGGTCGTCACCGCCGCCAGCTTCGCGCCGGACGGCACGCAGCTTTCCGCCCCGCGCCGCTACGATACCGCGCGCGAGACGCTGCTGACCTCCACCGCCTCCACGCTGGTTGCCTGCCCGCGCGGGGCGCAGGGCCTGCGCGTGCCGCTCACCGCCGATGCGACGGCGAACGGCCCGGCCTACAACGTCAACATCTTCGACACCTGCCAGGCCGACGACCATGCGCCGCTGGCCCATGCGAAGACGATCACCGTCTCGGTCGCGCGGCTGCCGCGCAACTATGGCCTTGCGCATGAGGCATCGGCGCTGATCGAACACTTCGCGGTGACCACGCACGGGGAACTCGTCATCAGCGCGGGCTGCCGCGCGGCGGAAAAGGCCGCAAATCGCAAGCAGAAGGAACATGCGCCGATGCCCGGCGCAACGGTGCTGGCCACGTTCGCGCTGCCCGATCCCGACGCTTCGCCGCAGCAGTACACGTTCACCGCGAACCTGCCTGACCGGCCGGAGCTCAAGGACGAGGCCGACGTCTGCTTCCAGTTCACCTCGCCGCTTTCCGATCCGTTCTACGCGGTAGAGAAGGTGGTCTACGGGGAGAAGGCGAAGTGAGGATGGCGGGCAGGCTTGCAGGTCCATTCGCAAGCGGGGCGCTGGCCCTCTGGCTGGCGGGCGTTTCGGGGGCCGCGCTGGCGGCCCCGCCCACGCAGACCGCGCTTGACGAGGGCTGGCAGGCCCGCATCGCGCCGGGCGATACAGCTGCCGTAAAGGCCCATCCCAAGGCCGCGCGCTGGTTCCGCGCGCAAGTGCCGGGCACCGTGCAGCAGGACCTGATCGCCACGCGGCAGGTGCCCGATCCGTTCCTTGGCACCAACGAGGCGGCGATCCAGTGGGCCGGGCTGACCGACTGGGAACTGCGCCGCACGCTGGACGTGAGCGCCGAAGCCATGGGCCGCGAGCATCTCGACCTCGTGTTCGGCGGGCTGGATACTTTCGCAACCGTGTTCATCAACGGCAGGCAGGTGCTCAAGGCCGATAACGGCCACCGGCAGTGGCGCGTCGCCGCCAAGGCATTCCTCAAGCAGGGCCGCAACGAAATCCTCGTGCGCTTCGCCTCGCCGATCCGCACCTTGCAGCCGATGGTCCTGGCCGAGGCGCATCCGCTGCCCGGCGAATACGATTCCGCCTTCGGGGATGAGCCCAAGGGCAAGCAGACTTCCGCCTATATCCGTAAGGCCAAGTACCATTACGGCTGGGACTGGGGCCCGCGCATCGTCAACCAGGGCATTTCCGGGCCGGTGCGCCTGGAAGCCTGGGACGAGGCACGGCTCGGCGCCTTCGAGGTCGTGCAGGAAGCGCTCGGCAAGGACGAGGCGCGGCTGGTGGCGAAGTTCCGCGTTTTCGCGGACAAGCCGGGCAAGGCGCAGTTCGCCGCCCGCGTGACCGGACCGGACGGGCAAGCGCTCGCCCCGGTCTCGCGCGAGGCTTCGTTCGATGCGGGCGAAAGCGTGGTCACCGTGCCGCTGACGGTCGCCGCGCCGAAGCGCTGGTGGCCGGTCGGCTACGGCGATCAGCCGCTCTACAAGGTTTCGGGCGAGATCGCTTCCGGCGCGGGCGCCGGAGCCAAGGCGGCGCGCAATATCGGTCTGCGCGAGGTCGAACTCGTGCGCGGGGGCGGCGCTTTCGGCTTCCGGGTGAACGGCGTGACGGTCTTCGCCAAGGGCGCGAACCTCATTCCCTTCGACATGTTCCCCTCGCGCGTTACCGACGCGAAGATGCAGTCGCTGCTGGAGGATTCCCGCGCGGCCAACATGAACATGATCCGCGTCTGGGGCGGCGGCTACTATCTGCCGGACAGCTTCTACGACATGGCGGACCGCATGGGCCTGATGGTCTGGCAGGACTTCATGTTCGGCGGCGCGGTGCCGCCTGCCGACGTCGGCTACCGCGAGAACGTGCGGATCGAGGCGGACCAGCAGGTCGAGCGGCTCGGCTCGCACCCCTCGATCGTGATCTGGGCGGGCGGCAACGAGGTTATCTCCGGCTGGGAAACCTGGAGCGACCGCAAGGCCTGGAAGAAGGCCGTCGGCGCCGAGGAACACGAGCGCATGGCGACTTCGATGACCGTGCTGTTCGACCGCGTGCTGCGCGGCGCCGTGACGGATCATTCGCCGACCACGCCCTACTGGCCGGGTTCCCCTTCGACCGATTACGAAGGCCCGGTCGATACCGATGCCGCGGGCGACCGCCACTTCTGGGATGTTTGGTCGGGTTCCAAGCCGGTCGAGAACTATACGCTTTCCTGCCCGCGCTTCATGTCGGAATATGGCTTCCAGGCGATGCCGGTCATGGCGACGATCCGCGGTTTCGCGGGCGATGCGGCGCAGCGCCGGACAGCCCGGTGATGAAGGCGCACCAGAAGTTCCTCGCAGGCGAGGGCAACGAGCGCCTGAAGTTCTACCTTGACGCAAGGCTGCGCCCGGCAAAGGATCTGGCGGACTTCGTTTACCTCACGCAAGTCAACCAGGCGCAGGCGATCGATATGGCCGCGCGCCACCACCGCGCTGTGCGCCGGTGACGCTGGGTTCGCTCTACTGGCAGCTCAACGACGTCTGGCCCTCGATCTCGTGGGCGAGCGTGGACTATGAGGGGCGCTGGAAGCTGCTGCACTACGCCGCGCGGCGCTTCTTCGCCCCGCAGGCGGTGGTGGCCGAGCACAAGCAGGGCGTGACCAGGGTCAGCTTCGCGTCGGACGCCACCAGCCCGGTCGCGGCGGAGTGGCGCCTGACCGGCTACGGGATGGACGGCACGAAGCTGGGCGAAGCGGGCGGGGCGGTGACGCTGGCTCCGACGACCGCCACTTCCGTTCCCGATGTGTCGGACGCTGCGGTCTTCGCGAACGCCCCGGTAGAGGCGAGCTATGCGGTGGCGGAACTGGTGATCGGCGGCAAGACCGTCTCGCGCCAGATCGTCGAGCGTGCCTTGCCAAAGGCCATGGCCTATCCCGCGCCCGGCCTTGCCGCGAGCTGGGACGGCAAGGCGGTGACGATCACCGCCAGGGCGCTGGCCCGCGCGGTCATGCTCGATTTCGGCGCAGTGGATGCGCAGGCTTCGGACAACGGCTTCGACCTGCTGCCGGGTGAGAGCGTGCGGATCGAGATCACCTCGAAGGCCGATGCGGCGGCGCTGCGCAAGGCGCTGGTGCTGCGCACATTGGCGGGAGAAGGGTGATGAGGGCGCTGTTCCCGATCACCCTCGCCATGGTTCTGGCGGCGCCTGCCGCCGCTCAGGACCTGTCGGGCGAGGCCGATCCCGCCGTGCTCGCCGCCATCGCCAAGGCCGATCTGGCCGAGAAGGCGGACCAGCTCCAGAGCACCGCACCTGCCGCGAAGGCCATGGGCCTGCCCGCCTATGACTGGTGGAACGAGGGCCTCCACGGCCTTGCCCGCAACGGCGTGGCCACGGTGTTCCCACAGGCGGTCGGCCTTGCCGCGACCTTCGATCCGGCGCTTATGGAGAAAGTCGGCACCGTCGTCTCCACCGAGGCGCGCGCCAGGTTCAATGCCAAGCCCGTGGATGCCGACCGGCGCATCTACGAGGGCCTGACGATCTGGTCGCCCAACATCAACATCTTCCGCGACCCGCGCTGGGGCCGGGGTCAGGAGACTTACGGCGAGGACCCGTTCCTCACCGGCTCGCTGGCGGTGGGCTTCATCAAGGGTCTGCAAGGCCCCGATCCGCTCCATCCGCGCGTGATCGCGACGCCCAAGCACCTCGCCGTCCACTCCGGCCCCGAGGCCGGGCGCGACAGTTTCGACGTGGATGTCAGCCCGCAGGACCGCGAGGCGACTTACCTGCCCGCCTTCCGCAAGGCCGTGACCGAGGCCAAGCCGCTCTCGCTGATGTGCGCCTATAACTCCACCCACGGGGTGCCGGTCTGCGCCGACGATGCGCTGCTGAACGGCACTCTGCGCCGCGACTGGGGCTTCAAGGGCTTCGTCGTGTCGGACTGCGATGCGGTGGCGAACATCTGGATGTTCCACAATTACCGCTACGACGCCGCCGAGGCTTCGGCCGCGGCGATCAAGGCGGGCACCGACTTCGACTGCGGCACGACTTACGCCGCGCTCACCCAGTCGGTGGCGCGCGGCCTGCTCACCGAGGCCGAGGTCGACCGCGCGTGCCCGCTCGCTGGAGCCCGCTACAAGCTGGGCATCGCCTTCGGGGCGAGCAACCCGTGGGGCAAGATCAAGCCGGGCGAGGTCAACTCCCCCGCCCACCGCGCCCTCGCGCTGGAAGCCGCGCGCAAGTCGGTGGTCCTGCTCCAGAACGAGAACGGCCGCCTGCCGCTGAAGGCCGGAACCCGCCTCGCCGTGATCGGCACCAATGCCGACGACCTTTCGGTGATCGAGGCCAATTACCACGGCACCGCCGCCGATCCGGTAACGCCGCTGGAAGGCATCCGCCGTCAGTTCGGCGCGGCCAACGTCGCTTATGCGCAAGGCTCGGTGCTGGCCGAGGGTGCGCCCGTGGTCGTGCCGGAAACCGCGCTCGTCGCGGATGGCAAGCCCGGTCTTCGCGCCGAATATCTCGACATGTCGGGCAAGCGCGTGTTCGTGCGGCAGGATCGCCGCGTGGACTTCAACCTCACCCGCACCGCGCCCAAGGGGCTGGACGCCAAGGGCTTCAAGGTGCGCTGGAGCGGATCGCTGGTGCCGCCGGGAGCGGGAACCTATCGCCTCGCGCTCGACATTCCGGCCTGCTGGAAGGACTGCACCCGCCATGACGACGTGCGCCTGAGCATCGGCGGCAAGGAACTGCACAGCGGCGTGCTCGGCAAGCAGCGGGTCGAATTCGACATCGCATCCGATGGCTCGCCGCAGCCGATCAGCCTCGAACTCGACCATTACGGCGAGGACGAGGGCCTGCGCCTCATGTGGCTGCCACCCGCAGACGCCCAGCGCGCCGAGGCCGTGAAGGCCGCTTCGCAGGCCGACGCCATCGTTGCCGTGCTCGGCCTTTCGCCCGATCTCGAAGGCGAGGCGCTGCAGGTGCAGGTGCCGGGCTTCGTCGGCGGCGACCGCAGCGATATCGGGCTGCCCGAGCCGCAGGCAGAGCTGCTGGCGGCGCTCCGTGCCACCGGCAAGCCGGTGATCGTCGTGCTGACGAACGGCAGCGCGGTCTCGATCGATCCGGCCATGGCCGATGCAGTGATGACCGCATGGTATCCGGGCGAGGCGGGCGGCACCGCCATTGCCGAGACGCTCGCCGGGACCAACAACCCCTCGGGCCGCCTGCCGGTGACCTTCTACAAGTCCACCAGCGATCTGCCCGCCTTCGTCGACTATTCGATGAAGGAGCGGACCTATCGCTACTTCACCGGCAAGCCGCTCTGGGGCTTCGGCCATGGCCTGAGCTATACGACTTACGGCTACGAAGGGGCCAAGGTCTCCGCACCCGCTCTCGGCCAGCCGGTCACGGTCACGGCCACCTTGCGCAATCTTGGCGCCATGGCGGGCGAGGAAGTGGTGCAGGCCTATGTCGTGCCGCCGGTGATCGAGCCGCGCCCGATCATGACGCAGGGTGTCTTGCAGCGCCAGCTTGCCGCCTTCACGCGCGTTCCGCTGGCGGCGGGCAAGTCGCGCGAAGTTACGCTCACCATCGATCCGCGCAGCCTCTCGGTCGTGGACCGGCGGGGCACGCGCAAGGTCGTGCCGGGGGACTACAAGGTGTGGATCGGCGGCGGACAGCCGGGTGACGGCGCGGGCGCATGGGTTTCCTTCACCCTGACCGGACAGGCGCAGGAGCTGCCGAAGTGATGAGCGATACCACGAACCTCGACCGCCGCAGCGCGCTGGCAGGCGCGATGGCGGGTGCAGCGGCGCTCGCGCTGCCTGCCTCGGCCCATGCGGCGACGATACCCATGCCGCAAGGCGGCGGCCGTCCGCCGGTGTTCGAGCGGCGCTACGTCAGCCGCGCGGTGGAGGCGGAGATCGACCGCGTATCGCGCAAGATCGCCGATCCCAAGCTGCGCGCGATGTTCGTGGGCTGCTATCCCAACACGCTCGACACTACCGTTTTCATGGCCAGCGTGGACGGCCGCCCGGACGCTTTCGTCATCACCGGCGATATTCCCTGCCTCTGGCTGCGCGACAGCACGGCGCAGGTCCTGCCCTACCTCCATCTGGTGAACAAGGACCCGGCGCTGACCGCGCTGTTCCGGGGGCTGATCGCCCGCCAGTCGCGCTCGATCCTGATCGATCCTTACGCCAATGCCTTCATGCGCGATCCGTCTGCGAAGACCAATCTGTCGTGGGCGCTGAAGGACCAGACCGAGATGAAGCCCGGCGTGGCCGAGCGCAAATGGGAGATCGATTCGCTCTGCTATGCGATGCGCTCGGCTTCCGCTACTGGCGCCAGACGCGGGACAAGCTGCCCTTTGACGAGACCTGGGCCGAAGCCTCGCGCGCCTGCGTGCGCACCTTGCGCGAACAGCAGCGCAAGGGATCGCCCGGACCCTATCGCTTCCTGCGCACCAGCAACCGGCCGACCGAGACCATGCAACTCGATGGCTGGGGCGCGCCGAGCCGTGCGGTCGGGCTGATCCACTGCGGTTTCCGCCCCTCGGACGATTCCTGCACGTATCCGTTCCTGATCCCGGCCAACCTCTTCGCGGTGACATCGCTGCGCGAGATGGCCACCGTGGCCGAGCAGGCCCGCGGCGACACCGCGCTGGCCGCCGATGCCCGCGCGCTGGCAAGCGAGGTGGAAGCGGCGCTGCGCCAGTGGGGCACGATGCTGCTGCCGGACGGCCGCCGGGTCTGGGCCTACGAAGTGGACGGCTTCGGCAACGCGATGTTCATGGACGATGCCAACGTCCCCTCGCTGCTGGGTCTTGCCTTCCTCGAATGCGTGGACGCCGCCGATCCGCTCTGGAAAGCCACGGCGGAGGCCTGCTGGTCGGACGCGAACCCCTACTTCTTCCGGGGATCGAGGATCGAGGGCATCGGCGGGCCGCATGTCGGGCTTGGGCAGGTCTGGCCGATGAGCCTGATCGTGCGCGCGCTGTCGAGCAGCGATCCGCTGGTGATCCGCGCGATGCTGCGGATGCTGCGCGATACCGACGCGGGCACCGGCTTCATCCACGAGGCGGTGGACAGCAACGATCCTGCCAAATTCACGCGTGACTGGTTCGCCTGGGCCAACGGGCTCTTCGGGGAACTGCTGGTCAAGCTGGCCGATACCCGGCCCGAACTGCTTTCCGCGCCGCTCTGACACGCGCCTGCCTTTACCAAAGGACTGACGATGGACTTTTCCCGCCGCCGTTTCCTCGCCACTTCCGCCGTCGCGGCGACTGCGCTTGGCGCCGACGCCGCGCAGGCCGCGCGCCGCGCCGCCGGTGATGCCGCCGCGCCGCTGCCCTCGGGCGCGGTTCCCTCGGCGCGGCAGTGGAACTGGCACGCGCACGAAATGTACGCTTTCGTGCACTTCGCCATGAACACCTTCACCGACAAGGAATGGGGCTACGGCGACGAGGACCCCAAGTGGTTCAACCCGACGGATTTCAATGCCGACCAGATCGTTGCGGCGGCCAAGGTTGCGGGAATGCGCGGCGTCATCCTGACCGCCAAGCACCATGACGGCTTCTGCCTCTGGCAGACCCAGCTTACCGAGCATTCGATCCGCAACAGCCCCTACAAGGCGGGCAAGGGCGATATCGTTGCGGAAATGTCGGAAGCGTGCCGCAAGGCGGACATGCTGTTCGGGCTCTATCTCTCGCCGTGGGACCGCAACCACGCGGAGTACGGCCGCCCGGCCTATATCGACTATTACCGCAAGCAGTTGACCGAACTGTGCACCCGCTACGGCAAGCTGTTCGAAGTCTGGTTCGACGGCGCCAACGGCGGCGACGGTTACTACGGCGGCGCGCGCGAGGCGCGCAAGATCGATGCGCCGAAGTATTACAACTGGCCCTCGATCGTAAAGCTGGTCCACGAACTTCAGCCCGATGCCTGCACGTTCGATCCGCTTGGCGCCGATGTGCGCTGGGTCGGCAATGAGGACGGCGTGGCGGGCGATCCCTGCTGGCCGACGATGCCGAACGTTCCCTATGAGCAGGACGTGGGCAATGCGGGCCTGCGCGGGGGCGAGATCTGGTGGCCGGCGGAAACCGACGTTTCGATCCGGCCCGGCTGGTTCTATCACGCCGACGAGGATTCCAAGGTCAAGAGCCCGGCGCGCCTGATCCGCCTCTATGACGAATCCGTGGGCCGGGGCACCAATCTCAACCTGAACCTGCCGCCTGACCGGCGGGGCCGGATCGCCGATCAGGACGTGAAGATCCTCAAGTCGTTCGGCGATGCGATCCGCGCGACCTTCGCGAAGGATCTGGCGCAGGGCAGCGTTGCCCATGCCAGCGCCTCGCGCGGGGGCCGCTTCGCGCCCGCGCAGGTGCTGGACGGCCAGCGCGAGACCTACTGGTCCGCGCCCGACGCCGTGCTGACCCCGACGCTGACGCTCGACCTCGCGCCGGGCACGCGCTTCGACGTGGTGCGCCTGCGGGAATACCTGCCGCTGGGAATCCGCGTGACCCGCTTCGCGGTGGAAGCGGAGATCGACGGCCAGTGGCAGCGCCTTGCCGAGAAGGAATGCATCGGCGCGCAGCGCATCATCCGCCTGCCGCAGCCGATCGCGCCGCGCCGGGTGCGGCTGGTCGTCCTCGAAGGCAGCGCGGCGCCGGCGATCTCGGAATTCGCGTTGTTCGCCTCGGTGGCGCCTGTCGATGTGCCGGCGATCGTCTCGACCGATCCCAGCGTGCTGGATTCCACCAAGTGGACCATCGTTGCCGCCAGCGCGCCGGGCGCGGAACGGCTGCTGGACAATGATGCGGCGACGATCTGGAAGCAGCCCGCCCCCCAGCCGGGCAAACCCGCGCGCGTGACGGTGGACCTTGGCCGGGCCGAAGCGCTGGGCGGTTTCACGCTGACGCCGTCCCGGCAGGTCATGGCCGATTCCGCGCCGCCCCGGGGCTACGTCGCCGAGACCAGCCTTGACGGCAAGACCTGGAAGCGCAGTGCGGCCGGGGAATTCGGGAACATCGCTTATGCGCTCGCCACCCAGCGCATCGCCTTCCCCGCTCCGGTAAAGGCACGCTATCTGCGCCTGACCTTCGAGGCCACGGCGCTTCCCGCCGGTATGCTCGCCATCGCGGGGCTGGGCGCCTTTACCGGCAGGACCTGAATTCGGCGCAGGCAGGGCTGAAGGGCGGCGCCGAAGCGCCGTTTTCAGGCCTTGCCTGCCTCGATGGCGATGCGGATCGCCTCCATCGTGTTCTTGGCACCGAGCCTGGCGATCATGTTGGCGCGGTGGATCTCGACCGTCCTCGGGCTGATCGACAGTTCCTTGCCGATGAGGCGGTTCGACTGGCCTTTCGCCACGCCGATCAGCACTTCGTGTTCGCGCTTGGTCAGGCGCGAGATCAGCGAGGCGGCGGCGGATTCGCGCGGGTGATAACGCCCCGGCACATCGGCCGTGCTTGCCGCCCGGGTGAGGATATCGCGCAGTTCCGCCATGTCCTTGGTCGGGATCACGTAATCGGCCGCGCCTTTCGATATCAGTTCCACGATCCGCCGCACATTGACGACGAGGCTGTATATCACGACGGGAATGCGCTGGGCATTGATCGATTTCACGAGGAAATCGTCCAGCACGTTGTCGTTGTCGCCAATAAGAGCGATCGTGGGGTGGCGTGCCGAAAGATCGGTGAATTCGCACGAATATTGAATATTAAAAATATCGTCGACCTGCTTGAGGATCGAGGTGACGTACTTCTTGCGTTCGTTGTCATCGTCGATGAGTATGATGTTCAGCGTGTTGTTCATGTCCCTGTTCCGTGAATGATATTGATGGATTGCCGGTTCTGGTCGATGCGCGATGGCCGGTGGTTCATTCGGCCGCCGGGAGGCCGGGCGCGGCGTCCGGCCGCCGGGGCGCGGTGCGCCTGATCTTCACGTTCTCCACCTGCCGCATGACCTGCGAGGCTGCCCAGCGCGGGGCGATGGCGGCGAGAAGCAGCGTGTTGCGGTAGGACGGCCGCCGTTGCCGGTTGGCGCTGAGGCGCCGGATCTGCACCGAGGCGAGCCGGGCTTCGCGCGCAGACAGGCCGGAATCCTTCCATGCGGCGATCTCCTGATGGACGCGCGCTTCCGAAGTGCGGATCTTGTCGATCGCGCGATCGAGATGAGCTGGCCGGGGGAGCGCCGGTACCAGTAGCGCACGCTGTTCTCGCGCCAGAAGGTCGCGCCGAGATGGAGCAGTTCGAGGTAGAAGATGATATCCGCGAAATAGAGCGCATCCTTGAAGCGGACGGCGGCGGTCTTCGCGCTGCGGCGGTAGCTGAACCCGGTGGGGCCGCCGATCGGGTTCCAGGCGACGGAATGGCGCGGAATGATGCCCTGGGGCAGGTCCGGGATGGTCATGCGGACATGCCTGACGCTTTGCCCGAAGCTCAGCCCGGCGATGGAGATGCAGTCCACCTGCGGATTGCCCTGGTAGACGCCGACCGCGCGGCGCAGGTGATCGGGGTCCCACACGTCATCGGCATCGAGGAAGAACACGAAGTCGCCGGTGGCCCGGTCCAGCGCGGTGTTCCTTGCCCCGCCCGGTCCCTTTTCCTGGCCGTTGTGCAGGAAAAAGGGTGGCGACATTGCCGTGCCTGTCGTCGGCCGGCAGCACGGCCTGCCTGTCGTCCACCACGATCAGGTGCTCTATCTCGATGCCGGAATCCTGCCGCGCGACGGACTGCCTGGCTTCCGCGAGGAAATCGTCCAGGGCGAGTGTCGGGGTAACGATGCTAACTTTCATGGGCGCTTCTCCAATAGAAGAGCGAGGACAGCAGATTCTCGCGGATGCAGATGGTGAGGTAGGCGAGCGCAACGCAGGCCTCGATGATCGTCAGGGTTGCCGCGGCGCCGAACAGGCCCATCAGGCGGGTCATCGCGAAATAGGCGGGAATGCCGATCGCGCCGGTGGTGAGGGTTACGTGCCGCACGATGGTGTCGCGCTTGGCCGCCAGTACCGCATTGTTGACGAGCAGGGTGGAAAGGCCGACCAGCGCGGGCAGCGGCGCCATGATGAGGATGCAGCGGGTGATGCCCTCGTAATGGTCGAGCCCGATGGCGGTCAGCAGCGCCGGTCCGCCCAGCGCGATGGCCAGCGACATGCCCACCGAGAAGAGCAGGGCCGTGCCGTTCAGGCGCAGCAGCCGGGTGGCCAGCTCCCGCTCGCCCGAGGCATAGCGCACGCTCAGCGGATAGGCGGTCATGAACAGCGGTGCCGAGCCCTGCTGCATCGCCGTCACCAGCCGCTGGCACAGGCCGAACGCGCCGACGATCTCGGGGGACTGGACGATGCCCAGGATCAGCACGCCGGCGCTGGTGTAGGAAAACACGCCGAGCTTCATCACGAAGATGTCCCGCCCTTCGCGCAGGAGCGATGCGGCCAGTTTCGGCCTGAAGCTCAGCGCGAAGTAGCCCTTGCGGTGCAGGAGCAGCAGGCCCGAGAGATGGATCGCCAGGATCGCGCCGCACTGGGACAGGAACAGGCCGTCGATGCTGTGGAAATGGTAAGCCACCAGCGCCACGCCCAGTCCCGCCAGCCGCACCGGCGCGGTCAGCAGCAGGAACTCCCTCTGCAGAGACAGTGCGATGAAGATCCAGGTGGGGATGATCCCGTTCAGCACCATGAACACCAGCACGCACAGCGCCGTGGCCACGCCGATCGAAGGTCCGGCAATGCCGATCGCGACGAAGGCGGCGAGCAGCGCGGCGAAGAAGAACCCGGTCTGGACGAGCATGATCGCGCCGATGACTTCGGCGATCCGCGCGGGGTTCTCCAGCGCCAGCGAGATTTCGCGGGCGCCGGAGTACCGGAAACCGTATTCCAGCCCCACCAGCACGAGCGAGCCCGCGCCGAGGTAGAACACCACTTCGGACCCGATCACCTGGCTGGCCATCGCGGCGGCCAGCCAGTGATGAACGCGGGATAGCCGATCTGGAAGCCGTGCAGCACGAAAGTGGACGCGAGCCTCATGGCGCGCAGGCCCGGCGATGGCGGGCGGAGGAGCCGGGTGCGGTCATGGTGCGGTGCGCTCCGCCAGATGCCGTTCCCAGGCCAGCGCATGGCGCACGATCGTGTCGAGGTCCTCGTGCGCGGGGCGCCAGGGCAGGGCGGCGGTGATCCTGCCGTTGTCCGCCACGAGGGCGTCGGGATCGCCTGCCCTGCGCCCTTCGAGGCAGCGAACTATCGGGCGGTTGGTCACGCGGTCCACCGCATCGAGCACTTCCAGCACCGAGAAGCCGCGCCCGTAGCCGCAATTGAAGGTGTGGCTGGCCGCCGGATCGGCGATCAGCGCGCCAAGCGCGAGGACGTGCGCGTCGGCAAGGTCCGACACATGGATATAGTCGCGCACTCCGGTGCCGTCTGGCGTGTCGAAGTCGGTCCCGTAGACCGACACCGCCTCGCGCTTGCCCAGTGCCGCCTCGACGGCGACCTTGATGAGGTGAGTGGCGCCCAGCGTCGATTGCGGCCCGGTTTTCAGGGTCCGCCCCGGCGACGTTGAAGTAACGCAGGGCGCAGAAGTTCATCGGATGAGCGGCAGCGACATCGCGCAGCATCTGTTCGGTCATCAGCTTGGACATGCCGTAGGGATTGATCGGCGCCTTGCCGGAGTCCTCCACGATCGGCACGATTTCGGGGATTCCGTATACCGCCGCGGTGGAGGAGAAGATGAAATGGCGCACCCCGCACGTAACGGCGATTTCGATCAGCGCGCGGCTGCGGACGGTGTTGTTGCGATAGTAGCCCAGCGGATCGCGGACCGATTCCGGCACGACGACCGACCCCGCGAAGTGCATCACCGCGCCGATCCCGTGCTCCCGCATCGCCGCCTCGACCAGCGGCTGGTCGGCGATGTCGCCCTGGACGAAGGGAACGTCCTGCGGGACCGCCCAGCGAAAGCCGGTGGAGAGATTGTCTATCACCACGACCGGCCATCCGGCATCGCGCAGCGCGAGGACCGCGTGGCTGCCTATGTATCCGGCTCCGCCCGTCACCAGTACGGCGGGCTTTTCCGTGATTGAACGCATGATTGGACTGCCTTTGTATGAATGTCTTGTCTTGTGGGGAGTGCCCGGCGGTCAGCCCACCAGGGCAAGGACCTGCGGGGCATGGTCGGGGTGAGGAAGTAGCCTCGCCGCATCTTGCACTTGATCACGTCCCGGTAACCGGCCCGCGCCAGCGCGGTCCGCAGGTCGTGAACGAAGACGCGCAGGGCCGATACGCTGTGCTTGCGCAGGCAGACGATGGATGCCAGTTCATGGTCCCCGCGCGGGCAGCCCGGTGTCGCGAGCAGCTCGATCAGGAGCATGGCGCTTCCCCGGTAGCGCAGGTCGAGGCGCTGGCGGATCTCGTCCACCTCCAGCGAGCCGAGGCGGCGCGCCTCTCCGGCCGCGCCGTGGTACATCAGGTCCAGCGCCACCGACTTCATCAGCCGCGCCTGCGCAAGGTTCTGGTCGGCCAGTTCGAGCAGCGAATGGGCCAGCGCATGGCGTTTCGAGGCGAGGTCCGGGCCGAACTCGCACTCAAATCGCGGCTTTGCCGGGAAGGCGCCGTTTCCCGGCGTGCCGCGGCGTTCGAGGGCCGAGGGGATCATGCTTCCTGTACCGCCGTGCCCAGATCCCGGACTTCCTGCGACCGTCCGCGCGACATCACCAGGATATCGTCTCCCGAGACGACGACGATCAGGTCCTGCACGCCCAGCAGGGCAACGCGCTGCCCGTCGCTTTGCACCAGGCAATCGCGGGCATCGCGCCAGAATACCGGGCCGCGTGCGTTGTTGCCCTGATCGTCGCGGTCGAGCACGTCGTAGAGCGCGTCCCAGCTTCCCACGTCCGACCAGCCCAGCGCGGCGGGCACTACGGCCACCCGGTCATGATGTTCGAGCACCCCGTGGTCGATCGAGATCGAAGGGCTTGCCGCAAAGGCTGCGGGCAGGGGATGCACGGTCTGGGCCGTGCGGTCGGCGCCGGCCATGGCGTCCCGGACGCTGGCGGCCACGGCGGGCTGGTGCGTGTCGAGAGCGGCCATGATCGCATCGGCGCGGAACAGGAAGATGCCCGCGTTCCAGTGATAGCCGCCTTCCTCCAGCATCGCCCGCGCCCGCGCCGGATCGGGTTTCTCGACGAAGCTGCCGACCTGCCAGACACCGGCTGCGAGCGGTTCGGCGGCGCGGATGTAGCCGTAGCCGGTATGAGGGGAATCCGGCTCGATCCCGAAAGTGCAGAGCCAGCCTTCGCGGGCCAGCGGCGCGGCCTGCGCAATATGCGCCATCAGCGCTTCCGGGCGGCGGATGGCGTGATCGCTGGGCATGATCAGCAGCAGGTCGTCGCCCCGTTCGGCCATCGCGGCGGCCAGGGCGATGGCGGGGGCGGTATTGCGGGCCTGGGGTTCCAGCACGACGCGGAAATCCTGCACGCCGGCATCGTTCATCTGCTGCACCGTCTCGGCCCCGAAGGTCGCGCCGCCGATGACGATGGGCGGCGCGAAGACACTGCGGTCGCGTACGTAGTCCGCCGTCATCTGCAGCATCGTGCGTTCCGAAAGCAGCGGCAGGAACTGCTTGGGCCGGTCGGGGCGGGAAAGCGGCCAGAGCCGGGTGCCAGAGCCACCGGAAAGGATGACGGGTATGATCTTGCGCGCTTCAGTCATGGCAGGGCACTTTCCTTGCTTGCGGCGTCGTCCGGTGCCTGTCTCGCCGCCGCCCGCGTCAGCGCGGGCCACAGGACAAGCAGGATCGTCGGCAGAAACATCGTGATGAGAAGGTCATGGAGCGAGGACCGCCAGTCGCTTTCGGCACCGGCGGGGCGCGCCATGTCGAGCGCCTCGTTGAGGCATTCGGCGATGAACACGCCCAGCCATGCCATGCGCAGCGAGGCAGGCCTGACCAGCAGGTGGATGGCGGCGAAAAGCAGGACGCCCGCAAAGGCATGAAGCGCGTCCGGGGCGATCCCGGTGCCGCGTTCCAGCCAGACTTTTGCGGCCGACCAGGCCATGGCGATACCGGCGATCACGGGGCGCTCCTGAAGAACGTGCCCGGGCCGGCGAGGATTTCGATCCGGTCCGCGGTTCCCGGCGGCTTTTGCGAGAGGCGCAGGGCCGAGGTGTACCTGTCCCCTCCGGCGGCGGGCACGAGATCGAGGACATGGGCAGGCTCGGGCGCCATGTAGCGGCGGCACCAGCTGTCGCTTTCCGCAAGCCGGAAATGCCCTTCGAGCGCATCCAGCCAAACCTCGGTGCCGCCTTTGGTCAGGCGGATGAGCGTGTCTCCCTTGGGGGCCAGTTGCCATTCCGCCGGGATCAGGAAGCGTGCGCGGGCTTCTCCTGTTCGTCCCGCCCAACTGTCCGCGATCACCACGCCGCCTTCGGCAAAGGCCGAGACGATGCGCCTGACGGTCCCCGCTGCCGTCGTCAGGCGGCCTCCCATCGCCTCGCCGGGACAGTCGCGCAGGTCGTCCGGCGCGATCGCTTCGGCGGCGGCGTGGCGGCCGACCTTGAAGCAGCCGAGGTACTCGACCGGCTCGGCGCCCTCGAAGCAGGGACCGTTGTGGCTGGCGGCCGACCGTTCGTGAGTCCGGCGCGGGCCGTCGAGTATTGGGATGTGCCCGGATCGACGAACAGCCGCTCGCCTTCGACGTCGACTTCGACGGCGAGGAAATCGGCATGGCCGTGGCCGGGGT
>NZ_LGJH01000162.1 GCF_001298105.1 Novosphingobium sp. ST904 | reverse complement strand
AAAAAAACCCATCACAATGACAAAGGGCCCAAAAGCCCTCAAAGAGGGCCCCAGCGGCCCTCTTCGCGTTTGAAAAACGCAAAACCATCGGTGACGCGGGGTGGAGCAGCCCGGTAGCTCGTCAGGCTCATAACCTGAAGGTCGTAGGTTCAAATCCTACCCCCGCAACCAATGATGTACGGCGGCATCGCACACGCGCTACCCACCAGCATAGCGCGCAAACCCTCACAAACTCCGATATGATCAATCTCGAAACGCGTCGCCATGATGCGCTTTGGGAAAGGAAGTCGCTTGGGAGCCGGGATCGAGTTCGAATGCCTCGCTACGGGATTCTATCTCGAAGCCCTCCTCGTTGACGGCGAGGATGTCTGGTTTACCGATGTCGTGGAAGGCGGTGTGCGGAAGGTTGGAGGGGATCGGATCTTGCTGCCTGAGCGCTCCATGGTCGGCGGGCTGTTGTTGAACGAGGATGGCAGCCTGCTGGTGAGTGGTGGCGGGGGTATCCAATGGGTTCACCCTGCAACACATGCCTTCGGTAATCTCGTCGATGGACTGGCCGGTGTGAACGAGATGCGCTCGGATGGGGCTGGCGGCATATATTTCGGCACGATCGATCTTGCCGCGATCCTCGCCGGCAGGCGACCGGCACCTTCATCCATCCAGCACCTTTCGAGCGAGTGCGTGCTCTCTCAAGTACGTGGCGGGCTGGCGTTTGCGAACGGCCTGAGTGTCAGCGCCGATGGCTCTTTTCTCTATTTCAACGAGAGTTTTGCGGCCGTCAGGGCTTTCCCGATCGAAAAGGGCGGGAGCCTGGGCGAACCGATCACGCTTCTGGACATGCCGGATTGCGACGGGATGGCACTGGATGCAGAAGGCAATCTCTGGATCACCGGCTTTGCTTCGGGTGAGCTTCGCTGCCTCCGTCCGGATGGAAGCGAAGTCCGGCGCCTTGCATTGCCAGGAAAGGCCTGTACCAACGTCCGCTTCGGCGGGGCCGATCTGAGCGATCTATATGTAACGATCGTCGACCCCGGCTCAGCACAGGCTCTGGCCGAAGGGCAGCCCTTGAGGGACCGGAACTCTGCAATCTATCGTACACGGAGCCCTGTTCCGGGAGCGCCGCTTGCAACGGCCTGTTTCAGGCTGGGCCGCGAATAGCTGATGCTCGCGCGCCCATAAGAAAAGGCGGCCTTGCGACCGCCTCTTCCCTCCTCTCCAAATCTTTGATGGCCGGTCCGTCTTTGCGCGGTCCCTGGCCGACCTGGAACTTTTGCCTCAGCCGCCCTGGGCGTCGGTTTCGGCGGCAGCCATGCGATCGCCCTGCATGTAGGGGATCGGATTGACCGCTTCGCCGTCAACGCGGACTTCGTAATGCAGGTGCGGGCCGGTAGAGTTGCCGGTGGTGCCGACGAAGCCGATCACGTCGCCCTTGTGGACCATCTGGCCTTCGGCAACGTTGAGGCGCGACATGTGACCGTAACGGGTTTCGAGGTCTCCGCCGTGTTCGAGCGAAACGAACAGGCCGTAACCGCCGAACCAGGCTGCCTTGCCGACGACGCCATCAGCGGTAGCGTAAATGGGAGTGCCGATCGGGGCGCCGAGATCGATGCCCTTGTGGGCGCGGCGGCGCCGAGGATCGGGTGGTTGCGCATGCCGAAGCTGCTGGTCAGCTTGAGGCCTTCAAGCGGAGTACGCGAAGGGATCGAGACTGCGCTGAGCTTGGCCGCGCCAGGAATGGCGGGCTTGGCCTTGGCGGAAGCGAGGCCGGTTTCCTCGAAGTTCTGCCAGGAGCTGAAAAGGTTGCGGAACTGCTCGTCCTCACCGCCGCCGGCCGACTGGTTCGCGGCCTGCGAGGCACGAAGCGGGGCGGAGATATCGGCAGCGGCAGCGCTGCTGTTGGCCATCGCCGGGTGAGCGGCGACTAGGGAACCTGCGACGGCGACGGCACCGGTCACTGCGCGGAACTTGGCGAAGAATTTCGTTACGACCACTCGCAATACCTTGTTATCCGCCGCGTGCTGCGAAGCCACGACGCTTGTTCTAAGCAGGCGAACCGAAGGTACGCCGCGCAAACCCTAAGTTTTGGAGATGGTCGGAACCCCCCGCCGTCTCGCGAATTGGAGTTATGCCGAACGGATTAGATCAGGCAAGTCCGGCATATAGATCCCGCGATAAACCGGCAGCGAGACGCGCCGAGTCGTTGAACGGTGGCTTAACGGCCCCTCCAAAGTGGCGGGAAACCAAGGATTTCCAGAGGCTGTCCCGGTCCTCGTCCAACCGTTTGGCGACCTCGGCGAAATGAATTGCGCCGAACCGGACGTGCCGGATTTCGTCGTCAAGGATTCGCTCGAGGATGCGCGCGCCGCGTTCGTCGCCGTTAGCCCGGACGCGTTCGAGAGTGGCCGGGGTCACATCGAGACCGCGCGCTTCCAGCACCATCGGAACCACTGCGAGGCGGGCAGCCACGTCGTGACGGGTTCCATGCGCTGCTTCCCAGAGGCCATCGTGGGCGGCAGCGCGCCGTAACGGCTGCCGAGTGTTCGCAGATGGCGATCGAGCAGGGCGAAATGCATCGCCTCGTCCGCCGCGACCGACAGGAAATCGCTTACGAACCCCTCGTCCATCTCCCCGCCGAAGCGCCCTGCCATGTCCAGTGCAAGGTCGATCGCGACGAATTCGATATGGGCCAGCGCATGCCACAGGGCGATCCGGCCGCGCTCGGACCCGCCCTTGCCGCGTTTGGGCATGCGGTTCGGGGGCAGCAGTTCGGGCGCATCGGGCCGTCCGGAAAGGTCGGGCATTCCCACGTCGAACGCGAAGGAGAGTTTCCCGAGCCGCCAGTCGCGCGCGACCTTGCGCGTGGCCATGGCCTTGGCCCAGGGATTACATTCGAGCAGCGCTTCGCGGATGGCTGCCGCAACGGAACCGGTCATCAGAGCGCCTTCGCGGCCTCCAGTACCTGCTGTGCGTGATCCTTGACCTTCACCTTGTCCCACACGCGGGCGATCTTGCCGTCGGCGCCGATCAGGTAGGTGGTGCGGACCATGCCCATGTAAGTGCGGCCGTAGTTCTGCTTTTCGGTCCAGATGCCGAGCGCGTCGGAGAGTCCGTTTTCCTCGGCGTCAGTGGCGAGCGGCGCCTTGAGATCGTGCTTGGCAATGAAGTTCTGGTGCCTTTTGGCGGAGTCCTTGCTCACCCCGAGGAGTGCGGTTCCGGCCGCATCGAACTGGTCCTTCAGGGCCGAGAAATCGATGTTTTCCGTGGTGCAGCCGGGGGTGCTGTCCTTGGGATAGAAGAACACGACCAGCTTCCTGCCCGCGAAGTCCGAGACTTTCACGGTGCCGCCTTCCGGCGTTTCGAGCGCGATATCGGGAAAGGTGTCGCCGGTGCCGAAGTTTCCGGGTGCAGGAGTGTTCATGGGGTGGTCTCCAGTGTTTCGTCGAAGGCCTGTTGCCAGGCCGCGGCAACTTGCGCGCGGGCCCGGGCCAGGCTGTTCTCGAGGTCTTGCCAGTCGCCATAGCCACATGCGCGCACCAGCGCCATGCAGGCGGCATCCACAGGTTTCAGTGAATCGGGGGCGAGCAGGCGGGCGGCGACAAGCAGGCGCGTCAGCACGTCATGCGCAGGCTCAAGGCTTGCCGGAAGCAGCCCTTTTGCAGCCAGCAGGCGGACCGCCTCGCCCAGGTCGGCATCGAGACCTTCCCCGCTGCGCAACTGGGTGAAGTGGACAAGGAATTCCAGGTCCACCAGCCCGCCGCGCATCAGCTTGACGTCGAGCGGGCCTTTCGGCGGCTTGTGGCCGGCCATGCGGGTGCGCATTTCCAGTACATCGGTGCGCAGCCGGGCCGGATCGCGGGGAGCGGTGAGCACATCGCGGATGATCGTGCCCAGTTTGCCGCGAGCTTCGCGCGAGCCGCGGAGCGGACGGGCGCGGCAGAGCGCCATGTGTTCCCAGGTCCATGCCTGCTCCTGCTGGTAGCGGGCGAAACTGTCGAGGCTGGCGGCGGGCGGGCCCTGCTCGCCGGAGGGACGCAGCCTTGTGTCCACTTCGTAAAGCGCGCCTTCGGCGGTTTGCACGGAGAGCGCGGCCGTCACCCGCTGGGACAGGCGGTTGTAGTAGAGCGTGGCGCCGAGCGGCCGCCGTCCATCCGATTCCTGCGAGAAATCGCCGGTGAAAAGATAGATTAGATCGAGGTCGGAGGCGTGTGTGAGCACGCCGCCGCCCATTCGGCCAAGGCCCAGTACAACGAGTTCGCTACCGGGCACGCTGCCATGAACGTCCCGGAATTCCGTAACCGCCGCGTCGGTCAGAACCACGAGCGCGGCCTCGGCGATCCGGCCGAGGGCATGGCCGATGTCCAGCGGGTCGTTCACGCCTTCGATCAGTTGCACGCCCAGGGCAAAGCGGCGATCCCCGACCTTGCGGCGGACCGTATTGAGCTTGCGTTCGTAATCGTCGCCGGGTTCGAAGCGAGAGAACTCGGCGATCAGTTCGGGCAGGGTGCCGGGCAGGTCGAAGGCGCTTGCGTCGATCAGGGGGTCAAGCAGGTCAGCACGCCGGGCAAGCGAATCGGCGAGCGGGGGAGCGAGGCTGAGGATTCGCGCCAGCCGCTCGATCAGGGCCGGGCGTGCTTCGAGCAGGCGGAACAGGTTGATCGCCGTGGGCAGGTTGTTGAGGAGCTGTTCCCAGCGCGCCATGGCCCGCTCCGGCTCGGGTGCCGCGGCCAGGGCGGCAAGCAGGTTCGGGCGAATCGCTTCGAAGGCAAGCCGTGCCGCGTCGCTGCGCAGGGCCCGCATCCGGCCCGAAAGCCAGCCTTCGATCCGGACGACCATGGCGTCGGGATCGGCAAACCCCAG
The DNA here is from genome assembly GCF_001298105.1 of Novosphingobium sp. ST904. Classification (GTDB taxonomy): domain Bacteria; phylum Pseudomonadota; class Alphaproteobacteria; order Sphingomonadales; family Sphingomonadaceae; genus Novosphingobium. The sequence goes on along the minus strand of NZ_LGJH01000162.1, from coordinate 166,904 downwards.
ATGCATCAGTTCGTCGCGCAGGTCTTCCTGCGGAGGCGTGGCAATCGCGATTGCAGGCCCGCTGGGCATATTGGCCATGACCAGCGCATCGTAACGCTCGCCGACGGCTTCGGTGATTCCGGTCAGCTCGGCAATCAGGGCGGCGCCGTCCGGCAGGCCGTCCAGACGGGCGACTTCGTCCAGCAGTTCGGGCCTGGTCGGCAGGGAATGGGTCTGCTGGTCCTGCATCATCTGCAAGCGGTGCTCGACGGTGCGGAGCCGATCGTAGCTTTCGCCAAGCAGACGCGCATCCTCGGGCGGGACGAGCCCGGCTTCGGCCAGCGCGTCCAGTGTTGCGCGGGTGCCGCGCAGGCGCAGCGCGGGGTTGCGGCCGCCGTGGATGAGCTGGTGAGTCTGGGCGTAGAATTCGACCTCGCGAATGCCGCCGCGCCCTTTCTTGAGATCGAAGCCGGGGCCGACGGTGACACTTCCGCGGGTATTGGCGCGGATCTGTGCGGTTAGGCGGCCGATTTCGGCAATGGCGCCGAAGTCGAGGCTCTTGCGCCAGACAAACGAGCGGATGGCGGCAAGGAATGCCTCGCCCGCCGCAATGTCGCCCGAGCAGGCGCGGGCGCGAATGAAGGCTGCGCGCTCCCAGGCGAGGGCGGAGGATTCGTAGTGAGTGAGGGCGCCATTTATCGAGATCGCCAGCGGGCTGACTTCGGACGCCGGGCGCAATCGCAAGTCGGTTCGGAAGACGTAGCCTTCCTCGGTTACCCCGGCGAGCGTTTCGACCACGGCGCGGGCCACGCGCTGGGCGGCTTCACCGGGCTCGTCGCGGTCACGGCGGGGGAGGAGCTGCGGATCGAACAGCAGGATCGGATCGATGTCAGAGCTGTAGTTGAGTTCGCGGGCACCATGCTTGCCGAGCGCCAGGGCAAGGAAGCCCGCAGGCTCGGCATCGGGCACGCGGCGGCGGATGCCCTCGGCAATGGCGGCGTCGAGCGCGCGGTCGGCCAGGGCGGACAGTTCGCCCGTCACCGTGAGCAGGGGGAAGGCCCCGGCAAGGTCGCCGATCGCGAGGGCAAGAGCCATGGCCTGCTTTTCGCGCCTCAGGGCCGCGCCGACGCTGGGAGCGCCTTCACCGGCGGCACGCGCCCAGTCGAGCGCGGCCTCGCCTTGTCCCGCAGCGAGCAGTTCGGTCAGGGCGGGCAGGCGGCCTAGCGCGCTGGAGAGATAGGGGGCGTGGGCGCGGGCGCGGGCGATCGCGCCGGCCCAGTCTGCTTGCATTTCGGCATCCATCCCGGCTTCCTGCCCGGCACTGTCGCCAAGGGCAAGCATCAGACGATCATTGCAGCATGCTCTTCGGCCCGATGATTGCGGGATTGCCCCAGGGCCGGCGCTCTTCTATCGGCTCGGCCGTTCCCGCGGCACAAGCCTTGCGCCGCGGCTGAAGGAGGTTGCCCCGTGACGTTCGCCCTTCCCCCTGAATGGCATCCGCAGGACTGGATCTGGATCGGATTTCCGCACGATCCCGTCGAATGGCCGGGTTTCCTCGAAGCCGCGCAAGTGCAGATGGCCGAATTCGCCTCTGCCGTCGCCGAATCGGGACAGGAAGTACGCCTTGTCGTGCGTGACGAGGCCAACCGTGCGCGGGCGGCTTCGCTGGTCTCGTCGAAAGTCTCGCTGGAAGTGCGCCGTTATGGCGACGTCTGGCTGCGCGATACCGGGCCGCTGGTCGTGGCCGACGGAAACCGGGCGCTCAAGGCGATGCGCTTCGGCTTCAATGGCTGGGGCGGCAAGTACCTGATGGACGGCGACCAGGAGATCGGCGCCGAACTGGCTCGCGATGCCGGGCTGGAGGTGGAGACGTCGGACTGGATCCTGGAGGGCGGCGCGCTCGACGGTGATGGCACCGGGCTTGTCGCCACGACAGAGCAGTGCCTGCTCAACCCCAATCGCAATCCGCACCTCACCCGTGCCGATCTGGAAATGCGCCTGAAGCGCGATCTGGGCTATGACCGGGTGCTGTGGCTGGGCGATGGTCTGATCAACGACCACACTGACGGCCATGTCGACAATCTCGCCCGCTTCGTGGCGCCGAATGTCCTGGCCCTGCCGCGTGCGACGGGACCGAACGACCCGAATGCCGGGATCTACGCCGATGCCAAGGCCCGCGCCGAGGCAATGGGCGTGACGGTGCGCGAGGTTCCTTCGCCGGGACGCGTCGAAAGTGACGGGCGGATCGAACCGGCCAGCTACATGAACTTCGCGATCACCTCGAAGCTGGTGGTCGTGCCGGTCTATCGTACCGAGCACGACGACGAGGGCGTCGCCGCGATCGCCGCGTTGTTCCCGGACCGCGATACCGTGGGCGTCATGGCGGACGCCGTGCTGGCGGGCGGCGGGTCGTTCCACTGCTCCAGCCAGCAGATGCCTTCCCGCTGACCGGGTGTTCCGTCCGGCTCAGGGCCGGACGGAGTCCCACGTGCCGGTAGAAAGAAGTTACCGGCACGAAAACCACCCGATTTAACCGATTTGCAACGCCTCACGGGCCATGACGGCGTTCATGGCACGTATCGTCGCACTTGCGCTCAGCGCTCATGGTCTTCGGCCCCAGGGCCTGAAGGCTTCGAACCTCACGCAGGCGGGCGCTCTGCGCGGTATTCTTGTGTGCGGATGCGCACTCGCGCTCATTCTCGCCAAGGCTTCGCTCCCCTTCTGACGGGGCGATGCGCCGCCGGGGGTACCGCGCGGCAAAGGATTTCCCTTCCGTTTCAGAACATTTTTCGCGCAGATTTACGGCTCGCCGTTTCTGCTGCACCGCACATCGTGCCTGCTGCGTTGCAGCAAAACATTGTCACGAATGGTCGATGCAATCGAAATCATCCTTCCCCAGTTTACCTCTCGCGGTGACTGGAAAAGGAGATTCACCATGCGCCATATGACTGACGCCGAGCGGGCTCGCCTTCGCCAATCGCTCATCGGGAATTTTCTGCTATTGCTGTTCGGGCTGGGCGTGCTCGGATTTCTCGTGGCGATCGACAGGGCTGACTGGTTCACCCTGAGGCCGGTTTCGGGAACCTCGGTCGCGCTTTCACATGCCTCGGCCCAAGGAGGGGATTCCGCCAAGCGATGATCGTCACACCTTCGCTGCAACCCGTCCAGATATTCCGCGAGATCTGGAAACCGCTGACATTGCTGTTCGTCTGGGACGTCATCGTCACGGTGACCTACTTCGTGTTGCCGTTCCATGCGCCCGAGCTGCCGGTGACACTGTTCGGTTCGGCGCTGGCGCTGTTCCTCGGCTTCCGGAGCAATTCGGCTTACCAGCGATGGTGGGAAGGTCGCGGGTTGTGGGGGCTGATGATCAATGCGAGCCGCAACATCGCGCGCGCCGCGCGCAACTTCATGCCCGATCCGGACGCGGCCGAACTGAAGCGCCGCATCGTCCTGCGCCAGATTGCCTACGTCAACGCGCTGCGCTGCCAGCTTCGCCGCATCAAGCCCGATGCGGAAGTGCTGCGCATGCTTTCGCGCGGGGATGCCGATGCCTCGCTGGAACGGGCCAATACCGCCAACGGCATTCTCGACGAGACTGGCCGCCGAATCGATGAAGCGCGCCAGAAGGGCTGGATCGACACGATCCAGCAGGCGCAGATGGAAGCCGTGCTGGTCGATATCGCCAATGCGCAGGGCGGGATGGAGCGGCTGAAGAACACGCCACTGCCCTATCAGTACCGATTCTTCCCGATCGTCTTCACGCACATGTTCTGCATCCTGCTGCCGATCGGACTGGTCGAGACGCTGGGCGTGGCCACGCCGCTCGGCTCGACGATTGCGGGAATCATGTTCCTTGCGGTGTTGGCCATCGGCGACGACCTGGTTGATCCTTTCGCCAATACCGTGCACGATCTGCCGCTGAACGCCATGTGCCGCACCATCGAGATCGACCTTCTCCAGTCGATCGGCGAGGAAGCGCCGGCGCCGATCACGCCCGACAAGCAGGGTATCCTGTGGTGATGCGTTGACCTTCCGCCATGGAAGCCTAGGAGCATAGCCATGGCCAAAGCAGACCGCCTCGAACGCATGGACAACCGCCGTGCCGATCTCGAAATCGAATATCGCGCCGCGCTCGTCGATGCGCTGCGTGTCACCGCCGCGGGGCAATGGGGGCCTGTTCGACCACAACAAGGACAAGCGGCCGGGCCAAGGCGGCGTCGATGGTCGATGCGCTCAATGAGCTGGCAGACGAGATCGACGATCTTCGCGAACAGCTCGACATGGAATGCTTCGCGCTCCATCAGGAATTCCTCGCCGCGCGCGGCCCGGTCCGGGCAGACGCGGTGGGAGAGCCGAAGCAGGCGCAGGCCTGGCTGGAGCGCCTGAAGCAAAACGGATAACCACGCCGCCCGGGCGGCGTGCGCGCATTCCGGAAGGTCGCGGCGAATATCCGGGAGATTACCCCCGGATATTCCGCAAGGTGATTACGCTCCGGCCGTCTCGAAAGCGTCCATCGTCAGTTCCAGGGACCGGATCTGCGCATCGGGGTCGAAGATCGCGCCGGACACGATCAGTTCGTCGGCGCCGGTGCGCTCGATGAAGGCGTGCATCTCATCCCGAACCCGCGCCGGCGTGCCGATGGCGCTGACCGAGCGGACCTGTTCGAGCATGGCCTTGGCCGGGCCGGGCAGGTCTTCGCGATAGTTGCGGATCGGCGGGGGCAGGCGTCCCGGCGTTCCCGTGCGCAGCGCGACGAAGCTCTGGTCGGTGGAGGAGGCGAGGTAGCGGGCTTCCTCGTCGCTGTCCGCGGCAACCACGTTGATGGCGGCCATGAAGTGAGGCTTGTCCAGCACCTTGCCGGGCTGGAACCGCTCGCGGTAGATGCGCGCCGCCTCGTCGAGCATGGCGGGGGCAAAGTGCGAGGCGAAGGCGTAGGGCAGGCCGAGCATGGCAGCGAGCTGGGCACCGAACAGGCTGGAGCCGAGGAGCCACATCTCAACGTCCGCCCCGTCCGCCTGCGGCGAGGAGACCCCGCCCACCGCCTGTCCGGCGAAACGGGCCTGAAGCTCCACCACGTCCTGGGGAAAGCGTTCCGACGCGCCGTGGATGTCCTTGCGCAGGGCATTGGCAAGGCGGCCGTCCGCACCCGCTGCCCGGCCGAGGCCCAGGTCCACGCGGCCGGGGAACAGCGCCGCCAGCGTGCCGAACTGCTCGGCGATCACATAGGGAGTGTGGTTGGGCAGCATGATGCCGCCCGCACCGATGCGAATCGTCGATGTCGCCGCGCCGATGTGCGCGAGCACGACCGAAGTGGCGCCGCCCGCGATCCCGTCCATCCCGTGGTGTTCCGCCACCCAGTAGCGCGCATAGCCGGCCTTTTCGGCAGCCTGCGCGGTGCGGGCGGAAATGGCGAGCGCTTCGGCGACAGTGCCGCCTTCGCGCACGGAGACGAGATCGAGGACGGAAAGCGGGATCATGGCTTTGATGTTCCTTCTGGCCCCAGCTGGCTGAGGTATTCCTTGGCGGTGGCGGCGTAAGGGCTTTCGGGGCTCATGGTGAGCACCGAGTTCCAGCTACGGCGCGCGGCTTCGTCGCGACCCGCCATGACGGCGACGACACCGGCTTCAAGGCCGATCTCGGGGTCTTGCGGGGCAAGCTGCGCGGCTTTCTCGATCTGGGTCTGGGCTTCGATCAGCTTGTTCTGGCGGCGCGAAAGCGTGGCGGAAAGCCGCCAGGCCTGCGCATTGTCGGGATCCGCGGTGCGCGCGTCGGTGAGGGCGGCAGCGGCTTCGTCGTTCTGGCCGACCGAAACCAGCGCGCGGGCCCGGTCCAGCGCGATCGAACCGCCGAGCGAGCCGTCATTGGCGGTCTTCGCCTCGGCGGCTGCCGGGCCGAGCAGCATGAGCGCTTCTCCAGCCTTGCCGTCCGCCAGCGCGGCATTGCCTGCCATCGCGCCTAGCCGCGCACGGCTGAGATGATCGCCGGGATCGGCGATGTCGCGGGCCTGGGTGAAGGCGGCGCGCGCTTCGTCCCAGCGGTTGAGGTCGGCAAGCGCAACGCCGAGGCAGAGCCCGGCGCGCACGCGTTCGCGGCCTTGGGCGCTGGAAAGCGCCTTGCGGGCGATATCAGCGGATCGTTCGGGATCGGCCTCCACCGCGAGCAGGCAGCCGTTCTCCGCCCGCAGCGGGAGCGGGCCGGAGAACTGGGCGGATTCGGAGCGTCGCTTGCGCTCCTGATCTTCCTTCTTCTCGACGATTTCGCGCGGGAGCGCCGAGGCGTAAGGGCTGGAAATGCCGCCCGCATCGAGAGTGGACTGCATCAGCATGAGGGGAAGAAGGAAGGGCATGGGGGGACGGTCCTTAGATCAGGCCGCCGGATCGCGGGCGAGGATCAGTTCGGCAACCGTGCGCAGCAGCAGGTGGATGTCGGACTCGCGCGAGAGGCGGTGGTCACCGTCCTTGATGAGCGAGACCTGCACATCGGCTGAACGCAGGCGTTCGGACAGGCGCACGGAAATCTCCCACGGCACTTCCTCGTCCCGCTGGCCGTGCAGCAGGCGGACCGGGCCGTCGAAGGCGATTTCCTTTTCCAGCATGAGGTTGGCCTGTCCGTCAGCCCAGAAGCCGGGGTGAGTCGGCGTGGGTTCGGGGCCGTAGGGATTGTCTTCCCAGATCGTTTCGCCATCCGCGAGAACGTTCTTGTCCATCTGGGCGATGCCCCATTCGGTGAAGTCGGGGGCGGCGGCGATGCCGATCAGGCCCCTGACCTTGTCCGGCCCGGATGCGGCCAGCGCCTCGGCGACCATCAGCATGAGCCAGCCGCCCATCGAGGAACCTACCAGCACGACCTGCCCCAGCCCGGCCGCCTCGATCACCGCAAGCACTTCGTCCCGCCAGCGGGTGAGCGTGCCATCGGCAAAATCGCCGGGACTGTCGCCGCAGCCGGAATAATCGAGCAGGAGGCAGGGCCGTCCGCCCGCCCGGGCCGCTTCGAATACTGCCGTGGCCTTGCTGCCGGCCATGTCCGACATGTAGCCGGGCAGGAACACGATCGTGGGTCCGGTGCCGGGAGTGAAGCGGTGGGCGATGCGGCGCCCGTCGGGCAGCTCCAGATAACGCGTGTCGGTCATGGCGGCTCATCTGGGGGGTGAGCGCTTTCAGGACAAGTGCCGATGATTGCAAGAGTTCCGGTTGCCCCGTTCGCGGTTCGCGGCATAAGGCAGTGTCAAAGCGCCTGAAACAGGAAGTCGCCCCCCGAATGTCCGCGCAGATTCTCGACTTCCCCACGCGTCCCAGCCGTCTTGCGATGCGTCTCGAATGGTTCGCCACCGAACGTTCGGTGCTGCTGGCGATCTGGGCGCTCTATTTCGCGCTGCGGGTGGCGGTGCTGCTGATCGACGTGGCGCCCACTTCCGATGCCGCCTGGTACTTTGGCCGCGCGGCCAGCCTCGCCACCGGGCAGGGATATGCGGAAAACGGCATTCCCACGGCGTTCTGGCCTTCGGGCTGGCCGCTCGCGCTTTCCGTGGCGTTCCACCAGTTCGGCATCTCGCAGGTTACGCTGGGTCTGTTCAATCTCGCTTCGGCGATGATGATCGGGGCGGTGACGCTGGCGCTCGGCCGCCACCTGTTCGCCAACGAAGCGGCGGCGCGCGGCGGGCTGCTGCTTCTCGCGGTCTATCCCAATGCGATCGGCTATGTGCCCCTGGCCCTGACCGAGGTGTTCTACACGATGCTGCTGCTTGTCGGTTGCTGGACGGTGATCGTGCGGACCACTCGCTGGCAGTTGGTCGGAGCCGGGCTGGTCTTCGGCTTTGCCACTCTGGTGAAGGCGCAGACGCTGGTGGTGGTTCCGCTGCTGTTCGCGATCGACTGGCTGCGTGCCCGCCATGTCTGGCAGCGGCTTCCCGGCCTTCTGGCAGAGGGGGCGATCGTCGTCGCCGTGGCGGGGCTGGTGGTGTTGCCGTGGTCGCTCCGCAATCGCGCGGAACTGGGCCACTGGGTCGCGGTGTCGACCAATGGCGGCTATACCCTGCTCACCGGGAACCACGATACCGCCACCGGCGACTATTCGCCCGATGCGCCGGTGGTGAAGCGGCTGATGGCGCGCGGCGATCTTGATGAAGTATCCCGCGATGCCGAGGCGGGAAGACTCGGCGCGGCGTGGATCAGGGAGAATCCCGGAAAGTTTCTGGCGCTGGCGCCCCGGAAGCTGATGCGTCTCTGGCTTCCCGATGGCGAGGCGGAATGGGCCTATCAGGGCGGCGCGCCCGGCTATTCCCGGTTCGAGATCGCCTACCGCGCGGTGCGCTACTTCAATCAGGGCTACTACGCCCTGCTCATGCTGGGGTTCGTGCTGGCCTTCGTGGTCATGACGGTGCGGCGCCTGCATGAGCGGATGCGCTGGGCGGGCTGGTGGTTGCTGCCTTACGGTGTCGCGCTCTATCCGACGCTGATCTGCCTGGTGTTCTCGGGCCAGTCACGCTTCCATTACCCGGTCATGCCGTTCGTCTGCATGACCGTGGGCTGGCTGGTGGCGGCGGCGGTGGAGCGGATCGCATGGTCGCGGCGGAAGCCGACGATCCACTAAGCGATCAGAGCAGGGCGGGCGCGATCACCCGCACGATCACCGTGCCTGTCGAGGCTTCCGCGCTTTCCGCCTTGCGGTGGCCCGAAGCGCTGTCGTGAAGCAGCGTGAGGCCGACGGCGAGCGCGAGCGCCAATGCCACACCGGCCCCGATCCTGCCAAACCGCCCCGACATCCTTCACCCCTTCAGGAAAATTTCCTCGATCGTCATAGCAAAAACCTCGGCAATGCGAAATGCCAGAGGCAGCGAGGGGTCGTACTTGCCGGTTTCGATGGCGTTGACGCTCTGCCGGCTGACTTCCAGCCGTTCGGCAAGGTCCTGCTGGCTCCATCCGCGCTCGGCACGCAGCACTTTCAGGCGATTGTTCACGAACGGCCCGTTCCCGAGGTCGCGGTCTTGTCGGTGTCGCCGCCGATCCCGCCGAAAGTGAGGCGGTTGAACAGGGCGCCGACCGCCAGTCCCGCGCACCAGATCGGCATCACGAAGAACACCGGCAGGCGGGGCACTTCGGGTGAATAGAGTTCGAGAATGCCCCACATGCTGGTCGCCGCCAGCGTCATTCCCGTGGCGACCAGGAATTTGCGCACTTCGAGCATGCGCAGATATTCGTCCTCCAGTTCCACCAGCAGGCGGCCCATCGCCCAGAGCCAGCCAATCACGGCCAGTCCGGGAAGGATGGAAATCGCGATGGTCCGCGCATCGGCCGGGGCGTGATCGGGAATCAGCGCACTCGCCAGCGCGATCCCGCCCACATAGGCCGCGGTGATGGGAAGGAAGCGCAACATGTAGCGGCGGTGGGCCTGTTGTGACGAACCCATGTCCGGATTCTCCTCTTGGCAAGAATGGTCAAGGAAGCATTACAACGTGTAAAGTATCATTGTCATTTCGAGCGTCGGAGTCAAGCGTGCTTTACATCGAGGTCGGATCCGAACACGGGGTGACTTTTCCGGGCGGTGTCGCTACATGGGCGCGTGACGCAACTGCGCACCGCCTCGATCACTGGCACGACCACTACTACCACCCGGCGCTCCCGGGGGCGGTTGGTCGCGGCCTGATCGCGCTGCCACCGTCGCCCGGGGTTCGGGCGAGCGGCGTCACTCTCCCGAATTCGCCAAAATAGCGGCGCCAGAGCTTCACCCGCGCGCGCCTCTGTGCCATTGGGCCAGGGAAATTCAGCGCGCCGGAAACGGGAAAGACGAGTTCGATGTCCGAGATGTTCAAGATCAGCCTGCCCGACGGTTCGGTCCGCGAGATGCCGCAGGGCTCCACCCCGGCCGATGTCGCCGCCGCCATCGGTCCCGGCCTCGCCAAGGCCGCGCTTGCCGCGAAGATCGACGGCGAGCTGGTGGACCTGAGCCTGCCCTTCACCGGCGATGCCCAGCTTGCGCTGGTAACCAGCCGCGACGAGGAGGAGGCGCTGGACCTCGCCCGTCACGACTTCGCGCACGTCCTGGCCGAAGCGGTGCAGGCGCTGTTCCCCGGCACGCAGATCACCTTCGGCCCTTCGACGGACGATGGTTTCTACTACGACTTCGCCCCGAACCCGGAGCGCGGGCCGTTCACCGATGACGACCTTCCGGCCATCGAGGCCGAGATGCGCAAGATCATCGCCGCCAACAAGCCGCTGCGCCGCGAGGTCTGGGACCGCGAAACGCTGATCAGCCGCTGGAAGCAGCAGGGTGAGAATTTCAAGGCCGAATGGGCCGCCGAACTTCCGGGCGACGAGCCGCTGACCGTCTACTGGTCCGGCGAGGACTGGCTGGACATGTGCCGCGGCCCGCACCTGCCCTCGACCGGCAAGCTGGATCCGGCGGCCTTCAAGCTGACGCGCGTTTCGGGCGCCTATTGGCGCGGCGACCAGAAGAACGCGATGCTTTCGCGCATCTACGGCACCGGCTGGCTGAACAAGAAGCAGCTTGCCGCGCACCTTACGCGCCTTGAAGAAGCCGCCAAGCGCGACCACCGCAAGCTGGGCAACGAGATGGACCTGTTCCACCTCCAGGCCGAAGCGCACGGTTCGGTGTTCTGGCACCCCAAGGGCTACGTGATCTATCGCGCGCTTGAGGATTACATGCGCCGCGCGATCAGCCAGGCTGATTGCAAGGAAGTGAAGACGCCGCAGGTCATGGACGCGCGGCAGTGGGAAGCCTCGGGCCACTGGGGCAAGTACCGCGAGAACATGTTCGTCATCCCCGACGAAGTGCCCAATACCGAGGATGACGGCCCGATCATCTCGGACGACGCGCAGTGGATGGCCCTGAAGCCCATGAACTGCCCGGCGCACGTCCTGATCTTCAAGCAGGGCATCAAGTCCTACCGCGACCTGCCGCTGCGCATCGTCGAGAACGGCTGCTGCCACCGTAACGAGCCGCACGGCGCGCTGCACGGGTTGATGCGCGTGCGCCAGTTCACGCAGGACGATGGCCACATCTTCTGCCGCGAAGACCAGATCGTCGGCGAAGTGCAGGCCTTCTGCGAGATGGCGGACCGCGTCTACAAGGACTTCGGCTTCACTTACTCGATCAAGCTGGCCCTGCGTCCGGACAACCGCATCGGCACCGAGGAGCAGTGGGACAAGGCCGAGGCCGAACTGCGCGACGCCGTCGTGCGCGCGGGTCTGGCCACCGAGGAATACGGCTGGGAAGAACTGCCCGGCGAAGGCGCGTTTTATGCGCCCAAGCTGGAATGGCACCTGACCGACGCGATCGGCCGCACCTGGCAGGTCGGCACGATCCAGTCCGACCGCATGCTGCCCGAACGCCTTGACGCGCACTACATCGGCGAGGACGGCGAGAAGCACCGCCCGGTCATGCTGCACCGCGCGATCTTCGGTTCGTACGAGCGCTTCATCGGCATCCTGATCGAGCACTTCGCCGGCAAGCTGCCGGTCTGGCTCGCCCCGGTTCAGGCCGTGGTGACCACGATCGTCTCCGACGCGGACAGCTATGCGCAGGAAGTTTCGCAGAAGCTCAGGGCCGCAGGCGTGCGCGTGGAGACCGACGTGCGCAATGAGAAGATCAACTACAAGGTGCGCGACCACTCTCTGAAGAAGGTCCCGCATCTGGTCGTGGTCGGCAAGCGCGAGGCCGAGGAAGGCACCGTCGCCATCCGCACGCTGGGGGCCGAGCACCAGAAGGTCATGACCCTCGACGATGCCATCGCCATGCTCAAGGCCGAGGCCACCGCGCCCGACTTGCGCTGACGATGTGGCGCCGATGATCCGGCCGGGCACTTCCGACGACGCCCCGCGCGCCTTCGCCATCTGGCGCGCGGCGGTGGAGGCCACGCACGGCTTCCTGTCGGCACAGCACAAGGCCGAGATCGCCGTGCAGGTCGAACAGATGCTCCCGGCGGTCCCCTTGTGGATCGCGAGGATGCAGGCGGCACGGCGCAAGGCTTCATGGTCTTCGCAGGCGGATCGATCGAAGCCCTCTTCGTCGATCCGGCGGTCCACGGGCAGGGCTTCGGCTCCGCGCTGGTCGCCCATGCCCTGATGCTGGAGCCGCAGGCCCGCGTCGATGCCAACGAACAGGCCGATAATGCCTTGCCCTTCTACGAATCGCGCGGTTTCCAGCGCACCGGCCGATCCGAGCGCGACGCGGACGGCCGTCCCTATCCCATCCTTCACTTGCGCCATCCCGGAAAGACATCAGCATGATCAAGCGCGAACTCATCGACACCGCGTGGATTCCTGACGGGGAGAAGCTCGAACTCTACAAGCACGATCAGGACTTCATGATCGTGCTTGGGCACAACGAGCTTATGTCCTCGCGCAAGTGGGGCAGCGAGGAAGCGCTCGCCACCATGTCCTGGGATCGCATCAAGGGCATCACCAAGCGCCCGCACATGCTGATCGGCGGCTACGGCATGGGCTTCACCTTGCGCGCGGCGCTCCGCACCCTGCCCGAGGATTCGAAGCTGACCGTGGTCGAACTGGTGCCCGAGATCATCGAATGGGCGCGTGGGCCGATGGCCGAACTGGCGCAGGGCTGTCTGGACAATCCCCGCGTCAACCTGGTGATGGGCGATGTCGCCCATGTCATCGACGCGGCACGGGCGGACTACGATGCGATCCTGCTCGATGTCGACAACGGCCCCGATGGGCTGGTGCGCGAGGACAACAACCAGATCTATTCGAAGACCGGGCTGCGGGCGGCGCGCAATGCGCTGACGCCCGACGGCGTGCTGGCGATCTGGTCCGCCGGGCCGGATCCCGCCTTCACGCGCCGGCTGGAACGCGCCGGCTTCAAGGTGGAAGAACTGAAGGTGCCCGCGCGCAGCAACGGCAAGGGGCCGAAGCACGTGATCTGGTTTGCCACGCCGGAATGAAACCAGCGGGCGGGAGAATGCTCCGCCCGCCCACATATCCGGCCCGATGCCGGGGCGGGGAGGGCGCTTCCCCCGAGACGCTGCCCGTCGATAACTCCCCGGACGATATCTTGCCGGTTCGAATTGCCGGCGCGGCGCCCAATTCCCGCGCGAGGCATTCGAGAGCGCTTCGGGGCAGGGATCGGACGGCGCGGATCGGCGGAAGACCTGCCGCCGTCCGATACGTTCGCGGCGTATCATCCGCAAACGCGAGATGCCGGGACGGGAAATTCAATTTCGCCAAGGGGCATTGACCGCACGGCAAAATTGCCCGAACCCCACCGCCCATGAGCAAGGCAGACGTTGTTATCGTGGGAGCCGGGCACGGCGGTGCGCAATGCGCTATCGCCCTTCGCCAGAACGGTTTCGAGGGGACCATCACCGTCATCGGCCGCGAGCCGGAGCATCCTTACGAGCGTCCGCCGCTCTCCAAGGAGTACTTCGCGCGCGAGAAGACGTTCGACCGGCTGTACATCCGCCCGCCGACCTTCTGGGCCGAAAAGGAAATCACCTTCAAGCTCGGCACCGAAGTGACCAAGGTCGATGCCGCGGCGCGGGAACTCACGCTGTCGAACGGCGAGACTTACGGATATGGCAAGCTGGTCTGGGCCACGGGCGGCGATCCGCGCCGGCTTTCGTGCTCGGGCGCGGACCTCGCCGGCGTCCATGCGGTGCGCACCCGCGAGGACTGCGATACGCTGATGGCCGAAGTCGATGCGGGCACGAAGAACGTGGTCGTGATCGGCGGGGGCTATATCGGGCTTGAAGCGGCGGCCGTGCTCTCGAAGATGGGCCTTTCGGTCACGCTGCTGGAAGCGCTGCCGCGCGTCCTCGCCCGCGTTGCCGGAGAGCCGCTCTCGGAATTCTACCAGAAGGAACACCGCGACCACGGCGTGGACCTGCGCACCGGTGTCGCCGTCGAATGCCTCGTGGGGGATGGCCACAAGGTCACCGGCGTGCAGCTTGCCGATGGCGCGGTGCTTCCCGCCGAGGCGGTGATCGTGGGCATCGGCATCGTTCCGGCGGTCGGTCCGCTGATCCTGGCGGGCGCAGCGGGCGCCAATGGCGTCGATGTGGACGAATACTGCCGCACGTCGCTGCCCGATATCTATGCCATCGGCGATTGTGCCGCTTTCGCCTGCGACTTTGCGGGCGGCGCGGTGATGCGGGTGGAATCGGTGCAGAATGCCAATGACATGGCGACCTGCGTGGCCAAGGCGATCTGCGGCGACGAGAAGCCGTACAAGGCCTTCCCGTGGTTCTGGTCCAACCAGTACGACCTGCGCCTGCAGACGGCCGGCATCAACCTCGGCTTCGACCAGACGGTGATTCGCGGCAATCCCGAGGATCGCAGCTTCTCGGTAGTCTACCTCAAGGAAGGCAAGGTTCTCGCGCTAGACTGCGTGAACATGGTCAAGGACTACGTCCAGGGGCGCAAATTGGTGGAAGCCGGTGCGAAGCCCGATCTCGCGGCGCTGGCCGACAAGGAAAAGCCGCTCAAGGAACTGCTCTGATTTCGGGAACCTCCCCGCCGCCGGCCGGTGGGGAGTTCCCAATCGCCGTGCCGCCCAGTGCGCGGCTTCGGACACGGCCGGATCGGGGTCGCCCAGCAGAGGCGCCACTTGCGCCATCAGGGCCGGGTTGCCGCTGTTCCCCGCCGCGTAGAGGCAGTTGCGCACGAAGCGGTCGCGGCCGATGCGCTTGATCGGAGAGCCCGAGAACAGCTTGCGGAAGCCCGCATCGTCCAGCGTCAGCAGGTCCGCCAGCGCCGGTGCGGTGAGCTCGGCGCGGGGCAGGAACGCCTTGAGACGGCTGGCCGTCTCGGCGAACTTGTTCCACGGACAGACGGCCAGACAATCGTCGCAGCCGTAGATGCGGTTGCCCAGCGCCTCGCGGAACTCCTCCGGGATCGGCCCCTTGTGCTCGATGGTGAGGTAGCTGACACAGCGGCGGGCATCGAGGCGATAGGGTGAAGGGAACGCAGCGGTCGGGCAGGCATCCTGACAGGCGCTGCACGATCCGCAGCGATCGGGGCCGGGTGCGGAAAGCGGCAGGTCCAGCGTCGTGTAGATTTCGCCGAGGAACAGCCAGGATCCGTGATCGCGGCTGACCATGTTGGTGTGCTTGCCCTGCCAGCCCAGCCCGGCGGCGGCGGCCAGCGGCTTTTCCATGACCGGGGCGGTATCGGTGAAGACTTTCACGCCGGCCGGCCCCAGCCCGCGCTTGTCGGCCTCGAAGACCAGCCACCGGGCAAGGTTCTTGAGCGCCTTCTTCACCCAGTCGTGATAATCGGCGCCCTGGGCATAGACCGAGATACGGCCCACCTCCGGCGTTTCGGCAAGCAGCAGCGGATCGGCGGCGGGGGCATAGCTCATGCCCAGCGCGATCACGCGCCGGGCCTCGGGCCAGAGTCCTTGCGGCGAGCGGCGATGATGCGCGCGATCCGCCATCCACTCCATCGAACCATGCATGCCTTCGGCCAGCCACGAATCGAGCCGCGCAGCCCGATCCGCATCCTCTTCCGCCGGCGCGATGCCGAAAGCGCAGAACCCCAGCTCCCGGGCTTGCGCCTCGAGATCGCGGGTCAGGACATTCAGAGCATCGTTAACCAAGCTTGCGGACTCTCCGGTTCATAGACACGGTCAGGAAGGGGCTTCGCATGAATGTCGCAGTAGGAGATTGGTCCTTGGCCAGCAACTTGGAAGGGCACTCCCTCGCGATCGAGGCGAAAGGGCTCGTAAAGCGCTTCGATGGTTTCGCCGCGGTCGACGGTGTCGACCTTCAGGTGCCTGTAGGTGCCGTTTACGGCATTCTAGGTCCCAATGGGGCGGGCAAGACCACGACCCTGCGAATGCTGCTGGGAATCATCGATCCGGATGCCGGAATGCGCAGAATTCTGGGCTCCGAGCGTCCCCATGACATGGCCCATGCGATTGGCTACCTGCCCGAGGAGCGCGGGCTCTACCCGGCGATGAAGGCCACCGAAGCGATTGCCTTTCTCGGCGCCCTGCGAGGCCTGCCGCTCGGGGAAGGGCGCAGGCGCGCGCACGAACTGCTTGAACAACATGGCCTCGGCTATGCAGCGGACCGGCAAATTCGTCAGCTTTCCAAGGGGATGGCGCAGCAGGTGCAAATCCTCGGAACACTCGTGCACCAGCCCCGCCTCGTCATCTTCGACGAACCATTCTCCGGTCTCGACGCGCTCAACCAGGGCAAGCTGGAGCGGATGATCCGCCAACTCGCGGAAGGCGGGACGACAGTGATCTTCTCCACTCACGTCATCGCCCATGCCGAGCGTCTTTGCGACGAAGTGGCTATCATCGCTGGCGGAAAAGTGCCGTTTGCAGGCCCGGTTGACGTCGCCCGCGACCGGATTCCCCAGCAGGTCCGCCTTGAAACGCGGGAACAGGACGGCCCATGGCGCACGGCCCTGCCGGAGGATGCGCGGCGCGAAGGCCGTCTCTGGAGTTTCTCGCTGCCGGAAGGCGGCGCCGAACCGCTCCTGCGTGCCCTGGTCGAAGGCAACGCCGGCATCCTTTCGCTCTCGATCGAACGTGCCGGATTGCATGACGCTTTCGTAGCCATCGCCGGGGAGGCTGCCGCCAAGGCTCTCGATGCGGGTTTGGAGCAGGAGGGGGCGCAGCGATGAGCAAGGATTTTCGCATGGGCCGTCTTTCGGTCCTTGCCGCAGCCTGGGTCGTTGCCCGGCGAGACTTCACGGCAATCCTTTTCAGCCGCAGTTTCTTCTTCTTTCTGCTGGGGCCTCTGTTCCCGGTCATCATTGCGGTATTGGCCGGGAGCCTTGGTTCGAGGGTGGACCAGAGCCAGGAACGCCCGGTCCTTGGCGTGGCGATGCAGGCGGACGATGCCAGGGCCGTGGAGCGCGCGCGCAGGGAACTGGGGCCTTCGCTCGATGACGCGCTTCCCAGGATCAAGCTTGTCCGCAGTCTGGCGCAAGGCGAGACTTACGATGCCGCGCAGGCGCTCGTCTCCCGGCGGGAGAATGTCGCCGCCATCGTGTCGGGTTCGCTGGACAAGCCGGTTCTGACCGGTCCGGCGGGACTGATCGAGGCCTGGCGCGGTCCGGTCTCGATGCTGTCGGAACAGGCGCGTTCGGGGCGTAGGCTTGCTTATCCGGTCGTCGCGCTCAAGCCTGTCGCCAGCAGCAGCGCGACAGAGCGGCAGGGACGTTTCGCCACCGCGCAAGGCGCGCAGACGCTGCTGTTCCTCCTGACGATGATGCTGGCGGGCATGGTCCTGTCCAACCTTGTCGAGGAAAAGGGCAACAAGATCATCGAGGTTCTGGCGGCCGCGATCCCGATGGATGCGGTGTTCCTCGGCAAGCTCTTCGCCATGCTCGCGGTTTCGCTGGTGGGGATCGCAACCTGGGCGGCGGCGGGTGGCTTGCTCTACGCTGCGGGTGGTGTTTCGCTGGACCGGATGCCTGAACCGGCGGTCGGCTGGCCGTTACTCGTTTGCCTTGGCGTTATCTACTTCGCCATGGCCTACATGCTGCTGGGGTCGGTGTTCCTGTCGATCGGTTCGATGGCGACGACAGTGCGCGAGGTGCAGACGCTCTCGATGCCGGTGACGATGGCGCAGCTCATGGTGTTCTTCTTCGCGAGCTTCGCCATGACGCAGCCGGGCAGCGCGATCGAGATCGCGGCAGTGCTCTTCCCGTTTAGTTCGCCCTTTGCAATGCTTGCCCGCGGAGCAAGGGATCCCGCGATCCTGCCACATGTCCTGGCGATCGGATGGCAGGCGGCCTGGGTGGTTCTTCTGGTACGCGGAGGCGCGCGCCTGTTTCGATCGCGGGTCATGAAGTCCGGCCCTGCCAGAAGCGCGCCGAAAATCGGCAAGCGCCGCCTGTTCCTGCGAAAGTCGGGCGGCTGACCGAACCTGCCTGTAGTACAAAGAGTGCGTGTGATGAAAATGGTACGGACGGCGGGACTCGAACCCGCACTGGGATACCCAAAGGGATTTTAAGTCCCCTGCGTCTACCATTCCGCCACGTCCGCACGCGTAGAATTGGACGCGATCTGGCAGATCGCGCGCGGTGGGGCAACCGGGGAACCGGATTTATGCCGGTTCCTGCCCCGTTCCGGCGATCACGTCACTCCACGTTGAGGCGTGCGCGCATTTCCTTGCCGGGTTTGAAATAGGGAACCCGCTTTTCCGGAACGTCCACGCTTTCGCCCGTGCGGGGGTTGCGGCCGGTGCGGCCCTGCCGATTCCGCGTGGAGAAGGCGCCGAAGCCGCGCAGTTCGATGCGGCCCCCATCGGCGAGCCGCTGGGCGATCTCGTCGAAAAACGTATCCACGGCGCGTTCGACATCCTCGGCGCGCAACTCGGGATTCTCCTTGGCCAAAGCGAGCAGCAATTCGGATCTGATCATCGCGTGCTTCCCTAAAAATATGCCGTTCGGAAAAATCCCGAGGTCATTGGCGAATCATAATATTTCGCGCGACACGGGTCCGCCAGCCATAGAAAATGCCATTGCGGTTCATTTCGCGCAATGGCTCACCAGAGGTAGTGAAATCCTGCTCAGCCGGACGCCGGTAAGCGGCAATCCACCGGGCAGGGGCCCATTTACACCGCCGATTTGGCCGCTAACTTCCCCGCTTTCAAGCTCTCCGGCTAGCTTTCCGGGCGACAGGACAAAAGAAGGGCGCATGAAGGATATAGCAACCTGGAACGAGGGAGACTGGATTGCCGCGATCGGCGCCATTCTGCTCTTCGCCGTACTCGCCATCGGCGGCGTCATCGCCACCCGCAAGAGCGAGGAATTCGTTGGCCACCCGCGCGGCCTCTTCGTGCTGTTCTACGCCGAGATGTGGGAGCGGTTCTCCTACTACGGCATGCGCGCGCTGCTGATCCTCTACCTGACCAAGTTCTGGCTGTTCAACGATGGCAGCGCGAACCTGATCTACGGCGCCTATACCAGCCTCGTCTACATCACCCCGGTGCTCGGCGGCTATCTGGCAGACCGTTATCTTGGCCAGCGCAAGGCCGTGCTGTTCGGCGGTATCGTGTTGGCTGTCGGTCACCTGTTCATGGCCTATGAGGGCATGCACGGCGTGGCCGATCCGGCGATCAAGCAGGCGGACCCGGCGATCAACGTGTTCTGGCTGGCGCTGGCGCTGATCATCGTCGGTTCGGGCTTCCTCAAGGCGAACATCTCAGTGATCGTCGGGCAGCTCTACAAGATGACCGATTCTCGTCGAGATTCGGCTTACACGATCTTCTACATGGGCGTGAACACCGGCGCTGCGCTGGGTACGATCCTGGTCGGCTACCTCGGCGAGACGATCGGCTGGTCGTGGGGCTTCGGTCTGGCAGGCATCGGCATGCTGCTGGGCCTTCTGATCTTCGTGGCGGGCCGTCCGGCGCTGAAGGGACGAGGCGAGCCGCCCAAGCCGCTGGCGAAGAAGGGTGAACTCACACTCTACGGCATCGGTATCGGCTCGGTTGCGGTGATCTGGTTTCTGATCCAGTATGTCAGCGTGATCCAGTCGCTGCTGGTCGTCTCGGGTATCGCGATGCTCGGCTATACGCTTTACGAAGCGTTCAAGCTGCCGAAGGAGCCGCGTGAGCGTATGTTCGCGATCCTGTTCCTGATCGCGCTGAACCCGATCTTCTGGGGCCTGTTCGAGCAGGCCGGCGGTTCGCTGAGCCTTTATACGGACAAGTTCGTGGACCGCGGCGGGGTGCCGACCAGCCTCTTCCAGTCGATCAACCCGATCTACATCGTGCTGTTCGGCCCGATCTTCGCGGCGCTGTGGCAGTACCTGGGCAAGAAGGGCATTGAGCCCTCGGCACCCGCCAAGTTCGGCCTTGCGCTGATCCAGGTCGGTCTTGGCTTCCTCGTCTTCGTATGGGGCGCAGGCAGCGGCGATCCGGCGGCGATGACCTCGGTGCTGTTCGTATTCCTGATCTACGCGCTGCACACTACCGGCGAACTCTGTCTTTCGCCCGTGGGTCTTTCGGCCATGACCCGCCTTTCGCCGCTGCACCTCGGCAGTTTCATCATGGGGGCATGGTTCTACATGACCGCCGTGGGCAACTTCGTGGCGGGCAAGATCGGTGAAGCCACCGGCGGCGAAAGCGGCGTGATGAACAAGGAAGTCACGCTGGGCATCTATTCCACGATCGGCTGGTCGACGATCGGCGTCGCCGTCGTCGTGCTGGCGCTTTCGCCGCTGGTGAAGCGCTGGATGCACCTCGATACGCTGGAGGATCGCAATATCGACCGCGATCTCGCCGGCCAGAGCGAACTGGGGCTCGAGGCGCAGGAAGCCGGGTACCACCCGGAAACCAAACCTCACTGACATAAAACCGGCCCGGAGAACCCAGAGTTCTTCGCGGATCGCATTTGAACAGGGGAAACTGACATGAGGGTATCGCCGGGATTGCGGCGCTGGTCTTCCACGCTTGTCCTGAGCGCGGGGCTGGCCCTGAGCGCTCAGAGCGTGGATGCCAAGAAGCAGGAAAAGAAAGCGGCCGAGGTCGTCGCGGATCCTTATCCGTCAACTTACAGGTCCTATCCGGGAACGGCTACGGCGCTCGTCGGGGCAACCGTCTATGACGGGCGCGGCGGGCGGATCGACGATGGTGTCGTGCTGTTCCGGGATGGCAAGTTGCAGGCCGTGGGAGGCGCCGACATGGCGATCCCGGACGGCTACACCCGCATCGATGGCACCGGCAAGTTCGTGACTCCCGGCGTGATCGACATCCATTCGCATCTCGGCGTCTATCCCTCGCCCGGCGTCGACGCGCTGGCGGACGGTAACGAGATGACCAGCCCGACGACGCCCGACGTCTGGGCGGAGCACTCGGTCTGGCCGCAGGACCCCGGCTTCACCCGCGCCCTGGCCAACGGCGGCGTTACCAGCCTCCAGATATTGCCAGGCTCCGGCAATCTCATCGGCGGCCGTGCGGTTACCCTGAAGAACGTGCCGAGCATTACCGTGCAGGGCATGAAGTTCCCCGGTGCGCCCTATTCGCTGAAAATGGCCTGCGGCGAAAACCCCAAGCGCGTCTATGGCGAGAAGGGGCAGAAGCCCTCGACCCGCATGGGCAACTTCTCGGTCGACCGTCAGGCGTGGATCGACGCACGCCAGTACATGGACGGCGATCATTCCGAACGCGATCTCGGCAAGGACACGCTGGAAGGCGTGCTCAAGGGCGAAATCCTCGTCCAGAATCACTGCTACCGCGCGGACGAGATGGCGCAGGTGATCGATATGTCCAAGGAAATGGGCTACAAGGTCACGGCGTCCACCACGCGGTGGAAGCCTACAAGATCGCCGATCTCCTTCGCGAGAATGGCATTTGCGTCGCCGTCTGGGCCGATTGGTACGGCTTCAAGATGGAAGCCTACGACGGCATTCCCGAAAACGCCGCGCTGCTCGCCAATGCGGGGACTTGCGTGGTGATTCACTCGGACGACGAGAACGGCATCCAGCGCCTCAACCAAGAAGCCGCCAAGGCCCAGGCCGACGGTCGCCGCATCGGCATCGACATTCCCGATGCCAAGGTCATCGGCTGGTTCACCTACAATGCCGCCAAGACCATGGGCATCGGCGAGAAGACCGGCAGCCTCGAAGCGGGCAAGATGGCCGACGTGGTGTTGTGGAACGGCAACCCGCTCTCGGTCTACTCGCGACCCGAGAAGGTCTGGATCGACGGGGCCCTGATGTTCGATGCCCTGGACGCAAAGCGTCGTCCGGTAAGCGATTTCGAATTGGGACAGCCCGGCGAAGGAGACGTGAAATGAGCCGCCGTGCCATCATCATCGCCGCCCTTGCGGCGGTAGCGCTGCCCGCTGCGGCCTCCGCACAGGATTTCGCGATCACCAATGCCACGGTCGCCACCGGTGACGGCAGCGCGCCGATCGAGCATGGCACCGTGATCGTGCGGGGCGGCAAGGTCGTTGCCGCGGGAGCCGGAGCCGCCGTGCCGGCGGGTATCCGGAGCGTGGACGGAACCGGAAAGTGGGTGACGCCGGGCTTGTTCTCCGCCGTGACCGACCTCGGTCTCTGGGATGTCGAAGCGGTGTCGAACAGCAATGACACGGAAGCGGACAAGTCCCCCTTCAATGCCGCGCTCGATGTTGCGCCGGCGATAAACCCTTCCAGCGAGCATATCGCGATCAGCCGCGAAGGCGGCGTTACGCGCGCCAGCGTGGCCCCCCTTCAACGGGGGCTCGATCTTTGCGGGACAGGGCGCGCTGATCGGCCTCGGAACCGGTCCCGATACGGTCAACGCATCCCGGGCTTTCCAGTTCGTGGAGCTGGGGGAAGCCGGAGCCCGGCTGGCCGGTGGTAGCCGCGTGGCAGCGCATGTCGCGCTGCGCAACGCCTTGCGTGAGGCGCGCGAAGTGGTTGCCGCACCCAATGCCGGGCGTAGCAGCGATGCGCTGCTCACCCGTGCCGATGCGGTAGCGCTTGCACCGGTACTGGACGGCCGCCAGCCGCTCTATGTCGGGGTCGAACGTGCGGCAGACATCCGCAGCGTGCTGGCGCTCAAGACCGAGTTTCCCAAGCTGAACCTCGTGCTCGTGGGGGCCACGGAAGGCTGGCTCGTGGCCGGTGCCATCGCGGCCGCAAAGGTGCCGGTGATCACCATGCCGCTGCGGGATCTTCCGGCCAGCTTCGAAAGTCTCGCGGCGACCCAGTCGAACGTCGGCCGGATGAAAAAGGCGGGCGTCAAGGTTGCCATCGGCATGTTCGCGGGCAGCAATCAGCCACGCTATGCGCCGCAGCAGGCCGGAAACCTCGTGGCTCTGAACAAGCTGCCGGGCGCGGTGGGATTGACCTGGGGTGAGGCGCTGGCCGCCATTACCTCCATTCCTGCCGAAATCAGCGGTATGGGCGGCAAGGAAGGCGTTCTGGCACCGGGCGCGGCCGGGGATGTCGTCATCTGGGACGGCGACCCGCTGGAACTCTCCTCGGCACCGGTCGAAGTCTATATCGATGGCGTAAAGCAGCCGCTCGATAATCATCAGAGCCGTCTGAAGCAGCGGTACAAGAGCCTGGATCGGACGTACCTGCCGAAGGCCTACGATTGGTGAAGTAAATCCGAAGGTCTGGGGGAGAGCCCCAGACCTTCGGAATATCGTCTCTGCACAGGCCGCTTCGTCGCGAGCGCCTTGCAGGACAGGGGGCACGGCCCTTGGTCCTAGGTTTACGACCTAGATATCCTGGCCCTTCAGCCATCCGACGATGGCGTTTGCGTGGGCCGGGCGAACTGGATTTGGTGGCCGCCCTGCTCGAAGCGGATGAATCTGGCGTGGGGCGCGGCCTGTGCGAGCGCTTCGCCTTGAGCCAGAGGGATCACCCGGTCGTCGGCGGCGTGGAGGACAAGGATCGGGGCCTTGACCCGGGCAATCGCCGTGCGACTGTCGAAGCGGTCCAGCATCAGTCGGCGCACCGGAGCCCAGGGAACTGCTGCGGCCGCGACATCCGGCAGGCTGGTGAAGGGCGATATCAGCACCAGCGCCGCAGGAGAGTGCTTCGTGGCCAGTTCCGCCGCGACGCCCGTTCCCAGTGAAGCGCCCATCAGCACGATCCGGTTGGCGGCAATGCCTCTGCGGTTTGCAAAGTCCAGCGCCGCTTCCGCGTCCAGCGCGAGCCCCTCTTCGGTCGGTTTGCCCGGATTGTCCGCATAGCCGCGATAGTCGGCAAGAAGCACACCGTAGCCGGCTTTCACAAGGCCTTCGGTGACGGCGGCAGCGCCGGGGAGACTGTCGCCGTTGCCATGGAAGAACAGCACGGTGTGGCGGCCCGACTTTGCAGGGCGCCAGGCGGCGGTGAGGGCGAGGCCGTCAGCCGTGTGGAGCGTGACTTTCTCGAAACCCGAGGGAATTGATGCCGGTCCGCGCGGTGCGGGATAGATGATCGCGTGCTGCCCCAGGTAAAGCGCGAGAACGACCGCGAGATAGAGGCCGGACACGGCAACCGCACCGACCAGCAGGGGAACCTTCACCGGCCTGTTCCAGCGGGCGTGAATGACCTTCGGGCGACCGCCGCGTCAGGCCCGTGCTTCGTTCACGCCGGCGCTGTTGTGGCGCAGGGCCTTGAGTACGGTATCGACGATCTGCGGTGCATTGAGGCCAGCTTCGTCGTACTGGGTCTCGGGCTTGTCCTGATCCTGGAAGATATCCGGCAGGCGCATGGTGCGGATCTTGAGCCCGGCGTCGGTCAGGCCTTCGTCGCTCGCCATGGTGAGAACATGTGCGCCAAGGCCACCGATGGCGCCCTCCTCGACGGTGATGACGACCTCATGGCTCACCATGAGCTTGCGGATCAGATCGGTGTCGAGCGGCTTGGCGAAACGCAAGTCGGCAACGGTGGTCGACAGTCCCTTGGTTTCCAGCACGTCTGCAGCCTTGAGCGCTTCGCCGAGGCGGGTGCCAAGCGAGAGCAGGGCTACCTTGGTGCCTTCGCGGACGATACGGCCCTTGCCGATTTCGAGAAGCTGCGGCGTTTCCGGCAAGTCCACGCCCACGCCGTTGCCGCGTGGATAGCGGAAGGCGATTGGGCCGGCGTCGTACTGTGCGGCGGTGTGGACCATGTGGACCAGTTCCGCTTCGTCGGCAGCGGCCATGACCACCATGTTCGGCAGTGTGGCAAGGTAGGTCACGTCGAACGAGCCGGCATGAGTTGCACCGTCGGCGCCGACGAGGCCGGCGCGGTCGATCGCGAAGCGCACGGGCAGGTTCTGGATCGCGACGTCATGGACGACCTGATCGAAGGCGCGCTGGAGGAAGGTCGAGTAGATCGCGCAGAACGGGCGCATGCCCTGAGCCGCGAGGCCCGCCGCGAAAGTGACCGCATGTTGTTCGGCAATGCCGACGTCGAAGCTGCGATTCGGGAATTTCTGCTCGAACTTGTCGAGCCCCGTGCCCGAGGGCATGGCAGCGGTAATCGCGCAGATGCGGTTGTCCTTTTCCGCCTCGGCGACCAGTGCCTTGGCGAAGACGCCCGTATAGCTCGGCGGGCCGGCAGGAGCCTTGGCCTGTTCGCCGTGACGACGTTGAACTTCTGCACGCCGTGGTACTTGTCAGCCGCTTCCTCGGCGGGGGCGTAGCCCTTGCCCTTCTGGGTCACGACATGGACGAGGATCGGGCCTTCGGCGGCATCCCGCACGTTTTCCAGCACGGGGACCAATGCGTCGAGGTCGTGGCCGTCGATCGGGCCGACGTAATAGAAGCCCAGTTCTTCGAACAGGGTGCCGCCCATGGCCATGCCGCGCGCGAACTCGTCCGTCTTGCGGGCGGCGGCGTGGAGGGGGCGGGCAGGCGGCGTGCGAACTTGCGGGCGAGATCGCGCAGGCCGAGGAATCGGCCCGAAGAGACGAGGCGCGCAAGATAGGCGGAAAGCCCGCCGACCGGCGGCGCGATCGACATGTCGTTGTCGTTGAGGACAACGATCAGTCGGTTTCCAGCTTCTGCGGCGTTGTTCATCGCCTCATAGGCCATGCCCGCGCTCATCGCGCCGTCACCGATAACGGCGATGCCCCGGCCGGGCGTCCCCTTAATCTTGTTGGCGACCGCAAAACCGAGCGCGGCTGAGATCGAGGTGGAACTGTGAGCCGTGCCGAACGGGTCGTATTCGCTTTCCGAACGCTTGGTGAAACCGGAAAGCCCGCCGCCCTGGCGCAGTGTACGAATGCGGTCGCGGCGGCCGGTCAGGATCTTGTGCGGGTAGGCCTGGTGGCCCACGTCCCAGATCAGCCGGTCGGTCGGCGTGTCGAACACGTAGTGGATCGCCACGGTCAGCTCTACCACGCCAAGGCCGGAGCCGAGGTGTCCGCCGGTCTGTCCGACGGCTGAGATCATCTCGGTGCGAAGTTCGTCGGCCAGCTGTCTCAGGTCCGCAGGCTTGAGCTTGCGAAGATCGTCAGGCGTATCGACGGTATCGAGGAGCGGCGTTGCCGGGTTGGCTGTCATGGTCTGCTTGTACACTTTACGTGTTCTGGTGTCGAATTAAGCGACCGGCAATATGCCGGTAGCACCCGAAATGACAGGAAAAACGTGGGAGCAGTCCATATGTTGCGACTTTCCGAAGCATCGCCAGTGGCCTTCGTGATGACCCGCGACCGGGCAAGCGCCCGAGTCTTCTATGAAAACGTGCTGGAACTGCGCGTTATCGCGGAAGACGAATTCGCGCTTGCTTTCGCCTTGGCTGGCGGCGGGGCGATGCGGCTGACCAGTCATGCCGGCCATGTACCGACGCAGCATACGGTGCTGGGATGGACGGTGTCCGACATTCGCACGGCGGTCGGCTCCTTGCGGGGAAGGGGTGTGGAATTCAACGTCTATGAAGGCTTCGGGCAGGACGCCGACGGCATCTGGACAGCGCCGGACGGAACAGCACTGGTGGCGTGGTTCTCCGATCCTGACGGGAATATCCTCAGCTTAACCGAATTTCGGTAAGGCTTTCAGCTGCAGGCCGCGCAGGTGCCGCGCAGTTCGACAACCGGGCGCACGCCCGCAAAGCCGGCCTGCTTCGCCGCCGCGATAAGCGCGCCGGTCAGCTTGTCATCGTCGATGTGAACGGCCTGACCGCAGACATCGCAGATCAGGAAGATGCAGTCATGCTGGCAGCCGGGGTGGCTGTTGGCCAGATAGGCGTTGGCACTTTCCACGCGGCGGGCAAGGTTGGTGCGCACGAAAAGATCGAGAATGCGGTAAACGCTGTTCGGCGCCACACGCTTGCCGCGCAGGGCGGATACGCTCTCCGCCAGATCGTAGGCGGAGGCGGGGCGTTCACGTTCCGCCAGTGCGCCGAAGACGTCCGCACGCATCTCGGTCCACTGCTCGCCCGATTCGATGAGAGCCGCGCGGGCAGCCTCGATCAGGTTGTCGCCCGAGTGTTCGTGATGATGATGCGCATTAGCCATGCGCCCCATATGGGCACTGGCCTTGCCGCGTGCAATTGAAAGGTGCCGGTAGGGCGCCCGGCCCGTGCGATCAGCGTGCGGGCGCTGCGGCTTCGGCCGGAGGCACGATCCCGCTGGTCAGCGAATGTCCGCCAATCCCCATCACGCCGAGCACCAGCAGCGCACCACCGGCAAAGCCGAGAGCGAAGAAGCGGTAAAAGTCGGCCTTGAAGAGTCCCATGACGAAAATCAGCTCATATGGTTGTGGTACGATTGCGTGGCGCTCACTTGGCGCGAATCGCCTTGACGTCCAGTGAATGGCGACGAACCGCGACCCATTCTGCGATGAGTTGTGATCCTGCCGCGACGAAGGGCGGGAACCGTCACAATTCGGTCAATGTCCGGGTGTGGTACCTGAGCGCGCTGCGCCGCGCAGTTTCCTACAGGCAGGCAAGGAAGGCGAGGGTAACCTCCTCGCCTTCCTGCCGTTTCGGTCCCTCAGTGCTTGAAGTGGCGCATGCCGGTGAAGACCATCGCCAGACCCGCTTCGTCAGCCGCGGCAATGACTTCGTCATCGCGGATCGAGCCGCCCGGCTGGATCACGGCGGTGGCGCCCGCCTCGGCAGCGGCCAGCAATCCGTCCGCGAAGGGGAAGAAGGCGTCCGACGCCACAGCCGAACCCGCCGTGCGTGCCTGGGCCCAGCCGAACTTCTCGGCGGCTTCCGCGGCCTTCATCGCGGCGATGCGCGAGGAATCGCGGCGGTTCATCTGGCCTGCACCGATGCCGGCGGTGATGCCGTCCTTGGCATAGACGATCGCGTTGGACTTGACGTGACGGGCCACGGTCCAGGCGAACAGGCAGTCCTTCAGTTCCTGCTCGGTCGGCGCGCGCTTGGTCACGACCTTGAGATCGTCGAGGCCAATGGCTCCGTTGTCGCGGTTCTGCACCAGCAGGCCGCCGGTCATCTGACGCACGAGCAGGCCGGCGCGGCGCGGATCGGGCAGTTCGCCGGTGAGCAGCAGGCGCAGGTTCTTCTTCTTGGCGAAGAAGGCGCGGGCTTCCTCGTCGGCGTCAGGTGCGACGACGACTTCGGTGAAGATTTGGCAGATCGCTTCCGCCGTGGCGCCGTCGAGCGTGGTGTTCACCGCAACGATGCCACCGAAGGCCGAAACGTCGTCGCAGGCCAGCGCACCCTGCCAGGCATCGAGCAGGGTTTCGCCCTGAGCGACGCCGCAGGGGTTGGCATGCTTGACGATGACCACGGCGGGCTGCTGGCCCTTGAACTCGGCAGCCAGCTCGAAGGCGGCGTCGGCATCGTTGTAGTTGTTGTAGGACAGTTCCTTGCCCTGCACCTGCTCGCTCTGGGCCAGACCCTTGGTGAAAGGACCGACCGGGGTGTAGAGCGCGGCCTTCTGGTGCGGATTCTCGCCGTAGCGCAGTTCGGTCGAAAGACGGCCGTTGACGCTGATCATCTCGGGGAACTCAAGGCCCTGGTCGGCGAAGGCGAACCACTGAGAGATCATCGAATCGTAAGCGCGGTCTGCGCGAAGGCGCGCGCCGCCAGCAGTTTGCGGAAGGCCAGCGTGGTGCCGCCATCGGTGGTCTCCAACTCGGAGAGCAGGCCGGCATAGTCCTTGGGATCGGTGACGATGGCGACGAAAGCATGGTTCTTCGCAGCGGAGCGGACCATCGATGGGCCGCCGATGTCGATGTTCTCGATCACTTCGTCACGGTCGGCACCCTTGGCCACGGTCGCTTCGAAGGGGTAGAGATTGACGATCACGAGGTCGATCGCGCCGATCTCGTGATGGCCATGGCCTTGGCGTGTTCCGGGTTGTCGCGCACGGCCAGCAGGCCGCCGTGGACCTTGGGGTGCAGCGTCTTGACGCGGCCGTCCATCATTTCGGGGAAATTGGTGAGATCCGAAATGTCCTTCACCTCGAGCCCGGCATCGCGCAGCGCCTTGGCGGTGCCGCCGGTCGAAACCAGCTCCACGCCGCGCGCGGCAAGCGCCTTGCCGAGGTCGGCGAGGCCGGCCTTGTCGGAAACCGAAAGCAGTGCGCGGCGGATCGGGACGATATCGGTCATTGAAGGGCCTCTCGCGAATGGGGCGGGCAAAGGATTTGCGCGCCCTCTAGGTCGGCAGAGCCGAGCCTGCAAGGTGGCTAAGGCACAACCCGTGGCGTGCCATGGACAAAATCACCCCATTTTCTTGAGAAGCCACCCGAAATTCCCGCCGCCGCGGGAAACCATGCCCTGAATCACGAGCTGCTGCGTTGCCTGCGGGCGGCCCTGGCCGTCGACCCATAGCGAATCCTCGACGGTGACTTCGCCGGCGGCGCTGCGGAATTGCCAGTAGCTGCCGTCAGGCAAGGCGAGGCCAGCTCCCTGTCCGTCCGCCGTCAGCCCCACTTCTACTCGTGAGCCCAGATGGAAGCGGATCGCGAAGCCGACCTTGCCGCGCTTGCCCTTGCGATTGGCGGGCAGGAGCAGATCTTCGCCGCGCAGTTCGGTGCCGTCGTCACGCAGGATCAGGATGCGGCGGTGAGTGAGGCCGTAGCGAGCCTCGTAGCCATTGTGGCTGGCCTCGAGGCGGGTGGCGTTGCCGCCGTTTTCTTGCACGAGCGTCTTGCGGTCGACATCGACCTCGCTGACACCCGATCCGATCGCGCCGTTGATGAGCACGGCCGTGGAATTGGCGTCGTCCAAAGTGAGCGTGGAATGCGCCGCAGTCGCACGGAGGCCTTGTTCGAGCCGGACCGGCACCAGTCCGCCGCCACTGGCGGAACCCCCGCAATTCACGATCAGGCGGTGCCCGCCGTGAGACATTTCGAAAGCCAGGGTCGAGGCGCAGCCGTGGCGGGCGTGTGCGGGCAACGGTGGCGGCGCGGTGTCAAACTGGAGGATGGACTTGTGGGCGAGCACGCGTTGATAGCCCCACTGCCTCACGTCGCGCAGCGGACGGGTCCGGACGCCGGTGGCGCGAACGAGGGCGTTCACGTCATCCCCGTCGACAGCCCAGCCGCCCTGCCAGGAGCCCAGCGATCCATCGCCATGAGTCAGGGCCAGCAGCGGGGGGATCAGCATTTCGATGACGCGCTCGACCGCCTTGGGCGCGTCCCGGCGGGTTGCGTGATAGCAGTTGCGCAGGCGGACGAGCAGCGCGATGGCTTCCATTTGCGCAACCGGGCTGCGGGAAAGCACGCCGCCGTCGTCGCCCATCAGTTCGCCGAGCGACTTGACCAGCCCGGCTTCGCCATAGAGCCGGCGCGGCCGTCCATCGGGCAGGAGCAGCCCCGCCGCGACGATGGCGGACCAGCCTGCCACTTCGGCAAGGCCGTCCTCTGCATTGTGGACGTGGCGATCGAGCCAGCGCGCGGTATCCGAGATATGCGCCAGCGTGCGGTTGCGCAGGGCCTTTTCGCCCGAAAGAATCAGTGGCGCGTGCGCCAGCCAGTTCATCAGGCGGGCGCCGGTATTGCCGACGGCCCAGGCGGGGCCCTTGCCGGGTTTGCCGGGGGGCTTGGGGTTGGCCTGGAGCCAGGCGGTAAGGATGCGCTCGGCTACGGCCGTGCCTTGCTCACGGGGGGCGCAGGCTTCAAGGTCGGTGAGCCAGGAAAAGCTGTGAACCACGCGTTCGAGCGGCGGGGTGACGCGGGCGGCACCGGCATAGTCGACTTGCGCGATCGGTGTCTTGGCGCCGTGAATCAGGAAGTGACCGGCGCGCAGTGCGGTGCCCGCGGCGACATGGCCGGGAAGCGTATTGTTGACGGTGGCGAGGAGGCGGGTGCGTGCCTTCTTGCCCATGGGCGCCGAGAGCATCGAGCCGGGAATGCCGAGTCGGTAGGCAAAACGGATAAGGCGTTCGCCGGGGCCGACGGAGGGGGGCGAGAAGTCGGCAAGCGCGAGAGCGCGGCCACTTTCAATGTGCGCAACTTCGACTTTCGCCTCGCCGCCGACCGTGCGGGGCGACAGGAGATCGGATTCATCGGCTGCGAATGCGGAGATACCGGTGATGTCCGGCTCCTGCCGGTCCAGGGCGGTTGATCCGCTCACATTCTGGTTCAAGACACCCTCCTCGCTCCGGTCCATCCGGGCCTAGCTCCCGCCCATCGGGGAAATGGCCCGAAGTCCCCCCAGGTTCCCGCGCGGGAACCCGGATGGGTGTCTGGGGTCACTGTTTCAGTCCGTCCCCGTCAGGCGAGTCCCTTCAGGGCGCGAATGTTCGCGGCATATTGCGTAGGTCCGCCGCGGAAAGTGGCGAACCGGCGACGAGCACGTCGGCGCCTGCCGAAACGCAAAGCGGTGCGGTCCTGGCATCGACGCCGCCGTCCACCTCGAGGCGAATGTCGCGGCCGGACTTGTCGATCATCTTGCGCACGGCCTCGATCTTGCGAAGCTGGCTGGAGATGAAGCTCTGGCCGCCGAAGCCCGGGTTTACGCTCATGATCAGGACCAGGT
Source organism: Novosphingobium sp. ST904 (assembly GCF_001298105.1). Classification (GTDB taxonomy): domain Bacteria; phylum Pseudomonadota; class Alphaproteobacteria; order Sphingomonadales; family Sphingomonadaceae; genus Novosphingobium. The sequence continues at coordinate 135,621 of NZ_LGJH01000162.1, read as the reverse complement.
CGATGTCGTCGATCAGATAGTCGAGCATCTTGGCGGGCGTCGCGGGATTGAGCGAAATGCCGGCCTTCTTGCCGAGATTGTGGATCGTCTGCACCGTGCGGTGAACGTGCGGTCCGGCCTCGGGATGGACGGTGATGTAGTCGGCACCCGCTTCCGCGAAGGCTTCGAGGTAGCTGTCGACCGGAGAGATCATCAGGTGCACGTCGAACACCTTGGCCGAATGGGGGCGCAGGGCCTTCACCACGGCAGGACCGATGGTGATGTTCGGCACGAAGTGACCATCCATGACATCGACGTGGATCCAGTCCGCGCCGGCTTCGTCGATCGCGCGAACTTCCTCACCCAGGCGGGCGAAGTCGGCGGACAGGATGGAGGGCGAGATCAGCGGCGTGGTCATGGTGGAAAACGGTACTCCTCGATGTGAAGGATAGGCCACCACATCTGGGGGGTACAAGCGCCCCACTGGCCGTTTTCCACACGCCATATGGAGGTCGCCCGTAAATCCACCAGGTGGCGGCGGGTGAGCAGCCGGCCGCACCGGGGAACCGGCACGTGATTGAGCCATTGTGAACTGCCAATTCAGAGTGCATTCACGGCCTCGATGGCAGTGCGGCGCCAGAAAAATCACGCAGTTGCGCGCGCTTCAGCCAGGCCGTGCGTGCTGCGCAGAGCGTTATGGAACCGGAGATGAGTGTGACGTTCCCCAAGGCCCCCTTCCCAATGAACAGGCGTTCGGGCGTGCTGCTGGCCGCGGCCGGTTTGGCCGCCCTGGCGGTATCCGCTCCTGCTGCCGCGCAGTACCGCGACGAAATCCGCAACGACATGAGCCAGTGCCGAGCCGGTGGCGGACCGTCGATCATGGTGACGGTGGATGGCATCAAGTCCTCTCAGGGGAAGCTGAGGGTGCAATCCTACCGGGCGACTTCGGCCGAATGGCTTTCCAAGGGCAAGTGGCTGAAGCGTATCGAGGTTCCGGCAAAGGCGGGATCGATGACGTTCTGCGTGCCGGTTTCCGCTGCGGGATCTTATGGAATCGCGGTCCGCCATGACGTCAATGGCAATGGTTCGACCGATATCAGCACTGATGGCGGCGCCATGTCCAACAATCCGTCGATCAACATCTTCAACCTCGGCAAGCCCAGCTATACCAAGGTCGGCGTGCCGGTGGACGGCAAGGAAGTGAAATCGATCCGCATCCAGATGCGCTACATGTAACGGATCAGGACTGGCCCCCGGTCTCTCGTCGCTGCGCCAGTATTCCGCGCGCGTCGACCAGGTCGGAGGGCTTGTCCACATCGACTGCGGCCAGCCCGTCACGCGCTGCCACCAGGCTGGCCCTTATGCCGATCTTCGTGCCCAGGCTGCCGAGGGCGGCTGCGAGGGTCAGTCTGCCCAGCGCATAGCTCAGCAACATGCCGAGGCCGAGGCGGGCGGCTATGCGCCAGGGGCGTTTGCGGTCCGCCTCCACCAGTTTCCAGGTCTCTATCGCGCTTTCGGCGCGCTTTGAGTTGAGCAGGAACACGTTGCAGCCCGACCAGTGCCCGTCTGCGAAGCGCAGATATGTCCGCCGGGAACCGGGCATGGCGGCCTCGATCGCCTGACGCCGGGCGAGCAGGACGGCGACATCGGCATCTTCGGGCGTGTCGAGAAGGAAGTCGCTGACCCATTCCCCGCGCAGCAGGGCGTGATCCGCCGTGGTGATGAGCATCGGCGCACCCAGCCGTACAAAACCGGCGGCGACGCTTGCGCTTGGCCCGGCTTCGGCAGGGATTACCTCGCAATTCAACATTTGCGCCAGCGCCACGACGGCAGGATCGTTGGCGATGACGGCCACACGCTCGATCCCGGCATCACGGAGCGCATGGGCGACATGGGCGAGCATCGGCTGGCCTTCCAGTTCGACCAGCGCCTTGTGGCTGACGCCCTCGGACGCGGCGACAGGATCGGGCGCGCCGGGGCGAGAACCTGCGAGGATGAGCGCGGCGGGCTTCATGCCGGTTTGCGCTCCATTGCCTTCTTTGTGCGCCATACGTGCCATAACACGCCGGGAGCCGCGAGAACCGGATGGCGTTCGCGCCAGGGGGTTATGGTGACAGGTACGCCCGTGTGGCGTTCGATCTTCCACGCGGCGTAGCGGGCCGCACCGTCGAACGTCGTGGATGCCTTGAGCAGGCGGAGCACGTTGTAAGGCTTGCCGAGACGCTGGCGGCGTTTCCACCAGTTCAGAGCACGGTTACGCTCCCGCGCCGCAAGGGCAGGGCGGATCGTTCCCTTGGGTTCCCGGGTGAAAGCGATGCCGTCGGCGGCCAGCGCCAGGGGGAGCAGGCCGTCGAAATGCTCGCGATTGACGGCGAGGATCGAATCCTCCCGCCCGGCCTTTTCTACGCGGAATTCGGCCGCGTATGTCGCCCTGAACAGCGCCCGCCAATAGTCTTCCGCCGTTCCCGCTTCCGGTCCCAGAGAAACCGCAAGCCGGGTTGCAGTGCGGGCGGCGCCGGAGACCGCTTCGGCAACGGGGCCGATTGCGGCTTCGTCGCGCAGCCAGGCCAGGCCGCAGGGCTGGACGAAGCGGGCCCATATGGTGGTGTCGAGCAGTTCGCCGGCGGCAGCGGCGCGGAAGGTTTCCAGAGTCATGGTCGCGACCTTGGCGCGCAGCGGAATGCCTTCGAACGTCCACTCATGATAGCTGACGCGAGGCCAGATCTTCTCGATCTGGGGGCCTTCGGTGAGGACGTAGAAATCCAGAACGCCTTCAAGCGAGCCTGTGCGCAGGTTGGAGCCGTAGAACAGCACCGCCACGGCGTTGCCTGCTGCAAGGGCCAAGCGCTGCGCGAAGGCGCGGATTTCGGGTTCGATCGGGCGCTGGATGGCCTTGCGGACGCGTCCTTCGAGATCTTCGGTCATGACGTCATGCTCGGGCAGCGGCGCCCGGAAATCAAGCGCCGGAAAACCGTTTTCAGGGGACCACGAACGTCAGTTGCGGGCCTTCCTCAAGCACGTAATCGCCGCCCGGGAACGCTTCGCCATCGAGGATGAAGGAGCCGTCCAGTTCAAGATCGACGGCACTGGCGCAGAAACGATGAACGCCGCGCCGTTCAAGAAACTTGCCCCAGAACCCGAACAGAACCGCCGGAAGCAGGGCAATGACCCAGCGCACCGGCCAGTCGATAACACCCAGCTTCATGCCCGGGGCCACGTCGCTGCCGAAGGGGCGGGCGCCGAGCGGGAAACGCTCGAACGTCGTTGCGACGGCCATGAAGCGCTCGTCCGAACGGCCGGGTCCTTGATAAGGCAGGTCGCGGCCGGTGTGGCGGTTCACCAGACGGGTGGGCGTGCAGGAACGCCATGGGTTGCCGGCACGGCCGAACAGGGTCTGGATGATGCCCCAAAGGACAGTCAGGCCAACCGCAAAGCTGTTGAACGCGCCCCGGCGGTGCGCTTCCTGGCCAGCCTCGGTGGCGAGCGCGAATGCCCCGGTGCCGAGGATGAAGCCCTGAATGCAACCGTTGCTGTCATCCCTCGAGGAAATCCGCAGGGGACGGCGGGTCAGCTTGTTGCCCTTGTGCGCCGCGGCGAGAGCTTCGGCGAGCGACCATTGGTTAGGTAGGCCAAGATCGATGGCGAGCGCATTTGTCTTTCCCTTGGGAAGGACGATGAAGGTCGGCCATTCCTCACCGAAGATATCTGCGCCGCAGGTCAGAACGTCGCGCACCGTTCCGTCTCCGCCGTCCACCACGAGATAGTCGATCCCTCGGCGGGCGAAGCTTTCGAGCACGCCGTAGAGATCCGTGCGGGTGCGCGGTGTTTCCGTAAGGATGTTGGAACAGTCCGCCATCTCGGGCGCGTGGCCCTTGTTGCGGTGGCTGCGAGGATTGCGGATGATACCTACGAGAGGCACAGCGCGGCCCCGCTGGGCTGAACGCGCCAGGCTGGCCGATTTGCGCCGGCCGTCATGCTCACCGGATGTCGGCAGCGTTTCGAATTCGTAAATGGTTCCGTACACGGGGGCCTATGTAGGCATCCCGAGCCGAAAAATCATCAGGAAACATCAACTGACACATTAAGGTTACAGTTCTATGGCGGATTGGCGCCACTTGCAAGACCCTCAATTTCCTGCGCGTTCTGTGCAACTCGCAAGATTGCCAGTGGAGGCGTGACATATTACGGCCGGTCCATGGTCGAAAATGACACTCCCCCCCTCGTCGTCAATATCGGCGAAAACCCCGTTCAGCTCTGGGGTCTTACGATGGCCGAGCGCGTCGCGCGCATCGCGCGCGCGAACGGACTGGTTCCCGGCTCTGCCGTTCCTGCCGGCCCTGCGGTTCTTTCGAACGCCGCTTTTGCGTGGGATCCGGCGTGGTTCAAATACATCACCACGCGCCCCCGCATGGTGCTCACGCTCGGCGGTGTCCCCGCGCTAGCTCATGCGGCGGATGCAGATCAGGCCTCCCGAGTCGCGGAGGCGATGAGATCGGGTACTCCGCTTGGCGATCCATCGGGACTCGATGTGGTTGCCTTCGAGAGTGGCCCCACCGTGGAGAACAAGCAGCTTCGCAAGCGCGAGACGCCGTTTCTCATGGCGCTTGACGCTGAGACCGTGCGTCCGATCGAAAGGGCCAGCTACTTCGGGGCCTACAAGGGCGTCACCGATGTACTGACCAAATACCTCTGGCCGGAATGGGCCCTGGTACTGACGCGTGTCTGCGCGAAGCTGCACATCACGCCGAACATGGTCACCGCCGTCGGCGCGGTGTTCTGCGTGGCCGCGACTTTCCTCTTCGCCTACGGGCACTATTGGCTCGGAATGGCGCTGGGCCTCGTGTTCATGGTTCTGGACACCGTTGACGGCAAACTGGCCCGCTGCACGATCACGTCTTCGGAATGGGGTAATGTTGCGGACCATGGCATGGATCTCGTCCATCCACCGTTCTGGTGGTGGTTCTGGGCAACCGGCCTCGCTACCTGGGGCCTGGCCTACGATACGACTACCTTCTGGTGGGTGCAGGGAGCGATCCAGGGCGGATACGTTGTTCAGCGCCTGATCGAAGGCGTGTTCATGAGGCAGAACGGCCTGATGCACATTCACGTCTGGCGTAAGTTCGATAGCCGGTTCCGGCTCATCACGGCCCGTCGCAACCCCAACATGGTGATCCTGTTCGTCGCCATGCTGTTCGCGCGACCGGATCTTGGCCTGATCGCCGTGGCGTGGTGGACCGCGATTTCCTGCCTCGTTCATGCCGTGCGCCTGGTGCAGGCCTGGATCGTTCGGGCGCGGGGCGGCCAGATCACCTCGTGGTTGGCGGAAACCTGAAGGAGCGTCGGTAATGAACGGGACGATGGAAAAGTTCGGCTATCCGGCCACGCTCGTCGCCGAATTCGATCACTGGGTGGTGCTGGCAAGGCCTGCCCAGCCGACGCTGGGTTCGCTGGTACTGGCGGCGAAGTCGGAGGCCACCGCGTTCGGTGATCTCGCCGCCGAAGCACATGCCGACCTGAAGATCGTGACCGCCGCGATCGAAAGCGCGTTGGGCAAGGCGGTTTCCTATGCCCGAATAAACTACCTCATGTTGATGATGGTGGACCCTCACGTCCATTTCCATGTGATCCCGCGTTACGAAGGTACCCGCGAATGGAAGGGGCGGGAGTTCGTCGACTGTGGCTGGCCCAAGGTTCCCGACCTGGGACATGCGGTTTCGCTGGAAGGCCCGGACCTTGCTGAACTGGTCACGTGGCTCAGGCAGGCGTTCGGCTGAGGGCACGCAGGCCGTGCTGTCAGTCCTGATCTATGTCGGTGCGGCGCTTGCCGAGATCGGCGGGTGCTTTGCCTTCTGGGCCTGGTTGCGCATGGGAAAGTCGCCGCTCTGGCTCATTCCCGGCTGCATGTCGCTGGCGATCTTCGCCTGGCTGCTGACGCTGGTCGAAAGCGATCATGCCGGGCGTGCCTATGCGGCTTACGGCGGAATCTACATAGCCTCCGCGCTGCTGTGGCTCTGGCTGGCGGAAGGTGTGAAGCCGGATCGCTGGGATATGGGAGGCGCCGCGCTTTGCCTAGTCGGGGCGGCAGTGATCCTGTTCGGACCGCATCGGGGATAGTTGCGTATCAGGCGACGGCCGGGCCCCCGCCTGATACGCGTAATGCCTCAATACATGTGTTGGCCGCCGTTGATGCTCAACGTCGATCCCGTCACGAAAGCTGCATTTTCCGAGCAGAGGAACGCGCAGCCGCGAGCGATTTCGTAAGCGCTGCCGAGGCGGCCGACTGGAATCTTCGCCACGATCTTCTCAAGGACCGGTGCGGGAACGGCTGCCACCATGTCCGTGTCGATGTAGCCGGGCGCGATGGCGTTGACGGTGACGCCGTACTTGGCGCCTTCCTGCGCAAGGGCCTTCGTGAAGCCATGGATGCCGGATTTGGCTGCGGCGTAGTTCACCTGGCCATATTGTCCGGCCTGGCCGTTGATCGAGCCGATATTGACGATGCGACCCCAGCCGCGATCCCGCATTCCGGAAAACGTGGCCTTGGCCATGTTGAAGCAACCGCCAAGATTGATTCGCATGACTTCGTTCCAGTCGTCGAAGGTCATCTTGTGAAGCACGCCGTCACGGGTGATGCCCGCGTTGTTGATGACGATGTCCACGGGACCGACTTCTTCGGTCACCCTTGCCACGCCCTCAAGCGTGGCTTCGTGGTCGCCGACGTCCCATCGGTAGGCAGGGATTCCGGTCCGTTCCGTAAAGGCCTTTGCCTTCTCTTCATTGCCTGCGTAATTTGCAACTACGGTGTGACCCCGTTCCTGGAGGGCCAGTGAAACAGCCTCCCCGATACCCCTGGTCCCACCGGTAACGATAGCAACGCGCGCCATAGAAAGCCTTTCGCCTTTTAGTGAAGCATCCACCACCTGCAGTGCTATGGAAACCAGCCGCGCAGGGCAAGCCGAAGCCCATCGCTCTCGGAGCTTATTTGCGGCGAATTGATTGAGAGAAGTGCAATTATGGCTGCACGGATCAGAACCTGAATTGGGTTCCTACGTAAACTGCCTGACTGTCCTGGCGGCCATCGGTGAGGGGAACAAGGCGTTCCCGCTCTTGCGAATAACGCAGGCCGGCAGTGACATCGAGATTCTCGGTGACGCGGTAGGCGCCCCCCAGATCGACTTCGCCCGCTTCACCCGAGAACGTGCGAGGGGCGCGACCTGCCACATGCTTTTCATCGATCGAGATTCGGGGGCTGAAGCGCGATTCCTTCTGGTCGGCCGTTCCGGCCTGAAGGCTGAATTTCTTCAACTCTGGCGCATCGGAAAGCCCCTTGCCCAAGGCTTGCGGCGCCGTTTCGGGGGCGAAGTTCTGATAGCCGCGCGCCACGCCGAGATTGAAGGCGTTGGGAGCTATGCGAAGGGGCCCGACATCCTTGTCGTGCGAGCGATCTGAAGGCGATTACGCACGATAATCGCCTTCGCCGCTTCCGGATCGAAGCGAACGGCAACCGTAACCGCGCGTTCGAGGCGGCCCGGAGGTGCTGCCGGAGTGAAGGGAAACGGTTGACCTTTGGCAAGAGAGCGCATGGCGATGGCGCGCGACAGGTTTTCTGGAGAGGTCTCCGGATCGAGCGAATCGACCGATTTCTCCGTCTGCGCAGTCTTGAAATTGGTGGTGAACGCAAGAACGGCGCTGGGAAGGGCAAGCACGGTCACGCAGCAGGCCAGCAAGAGGCCGGTCTTCATTCCGCCTTTCGACGCGCGTGTTGCTTCGGCTTCCATTGCGAAATTCCCGCCTTGCCTTTCCATCTCGCCGGTTCACGATCCTGTTGCGGGATCGGCGTTCCACCATTCCGCGATCTTTCAGGCTTGCAACTTAACACAGCCTGATCGCGGATGGGAGAGGGGCGTTCAGCATGCGTTTAGCCTTGCACCCGTTATGGCGGCAAGCTGATGCAGCCGCACTTGCCGCCCGGGCAACGGCGGCTATAGAGGCGTTTCACGGCAGGTTTACCGGAAGTCCGGCGAACGCGCCAAGACAGGAACTGGGAATTACGATGACAGGCAGCACCCATACCGGCCTTCTCTCCGCTCGATCGCTGGCGACTGCGGGCTTTTGCGCCGTCGCGGCGCTTGCGCTGGCCGGTTGCGGCGGTGGCAGGAAGCAGGTCCAGTCCTCGATCGCCCCTTCGGCGGTGACGACGATCGGCGTGAACAGCTACCTGTGGCGCGCCAGCCTCGATTCGCTCTCGTTCATGCCGCTGCTCCAGTCGGACAGCGCCGGCGGCGTCATCGTCACCGATTGGTACACCAATCCCAAGGAACCCAACGAGCGCGTCAAGATCACGGTGATGATCCTCGACAAGGACCTGCGTGCCGACGCCCTGCGCGTGACTGGCCAGCGCGAAGTCTCGACCAACGGCGTCTGGGCGCCGGCGCCGGTTCAGGCTGCAACGGTGCAGAAGCTTGAGGACATCATCCTCACCCGCGCGCGTGACCTTCGCCGCAATTCGATCGGCGGCTGATTAGTTTTTTCATACGCGGCACCGGCCGGTGCCGCGAAATTGCGGGAATATGCCCGCAGGAGACTCGATTAAGATGACCGAGCGGTTCGATCCGGCTCAGGCGGACACGCGCTGGCAGGCTGCGTGGGACGACGCGCAGTGCTTCAAGGCGGACGATACCTCGTCGAAGCCGCGCAGCTTCGTGCTTGAGATGTTCCCCTATCCCTCGGGGCGCATCCATATCGGCCACGTGCGCAATTACACGATGGGCGACGTGCTGGCGCGCTACAAGCGTATGACCGGCCATGAAGTGCTCCACCCGATGGGCTGGGACGCGTTCGGCATGCCCGCCGAGAACGCGGCCATGGAAAAGGGCGTCCACCCCGGCGGCTGGACGCGCGAGAACATCGCCAACATGAAGGCGCAGTTGAAGCGCCTGGGCTTTGCGCTCGACTGGAGCCGCGAGATCGCCACCTGCGAGCCGGAATACTACGGCCACGAGCAGGCGCTGTTCCTCGATCTCTACGCAAACGATCTGGTTTACCGCAAGGAATCGGCGGTGAACTGGGATCCGGTTGACATGACCGTGCTCGCCAATGAACAGGTGATCGACGGGCGCGGCTGGCGCTCGGGCGCGCTGGTGGAGAAGCGCAAGCTCTCCCAGTGGTTCCTCAAGATCACCGACTTCGCCGACGAACTGCTGGACGGTCTCTCCACGCTCGACAAGTGGCCCGAGAAGGTCCGCACGATGCAGGAGAACTGGATCGGCAAGAGCCAGGGCCTGCAGTTCAAGTTCGACCTGACTGCCGAAGTCGGCGGCATCGGTTCGGTGGAAGTCTACTCGACCCGTCCGGACACGATCTTCGGTGCCAGCTTCGTCGCCGTCGCCGCCGATCACCCGATCGCGCAGGCGGTTGCGCAGGGTCGTCCCGAGGTCGAGGAATTCATCGCGCTGTGCAAGCAGGGCGGCACCACCGCGGCCGAGCTGGAAACTGCCGAGAAGCTGGGCTTCGATACCGGCATCAAGGCCAGGCATCCGTTCACGGGCGCCGACCTGCCGGTCTACATCGCCAACTTCGTGCTGATGGACTACGGCACCGGCGCGGTCATGGCCGTTCCCGGGCACGACCAGCGCGACTTCGAATTCGCCACCAAGTACGGCTTGCCGATCTTGCGGGTCGTGGCGGCGAGCGAGGCCGATGCCGACAAGCCGTTCGACGGCGAGTCCGAGGCCGGTGACGGCGTCTGCGTCCACTCCGATTTCCTCAACGGCATGGCCGTGAAGGACGCCAAGGCCGCCGTCATCGCGCGCGCCGAAGCCGAAGGCTGGGGTGAGGGCAAGACCGTGTGGCGCCTGCGCGACTGGGGCGTCTCGCGCCAGCGCTATTGGGGCACGCCGATCCCGTTCATCCACTGCGAGGTTTGCGGCGTGGTACCGGTGCCCAAGAAGCACCTGCCGGTCACGCTGCCCGAGGACGTCGATTTCTCGACCCCCGGCAACCCGCTCGTTCGCCACCCGACCTGGAAGCATGTCGATTGCCCGCAGTGCGGCCACGCCGCGCGCCGCGAAACCGACACGCTCGACACGTTCGTCGACTCTTCGTGGTACTTCCTGCGCTTCGCCAGCCAGCCTGACGACAAGCCCTTCGATCCGGCCAAGATTGCTGAATGGCTGCCGGTGGAGCAGTACATCGGCGGTATCGAGCATGCGATCCTGCACTTGCTCTACGCGCGTTTCTGGACGCGCGCGCTGGCCCGCATCGGCAAGGTCGAGGTGAAGGAACCCTTCGCCAGCCTGTTCACGCAGGGCATGGTCACGCACGAGACCTACTTCCGGATCAACGATGCCAACGGTCAGCCGATCTACTTCTCGCCCGGCGAGATCGACCGGACCTCGGACGGTGCGACGCTGAAGGCTGACGGTGCCGCCGTCGAAGTCGGCCGCGTCATCAAGATGTCGAAGTCGAAGAAGAACGTCGTCGACCCCGACGAGATCGTCGCGACTTACGGCGCCGACGCGATCCGCTGGTTCATGCTGTCCGACAGCCCGCCGGAGCGCGACCTGCCGTGGTCGGAAGCCGGCATCGAGGGCTGCGGCCGCTTCGTCCAGCGCCTCTGGCGTCTGTTCGCGCAGTACGACGCTTCGGTGACGGGCGAGGACAAGGCCATCGACCGCAAGGCTCACCAGACGGTGGCTGCGGTGGCTTCGGACATCGAATCGCTGGGCTTCAACAAGGCCGTGGCGCGCATCTACGAACTGACCGGCGCGGTCGAGAAGGCGGCCCCTTCGGCCAGCCGCTCGAACGCGATCCGCACGGTTCTGCTGCTCGTCTCGCCGATGATGCCGCACCTCGCCGAAGAAGCTTTCGAAACCTTCGGGGAAGGCCTCGTCTCGCAGGCTTCATGGCCTGATGTCGATCCGGCGCTGCTGGTCGAGGACGAAGTGACTGTCGCCGTCCAGGTGAAGGGCAAGCTGCGCGATACCCTGACCGTGGCCAAGGGCACTTCGAAGGAAGAACTTGAAGCGCTTGCCCTTGCCAGCGAGAAAGTGCAGCGTGCGCTGGATGGAGCCGAGGTGAGGAAAGTGATCGTCGTTCCCGACCGCCTGGTCAATCTCGTCGCGTGAAGCGTTTCCTGCGCCTTGTCGGACCCGTCCTCCTCGGAGCGGTGACGCTGACCGGCTGCGGCCTCCAGCCGATGTATTCGGGCGGGGGCAGCGGTGCGGTGGCGCGGGGTCTCACAGGCGTACAGGTCGCCGCGATCGAGGGGCGTGCAGGCTGGCTGGTGCGCAATGCGCTGGTCGATCAGCTTGGCTCCGACAAGTCGGACGCCTCACCGCGCTATCGCCTCGACGTGCGTCTTGACGATAAGCTTGAAGGCTTCGCCCTTCTCTCGGACGACACTATCGGCCGTGAACGGCGCACCCTGCGCGCGCGCTACCAGCTTGTTGACCTGTCTAGCAACGAGATCGTGCTGGACGCCACGGCAGGTTCGGATGCGGGGATCGACGTGGTTTCTTCGGACTATGCAACGATCGCGGCCGAGCAGACCGCGCTCGAAAACATGTCGAAGGATGTTGCAAGCCGTATCGTCACGACCGTCGCGCTGCGCTTGCGCGGCGATACGAAGCAGTAATCCGGTAATGCGGGCTGCGGAAAGATGAAGGCGACCCAGAAGGATTTCGGTGGTCTTGCGACCCGCGCTGCTCAGCAGGCGCGGGTCTTCTTCTTTTGCGGACCGGATGAGGCCGGGGCAAGCGACGCTGCCGCCCGGATCGTCTCGCTCCTCCCCGATCCTGGCGAGCGTGTCGAGATGGCGGGCTCCGATCTTCGCAAGGACCCGGTAAGGCTCGGCGACGAGGCGCGTTCAAATTCGCTGTTCGGAGGTACTTCGCGCCACATCTGGGTGCGTGCGCAAGGCGACGAGGCGCATGATGCCGTACAGATCTTGATCGAGAACGAGGTCGATGCCTGTCCGGTGCTGATCGTTGCGACCGGGGCGACCGACAAGTCGCGAACGGCCAAGCTGCTTGCGGCAAGGCCGGATGGGCTGGTGGCCATGTTCTATCCGCCCGATCTCGGCGCTGCGACAAGCGCGGTACGGACCATGGCCAACGGGGCCGGGCTCAAGATGGGCAGCGACCTTGCGGAAAGGATTGCGCGCGCATCGGGTCTGGATACTCGCCTTGCCCGCTCCGAAGTGACGAAGCTGGCGCTCTATCTCGACGCAGGCCCGGAAACGCCGCGACCGGTGACGGCAGCCGACCTCGATGCGGTTGGAGCCTCTACGGAGGACGATGACTTCGGACCCCTGGTCGATGCCGTGCTGGGTGGGCGACGTGAGGCGATTGGTCCGGAACTCAAGAGAATGCGGGACCAGGGGATCAATCCCGTGGGCCTGCTCCTGGCCTTTGAGCGCAGGACAGCGCAGTTGGCCGCGCTCAACGCGCGACTCGGGCGCAGTGGCGATATAGCGGGGCTGATCGATTCGGAGACCGCTGCCCGCCGGATTTTCTGGAAAGACAAGGCGGCCCTTGGCGCTCAACTCAGGATTTGGCGGGGGAATCGGCTGGAAAGGCTCGTTGCCCGACTTATTGCGTTGCACCAATCGCTGCTTGGGAACAGCCAGGACGCAGAGCTGTTCTTGTCGGAAGGATTGGTCGAAATCGCACGAATTGCGTGTTTGGATGTTAAACACCGGATAAATAGAACAGCTTAACTGAATTTACTTTCCACACACGTGGTGGTGTTCATAAGGGCAAATACCTATTGCGCTGCAACATCGGGCATTATGCCCCTGGCATCGCGACAGGTACTGGACAGGGAGCCTATGGGCGTGAGTTCGGCAATCAGGAGCGTTGAACGAATGAATGCACCATTCGCCATTTCGCCTGAAGCGATACAGCGTTCCGAGGCTGACGAACTCCTTGTTGCGCCTTCGCTGGAGCGTCGACGTCTGCAATGCTACGTCGCCCTGCTTCTGGGCGATATCGTTGCGCTTATCACAGGCTTTGCCGTCGCCGGCCTTCTGTATGACACTGACCAGGGCGCACAGATGTCGCTCGTCTATGGTCAGGTACTGCTCCCCATCTTCCTGACCCTGGCGTTATACAATGCCGCTTATTCTACCGACGCGCTGCGCGATGGCTGGCGCGGCATTTTCCGTGCGGAAATGTCGATGGTTGTGGCAGTTGTCGTGGTCGTGTTCGTGCAGTTCCTGATGAAATCCTCGGCAGAACTCTCTCGCGGAGCCTTCAGCAGCGGCGTCATCTGCGCGATGGCGCTGATCGCCTGGACGCGCCTGCAACTGCGCAGTTTCGTGACATGGCGCTGCGGTACCAACGTCATCAACGAACTGGTGATCGACGATGGCGGTCCGCAACTGCGGATTCCCGGCACCATTCGGGTATCTGCTGCCGCCATGGGGATCCGTCCCAATCTCAAGGACCCGCATTCGCTCGACCGTGTCGGCCTGGTGCTTCGCAATATCGACAGGGTTATCGTCAGCTGCCCCGCGGACCGGCGCATGGAATGGGCGATGATCCTCAAGGGGGCGAATGTCGACGGCGAAGTGCTGGACGATGAAGTGGTACGCCTCGGTGCGCAAGGTGCCCGCGTCGCTGGAAAGCATGGTCTGCTGCTGGTTTCGGCAGGACCGCTGGGACTGCGGGAGCGCGCGATCAAGCGGATCTTCGACGTAGCCTTCTCGGGCGCGGCGATCCTCGCCTTGTCGCCCTTGCTGCTGGTCGTGGCGATCGCGGTTAAGCTTCAGGATGGAGGACCGGTGTTCTTCGTCCAGCGCCGGATGGGCCGCGGCAACCGGTTCTTCAACATGTACAAGTTCCGCAGCATGACGCAGACCTTGTGCGACAGCGACGGCAGTGTCTCGGCATCGAAGCAGGACCAGCGGATTACCGCAGTTGGTCGCTTCATCCGCAAGACCAGCATCGACGAACTGCCCCAGTTGTTCAACGTTCTGTTGGGCGACATGAGTCTTGTCGGGCCCCGACCGCATGCCACGGGTTCGCTGGCGGGTGAGAAGCTGTTCTGGGAAATCGACCTGCGGTACTGGCAGCGTCACAGCCTGAAGCCCGGCCTGAGCGGGCTGGCGCAAATTCGCGGCTACCGCGGGGCCACCGATCACGAATCCGATCTGGTGAATCGCCTTCAGTCCGATCTCGAATATCTCGAAGGCTGGACCATCATGCGCGACTTGCAGATCATGTTCCTCACCCTTCGTGTTCTGGTGCACGATCGCGCATTCTGATTGCTGCCAGCCTTCGGTTCCGGCTTTCGGAGGTGCCCGAAGCGTTTCGAGCACCTCCTTTTCCGCTCAGGCTTCGGTCTGCACCGCGGTGACATCCCATTTCAGGTCGGCGGCATTATAGATGGCCGTCGCGTAAGTCGTCTTTCCGGCAGTCGTCGCGATGGGAAGAGCCGCACCGATGGCACGATAGATGGCGTTCCAGGCTACAGCGCGGGTAGTCCCGTTATCCTTGAGACGGAACCGGATCACTTGCCCGTCGAATGGCGAGCCGGTCGGGGCATTGATGGTCAGGGCTGCGGTCAGGGCTGTGCGAATGAAGCTCGATGCAGCCGAAAGATCGGGCGTGATGGTTCCCGATGCCGCGCTGCTGGCCACGTCGGGAGAACATGTGGCGATCGGGGCCCAGGTCACCAGCGGAGCGATGTAGGTCCAGGTCGCGGTTCCGTCTGTTATGGCCGTGCCCGTGCCGCTGGGACCGCTGCCGGTTGCAGAAGTGCCGGCGATCGTGCAGCGATAGACGCTGGTTCCGACATAGCGGATATCCCCGATCACATAAGCCGTGGTGCCCGCCCAAGCGAGGTTGGTATCCCAGCCATGGTCAAGCGCGACCCGGGCGATCACGCCGCCCAAAGCCATTGTGGCGCCCGATTCAAGCCTGGTCCCCCGGCATATGCCCCCCAGGGAGCCGATGGATGATGTTGCCGGAATCGGGAGCGACTGGGTGATTCCCGTGCTGCGATTGCCGCTATAGAAGACGCGGACGCGCCCCTTGCTGGGCGTGAGATCCGTGATCGTGTCGAAGACGTTGTCCGCCACCATGACGTTGCTGTAGTTGGAACCGTTTTGGTATTCGTAGCCGAGGTGATAGGTGATCGCGGAGGCCAGATCTTCCACACGGTTGCCCCGAAGCTCCGACCATGCTCCCGAATTGGCGTAGCAATAGGAAGCGATGCCGACCGATCCGGCCGGGAGCGAGCAACCCGGCAAAGTCTTCAGGGTATTGTCGATGATCCGCCCGGTCGACTGGATCAGGCGCTTGGCTGCGGAAGTTGCGAGCGGTGCGGAGTCGAACTCCAGCAGGTTGCCCTGAACGATGGACTTGTTGCCGATGCTGGCATCGAGGATGCCCACGTTGCGCAGGACATTGTTCGACACGACCATCGATCGCATGGCGGTGTCGCCCTTGATCCAGCCGAGGTCATGATCGCCTTCGTAGATGCAGGTATTTCCCGTCCACAGAACGCGGTCCGCATCGTCCAGAGTGTCGAAGCCGGCAAGCTTGGTGTCGAAGAAGGTGTTGCCGCGTTGATAGCGAATGGAACTGACGGTTCCTTCGAGGCTACCGATACCTTCGGTCCCGACCAGTTCGACAGTGACTTCATCGATGACGACGATGCCGTAATAGGCTTGTGTCAGCGCCGTTCCCACAGCGCCGCTCTTGGTTCGGATGTTGACAAGCTGATCGCTACCGAAGCCATGGCTGGCTGCCGTCACCAATCGAACCCGGCCATCGGTGCCGCGCTGGAAGCGACGGTCACGCTGCTCATGTATCCGGTCTGGTTGAAGATTGCGGCGATGTTTTTCGCCCGTTTGGTTTGGATCAGGACGTTGTTTGCGAAGACGTTGTTGAGCGAGGCGTAGAAGATGGAAGTGCAGAAATTGCCCGCATTGCGGACGAAGTTGCCCGTTACGGTGCAGTTGAAGCAGCCCTCCAGGTCCAAAGCTGTATCGAGCACATCTTCCACGACATTGCCGGTGATGGTCATGCCGTCGCCGTTGTTGCCGTAGATGGCGCCGTTCGTTCGGCACAGGTAGTTGCCCGTAATCTGGACGTTGCGCACCCGACGCGCCATCCAGACTTCACCGCCTTCCGCACTCGGTGCACCGCCGCCCCACCATGAGACCTTGCCGCCTCGAAATACGTTGCCGGTAATCGCCACGTCCTTGACGAATTCAAGCCGTACGAGCGACGCGTTGTACCGGCCGCTATCGCCGTAATTGTTGGCGATGACGATGTTCGAGGAAAGGTCGCCGAAATCCGGCCCGGACGAGAAGCCTGCCGTCACGGCGGGATCGACGCCGACACCTTCGTCGCCGGCCACGCCGTTTGCCGACTTGTATAGGCCGCGAATGTCGGCACCGTGGGTAATGGATACCCCGCCCGTGTTCACCAGTCGGTTTCCGACGAACCAGAGGAAACGAATATTGGCCGCGAACAACGCAATGCCGACATTGGAAACGTCGCCCTCGAATGCGCAGTTTTCGATGCGGATGTGTTCGTAGAAGGAACTGAACGCTTCTGCCGCGCTGACATTCTGGTTGACGTTGAAGAAGTTCGCATCGCCTGCGTTAACCAGATGGATGCCCGAGATCGTGCACTTCGGAGTGAGCGCGATCGCCTTCACGAGCCTGAACTTGCGGCCCTTCTCGGCCGTGAGCGTGAAGCCCTCGGGATAAAGTGCGTGCATGGTATCTACGGCTTGCTGCAGCAGTGCCGAATTGTCGGTCACGCCGTCCCCCCGGCAGCCGAACCATTCGATCATGGCCACGGGGCCGGGCGTGCGTTCCCAAGCCCCAAGCGCTCCACTCGGCGTTTCGCCGGGAGGCACGTAGATACCGCGATTAGGGTCTGCCTGCACCTTTGCGGACATGTCCCCATTGCGCCAGGTGAAGCTGCCCTCCCGTCCTCCTTCGGCCAGATAGGCGCGCTGACGCTCGGACAGGCTGGCCAGTTCGTTGCGGTCGAGCGATATGCGCTGGGTTGTTTTTCCGATCCTTGCGGCCAGTCCGCGAGCGACGACGTCCATGCTCATGATGAGATCTCCTGATCGTGCCGTGGTTACTGTGCGAGGCGATAGACGAGGGTGCCCGAGGCGAGGGTTATGTCGAGATAGAGCGCGGCTCCATTCTCTTCCTCGGTCCACACCTGTTCGCAGGCATTGGCGGAGAACGTCGCCCACGGCGTGCCGGCAACGGTCACGGCGTTGCGCGTCGCGCCGCCGTCCGTCGATCGGCGCAGACTGACCGTGCCGCTCCACGTGCCGGAGAGCGCTAGGACTACGGGGCGCGACAAGGAGGGAACGAAGGGCCCGGCAACGATGGACTGGGATGTCGAGCCGGACAGCGCATTGGCAGCCGCTGCCGCCACGTTCCGCACGAGGAGCGGGTCACCGGCAGCGACGCTTACAGGCAGTGGAGAGGTGTTACGGACCGTCGCAAAAGCTCCGGCTTCGTCGGAAAATCCGATCGCGAAAGCCGGGGCATAACCTGCGGGAACTGCTATGGGATTGCTCATCGGGGCTCCTTTCAATGAGGAAGGCCCGAATCCAGATACGCATTACGAGGGGTGTAGGAAAATTCTTTCGGCAGTACGCCTTCAGGAAACTACCGGAATCGGTCAGTTTTTCTTCTTGGGGACGTTGAAGGTGCCCTGCACACGTCCGCCGGAGGCTGAAGAGACGCCGCTCTTGAGATCCATCACGAACCGGCCGCCGCGAAGCGTATCGCCGCTGCCGCGCTTGAGCGTGGCGTTGCCGACCATCGTGATGATGCGCTGGTTGAAGTCGTAGATCGCGGTATCGCCGGTGGCGATCTGGTCCTGGCGGGTGACGACGACGTTACCGCTGGCGGTGATGCGCTGGACCTGATTTCCCGCAGTGTAATCCATCACGGTTCGCGCCGCACGCAGGCGCAGATCGGCCTGGGTGATATCGACATTGCCGGTCAGCACGACGCGGCCCTGCTTGTCCTGAAGTTCGATCCGATCGGCCCCGAAATCGACGGGTGCATCGGAGTTGTGGCCGGAAATCCCCTGCGCACCAAGCTGCTGGCCAGCGGCGAACAGGGCAAGCCCGATCACGGGCGCGGCAATGGCGATACGAAGAAGGCGGGGGCGGGGCGTCATTGGGGTATCCTCAGCTTGCCGGGCGTTATGCGCATCCGGGCATTGCCTTCAAGCGTTACGGTGCGGTTTTCGAGGTCGGCGTGCATGGCATCGGCCTTGAACGGACCGGAGGGCATGGTGCCCTGAACGCCGCCGGAAGCGACCGCGGTCTTGTTCTTGATGTCGACGTCGACCTTGCTGGTGGTCATGGTGTAGCCATCGGCGGCCTTGAAGTTCACCGGGCCGTCCACCGCCATCGTATCGTTGTCGAAATTGTAGGCGCCGCGCGGCGCGACGATATCTGCCGGGCCATCGCGCATGCTCATCTTGGCGACAAGTTGCTGCATTTCGACGATCGGAATTTCAGGCGATCGCTGGACGGCGGTGCCGGCGGTCACCACGAAATCGCGGCCCAGATTGTCCTGGCCTCGATAAGCGGCGTTGGACACGGCGATCCGCTCCCCGGTCGTATCGACCTTGTTGCGGTCCAGCAGGAAGCTGATCTCACCGCGAGGGGAGAGCGGAACCAGGATCATGACGGCGGCAACCAGGCCGATGCCCGCAGGCAGGGCCTTGGACAGAAATGCCACCATGCGATCGTGCGAACCGCCGGGCGCGGCGAAGTGCCGGCGGCGGTTACGGACCTGGTTGGCTTCGACCGACATCGCTGGTTGCGCTCCCGATCAGGCGGCTTCGTGGCTGAAGATATCGTGGTTGGGCCAGCCTGCAAGATCGAGCCGGGCGCGGGCGGGCAGGAAGTCGAAGCAGGCCTGCGCGATTTCGGTACGGTTCTCTCGTGCAAGCCGCACGACCAGAATCTCATGCATGGCGTGCAGATAGCGCACGTCCGAGGCGGCATAGTCCTTCTGCGCATCGGTGAGCTCAGCCGCACCCCAGTCGCTCGACTGCTGCTGCTTCGATACTTCCTTGCCCAGAAGTTCGCGCACGAGGTCTTTCAGACCGTGGCGATCGGTATACGTGCGCACCAGCTTGCTGGCGATCTTGGTGCAGAACACCGGCGCGGCCGTGACGCCGAGGTAATGTTCGATCGCAGCGAGGTCGAAGCGGGCGAAGTGATAGAGTTTCAACCGCGAGGGATCGGCCAGCACCGCCTTCAGGTTCGGCGCGGCAAAGTCGCTGCCGGGCGCGAAGCGGACGAGATGCTCGTCGCCTTTTCCGTCGGAAATCTGGACCACGCAGAGGCGGTCGCGCGGGGTGATCAAACCCATCGTTTCAGTGTCGACAGCGACGGGTCCCGGCGCAAGCACGCCCTCGGGGAGATCTTCTTCGTGGAGATAGACAGCCATGGTCCGGAAATGCTTAGGGACTGGGCCTGCGTTAGGCAATGGGCGGATGGTCCGGGATGCCGGTTACCGCCGACAAATCGGGAGTATGGCGCGAATGGAAACTTCAGTAGCCATGCAGAGCGTGCCGCCATCGTGGCAATCTGCGCTCGGCCCTGTGCTGGATTCCCCCGAATCGCGCCAGCTCGGCGGATGGCTGAACGCCGAGGAAGCATCAGGGAAACGGATTTTCCCACCGCGCGGAAGCCTCTCAGCGCCCTGGAACTGACACCGCTCGACGAAGTGCGCGTCGTCATCCTGGGGCAGGATCCCTACCATGGCGCGGGGCAGGCACATGGGCTGGCCTTTTCCGTCGCCCATGGCGTGCGGGTCCCGCCTTCGCTGGTGAACATGTACAAGGAACTGGCCACCGATTGCGGCGTCGCCGCGCCGGGACACGGCAACCTCGAACACTGGGCCCGGCAAGGCGTACTTCTGCTCAACAATGCGCTGACGGTCGAAGAGGGGCGGGCAGGATCGCACCAGAACAAGGGCTGGGAAGCGATCACCGATGCCGCGGTCGCGGCGGTTGCGGCCAAGGAGGATCCTTGCGTGTTCCTGCTCTGGGGTAATCACGCCAGGAAGAAGGCGATGCGGGTGCCGGGGCTCGCTTCGAGCCATCACCTGGTGCTGACGGCACCGCATCCCAGCCCGCTCTCGGCTTACGCGGGATTTTTCGGGTGCCGGCATTTCAGCAAGGCGAATGCGTTTCTCGAAGCGAACGGGCGTGGGCGAATCGACTGGTAGGTTTGCCACCTGGCGCCCTGGATCACGTTCGGGAGAAGAGGGTCAGGCAGCCCGGCCTGGAATGGCTTCGTCCATGACGTAATGGCTCATTGTGCCGCCCACGCCCAGATCGCCAAAGGCAGCGCGGAAGCGGCCGAAGCTGTCGAGCTTGCGAGCGGAATCGTGCGCTTCCATCGAGGTCCACACGACGTTGAACGTGAACTTCGACGGGTTTTCCACACCTCGGCCGAAACGGATCGAAACAACGCCTTCGCAGGCGGAGAGTTGTTCCAGCCCGACCTCGCGCATGGCGGCGGAAAAGGCTTCCTCCGCGCCGGGGCGGACTTCTATCTCTGCGATTTCTAGCAGCATCAGGTCATTCTCCCATTCGCCTGCCAAACTCCCGGAGCGTGTTCGCGAGGTCAACGCGGATGCGCCAGAAATCGCTGCCGCGTCGGAATCCTCAGTTCAAACGAAAAGGGCGCCCGCTGCCGGACGCCCTTCCTGTTCGTTCCACGTGTAACGTTTCAGCGCGGCAGTTCGGAAACGCCCATGAGCGCCTCGTCCACCGCGCGGGCGCACTGGCGACCTTCGCGGATGGCCCAGACGACCAGCGACTGGCCGCGACGCATGTCGCCGCAGGCATAGATTGCCGGATCACTGGTGCGGTAGTCGGCCATGGTGGCCTTGACGTTGCCGCGTGCGTCCAGTTCGACGCCCGACTGGTCGAGCATGCCGGCCTTGCGCGGACCGACGAAGCCCATGGCGAGCAGGATGAGGTCGGCTTCGAGCGTGAACTCGCTGCCTTCGACTTCCTGCATCTTGCCGTCCTTCCACTCGACGCGGACGCATTCGAGGGCGCGGACGTCGTTGTCGCCGATGACGCGCTTGGTCAGCACGGCCCAGTCACGCTCGACGCCTTCTTCGTGGCTCGACGAAGTACGCAGCTTGAGCGGCCAGTTCGGCCAGGACATCGCCTTGTTCTCGTGAAGCGGCGGCTTGGGCATGATTTCGAGCTGGGTGACCGAAGCCGCACCCTGGCGGTTCGAGGTGCCTACGCAGTCGGAGCCGGTGTCGCCGCCGCCGATGACGATGACGTGCTTGCCGGTAGCCGACAGCGTGCCGCGCGGGGCGGCGCGCAATTCGTCGTCACCCGCGTTGCGCTTGTTCTGCTGGGTCAGGAACTCCATCGCGAAGCGTACGCCGGGCAGTTCGAAGCCCGGAATGTTCAGCGGGCGGGGATCTTCGGCACCGCCGGAGAAGACCACGAGGTCGAAGTTTTCCTTCAGCGAGGCGACCGATACCGTCACGCCGACTTCGGTGGATGTCCGGAATTCCACGCCTTCCGCCATCATCTGCACGAGACGACGGTTGATGAGGTGCTTTTCCATCTTGAAGTCGGGGATGCCGTAGCGAAGCAGGCCACCGACGCGGTCGCTCTTCTCGAACACGGTGACCGAGTGGCCGGCGCGGGCGAGCTGCTGTGCGCAGGCCATGCCTGCCGGCCCGGAGCCGACGACGGCCACTGACTTGCCGGTCTTCTTCGCGGCAGGCTTCGGCGTGATCCAGCCTTCCTGCCAGCCCTTGTCGACGATCGCGCATTCGATCGACTTGATGGTGACAGGCTGGTCCACGATGTTCAGCGTGCAGGCCGCCTCGCACGGAGCGGGGCAGATGCGGCCGGTGAACTCGGGGAAGTTGTTGGTCGAGTGGAGGACTTCCAGCGCGTTGCGGAAGTCGTCCTCGTAAACCAGGTGGTTCCAGTCCGGGATGATATTGTTGACCGGACAACCGGTATGGCAGTGCGGCACGCCGCAGTTCATGCAGCGCGATGCCTGGTCCTTCAGCGCCTGCGGCGCGAGCGGGACGACGAACTCGTTGTAGTTCTTGAGGCGCTCCTTGGCATCGCCATAAGTGCGGTCCTGGCGGTCCAGTTCGAGGAAGCCGGTTTCCTTGCCCATCTTACTAATTCCCGATCTTATTCTGCTGCGACCGAAGCGGCTTCGAGGCGCTCGGCCTCCTGCTGGCGCAGAGCCTTTGCGTAGTCGCGCGGCATCACCTTGACGAACTTGCCCAGCGTGTTCGACCAGTCGTCGAGCAGCGCGCGGGCTCTTTTCGAGCCGGTGTGCAGGTGGTGGCGTTCGAGCAGGATGCGCAGGCGCTCCGCATCGTGGCGCAGCATGTCGCCCATGCCGAGGTCGCGGACCGAGACGGTGCGCTGTTGCGGCCGGCCCGTTCCCTCTTCCTCGTCGGCTTCGGCCGAGATCCGGATGAGATCGACCATCGCCGGGTTCACCAGCTTATCGAACTCGCCGTCCTCGTCGTAGACGTAGGCGATGCCGCCCGACATGCCCGCCGCGAAGTTGCGGCCGGTCTTGCCCAGCACGGTAACAACACCGCCGGTCATGTATTCGCAGCCGTGATCGCCGCAGCCTTCGACGACCGCGATCGCGCCCGAGTTGCGGACCGCGAAACGTTCGCCGCCGACACCGTTGAAGAACGCCTCGCCGGAAATCGCGCCGTAAAGCACGGTATTGCCGACGATGATGTTCTTGGTCGGATCGCGATCGACATGGCCGGGCTGGCGCACGATCACGCGGCCGCCGGACAGGCCCTTGCCGACATAGTCGTTGGCATCGCCGGTCAGGTCGAGCGTGACGCCGTGGGCAAGCCAGGCGGCGAAGCTCTGGCCGGCAACGCCGGTGAGCTTCACGTTGATGGTATTGTCGGGCAGGCCGTCATGGCCGTAGCGACGGGCCACTTCGCCCGAGAGCATCGCGCCGACCGTGCGGTTGACGTTGATGACGCTCTTTTCGATGCGAACGGCCTGACGGTTTTCCAATGCATCGGCCGCACCTGCGATCAGGGCATTGTCCAGCGCGTTTTCGAGGCCGTGGTCCTGCGCTTCACTCCAGCCCAGCGAGGGGCTGTCGCCCAGCGGTGCCTGGTAAAGCACCTTGGACAGATCGACGCCCTTGGCCTTCCAGTGCTGGACTGCCTTCTTCATGTCGAGCTTGTCGACGCGGCCGACCATTTCCGCGATCGTGCGGAAGCCGAGTTCGGCCATGATCGCGCGCAGTTCCTCGGCGACGAAGAAGAAGTAGTTGACCACATGCTCGGGCTGGCCGGTGAAGCGGGCTCGCAGGACGGGGTCCTGGGTGGCGACGCCGACGGGGCAGGTGTTGAGGTGGCACTTGCGCATCATGATGCAGCCGGCGGCGATCAGCGGGGCAGTGGCGAAGCCGAACTCCTCCGCGCCAAGCAGAGCTGCCACGGCAACGTCACGGCCGGTGCGCAGGCCGCCGTCGGCCTGAACCACCACGCGGCTGCGCAGGTTGTTGAGCAGCAGGGTCTGCTGGGTCTCGGCCAGGCCGATTTCCCAGGGCGAACCCGCGTGAGTCAGCGAGGTCAGCGGCGAAGCGCCGGTGCCGCCTTCGTAGCCCGAGATCGTGATGTGGTCCGCGCGGGCCTTGGACACGCCTGCCGCAACGGTGCCCACGCCGACTTCCGACACCAGCTTGACCGAGACACGGCTGGTCGGGTTCACGTTCTTGAGATCGTGAATGAGCTGCGCGATGTCTTCGATCGAGTAGATGTCGTGGTGCGGCGGCGGCGAGATCAGGCCGACGCCGGGCGTCGAGTGACGGGTCGCGCCGATGGTCTTGTCGACCTTGTCGCCCGGCAGCTGGCCGCCTTCGCCGGGCTTGGCGCCCTGGGCCATCTTGATCTGGATGTCGTCGGCATTGACGAGGTATTCGGTGGTCACGCCGAAGCGGCCCGAAGCAACCTGCTTGATCGACGAACGCATGGTATCGCCATTGGGCAGGGGCGTGAAGCGCGAGGGGTCCTCGCCGCCTTCACCGGTGTTCGACTTGCCGCCGATGCGGTTCATCGCCAGCGCCAGCGTGGTGTGCGCCTCCCAGGAGATCGAACCGTAGCTCATCGCGCCGGTGGCGAAGCGCTTCACGATTTCGCTGGCAGGTTCCACTTCGGAGATGTGGATCGCCTGACCGGGCACGAATTCCATCAATCCGCGGATGGTCAGCATCCGGGTCGACTGGTCGTTGATGGTGCGGGCGAATTCCTCGTACTTGGCGGGGATGTTGCCGCGCACGGCGTGCTGGAGCGCGCCGATGTTCTCGGACGTCCAGGCATGTTCCTCGCCGCGCACGCGCGAACCGTAGATGCCGCCGACATCGAGCATGTTCGCGTAGATCGGATTATCGCCATAGGCCGCATCGTGGCGGCGCACGGCTTCCTGCGCGATCTCTGCGAGACCGGCACCCTCGATCGAGGTCGCGGTTCCGGTGAAGTACTTCTCAACGAAGGCGGTCGAGAGGCCGACAGCATCGAAGATCTGGGCGCCGCAATATGACTGGTAGGTCGAGATGCCCATCTTGGACATGACCTTACGGATGCCCTTGCCGATGGCGTAGACGTAGTTCTTCGCCGCCTGCTCCGCCGTTACCGGCAGGTTCTTGCGAACGCGCACCGCTTCGATGGTCTCGAAGGCGAGGTAGGGGTTGATGGCTTCGGCGCCGAAGCCCGCCAGCGCGCAGAAGTGGTGGACTTCACGCGCTTCGCCGGTTTCCACGACGAGGCCGGTCTGCATGCGCAGGCCCTGGCGGACGAGGTGGTGGTGGACGGCGGCGGTTGCCAGCAGCGCCGGCATCGGGATGCGGTCCGGGCCCTGGGCGCGGTCGGACAGGACGAGGATGTTCTTGTCCGCCAGCACCGCTTCGGTCGCGGCCCAGCACATTTCCTTGATCGCCATTTCGAGGCCCGCGGCGCCGCTCTTGGCGTCCCAGGTCATGTCGATGGTGGCGGTGCGGAAGGCGCCGTCAAGCGCGGCTTCCACCGAGCGGATCTTGGCGAGGCCAAGGTCGGTCAGGATCGGCTGGCTGACTTCGAGGCGCTTGTGGCTGCCGGCGTCATGGCCGAGCAGGTTCGGGCGCGGGCCGATCATCGAGACGAGGCTCATGACCAGTTCCTCGCGGATCGGGTCGATCGGCGGGTTGGTGACCTGCGCGAAGTTCTGCTTGAAGTAGTCGTAAAGCAGGCGGGCCTTGTTCGACAGCACCGGGATCGGCGTGTCGGTGCCCATCGAGCCGAGCGGATCGTCGGCGGCGACGGCCATCGGCTCCAGGAAGCGGGTCACGTCTTCCTGGGTATAGCCGAACACCTGCTGGCGATCGAGCAGGGTGCCGGTGGGCGCGGGCAGCTCGGCCAGCTCGGGCTCGATCACGTCGAGGTCCGCCAGCTTGTACTGCGCCTGGTCGAGCCACTTTTCATAGGGCTCGGCGGCGGCGAGCTGGGTCTTGATTTCCTCGTCCTCGATGATGCGGCCCTGATCGAAGTCGATCAGGAGCATCCTGCCGGGCTGGAGGCGCCACTTGCGGACGATGTTGTCTTCCTTGATCGGAAGCACGCCGGATTCCGACGCCATGACGCAGATATCGTCGTCGGTGACGAGGAAGCGCGCGGGGCGCAGGCCGTTACGGTCGAGCGTGGCGCCGATCTGGCGGCCGTCGGTGAAGGCCACGGCGGCCGGGCCGTCCCACGGCTCCATCAGGGCGGCGTGATACTCGTAGAACGCGCGCCGTTCCGCCGTCATCAGCGGATTGCCCGCCCATGCTTCCGGGATCAGCATCATCATCGCGTGGCTGAGCGAATAGCCGCCCGCGAGCAGCAACTCGAAAGCGTTGTCGAGGCAGGCGGTGTCCGACTGTCCGTGCGGGATCAGCGGCCACATCTTATCGAGGTCGGCGCCGAGCAGCTCCGATTCCATGGTGCGGCGGCGGGCGTTCATCCAGTTCACGTTGCCGCGAACCGTGTTGATTTCGCCGTTGTGGGCCATGAAGCGGAACGGGTGCGCCAGCTTCCAGCTCGGGAAGGTGTTGGTCGAGAAGCGCTGGTGCACGAGGCCGAGCGCCGAGACGAACTCGGGATTGCGCAGATCGTCGTAGAACGAGCCGACCTGGGTTGCCAGCAGCAGGCCCTTGTAGACGATCGTGCGGCTGGAGAAGCTGGGCATGTACAGCTCGGTCAGACCGGGCAGGTTATGCTTCTTAGCCATCGCTTCGAGCGGGTTCTGCGTCTGCTTGCGGATCGCCAGGATCTTGCGCTCGAACGCGTCCTGGTCGGCGCAGTTGTCGCCGCGGCCGACGAAGCACTGGCGGATCACCGGCATCGAGTTGATGACGGTCTTGCCGAGGCCGTCAAGCGTGACGGGCACGTCGCGCCAGCCGATCAGGTGCTGGCCTTCCTTGGCGATGAACTTCTCGAAGGTCTGCGTGATGAGGTCGCGGCTGGCTTCGTCCTGCGGGAGGAAGCACATGGCGACGGCATAGTCGCCCGCCTGCGGCAGCTCGACGCCGGTGGCGGCGGCCCAACTGCGGAACAGCGTATCGGGAAGCTGGGTCAGGATTCCTGCGCCGTCACCCAGCAGCGGGTCGGCGCCCACCGCACCGCGGTGGTCAATGTTTTTAAGGATTTCCAGTGCCTGAGTAATGATCGCATGTGTTTTCTGGCCTTTGATATGGGCTACGAAGCCCACACCACAGGAGTCGTGTTCGTTACGCGCATCATAAAGGCCTGGGGCTTAGGAAATCCCATCGATAAAACCCATCCTGTCATTTTTTGTCGGGTTGCCTTCCATGCTCCGCCTCGGCGCGCACGAATCGTGCGACGCCGATACGCGTCATGGGGTCCCAAGCGCCCCCATGACGATTACGAGACGTTTTTTGCAATGGCGAAGGCAGGGGGTCGCGCAGGATTTAGTGCGTGTGCACGGTAAAAAAGGGAATTTTGTTATGCAAAAACCCGGAACGGTTGCGCCGGACCGGGTTTTTGCAGAGATGTGACGTCGATTTGCCGGGGCGTCAGGCGGCGCCGCTCATCCGCTGGAGGGTGGCGAGTGCGGCGCGCAGTGCCTTTTCGGTTTCGGTAGGATCCGGCCGGGCTGGCGGATCGAACGGCCGATCGGGCGATGCCTGCGTCATGCCGCTCTCTTCGGCATCCGCCGGAAGCATGCTTTCATCGAAATGAACGAAATTCTGCCGCGGGGCCTGACGGGAAAGGTTCAGCAGGGACGAGTAGCCCTGTTCGAGAACGGCCTCTTCCTCGTCGTCCTCGGGCTTCTCGTCATAGGCGAAGTTCTGCGAGAGAGCGTCGAATTCGGCATATCGGCCGGCATCTTCCTCTTCTTCGTCCCCGGCTTCGAACGCGTCAGGCCCGATTTCCACTGCAACGGCATGCGCGATGCCGAGGGAAACCGGCGCGGCGGCGAGGCTGATATGGCGCGGCGGAAGGTAGCCGGGCAGGGCATCGTCGTCATTTCCGAACGAATCGAGCCCCACCGGGCGCAGGGCCGCCGGGATGCGGGAAATTGCGGAAGGTCCGTCCTCGCTTTCACCGGGCGCCTGATGCACGGGCAATGCGAATGGGGCGACCGAAGCAAGGCGCGGCAAAGGCGAGCGCAGGGTTTCGGTGAATGGCGGTTCTGCGAAAGGCGGGGCAGGGAATGCGATGGTTTTCGCCGTCGTGACCGAGGCTTCGGTTGCCGTCGGGAGTTCCGGCGAACTTGCGGGTGCATCGGGCGCGAACAGCGGTTGAGGCGCGGGCTGCCCGACGAACGCCGACGAGGAGGGCGTCACGGCGCTGCGCTTGCGGCGCTGTTCTTCCATCGCAAGGGCGAGGCGTTCGAGCAGTTCGACCTGCGACAGTGTTTCCAGTTCGGCTGCCGCGATTCGTTCCGCGGCATTCCGCGCGCTCTCCGTGTCCGCTTCGGGCAGGGTTGCGGCCGCGTCTGATTCGGCCGCCGGCGGGGCGGAAGCCGCGAATCCCGGAGCGGGTGTGCTCGCCTCGGCGGGTTCGGAAACCTTGTTCGCATAGGCTTCGAACAACCGGTTGTTCAGCGCTTCCGGCGCCGGCGTGGAAGGCGCGGGTTCCATTTCCGGCCCGTCTTCGGCCTCGGCCTCGGTCTTGTCTTCGTGCGCCCATGCAGCCGGTGAGAAGCTGTGGATTTCCTGGCGAGGCTCAAGCCATTCGGGAACGCGGCCGAACGGAGCTTCGGAGCGATCGTCGCTTTCTTCCCGGCTCTCACCTGTCTCTTCTGCCGGGAACTGGCCGGGAACCGTCCATGCAGGAGCGGCGTCCGGCGCTGCCGCGATCGGCGCGAAACTGGGTCCGTCCTCGAAAGCGGGGGCCTCCGAAGCCGTTGAAGCGGGAAGCTGCGTGGTCACGATCCCGTCGATGTCGAGCTCCGACAAGTTGAGGATCTGGGGGGCTTCCTCGCCTTCGGGCCGTGTTTCGAGCGCTTCGGCCGGCTGTTCCTCGGCCACCAGCGCGAATGCGCGGCGGCGGCGTGGCTGGTTTGCCTGCGGTGCGGGATCGGCCTCTTCCGCGCTTTCCGCTGTCTCGAAGCCGGCGAAAGGCATGCGAGCGGGCTGTGCCTCGGTGGTCTGGGCGACCCGGCGGCCGGCCACGAGGCCGACAAGTCCGCCGAGCCCGGTCATGGCGAGTGCGAAGAGGATGCGGGCGGTGTTGCCCAGCGGCGGCGTGGCCATCGGGAGCACCTTGCCCAGCCCGGTAGCGCCGACAATGCGTTCCAGCAGTGCCGGGCTCACCATGATCGACCCGAGGCCGAAGAGGGCGGCAAACCACAAGGCGACGATCGCGGGAAACAGGGGGTGACGGCTGATCGGCTGGGCCACGGCGGGCTTCCTGTTCTCTGCTTTCGCCACGAATCGTACCCCGTTTCTCACGTTGGAATTGCGGAATTCCGCCTGGTCAGGCAGCGGTTCCCAGTCCTTTTTCAGCATCGAGAGGTGCCACCATTTGGTAAACGTCTCGATAACGACGGGCATTGGCGGCCCAGTCGTGCCGTTCCCGGACATGTCGGCGCCCGGCCTCGCGACAGGCTTCCCACGATTCGCGGTGTGCGAGCAACCCCGCCAGAGCGGCCGCGCAGGCAGCCGGATCGTCAGGCGCGAACAGGGTGCCGGTCACGCCGTGGTCCACCAGTTCGCGGTGCCCGCCGACATCGCTGGCCGCGACAAGCTTGCCCTGCGCCATGGCCTCGAGCGGCTTGAGCGGGGTGACGAGGTCCGTGAGGCGGCTTTTCTTGCGCGGATAGGCCATGATGTCGGCCAGGGCGTAATAGCGCTCGACTTCATGGTGAGGCACCCGGCCGATGAAGCGGATTGCCTTCGCCGCCGGGGAGGCCAGCGCCTGAGCGCGCAGCGCCTCCTCGCGCGGGCCGCCGCCGACCATGAGCAGCCGCGCGTCAGGTTGTCTCTCCAGCAGCAGCGGCATGGCGGCGATCAGGTCGTCAGCCCCTTCATAGTCGTAGAAACTGCCGATGAAACCGATCACCGGGCAGGCGCGGCCATCGGTTTCGAAGCCCAGTTCCTCTGCCAGCGCCCTGTCGCGCGCGGGCGGCGTACCGAACAGTTCCAGATCGACGCCGTTTGGCATTTTCGTGATCTTCGCGGTGGGAACGCCCCGGGCGATGAGATCGGCGCGCAGGCCGTCGCAGATCGTCACGATCGCATCGGCGCGGGCGACGACCCGGTTTTCGAGGGCGCGGGTCAGCCGGTATTTCAGCGAACCCTCGGCGCCGGTACCGTTGCCGACGGCGGCATCCTCCCAGAATGCGCGGATTTCATAGACCAGCGGGATGCCGTGCCGGCGCGCGACGCGCGACGCGCGGCGCCGCTGAGCGAGGGGGAATGGGCGTGGATCACGTCGGGGCGCCATTCGCGCACCACCTGTTCGATGGTCTGCGCGAAAAGCCCGATCTCGCGCCATTCGCGCAGCCCGGCGGGCCCGCTTGCACTTCCACGGGTGCGGTGGAAGACGAGGCCGTCCGCCTCCTCGACATCGGGGCCAGTCGCTGTATGGCGCAGGCCTGTCACGCCGCGCACCTCGAAGCCCATCGCTTCCTGTGCCTTGAGGATCGCGCGGGTCCGGAAGGTGTAGCCGCTGTGCATCGGCAGCGAATGGTCAAGGACGTGGAGAACACGGGTCATGGTCGCAATTCCTATGCCTGCAAGGCTTAACGCCGCGTCAACTCCGTACTGCTAGGCCCGGCAGCGATGGTCGACATCCTTGCCCTTGCCGTGAGCCACGCTCTGCTGGCGCTTGCCGCCTGGCGCCTGCTGTGGCGGCCGGAACTGGACGTGGAGGGCGGGGCGGAGAAAAGC
The DNA here is from genome assembly GCF_001298105.1 of Novosphingobium sp. ST904. Lineage (GTDB taxonomy): Bacteria > Pseudomonadota > Alphaproteobacteria > Sphingomonadales > Sphingomonadaceae > Novosphingobium. Next base: position 105,219 of record NZ_LGJH01000162.1, on the reverse strand, counting down.
CGCCGCATCGTCCGCCGCGGGATGCAGTGGGGCGGCGCGGACGACCGGGCCGGAAGCCCGGATTCGAGCGGCACGCAAGAGGCGGCAGGCGATGATTGATCTTGCGCTGAGCGGCTTTCTCCTCGGGTTTCTCCTGCTGGGGCTCAAACGTCCGTTTCTCTGGGTGCTGTGCTATCTCTATGTCGACATCGTGTCGCCGCAGGTCATTTCCTGGGGGATACTGGCGCATTTTCCGGTCTCGCTCATGGCCTTTGCCGCAGCCTTTCTCGGCTGGGTTCTGTTTGACGACAAGCGCGATTCGCGCATTACCGGGCGCCAGATCCTGCTGGCGCTGCTGTTGTTCTATTGTGCGGTAAGCACGCTTCGGGCCGTTTATCCGGTGGAGGCGCAGGAGAAATGGGCCTGGGTCTGGAAGGCGCTGGTCTTCGCGATCTTCCTGCCTTTCACCTTGCGAACGCGGTTGCGGATAGAGGCGGTGGCGCTGGTCATGGTGCTGTCCGCCGCCGCGCTGATCGTCGACGGAGGGCTGAAAACCGCGCTTGGCGGCAGCGGCTACGGCACTTTGCGGATCTTCGTGGACAACAACACCGGGCTCTACGAAGGGTCGATCCTTTCCTGCGTGGCGATCGCCATCATTCCCATCATCCTGTGGCTGGCGAAGTACGGGACGGTCTTCCCGCCAGACTGGCGCGTGCGTGTTTTCGCGGCGGCGCTGATCTTTGCATGTGCCCTGATTCCGGTGGGAACCCAGGCCCGGACGGGGCTGGTGTGCCTGGGCGTGCTATGCCTGTTCTACTTGCGAACGGCCCGGCACAAGGTGCTGATCGCGGGGGGAATGGCGCTGGCCGTCATGGTCGCCTTGCCGTTCCTGCCGGCCTCTTTCCTGGCGCGCATGGGGACGATCGAGAACCACCAGTCCGACCAGTCCGCCGGTACCCGTCTCGGGGTGTGGAGCTGGACCTGGGACTATGCGAAGCACAATCCGCTGGGCGGCGGCTTCGTGGTCAGCATGGCGAGCAGGGTGGCTTACGATACGGTCTCCGTGCAGACGGTGGGCAACAGCACGACGGTCACGCGAACGCCGGTCGTCGAGCAGGGGCGCGCCTTCCATTCGAGCTATTTCGAAATGCTGGGAGAGCAGGGTTTTCCGGGGTTCTTCCTGTGGATACTGCTGCAACTGACCGGGCTGGTGCAGATGGAGATGATCCGCCGCCGCTGGAGGAAACGCACCGGTGCCGACGAGGCCTGGGTGGCGCCGCTGGCGATCGCGCTCCAGCTTGCGCAAGTGGTCTACCTGATCGGATCGCTGTTCGTTGGCATCGCTTTCCAGCCCTTCATCCTGATGCTGATCGGCCTGCAATGCGGCTTCTGGAGCTACCTGAAGCGGATCGACACAACCGTACCAGAACGACACCTGAAGGCACCAGAGATGCGGGTGCAGGCTGCCACGCCGCCCAGGGGGGCAGCCGGTCGGCACAGGCGCCGGATCGGGACCGGCCGTGCTCCTTGAGAAAATTTAATCCTAACGCGCGACGGTTTCCTATCGCTCTGAAAAGTCCCGGGCTTCGCCATTTACGGCAAATTAACCTTTAACCTTCATTGGTCCTATGGTTAATACAGGGAAATGTCCGTTCCGGCTGGGGTTTGCGCCGAGAGGACGGGGGCGAAAGGGAATTCCGATGCGAGTGCTGCTGATCGAGGATGAACCGACCACCGCGCGGGCTATCGAGCTCATGCTGACGGCCGAAGGCTTCAACGTCTATTCGACGGATCTGGGCGAAGAAGGCCTCGATCTCGGCAAGCTCTACGATTACGACATCATCCTGCTCGACCTCAACCTGCCCGACATGCACGGCTATGACGTGCTCAAGAAGCTGCGCGTCGCCAAGGTGCAGACGCCGGTGCTGATCCTTTCGGGCATCTCGGAAATGGATTCGAAGGTCCGCTCGTTCGGCTTCGGCGCCGACGACTATGTGACCAAGCCCTTCCACCGCGAAGAACTGATCGCGCGCATTCACGCCGTGGTTCGCCGCTCGAAGGGCCATTCGCAGTCGGTCATCCGCACCGGCAAGCTGGTCGTCAACCTCGACGCCAAGACCGTCGAGGTCGACAGCGCCCGCGTGCATCTGACCGGCAAGGAATATGCCATGCTGGAGCTGCTCTCGCTGCGCAAGGGCACCACGCTGACCAAGGAAATGTTCCTCAACCACCTTTACGGCGGCATGGACGAACCCGAACTCAAGATCATCGACGTCTTCATCTGCAAGCTGCGCAAGAAGCTGGCCCATGCCTGCGGCGGCGCCAACTACATCGAGACGGTCTGGGGCCGCGGCTATGTGCTGCGCGACCCGGACGAGCTTCAGGACGTCGCCTGAACCGACCCGCCTCTAAACATAGGGGCGCGTGCGTAACTGATGCGGGAACAAAGCGGCCTGCCCTTCCGGGGGCGGGCCGTTTCGCTTTCGAGGCTTGCGGCCTTCAGGTTCCCTCTTCGCGCGGCGAAGGGGGCTGAGAACAGGCCCGGTTCCGTCTCCGTCGCCGGGAAATCGGCGCGAGTGGGGCCGTAGCGGCGGGTCCCACGTTGACCTTGCCGGGCAACGGTGCCAGTGCCCCGCGCCATGACGGCTCACAAACCCGGCGATCCGACCACGCTCAACCGCCTCTACGGCCGCGCCAAGGGCAAGCCCCTGCGCGCTGGCCAGCAGGCGCTGGTCGACAACCTGCTCCCGCGAATCGCGGTTCCCCTCGAAGGTCCGGTCACCTCCGACCTGCTGTTCGGCGACGATCGCCCGATGCATTTCGAGATCGGCTTCGGCGGCGGCGAACATATGGCGGGCCGGGCGGACATGCTGCCCAACCACGGCTTCATCGGCGCCGAACCCTTCATCAACGGTGTCGCCCAGGCGCTCACCCATGTTGCCGGAGACAACGGCGCCAGCACGCCGCTCGGCAATGTGCGCATTCATCACGGCGATGCGCTGGAAGTGCTTTCGCGCATTCCCGACGGTTCGCTCTCGTTCCTCTACCTGCTGCACCCGGACCCCTGGCCCAAGGCGCGCCATGCCAAGCGGCGCATGATGAACGATGGCCCGGTGGACATGTTCGCGGCCAAGCTGAAGCCCGGCGGCGAGTTCCGTTTCGGCACGGACCACGCGGTCTACGTGCGCCACGCGCTGATGGTGATGCAGCGCCATACCGACCAGTTCGAGTGGCTTTGCGAGAAACCGCAGGACTTCCAGGTCCGTCCGGGCGGCTGGCCGGAGACGCGCTACGAGAACAAGGCGCGCACCGTCTACGGGCACGAGGTCTGGTATTTCCGCTATCGGCGCAAGTAAGCGTCAGGCCCAAAAGAAACGCCGCCCCGGATCAGGTCCGGGACGGCGGCATCTCTGGGAAAAAAGGGGCGTCCGGACATGATCCGGGCGCCCCTTTTTCGATGTTATCCGGCGATACCGGCCGCCGCGAGCACGGCCAGCGTCAGCACGTCGCGCCAGCGCGGTCATCGGCACGATCTGCACCGGCTTTTCCGCGCCCAGCAGCATCGGGCCGATCGACGTCGTGCCGCCGATTTCCTTGAGCAGCTTGGCCGAGATATTGGCGGACTGCAGGCCCGGCATGATCAGCACGTTCGCCGGAGCCGACAGGCGGCTGAACGGATAAAGCGCCATGATCTTGGGGTTGAGCGCGGCGTCAGGCGCCATTTCGCCTTCGTATTCGAAGTCCGGCTTTTCCTCGTCGAGGATGCGGATGGCTTCGCGGGTCTGCTCCAGCCACTTGCCGGAGGGATTGCCGAAGGTCGAGTAGCTGAGGAAGGCGACGCGCGGTTCGTGGCCCAGGCGGCGGGCGACGGCGGCAGTTTCCTTGGCGATCACCGCGAGCTGTTCGGCGTTCGGGCGTTCGTTGATGGTGGTATCGGCCATGAACACGGTGTGGTTCTTGCCCACCAGCATGTGGATGCCGAACGCCAGCTTGCCCGTTGCCGGGTCCAGCACGCGGCGCACTTCCTTCATGGTCTGCGCGAAGGGGCGGGTCATGCCGGTGATGAGCGCATCGCCCACGCCCAGCTTGAGCAGGCCGGAGGCGAAGATGTTGCGGTCGGTATTGACCATGCGCTGCACGTCGCGCTGGAGGAAGCCGCGGCGCTTCAGGCGCTCGTAGAGCATCTCCACCATCGGGCCGACGTGCTCGGACACCATCGAATTCTCGATGTGGTAGCTTTCGGGGTTGGGCACGCCCAGTTCGGCCATCTTGTCGAGGATGACCTGGGTGCGGCCGACCAGCACGGGCTCGCCGTAGCCGAAGTCGCGGTACTGGATCGCTGCACGCAGGACCACTTCGTTGTCCGCTTCGGCGAAGATCACGCGCTTGGGATTGGCGCGGACCTGCTCGTAGACGCGGGTGAGCACCGAGGTCGTCGGGTTGAGCCGCGCCTTGAGCTGGTCGCGGTAGGCTTCGAAGTCCTCGATCGGGCGACCGGCGACGCCGGATTCCATCGCCGCGCGGGCGACCGCCATCGGTACGACTTCCATCAGGCGCGGGTCGAACGGCGCGGGGATGATATAGTCGCGCCCGAACTGCTGGGTTTCACCGCCGTAAGCGGCGGCCACGTCTTCGTGGACCTGTTCGCGGGCCAGTTCGGCGATGGCGTTGGCGGCGGCGATCTTCATCTCTTCGTTGATCGCGGTGGCATGGACGTCCAGCGCGCCGCGGAAGATGAAGGGGAAGCCGAGCACGTTGTTCACCTGGTTCGGATAGTCCGAAGGCCGGTGGCCACGATCGCATCGGGGGCGCACGGCCTTGGCATCGGGCGGGGTGATCTCGGGATCGGGGTTGGCCATCGCGAAGATGATCGGCTGTTCGGCCATCTTCTTCACGTATTCGGGCTTGAGCGCACCGGCGGCGGAAAGGCCGAGGAACACGTCGGCGCCGACCAGCGCCTCTTCCAGGGTGCGGTGCGGCGTGTCGATCGCGTGCGCGCTCTTCCACTGATCCATGCCGGTCTCGCGGCCGCGATAGATCACGCCGGTACGGTCGCAGACGGTCACGTTCTCGTGGCGCACGCCGATCGACTTGATAAGCGCGGTGCAGGCCAGCGCCGAGGCGCCGGCGCCGTTGACCACGACCTTCACGTCCTTGAGGTCACGCCCGGTGATGAGGCAGGCGTTGATCAGGCCGGCGGCGGCGATGATCGCGGTGCCGTGCTGGTCGTCGTGCATGACCGGGATGTTCATCCGTTCGCGCAGGGCCTGCTCGATGATGAAGCATTCGGGTGCCTTGATATCCTCGAGGTTGATGCCGCCGAAGCTCGGCTCCATCATGGCGATGGCCTCGATCAGGGCGTCGGTATCCTCGCTGGCCAGCTCGATGTCGATGGAATCGACGTCGGCGAAGCGCTTGAACAGCACGGCCTTGCCTTCCATCACCGGCTTCGACGCCAGCGCGCCGAGGTTGCCCATGCCCAGGATCGCGGTGCCGTTCGAGATCACCGCAACGAGGTTGCCCTTGGCGGTATAGTCGTAGGCGGTGGCGGGATCGTCGGCGATCGCCTGGACCGGAACGGCCACGCCGGGGGAATAGGCAAGGCTGAGGTCGCGTTGCGTGGCCATGGGCTTCGACGCAATGATCTCGATCTTACCGGGGCGGATCGTGTTGTGATAGAACAGCGCTTCGCGCTCGGTGAACTGGATCTTGGCTTTGTCGGACAAGCGATTTCTCCCGATTTGGAAGCGGCCCTAACGAATGTTCTCGCCACGCGATAGGGGAAAGGCACGCCAGACACGCTTCACAACAGGGGAACCACAGGGCTAACGCTCTGGGCCATGAGCGGTATTCCGGAGAAGACGGGCACGACCCCGATGATGGCCCAGTACCTTGCCTTGCGCGAGGTGGCGGGGGATTGCCTGTTGTTCTACCGAATGGGCGATTTCTTCGAGCTGTTCTTCGAGGATGCGAAAACCGCAAGCCAGGTTCTCGACATTGCACTTACCACGCGGGGCGAGCACGGCGGCCAGCCGATCCCGATGTGCGGCGTGCCGGTCCATGCCGCGGAGGGCTACCTTGCCCGCCTGATCAAGGCAGGTTGCCGCGTGGCGATAGCCGAGCAGACCGAAACCCCGGCCGAGGCGAAGAAGCGCGGCGGCTCCAAGGCTCTGGTCACGCGCGATATCGTGCGCTTCGTCACCGCGGGCACGCTGACCGAGGAATCGCTGCTCGAACCGCGCCGGGCCAACGTGCTGGCGGCGGCCTGCGAACTGCGCGGCGTGGTGGGGGTGGCGGCCTGCGACATTTCCACCGGGCGCATGGAACTGGAAGAGTGCCCGCCCGACCGGCTGGGCGCGGCGCTGGCGCGGCTGGGGGCACGCGAACTGGTCGTGCCCGAAGGCTGGGAACTGGCGCCCGACGGCGCGATCCCGCGTTCGGGCCACGAGTTCTCCTCCGATGGCGGGGACGAGCGGCTGAAGCTGGTCCACGGCGTCGCCACGCTTGACGGCTTTGGCACGTTCACCCGCGCCATGCTGGCGGCGGCGGGCGGGCTGATCGCCTATCTCGACCATGTCGGCCGGGGCAAGCTGCCGCTGCTGCTGCCGCCCGAGGCGCGCAGCGGGGACGCGGCGCTGGCGATGGACGAGGCGACGCGCGCCAGTCTCGAAATCCTCGAATCCTCGCAAGGCGGCCGCAAGGGCAGCCTTGTCGAGGCGATCGACCGCTGCGTGACGGGCGCCGGTGCGCGCCAGCTCGCCGAGGACCTCTCCGCCCCGCTGACCGATCGCCATGCGATTGCCGAGCGGCTGGAACTGGTCGAATGGCTGCACGACGACGCCCTGCTGCGCGAAGACATGCGCGCGGCGCTGCGGGCGCTGCCGGACGTTGGCCGCGCGCTGGGCCGCGTGGTGGCGGGCCGTGGCAGTCCGCGCGATCTGGGCCAGCTTCGCGACGGTCTTTCCGGTGCGCGCCGGATCGGCGAGCGGCTGGCGCCCATGGTAGGGTTGCCGGTGCTGCTGGACCGGCTGATGCCGGACCTCGGCGGGCACGCGGCGCTGGTCGATCACTTCGGGCGGGCGCTGGTGGAAACCCCGCCGACCGAGCGCGGACAGGGCGGCTATATCGCCAGCGGCTACGATGCCGCCCTTGACGAACTGCGCGTCACTTCGGGCAATGCCCGCCGCGCCATCGCCGCGCTGGAGGCGAAGTACCGCGAGCAGACCGGCGTGGCCGCGCTCAAGATCAAGCACAACAACGTGCTCGGCTACTTCATCGAAGTGCCGCAGCGCCATGCCGACAAGCTGCTGGAGCCGGACAGCGGCTTCTCGCACCGCCAGACCATGGCGGGTGCCATGCGCTTCAATGCGCTGGCCCTGCATGAGGAAGCCAGCCGCATCACCGAGGCGGGCGCCCATGCGCTCGCCGCCGAGGAAGCGCATTTCGAGGGACTGGTGGCGCAGGCCGTGGCCGCGCGCCATGCCATCGCCCGCACCGCCGCCGCGCTCGCCCGTATCGACGTGGCGGCGGGACAGGCCGAGCGCGCCGCCGAAGGTGGATGGACGCGGCCCGTGGTCGTGGACGGCATCTCGCTGGACATCGAAGGCGGCCGCCATCCGGTGGTCGAGGCCGCGCTGAAAGTGCAGGGCGAGCGCTTCGTCGCCAACGACTGCCGGCTCGCCAGCCATGACCGGCTCTGGCTGATCGGCGGCCCCAACATGGGCGGTAAGTCCACCTTCCTGCGCCAGAACGCGCTGATCGTGCTGCTGGCGCAGGCGGGCGGTTTCGTACCGGCCAAATCGGCGCGGATCGGCATGGTGGACCGCCTGTTCAGCCGCGTTGGTGCGTCCGACAATCTTGCGCGCGGGCGCTCGACCTTCATGGTCGAGATGGTGGAGACCGCCGCCATCCTCGCGCAGGCGACCGACCGCAGCTTCGTCATCCTCGATGAAGTGGGGCGCGGCACTTCGACTTACGACGGGCTTGCGCTGGCCTGGGCCGTGGCGGAAGCCGTTCACGAAACCAACCGTTGCCGCTGCCTCTTCGCGACGCACTATCACGAGATGGCGCGGCTCGGCGAAACCTGCGAGGCGCTTTCGCTGCATCACGTCCGCGCGCGGGAGTGGAAGGGCGATCTGGTGCTGCTGCACGAACTGGCCGAAGGTCCGGCGGATCGCAGCTACGGCCTTGCCGTGGCGCGCCTTGCCGGGGTGCCGCCCAAGGTCATCAGCAGGGCCAAGTCGGTGCTGGAAAAGCTGGAGAAGGGCCGCGCGGAAACCGGCGGCCTCGCGGCGGGGCTTGGCGACCTGCCCCTGTTCGCCGCGGCGCAGGACGCGCACGAGGAACAGTGCGACGCCCTGCGCGACAAGCTGCGCGACATGGATATCGATGCCCTGAGCCCGCGCGATGCGCTGGAAATCCTCTACGATCTCAAGCGAGAGGCAGGCACGGAGTCTTAACCAGCCTGCGCTAGCCTGCGCGCATGTTCGGGCCCAAGATCAGGAATGTGTTCAAGAGCCGCTGGCAGGCGCTGTTCTGGTCGGCCAGTGTCCTGCTGACCGCCTATTGCTCGGTGCCGTCGCCCGACGATCAGGGGCAGGGCGACACTGCGGCCAAAGCCGCCGCGAAGCCCTCGCACAAGAACCCCTGGGCCAGGGACGCTGGGCCCGGCTAGTCAGCTATCGTCGTCCGCGAAATCCTCGTCGGCGGCGTTTTCCTTGCCGTAGCGGTCTTCGAGATCATCCATCGTCTCTTCGCCGCGATAGGCGGACATGTCGATCACGCCGCTCGAATCCATCTGCTTCATGTGATCGACGAGATCCTCGATGTCGTCCTCGTCGGCGATGCCGCCCTTCACTTTCTCGCTGTCTTCCAGCCCGAAGCTTTCAGAGCCGCGACCTTGCGCCTCCTCGGCGAAGGTCTGGGCCTGGGTGTCTTCGTCTTCCTGCTCGGGGTTGACCGTTTCGGGGGCGCGGTCGTCGGGGCGTTCGCTCATCTCGGGTCTCCTTTGCCGAAGTAACGGTCAGGCGGAGTGGCCGGTTCCTCAGGCGGCGTGGACAATTTCGGCCGCGCCGCCTGAGCAAGGTGGAATGAGACGCCAGTATGGGGACAGCGCTGCCGCCCCCTTCGCTCCGGGATCGCCGGTTCAGCGCGTGGGAACGGGAACCTCGCCCGAATAATCGTAGAAGCCGCGGCCCGTCTTGCGGCCGTACCAGCCGGCCTCGACATACTTCTGCAGCAGCGGGGCAGGGCGGTACTTGGGATCGCCGGTGGTCGCCAGGAACACCTTCATGATCTCGTAAAGGGTATCGAGGCCCACGAAATCCGCCAGCGTCAGTGGGCCCATCGGGTGATTGGCGCCAAGCCGCATGCCCGCGTCGATATCCTCGACCGAGGCCAGCCCTTCGCCCAGCACGAAGATCGCCTCGTTGAGCAGCGGGCAGAGGATGCGGTTGACCACGAAGCCCGGCGCGTCGCCCGCCAGCACCACGGTCTTGCCGAGCGCTTCGCCGAAGGCCTTCATGCGCGCGGTGGTTTCCGGCGAGGTGGCAAGGCCGGGGATCACTTCCACCAGGCCCATGACCGGCACCGGGTTGAAGAAGTGCAACCCGCAGAACCGCGCGGCGTCGGGCGAGGCGGCGGCCATGCGGGTGATCGGGATCGAACTGGTGTTGGAGGCGAGGATGGCATCGGCGCCCAGAACTTCGCCCACGGCGGCGAAGATCTTCAGCTTAATATCCTCCCGCTCGGTCGCGGCCTCGATGATGAGGTCGCAGTCGCCCATGGCGGAATAATCGCCCGCCGTGGCGATGCGGGGCAGCAGCGCGTCGACGTCGGCCTGGGCGATCTTTTCCTTGGCCACCAGCCGGGCGAGGCCCCTGGCGATGCCGGCCTTGCCCTTCTCGGCGTTTTCGATCGAGATATCGGACAGGATCACGTCCATGCCCTTTCCGGCCACGGTCTGGGCGATGCCCGAGCCCATGATGCCCGCGCCGATGATTCCGACTTTACGCACTGCCAAACTCCTCTGCTGATCCGGTGACGGAAAAGGTGTCTAGCGGTTCTGGCCCGGCACCCATAGGACGTCGTCGGCCCCATTGGCATTCACCGCCCGGGCGAGGACGAAGAGATAGTCGCTGAGCCGGTTGAGATAGCCGAGCGCGGCCGGATTGGCAGGTACTTCGGCGGCCATGGCGACGGCGGCACGCTCCGCCTTGCGGGCGGAGGCGCGGGCGATGTGGACGCGGGCGGCGGCTTCGCTGCCGCCGGGCAGGATGAAGCTCCTGAGCGGCTGGAGATGGGCGTTGATCGCGTCGATCTCTCCTTCGAGCCAGGTGACTTGCGAGGGCACGACTCGCAGGGTCATCTCGCCGGGCGCGAAATCGTCCCCGGGGGTCGCGAGGTCGGCGCCAAGGTCGAACAGGTCGTTCTGGATACGCGTGAGGATCGCGGCATGCGGGGTTTCGCCCAGCGCGCAGACGGCCAGGCCGATGGCGCAGTTCGCCTCGTCCACCGCGCCGATCGCCTCCATGCGGGCGGCGTGCTTGGGCAGCCGCGAACCGTCGACGAGGCCCGTGGTGCCGTCGTCACCCGTGCGGGTGTAGATCTTGTTGAGCTTTACCAAGTGAGAGTCCTTCGAGAATCCGCCGGGGGCGAATTTTTGGCGGCGCTGCCGCCATGCTCATCGAAAAGGTCAGCGGGCCATTGCCAGCAGGATGGCGCAGACCAGCACCGCCGCCGCCTGGTACTTGATGCGGTTGAACATCATCTTGTTCTGGAGAAGCTGGTTCGCGGAGGGCCCGGTTGCGGCGGGATCGCGGTTTAGGTCTTCCTTGGCGCCCTGCATGAAGGCGACGATGCCGCGCACGAGGGTGACGACGACCATGATCATCAGCAGGATGATGATGGGGATGAGAATGGTGCTCATGCCGGATGGTCTACGCCCGCCGAAAGCGAAATGCCAGCAGGGAACTGGCGCCGGCGAAGCGCCTCGGCGATGGCCTTGCCATCCCCTCCCGCGCGGCGCCGGTCGCCGAGCGAGGGCGATCCGCGCCGCTTGGCCAGCTTGCGACCATCGGATTCCACCAGCAGGGGGTGATGATGCCAGACCGGCACGGGCAGGCCGAGCAGGGCCTGCAGCAGCCGGTGCACGTGGCTTGCCGGGAACAGGTCCATCCCGCGCGTGACGAGCGTGATGCCGTCCGCCGCATCGTCCAGCGTGGCGGCGAGGTGGTAGCTGGCGGGAAGATCCTTCCTCAGCAGCACCACGTCCCCGAATATCTCCGGCGTGGCGGGCAGGGTGCCGGCCTGTTCGTCGGTCCATTCGAGCGGGCCGGCGATCTCCAGCGCGCGGGCCACGTCCAGCCGCCAGGCCGCGCCTTCCGCCTTGGCCTGCCGGTGGCGGCAGGTTCCGGGATAGACCGGACCGTCAGGCCCCATCCGCGTGGCGGCAGCGGCGATTTCGGCGCGGGTGCAGCGGCAGGGATAGAGCAGGCCCATGGCCTTCAGCCGCTCCCCGGCCTGCGTGTATCGCGCCAGCCGGTGCGACTGGAAGCGCGCCTCCCCATCCCAGGCGAGACCGAGCCATTCGAGGTCGCGAAAGAATTCCTCGACGAACTGCGGGCGGCTGCGTTCGCCGTCGATATCCTCGATCCGCAGCAGGAATTCGCCGCCGCGCGTGCGGGCAAGGTCGTGCGCCGTCACTGCCGCAAAGGCATGGCCGAGGTGCAGCGGGCCGTTGGGGCTGGGGGCGAAGCGGGTGCGGATCATCTCGCCCGCGTCCTAGCCGCGCCGCCGTTTGTCGCAAAGAGGGCATGGAGGAAGCCGTCCGGGGAAGCCTTCGGAGGCCCGAACCCGGTACGCCGCGCCCGCTCTTGCGGAAAAGCCCGCGCCGGCGGCCGTCATCTCGCGCCCGGCGTGGGGGTAAGGGCGTGGATAAAATCGGTATATCCTGTCTTCAGGGTGTGGAGCGCCTGTGGGGTGCTTGTGGAATTCTTGTGGTGAACCTGTGGATTGTTGTATGGGGCCACCCCGGTCCCGGCTTGACGGCGACTCGCGTAGATGCTGCAAAGAAAAACATGCGTTGCCATGAAACCGCAATCAGGGCCTGCGACAGGAGGCCATGCTCAAGTCGGAGCTGATCGAGCGCGCGGCCCGGTTCCGCAGCGCGGAGGATGACCCCTCCCGAAGTCTTTCCGACTGTCCTGCCCTGGTGCTCAATGCGGACTACACGCCGCTTTCCTACTACCCCCTCAGTCTCTGGCCCTGGCAGACCGCGATCAAGGCGATCGTCCTGGAAAGGGTGGACATCATCTCCAGCTACGACCGGGTGGTCCACAGCCCCAGCTGGTCGATGCAGATCCCCTCGGTCATCGCGCTTCGCCAATATGTGAAGCCGTCCGAATTTCCCGCTTTCACCCGCTTCAACCTGTTCCTGCGCGATCGCTTCAGCTGCCAGTATTGCGGCTCTCCCCAGCACCTTACGTTCGATCACGTGGTCCCGCGCCGCCTCGGCGGGCGGACGAGCTGGGAAAACATCCTCACCGCCTGCGCGCCGTGCAATCTCAGGAAGGGTGGCCGCACGCCGAAGCAGGCGAACATGCCGCCGCTGGTGGCGCCGATCCGGCCGACGAGCTGGCAACTCCTCGAACGCGGCCGGGCCTTCCCGCCTAACTATCTCCACGAAACCTGGCGCGACTGGCTCTACTGGGACATCGAGCTGGAGGCCTGAGCGCCTCTGTCGTTCAGTGCAGCGTTTCCGGGGCCGCTTCGCGCTCCTGCGCCGGGGCATTGCGGTCGGCCGCCGTGGTTATGGCCACGTCCATCGTCACATTGCCGAGGGTTCGCATCAGGTCGGGCAGGACTTCCACCGCCACCAGCACGCCCAGCGGCCAGAGCGGCACGCCCATGGCGGCCGCGATCGGCCCGATGGTCGAGACGAAGCTGATCGTGCCCGGCAGCGAGACGGTGCCGAACGTCGTGACGAAAGCGACAAGCGCGCCTGCCGCCAGCGCCCCGGTGGTCAGCTCCATGCCCGCCAGCTTCGCGGCATAGACCGCCACGGCCATGTTCATCGCCGGTCCGGTCGCGCGGAACAGGGTTACGGCAAGGGGCAGGACGAACTCCGCCGTCGTGCCGGAAACCCCCAGCTTGCGGCTGGCGGCGAGCATGGCCGGCAGGGTTGCCATGGAGGACTGGGTGGAGATCGCCACGACTTGCGCGGGCAGCACGGCAGCGGCGAAAGCAGGCAGGCGGCGCCGTCCGCCGAAGACCGCGATCAGGTAGCCTGCCGGTAGCACCACGGCGCCCACCGCCACCACCAGCACGATGTAATGCGCCAGCGCCCCCAGCGCCGCGCCGCCGCTTCTCACGCCGAGCCCGAAGCCCAGCGCGAAGACGCCGATCGGCGCCAGCGCGAGCACCCAGCCGATCACCACCATCATCGCGCCCGCCACGCCTTCGAACAGCACCGCCAGCGCGCGGCGCGGCTCCTCGGCCAGTCTGGTGGAGGCGATGGCGAAGAGCGTGACGAAGACGATCACCGGCAGCATGGCGTCGGCCGCGGCGGCGGAGACCACGTTCTCCGGCATAAGGGAGGACAGGAAATCGGCGATGCCGGGCACTTTGGCGGGTTCCTCGCCGTGGGCGAACCGCACGCCGGAGGGAATCGGGAACAGGTCCAGCAGCAGCGGCATGGCCACCGCGCCCAGCACGGCGCTGAAGGCAAGGAAGCCCACGATCATGCCCAGCGCCCGCCGCGCCAGGGCGCCTGCCTGCGCGGCGGCGATGGTTTCCACGATGCCGCTGAACAGCAGCCCCGCGACCAGCGGCAGGATCGTCATCTGCAGGCCCTGCAGCCAGAGCGTGCCGATCGGCCCGGCGATCCCGAGCACCGGCGCGCGCGCGGATCGCCTGCCAGAACCAGCCCCAGCACCAGTCCGGCGACGAGGCCGGCCAGCGTCAGCATTCCGGGCACCCGAATCTCGGGAATGCGGGAGGTGCCCGTTCGAGGTGGCGTGGGGTTCGGGGAAGTCATCGGGCTCCTGGGAAAATGCGGCCTGAAGTCTTGCTTTCTCATAAGCGGCGGCGCGCCCGATGGCAATTTGCCCTCGCTGCGGTTACAGAGCGCGCTTGAGGGAGCGGCGAAGGCCGGGGTGCGCACGTCATTCGGCGTTAACGAAAGAGTCTCCAAGGGGCAGGTCATGAGCAGACAGTTCTTCGGCACCGACGGTATCCGCGGTCGCACCAACCACGGCGCGATGACCGCCGCCATTGCCATGAAGGTCGGCCAGGCGGCCGGCACCCGGTTCCTGCGCGGCACGCACCGGCACCGCGTGGTGATCGGCAAGGACACGCGCCTTTCCGGCTACATGCTGGAAAACGCGATGGTCGCGGGCTTTACCAGCGTGGGCATGGACGTGGTCCTGCTGGGGCCGATGCCGACCCCGGCGGTCGCCCTGCTCACCCGTGAACTGCGCGCCGATGTGGGCGTGATGATCTCGGCCAGCCATAACCCTTACGAGGACAACGGCATCAAGCTGTTCGGCCCGGACGGCTTCAAGCTTTCCGACGAGGACGAACTGGCGATCGAGGCCATGCTCGGTCAGGAAATCCCGCTCGCCGCATCGGAAGACATCGGCCGGGCCCGCCGTATCGACGATGCGCGCGGCCGCTACATCCACGCGGTCAAGCGCTCGCTGCCGGAGGCCGTGCGGTTGGACGGGCTGAAGATCGCGGTCGATTGCGCAAACGGCGCGGCCTATCAGGTCGCCCCGTCGGCGTTCTGGGAACTGGGCGCCGAAGTGGTCGCCGTGGGCGTGACGCCCAATGGCCGCAACATCAACGCCAAGTGCGGTTCCACCCATGTCGAACTGCTTCAGGAAACCGTGGTCTCTTCGGGCGCCGATATCGGCATCGCGCTCGATGGCGACGCCGACCGCCTGATCGTGGTGGACGAGAAGGGCAAGACCGTGGACGGCGACCAGATCATGGCGCTGATCGGCACCCAGCTGGCCGCGCGCGGCGCCCTGCGCGGCGGCGGCGTGGTGGCAACCGTCATGTCGAACCTCGGCCTCGAACGCTATCTGCAAGGGCAGGGGCTGACCCTCGAACGCACCAAGGTGGGCGACCGCCACGTCCTCGAACGCATGCGCGCGGGTGGTTTCAACCTGGGCGGCGAACAGTCGGGCCACATGATCCTGCTCGATCACGCCACCACGGGCGATGGCACCGTGGCCGCGCTCCAGGTGTTGGCCGCGCTAGTCCAGTCGGGCAAGCGGGCGAGCGAACTGCTCCACCTGTTCGACCCGGTGCCGCAGCTTCTGCGCAATGTGCGCTTCTCGGGCGCAGCCGCTGGAAGCCGCCAGCGTGAAGAGCGCGATCGCCGATGCCGAAGCCTCGCTCAACGGCAGCGGGCGCTTGTCATCCGCGCCTCGGGCACCGAGCCGCTGATTCGCGTGATGGCGGAAGGCGACGATGCCGGGCAAGTGGAGGCCGCCGTGGCCGCTATCTGCGCCGCGGTGGAAAAGGCCGCCGCCTGACCCTTCGACAAGCTCGGGATGAGCGGGAGATCTTGAATGCTTGAAATGCGCCCTGACTGCGAACGCTGCGGCACCGACCTTCCGGCCGATGCCCCCGGCGCGTTCATCTGCAGCTTCGAATGCACTTACTGCGCGGAATGCGCGGACGATCTCGACGAGCTTTGCCCCAATTGCGGCGGCGAACTGCTCGACCGGCCGACGCGGGCGAAGCGGCACTTCGATTCCGCGCCGCCTTCGAAGGAGCGCAGGTTCAAGGGGTAGAAAAGGAAAGGCAGGGGAGCATCCCCCGCGACTGCGCCCTTTCTCTTCTCTCGACACCGCTCCCGCCAGGCGGCAAGGGAGCGCCATGATCACACCGCCCCGCATTCTCTCCATCGCCGGTTCCGACAGTTCCGGCGGTGCCGGTATCCAGGCCGATATCAAGACCATCGTGATGCTCGGCGGCTATGCCATGACCGCGATCACCGCGATCACCGCGCAGAATACCTGCGGGGTGACGGACGTGGTGGCGCTCTCGCCCGAGATGGTGGCGGCGCAGATCGACGCCTGCCTTGGCGACATCGGCGTGGATGCAGTGAAGGTCGGCATGCTCGGCAGCCCCGAGATCGCCCATGTCGTGGCGGAGCGGCTGGAAGCGCTGAACGTGCCGGTGGTATTCGATCCGGTGATGATCTCGACGAGCGGCTCCGTTCTTGCCGATGCGGCCACGATCGAGGCGTTCGAGCGGCTCATGGCGCTGGCCACGCTGACCACGCCGAACGTGCCCGAACTGGCGGCGCTGGGCGGTGACAGGGCGATGGCTGCGCGGGGCGTGTCCTATATCGCCAAGGGCGGCGATGCCGAAGGTCCGATCGTGGAGGACAGGCTGCTGCGGCCCGGCGAACTGCCGCTTTCGTGGACGGCATCGCGCATCGAGACGCGCCATACGCACGGCACCGGCTGCACCTTTTCCAGCGCCATCGCGACCTTCATGGGGCAGGGGGCAGGGCTGGAAGCGGCGATCGTCAGCGCCCGCGACTATGTGCGCGCCGCCCTGCTCAATGCCCCCGGTTTCGGTGCAGGGCACGGCCCGCTCGGGCATCACGTCAGGGGGTAGCGGGCAGACCCGGGGGGCTGCCCGCCGGATGCTTCAGCAGCAGTCCAGATCGTAGAACTTCTGGACCACGTTCCAGCCTTCGTCGGCGGTTTCGCACCAGTGGAACAGCTTGAGGTCGGCGGCATTGATCACGCCTTCCTCGGCCAGCGCCTCGAAGTTGACGACGCGTTCCCAGAACTCCCGGCCGTAGAGCAGGATCGGCAGCGGCTTCATCTTGCCGGTCTGGATCAGGGTCAGCAGTTCGAAGAACTCGTCGAACGTGCCGAAGCCGCCGGGGAACACCGCCACCGCGCGGGCGCGCAGCAGGAAGTGCATCTTGCGCAGCGCGAAGTAGTGGAACTGGAAGGACAGGCGCGGCGTCACGTAGGGATTGGGCGCCTGCTCGTGCGGGAGCACGATGTTGAGGCCCAGCGTCTCCGCGCCCACTTCGCGCGCGCCGCGGTTGGCCGCTTCCATGATCGAGGGGCCGCCGCCCGAGCAGACCACGAACTGGCGCATGCCCTTTTCCACCACCGAGCACTGGCTGGCGAGGCGGGCAAGCTTGCGGGCTTCCTCGTAGTACTTCGCCTTGGCGACGAGGCGTTCGGCGACCTTCTTTTCCTGATCGGTCTTGGCGCGGGCAAGCACTTCGTCGCACTGGTCGGGCGAGGGGATGCGGGCGGAGCCGTACATCACCATGGTCGAGCCGATATTGGCTTCTTCCAGCAGCATCTCGGTCTTGAGCAGTTCGAGCTGGAAGCGAACCGGGCGCAGTTCGTCGCGCAGCAGGAACTCGGTGTCCTGGAAGGCGAGGCGGTAGGCCGGGTTCTGGGTCTGGATGGTGCCTTCCTGCGCATCGGCGAAGGTGGCTTCCTGCTCCGCCTTGTAGAAGCGGCGGTTGGTGACTTTCTTGTCTTCTTTTTCGGTCATCTGCATTCCATGGCCGCTGGGAGGCGCGGCGTCGAGATATAAGGATTTAAGTAAGATACGGTTGCACGCAAGCCTTGCGCTCGCCTAGCCTGGATTCATGTCGAACCAGAAACTTACGCGGCGCTCCGCTCTGGCGGGCCTTGGCGCGGCGGCGGCCGTTGCCGCATTTCCCGCGCTTCCGGCGATTTCCGCGCCCCTGCGCAAGCTGGTGAAACCGCCGCGCCTGCGCGAGGGCGACGTGCTGGGCCTCGTCGCTCCGGCGCGGTTCGTGGGGGACCGGTTCGGGCTCGATTCGATCATGAGCACCGTGCGCGCCATGGGGCTGGAGCCGAAGGCGGCGCCGCATGTGCTTGAGCGGGAAGGCTACCTTGCGGGGTCCGACGCGGCGCGGGCGGGCGATCTCATGGCCATGTTCGCCGATCCCAAGGTGCGGGGAATCATGTCGGTCGCGGGCGGCTGGGGGTGTGCCCGGCTCCTGCCGCTGCTCGATTTTGACCGGATCGCCGCCAGTCCCAAGCTGTTCGCGGGCTTCAGCGACAATACCGCCCTGCATCTCGCTTTCGCCGCGCGAACCGGCGTGGCTTCGATCCACGGCCCCAATGCTGCCGCCTCCTGGCCGCCTGCGGCCTGGGAATCGTTCCATGCGCTGGCTTTCGAAGGGGCCACGCCGACCTGGCAGGTGCCGCAGGGCGCGGGCGCGAACCTCGCGGGGCGGGGCAAGGATCTGCGCACGTTCCACGGCGGCAAGGCACGGGGGCGGCTGCTGGGCGGCAACCTCACCGTGCTTTCGGCGCTGGTGGGCACGCCCTACCTGCCCGACTTCACCGGCGCGGTGCTGTTCATCGAGGACACCAACGAATCCGAGTACCGGATCGACCGCATGCTCACCCAGCTCTCCCTGGCGGGGATGTTCGACAAAGTGGCGGGCGTGGTCGTCGGCCAGTGCACCGGCTGCCAGAACCCGGATGGCGGCTATTCCAATTTCACGATCTACGAAGTGCTCGACCGCCAGTTCTCCGGGCTTCGGGTGCCTGCCTTCCAGGGGCTCCAGATCGGCCACATCGCCGCGCAGGTCAGCGTGCCGGTAGGCCTGCCGGTGGAAATCGACGCCGATGCCGGCACCATGCGCCTGCTGGAGCCGGCCGTTACCTGAAACGGTGCAGGCCATCATCGCGCGGGTGCGCCTGCACTTGAGGCACGGGGAAGTGGCTGTTATCGCAGGGCCATGTCCAACTGTGACCTGTGTGTCGTTCGGAACCGGGCGATCTGTTCATCCCTCGATGCGAAGGAG
Source organism: Novosphingobium sp. ST904 (assembly GCF_001298105.1). GTDB lineage: Bacteria > Pseudomonadota > Alphaproteobacteria > Sphingomonadales > Sphingomonadaceae > Novosphingobium. The sequence goes on along the minus strand of NZ_LGJH01000162.1, from coordinate 86,405 downwards.
CTCGAAGCGCTCAACGCCATCGGGCGCACCCGCACGATCCAGCCCGGCGAATCGCTGATCTGGGAAGGCGAGGATTCGGTTCTCGTCGCGAACGTGATCGACGGCGTGCTCAAGCTGTCCACCAACACCGAGGACGGGCGGGAGCAGATCGTCGGCGTGGTCTATCCGTCCGACTTCATCGGCCGGCCCTTCGGCGGCACCAGCGGCCACGGGGCCACGGCGCTGACCGAGGCGAAGGTCTGCGTGTTCTCCCGCCGCGATTTCGATGCCTTTGCGCGCGAACATCCGGCGCTGGAGCACAAGCTGCTGGAGCGTACGCTGGCCGAGCTTGACCGCACGCGCCGCTGGATGCTGCTGCTGGGTCGCAAGTCCGCCTCCGAAAAGCTGGCGAGCTTCCTGATCGAGATGGCGGAGCGGCTCGAGGTGCCGGGTTGCACGTGGAACTTCGAAGAACCGGGCCAGCGCCGCGTGACGCTGCCGTTCTCCCGCCAGCAGATCGCCGACGTGCTCGGCCTGACCATCGAGACGGTGAGCCGCCAGTTCACCCGGCTCAAGAACGACCGCGTGATCGACCTGCCTTCCCGCCGGGAGGTGACGATCCTCGATTACGAGGCGCTGGTGGCCGAGGCCGGCTGAGCATACCGGAAGGCGCCGTACCGGCCCCTTCGCCAGCCCGGACAGGACAAAAAAAGGGCGGCCCCGAGAGGCCGCCCTTCCTTTTTCTGCTCGGAAGAACCCGAGAAGAAGATTACTTGAGCTCGACGGTGCCGCCGGCTTCTTCGATCTTCTTCTTGATGTCTTCGGCTTCAGCCTTGTTGACGCCTTCCTTGACGGCCTTGGGAGCGCCTTCAACGAGAGCCTTGGCTTCAGCGAGGCCCAGACCGGTGATGGCGCGGACTTCCTTGATGACCTGGATCTTCTTGCCACCGTCGCCGGTGAGGATGACGTCGAATTCGGTCTGCTCTTCAGCGGCAGCGGCTTCGCCGGCCGGGGCAGCAGCCACGGCAACGGCAGCAGCGGCGGAAACGCCCCATGCTTTTTCGAGAGCCTTGGCGAGGTCAGCGGCCTCGAGGACGGTCAGCTGCGACAGTTCTTCAACAAGCTTGGCGATATCGGCCATGATAATAACTCCTGATCTGTGGTCCCGGGGTGCAGGATGCGATCCACCGGGATAAATCGAAACGAATAGAATTGCTTAGGCTTGGCCCTTCGCGATCTTACGAAAAATCGCTCGGGGCTTGAGCTCAAGCAGCCTTGTCGGCGTAGGCAGCGAAGACGCGCGCCAGCTTGGCCGCCGGAGCGGTCTGAAGCTGGGCGATCTTGGTCGCCGGAGCTGAACGAGGCCGATGAGCTTGGCGCGCAGTTCGTCGAGCGAGGGCATCGAGGCGAGAGCCTTGACACCATCGGCGTTCAGAACCTGCGAACCCATCGCGCCGCCGACGATCTCGATCTTGTCGGTCGTCTTGGCGAATTCGACGACGGCCTTGGCAGCCGCGACGGGGTCGACCGAAGTCGCGATAGCCGTCGGGCCGTTGAGGAAGTCGCCGATACCGACATAGTCGGTGTCCGCGATGGCAAGCTTGGCAAGACTGTTCTTCGCAACCTTGTAAGTCGCGCCCGCATCACGAATCTTGCCGCGCAGGGCGGTGGACTGAGCCACCGACATGCCGAGGTTGCGGGTGATGACCACCACGCCGACCTCGTTGAAGACCGCGTTGAGAGTGGCGACCGAATCGGCTTTCTGCGAACGATCCATGCCTTACTCCTTCACATGTGACCGCTTGGGACTTGCATCCCGCACGGCCGGCTACGTTTGTCCGAAGCGCTGATGCACTTCGGGCGGGTCCGTTTGCGATGGGGAAGGAGTTCTTCGTGCCGAAGCCCGAATATGGCACCACGCTTCGAAAAGGAGCGAGGGCCGGAAAATTTCCTGTTCCCCGTCTAGGCTGGAAATTAAGCTCTCGCAGATCGAGGGCACCAACTGTCTCGGACGGATGAACGATGGGCCGGGGCCCAACGGTTCGAGCGCGCCTCTGAAGGAAAGCGCGCCCGGAGTCAAGTAATCTCGGTTTGCAGGGTCAGTCCGGCTGGGTCAGTCCGGCTGGGCTTCCGGTTCCGGCGTTTCCGGCGCGCCATATCCCAGCAGGTCGCCAGGCTGGCAGTCCAGTTCCCGGCAGATCGCCTCCAGCGTGGAGAAGCGGATCGCCTTGGCCTTGCCGGTCTTGAGGATCGAGAGGTTGGCCAGGGTGATGCCGATGCGTTCCGCCAGTTCGGTCAGCGTCATGCGGCGGGCGTAGAGCAGGTCGTCGAGCTTGACCACGATATTGCCTCCTTCGTTGCCGTCTTCGGCCATCATACGGTCCCTTCCAGTTCGGCGCGCATTTCCGAGCCCTTGCGGAACACGCGAGCCAGAATGAACAGGATCAGCATCAGCAGCAGGCCGTTGCCCGAGATTCCGCCCATGCCCTCGAGATCGGTATGGCCTTCGCCGATCCGGTTGACCCACGCGCCGAGCCCGGAAAGCGGCAGGCCGATGAGCTGCACCACGAGGCTGAGCCATGCCATCTGCGTGAGCCGCTGGGCATTGTCCGGCACGAAGGGGTCGCCCTCGCCCACGGTGCCGACGATGCGCTTGAGCAACTGGAAGATCCGGAACAGGACGCCGCACAGGATCGCGGCAAAGACCAGGATACCGCTGACCGCCCAGAAGAACTGCGGCGTGACGAGCGGCATCTCCCGCGCAAGTTCGACCGAGATGTCGTTCTGGAAGAACAGCAGCAGCGGGATGGCCACGAGGCAGGCGGCGACGGCGATGGCCATCGTGGCCATCAGGAACCACAGCAGGCCCTTGGCGATGGCGAGCAGCGGATCGCGGGTGATCGAGTTCATGGTGGAAGGCATTGTCCGGGTCCCCCTGGTTGTTCGTTCTGTGGTTCGCGAAATTACATCAGCGCCGGGGTGATCGGCGCCGCGAGCACGATCACGTCGTTTCCGGCGGTGGCGGCGGCTTCGGCGGGCGTGGAAACGGTGGGAAGCCAGAAGGCGGCCATGAGGACCGCGGCCAAGACAACGGCGAGAGGGCGTGAAGCCGATGAGGTGTTCGAGAGGGTCATGTTCGTTCTCCGATATGCTTGATATCGATATTCAATAAGCGCGATTCGCCTTATCGTCAATCGGTAATATCGAAAAACAATATGTGACTGATTGTATTTCGAGAAATCCGTCTTCCGCGACCGCTTGCGGGGCAAGGCTGGGCGGCGCTGCTGGCGGAGACACGGAAAAGCGGGGCGACTCCCGAGGGAATCGCCCCGCATTGGGACCGGTCCGCCGCGCAGGGGTTACGGCGGAGTCGGCGTCAGGCGTCGACCGGTTCTTGTTGTTCGGCCCTGGAGGGTGGGGAGGGCTTGGTCGTGGGCCTGTAGGTGCGCCAGTCGAAAGGCTTGCCCTGGGTCTGCAGGTGCTCGCGGTGTTGCAGGATCAGCCGCGCGCGGCGCATCCGGGCCTTGTGCGAGGTGAACGGGTTTGCGGCGTCGGGCGGCGCGGCCACCATGGTTTCGAGCAGGGCCTGACGGTCCTCGCCAAGCGGAACCGGGCCTTGCGCGGCGGGGATGGCGGTGGCGGCGGGCGGCGCAATCTCCGCGCCTCGCGGATGCACTGCCGTGGCGGGATAGGCCTCGATCTCGTCGGCGTAGTCCGGGCTGGTGTAGTCGGGGCTGGCGTAGTCCGGCTCGATCCGGTCCTGCCTGCGGCGCAGGGTCATGAGCGCGATCCCGGCGCCGGCCACGCCGAGCGCGGCGAGCAGACCGACGATGCCTTCCACCGGCAGGCGATCCGAGGCGGGGCTGTCATTCGCGGCTTGCGGCGCGGCTGCGGGCGGAGGAGTGGCCGGGACATCGCCTCTCGTGGCCGGAGCCGGCGCCGCGTCCCCTTGTGCCAGGGCGCCGTCCCGCGCGGTTCCGGCATCGGATGCGGTGGGAACGCGGGTGGGTTCGGGCGGCGAACGGGTGACTGCGGTGGCGGCGCTCGTCGTGCGGGCCTGTCTGGTTGTCGGCTCGCGAGCCGGGGCCGCCTGTTCAGCCGGGGCGGCGACAGGAACAGCGGCGACAGGGACTGGCGTGGCCGCCTCTACGGCCGGCGGAGCGGGGGTGTCTGCCGCCGGTTCCGAGCCCAGATCCGGCAGGACAAGCGTCGTCACGGCCGAAGGTACGGCGGACGGCGGGGGCGCTGGCTCCGCCGGCACGGCAATTGTCGGAGCGGCTGCGTCGCAGTGGCGGTGATACCGCTTCCTGCGCGAAGGCAGGGGCGGAAGTGAACGCGAGGACGGCGGCAATCGCCGTAAGCGCGACATGCGAGCGGGGGGCGTGAGCTTTTTCCATGCATGTCCAATGCGGGAAATGCGACGAAGTTACCCGACAACTTGTGAATTCGCGGCGAAACGAAGCAAATAGGACGACGAATTGCTGGGTTGTGTGCGCTGATACTCATGCATGATTTTTTCCTAATAAATAACATTTCAAAAGGAAAACGCGTTGTTCATTTGGCGTTCACGATTTTGGCACCTGTCGCCGCTGCCTTGATTGGTTGCGGCAATGGCCTTGTCGGCCCGTCATCTGTTTTCGGGGCGAGGCGGGGTTTGACACCATGGTCCCGCACTCCTATATGACGCCCTAGCTCGATCGCTTCGAGCAAGGCATGTCCATGCGCGGGGACATGCCCGGGAAGGAAGCGGAACGAGTTCATCTGACGCAGAAGGCTGCTGGCCGCATCGGTAAAACCTCAGGGTTTCCGCGCGTGCCGTGCGGCCTTTTGGTGTTTCGGATAAGCGGACAAGACGTCCTCGCGAAGACGAAATTACTCGGGCCGGTCCTTTCGAATCGGCCCTCAGAAGCGAAGAGGCAAAGACCAGGTCATGGCCACCAAGCCCGTCGATAACCGCCGCTCCGTCAAGAAGCGGATCCGCAAGATCTTTGGCGACATCCACGAAGTCGTCCAGATGCCGAACCTCATCGAGGTCCAGCGCGAGAGCTACGAACAGTTCCTGCGCTCGAACCCGGCGACGGGCTACGTCTCGGGCCTCGAAAAGACCCTGCGTTCGGTCTTCCCGATCCGCGACTTCGCCGGCACCAGCGAACTCGACTTCGTCCACTACGAGCTGGAAGAGCCGAAGTACGACGTGACCGAGTGCCGCCAGCGCGGCATCACTTATGCGGCCCCGATGAAGGTCACGCTGCGCCTCATCGTGTTCGAAGTGGACGCCGAGACCGAGACCCGCTCGGTCCTCGATATCAAGGAGCAGGACGTCTACATGGGCGACATGCCCCTGATGACGGAAAACGGCACCTTCTTCATCAACGGCACCGAGCGCGTCATCGTCTCGCAGATGCACCGTTCGCCGGGCGTCCTGTTCGACCATGACCGCGGCAAGACCCACTCCTCGGGCAAGTTCCTCTTCGCTGCCCGCGTGATCCCCTACCGTGGTTCGTGGCTCGACTTCGAGTTCGACGCCAAGGACATCGTGAACGTGCGTATCGACCGCAAGCGCAAGCTGCCGGTCACCGCGCTGCTTTACAGCCTCGGCCTCGATAGCGAGCAGATCCTCGACTATTTCTACCAGACCGTGACCTGGAAGCGTGGCTCGGGCGGCTGGCAGCTGCCTTACCAGCCCGAAGCATGGCGCGGCGCCAAGCCCGCCTTCGACATCGTCGACGCCAAGTCGGGCGAAGTCGTGTTCGCGGCCGGCCAGAAGATCAGCCCGCGTGCCGCCAACAAGGCGCAGAAGGACGGTCTTGAGGAACTCCTCATCCCGACCGAGGAAATCTTCGGCCGCTATTCGGCCAAGGACCTGATCGACGAGTCGACCGGCCGCATCTACATCGAGGCCGGTGACGAAGTGTCGCCGGAGAACCTCGAAGCGCTCGACCGCGCGGGCATCGACCAGATCGACCTGCTCGACATTGACGACGTGAACACGGGTCCCTGGATCCGCAACACGATGAAGGCCGACAAGGCCGAAAACCGCGACATGGGTCTGGAAGCGATCTACAAGGTCATGCGTCCGGGCGAACCGCCGACGAAGGAAACCGCCGAAGCTCTCTTCGCCGGCCTGTTCTTCGACGCCGATCGCTACGACCTCTCGGCCGTGGGCCGCGTCAAGCTGAACATGCGTCTCGGCCTCGAAGTCGAGGATACTGTCACCACCCTGCGCACCGACGACATTCTCGCGGTCGTAAAGGAACTGGTCGGCCTCAAGGACGGCAAGGGCGAAATCGACGACATCGACAACCTCGGCAACCGCCGCGTGCGTTCGGTGGGCGAGCTGCTGGAAAACCAGTACCGCGTCGGCCTGCTCCGCATGGAGCGCGCCGTGAAGGAGCGCATGTCGTCTGTCGACGTGTCGACGGTCATGCCGAACGATCTCATCAACGCCAAGCCCGCCGTGGCCGCCGTTCGCGAGTTCTTCGGTTCCTCGCAGCTCTCGCAGTTCATGGACCAGACCAACCCGCTGTCGGAAGTCACCCACAAGCGCCGCGTTTCGGCCTTGGGCCCGGGTGGTCTTACCCGTGAGCGCGCCGGCTTCGAAGTCCGCGACGTTCACCCGACCCACTATGGCCGTATCTGCCCGATTGAAACGCCGGAAGGCCCGAACATCGGTCTGATCAACTCGCTCTCGACCTTCGCCCGCGTCAACAAGTACGGCTTCATCGAAACGCCGTATCGCCGCGTGGTGGACGGTCATGTGTCGGGCGAGGTCGTCTACCTCTCGGCCATGGAAGAGCAGAAGCACACCGTCGCGCAGGCTTCGGCCGGACTGAACGCGGACGGCTCCTTCGTCGAGGAACTCGTCTCGGCTCGCCAGAACGGCGAATTCGTGATGAGCCCGCGCGATCAGATCACGCTGATGGACGTTTCGCCCAAGCAGCTCGTCTCGGTGGCCGCCTCGCTCATTCCGTTCCTGGAAAACGACGACGCCAACCGCGCACTCATGGGCTCGAACATGCAGCGTCAGGCCGTGCCGCTCGTGAAGGCGGACGCTCCGTTCGTCGGCACCGGCATGGAAGAGACGGTGGCGCGCGATTCGGGCGCCGCGATCTCGGCGCTGCGCGCCGGTATCGTCGACCAGGTCGATGCCACCCGTATCGTCATCCGCGCCTCGGGCGATATCGAACCCGGCAAGTCGGGCGTCGACATCTACCGCCTGCAGAAGTTCGAACGCTCGAACCAGTCGACCTGCATCAACCAGCGTCCGCTGGTGAAGGTGGGCGAAGTGGTCCAGGCCGGCGATACCATCGCCGACGGTCCGTCGACCGAGTTCGGCGAACTGGCGCTGGGCCGCAACGTGCTCGTCGCGTTCATGCCCTGGAACGGCTACAACTACGAAGACTCCATCCTCATCTCCGAGCGGATCGTGAAGGAAGACGTCTTCACCTCGATCCACATCGACGAGTTCGAGGTTATGGCCCGCGACACCAAGCTGGGTCCGGAAGACATCACCCGCGACATCCCGAACGTCGGCGAGGAAGCCCTGCGCAACCTCGACGAAGCGGGCATCGTCTACATCGGCGCCGAAGTGCACCCGGGTGACATCCTGGTCGGCAAGATCACGCCGAAGGGCGAAAGCCCGATGACGCCGGAAGAAAAGCTCCTGCGCGCCATCTTCGGTGAAAAGGCTTCGGACGTCCGCGACACCTCGCTGCGTCTGCCGCCGGGCGTTTCGGGAACGATCGTCGACGTGCGCGTCTTCAACCGCCACGGCATCGAGGTCGACGACCGTACCCGCGCGATCCAGAACGAGGAAATCGAACGCCTCGCCAAGGACCGCGAGGACGAACGTGCGATCCTCAACCGCGCCACCTACAACCGTCTGAAGGACATGCTCCTCGGCCAGGTCGCCGCTTCGGCGCCCAAGGGCATCAAGAAGGGCGTGGACATCACCGACGAGGTGCTGGACGAGGTCGAGCGTCACGAATGGTGGAAGTTCGCGGTTGCGGACGATCACATGCAGTCGCAGCTCGAAGCGGTGAAGACCCAGTACGACCTCACCGTCAAGGCGATCCAGGAGAAGTTCGAGGACCGCAAGGAGAAGCTGGAACGCGGTGACGAACTCGCGCCCGGCGTGCTCAAGATGGTCAAGGTCTTCGTGGCCGTGAAGCGCAAGCTTCAGCCGGGCGACAAGATGGCCGGCCGTCACGGTAACAAGGGTATCATCAGCCGCATCCTGCCGCTGGAAGACATGCCCTTCCTCGAGGACGGTACGCCTGTCGACTTCGTGCTGAACCCGCTGGGCGTGCCTTCGCGCATGAATGTCGGTCAGATCTTCGAGACGCACCTTGGCTGGGCCGCCCGCGGCCTCGGCAAGCGCATCGGCGCGGCTCTGGACGATTGGCGTGCAGCCAATCCGAACCCGGAAGCCGGCCAGCCGCCCGAAGCGGTTCGCGAGCTGCTCAAGGAAGTCTACGGCGACAACTACACCGCGGAGATCGACGCGCGCACTGACGAGCAGATCGTCGAGTTCGCCGGTGCCGTCCGTCTGGGCGTGCCGATGGGTTCGCCGGTGTTCGACGGCGCGGTCGAGAAGGATGTCACCGACATGCTGCGTCTCGCCGGTCTCGACGAGTCGGGCCAGGTGGACCTGTACGACGGCCGCACCGGCGACCGCTTCGACCGCAAGGTCACTGTCGGCTGCAAGTACGTGCTCAAGCTGCACCACCTTGTCGACGACAAGATCCACGCGCGTTCGATCGGCCCCTACTCGCTCGTCACCCAGCAGCCGCTGGGCGGTAAGGCGCAGTTCGGTGGCCAGCGCTTCGGTGAAATGGAGGTCTGGGCTCTCCAGGCCTACGGCGCGGCGTACACTCTGCAGGAAATGCTCACGGTTAAGTCGGACGACGTTGTCGGCCGCACCAAGGTCTACGAAGCGATCGTCAAGGGCGACGACACCTTCGAGGCCGGCATTCCCGAGAGCTTCAACGTGCTCGTCAAGGAAATGCGCTCGCTGGGTCTCAACGTCGAACTCTCGTCGATCGATACCGACGACGACGGCGTGGCGATCGCGGCGGAATAACGGGATCGGGCGGAGCCTTCGCGCTCCGCCCTGCCTGCCCCGCGCCCAGAGAATTTACCCTCCAGAGGGACTGAAACTATGAACGACCTGTCCAAGTTCACGAACCAGATGGCGAAGCCCGAGACGTTCGACCAGATCCAGATCGGTCTGGCGAGCCCCGAGCGCATCCGCTCCTGGTCCTTCGGCGAAATCAAGAAGCCGGAAACCATCAACTACCGTACGTTCAAGCCTGAGCGTGACGGCCTCTTCTGCGCCCGCATCTTCGGTCCCGTGAAGGACTACGAATGCCTTTGCGGCAAGTACAAGCGCATGAAGTACAAGGGCGTCGTCTGCGAAAAGTGCGGCGTCGAAGTCACCGTGACCAAGGTGCGCCGCGAGCGCATGGGCCACATCGAACTGGCCGCGCCGGTTGCGCACATCTGGTTCCTCAAGTCGCTGCCGTCGCGCATCGGCCTGCTGCTCGACATGCAGCTCAAGCAGCTTGAGCGCGTCCTCTACTTCGAGAGCTACATCGTCATCGAGCCGGGCCTGACCCCGCTCGAGAAGTACCAGCTCCTCACCGAAGACGAGATGCTCGACGCGCAGGACGAGTATGGCGAAGACGCCTTCTCGGCCGGTATCGGCGCCGAGGCGGTGAAGCACATGCTCATCAATCTCGACCTCGAGCAAGAGCGTGCGGACCTTCTCCAGGAACTTGAGACGACCAAGTCGGAACTCAAGCCCAAGAAGATCATCAAGCGCCTCAAGGTCGTGGAATCGTTCATCGATTCGGGCAACCGTCCCGAGTGGATGATCCTTGAGGTCGTGCCGGTCATCCCGCCGGAACTGCGTCCGCTGGTGCCGCTGGACGGCGGCCGCTTCGCGACGTCGGACCTCAACGACCTCTATCGCCGCGTCATCAACCGCAACAACCGCCTGAAGCGCCTGATCGAGCTGCGCGCGCCGGACATCATCGTCCGCAACGAAAAGCGCATGCTCCAGGAAGCCGTTGACGCCCTGTTCGACAACGGCCGCCGCGGCCGCGTCATCACCGGCGCCAACAAGCGTCCGCTGAAGTCGCTGTCCGACATGCTCAAGGGCAAGCAGGGCCGCTTCCGTCAGAACCTTCTCGGCAAGCGCGTCGACTATTCGGGCCGTTCGGTCATCGTGACCGGCCCGGAACTCAAGCTGCACCAGTGCGGTCTCCCCAAGAAGATGGCGCTCGAGCTGTTCAAGCCGTTCATCTACGCCCGTCTGGACGCCAAGGGTCTTTCGATGACCCTGAAGCAGGCCAAGAAGTGGGTCGAGAAGGAGCGCAAGGAAGTCTGGGACATCCTCGACGAAGTCATTCGCGAGCACCCGGTCATGCTGAACCGCGCGCCCACGCTCCACCGTCTCGGCATTCAGGCCTTCGAGCCCGTGCTGATCGAAGGCAAGGCGATCCAGCTGCACCCGCTCGTCTGCTCGGCCTTCAACGCCGACTTCGACGGTGACCAGATGGCTGTCCACGTGCCGCTCTCGCTGGAAGCCCAGCTTGAAGCGCGCGTGCTGATGATGTCCACCAACAACATCCTGTCGCCGGCGAACGGCAAGCCGATCATCGTTCCTTCGCAGGACATGGTTCTCGGCCTGTACTACCTGTCGATGGACCGCACCGGCGAGCCGGGCGAAGGCATGAAGTTCGCGGACATGGCCGAAGTGCACCAGGCACTTCACGTCGGCGCCGTGACGCTGCACTCGAAGATCGAGGCCCGCGTGCCGCAGACCGACGAGAACGGCGGTCAGTACATGAAGCGCTTCGAGACCACTCCGGGCCGCATGCTGCTGGGCGAATGCCTGCCGAAGTCGCACACGGTGCCCTTCGACGTCGTCAACCGCCTTCTGACCAAGAAGGAAATCGGTGACGTCATCGATCAGGTCTACCGTCACACCGGCCAGAAGGACACGGTGCTGTTTGCCGACGCGATCATGTCGCTCGGCTTCCGCAACGCGTTCAAGGCGGGCATCTCCTTCGGCAAGGATGACATGATCATCCCGGATTCGAAGGAAGCGCTCGTGGGCGAGACCAAGGAACTGGTGGCCGATTACGAGCAGCAGTACCAGGACGGCCTCATCACCCAGCAGGAAAAGTACAACAAGGTGATCGACGCCTGGAGCCGTTGCGGCGACCAGGTGGCGAACGCCATGATGGAAGAGCTGAAGGCCCAGCCGATCGATCCCGAGACGGGCCGCATGGCCCAGATCAACTCGATCTACATGATGAGCCACTCCGGTGCGCGTGGTAGCCCGGCGCAGATGAAGCAGCTTGGCGGTATGCGCGGCCTCATGGCCAAGCCGTCGGGCGAGATCATCGAAACGCCGATCATCTCGAACTTCAAGGAAGGTCTGACCGTTCTTGAATACTTCAACTCGACCCACGGCGCCCGTAAGGGTCTGGCCGACACGGCACTGAAGACGGCGAACTCGGGTTACCTGACCCGCCGTCTGGTCGACGTGTCGCAGGACTGCGTCGTCGTGATCGAGGATTGCGGTACCGAGCGCGCGCTGGAAATGCGTTCGATCGTGCAGGGCGGTTCCACCATCGCCTCGCTCGCCGAGCGTATCCTGGGCCGTACCCTGGCCGAGGACATCGTCGACAAGGAAGGCAATGTCGTTGCCGCCAAGGGCCAGCTCCTCGACGAAGCCGCAGTGGCTGCGATCGAGGCGACCGGCCTGCAGGCTGCCCGCATCCGTTCGCCGCTGGTCTGCGAAGCCCAGCAGGGCGTCTGCGGCAAGTGCTACGGCCGTGACCTGGCGCGTGGTACTCCGGTCAACATCGGTGAAGCTGTCGGCGTCATCGCCGCGCAGTCGATCGGTGAACCGGGCACGCAGCTCACCATGCGTACCTTCCACATCGGCGCGCGCCCAGCTCAACGAAACCAGCCACCTGGAATCGATGTGCGACGGTAAGGTCGAGTATCGCGATATCCCGACGATCGTCGACAAGCGCGGTCGTCGCCTGTCGCTCGCCCGTAACGGCGAAATCGTGGTCTATGACAGCGAAGGCCGCGAGCGCGCCATGCACCGCGTGCCTTACGGTACGGTGCTGCTCCACACCAACGGCGCTTCGGTGAAGGAAGGCGAACGCCTGGCAGAGTGGGATCCGTTCTCGCTGCCGATCATCACCGAAACCTCGGGCGTGGTGAAGTATCAGGACCTCCTGGATACCCGCACCCTGACCGAGCACGTCGACGATGCAACCGGTATGACCAGCCGCGTCGTCACCGAAGACCGTTCGTCGCGCACCGCGAAGAAGAAGGAAGACCTGCGTCCGCGCATCACTCTTCTGGACGATTCGTCGGGTGAAACCGCGCGCTACATGATGGCGCCGGGCACCACCCTCTCGGTCGAGGATGGCCAGACCGTCGAAGCCGGCGACATCATCGCCCGTGCTTCGCGCGAAGCCGCCAAGACCCGCGACATCACCGGCGGTCTGCCGCGCGTTGCCGAACTGTTCGAGGCCCGCAAGCCGAAGGACAACTCGATCATCGCCAAGGTGTCGGGCCGCATCGAGTTCGTGCGTGACTACAAGGCCAAGCGCAAGATCGCGATCATCCCGGAAGAGGGTGAACCGATCGAGTACCTGATCCCGAAGAGCCGCGTGATCGACGTTCAGGAAGGCGACTTCGTGAAGAAGGGCGACAACCTGATCTCCGGTTCGCCCGATCCGCACGACATTCTGGAAGTCCTCGGCGTCGAGGCTCTGGCAGAATATCTCGTTGCGGAAATCCAGGAAGTCTACCGCTTGCAGGGCGTGAAGATCAACGACAAGCACATCGAGACGATCGTTCGTCAGATGCTGCAGAAGGTCGAGATCACGGCCGGTGGCGACACCACCCTGCTGCCGGGCGAACAGGTCGACTACGAGGAAATGTTCGAGATCAACAGCAAGCTTCCCGAGGGCAAGATGCCCGCGGAAGGCAAGCCGGTGCTTCTCGGCATCACCAAGGCGTCGCTCCAGACCCGCTCGTTCATCTCGGCGGCGTCGTTCCAGGAGACCACCCGCGTGCTCACGCAGGCGGCTGTCGAGGGCAAGAAGGACTCGCTCATCGGCCTCAAGGAAAACGTCATCGTCGGCCGCCTCATCCCGGCGGGTACCGGTGCCGGCATGAACCGCGTCCGCGTGGCGGCTACCAGCCGCGACCTCGCGCTGCGTGCGTCCTACCGTCGCATGCAGGAAGCCCTGATCGCCGCCAACACGGCGGAAGAAGAGCATGCAGCCGAACTGGCCCAGGGCCCGGAAGCTGCGATCGGCAACGATCCTCTCGCTGCGGTCGAAGGTGAAACCCATGGTCTGGATGCCGATGCCGGCGATTACCTGATCAAGGGCGACGAGGAGGGCGGCGAGGCGTAAGCCTCTCCCCTCCCGCCACACAGGCAAACTAAAAGCCCCCGCTGGATCGCTCCGGCGGGGCTTTTTGCTGGTCGGTCTGTCCGGGGTCAGGCGGTCTTGCGCCGCGCCGCCAGTTCCTCGGGCGAGGGAATGACCTTGCGCAAGTCGGCGATGACGGCATCGGCATCGAGATAACTGCCGGACATCATCCCGGCATCGCCGGGATTGCCGAAGCGGACGATGCCGCTTTGCGGACGGTTGGGCAGGGAGAGGTAGATGAAGCCGCTGAACCCCCTGGCCTTGGCCAGAAGCGCGCTGTGGAGCAGCAAGGCTTCGGGCTGGGTCATCGCATCGGACCAGATATTGACCACGTAGAACTTCGAATTCCTGATCGGCTCCTTGGCGATCAGTTTCGATTTCTGCGCGTTCCAGACGTCCTTGCTGAGGCGCTCGTAGTCCTTGATCTGCGCGTAAGGCAGGATGTAGGTGAACAGCGTCCGGTTGTTGCCGTCCGTTTCGAGCAGCTTGGCCATCTCGTTCTTCTCTCGCAGGCCCAGATCTGCTCGGGAGTCTGGGCCAGCGATCCGAAGAGCTGTTCGGGCTTTGCATCCTTCCTGAGCATGGCATTGGTGGCCAGAAGGGCGCCGAAGCTGGGCGAGAGCCATTGCGAGCGGGCTGCGAAATTGCGGCGGGCGTCGTCGACCTTGCCGTCATGGGCGAGCAGCAGGATATCGTAGAGGTCGAGACGCTCGACGATGGCCGACTGGTTCTCCTCCGGTTTTCCCTTGGCTATCAGGGCGTCCATGTTTTCGCGGGCCTTCTTCGCCCGTTCGGCCGCCAATGCCCAGTTTCCGGCCAGTGCATGGGAGATGGCGGCGTTGGCGAGTGGCCAGGAACGCTGTGTATCGCCGTCGAGTTCCGTGAGGAAGCCGATCGTCTCGTCGCGCAGCACGGCAGCTTCGGAGAAGCGTCCCACTTCGTCAAGACGGTCAGCCAGGGCCACGCCGAAAACGCGGAAATCCGGCTCATGTTGCGGTAGTACTGCTCTTCCTCGGTGCTCATGCTGCGCTGGAAGGAGCTATAGGGCCGCGTCGAAATGCCGGCGTAGAAGCTGTAAGGCATGGCCAGCGCGTTGCGCAGGCTGACCTGACGGGCCTCGGCAGGTTGACCCAGGCGCAGCAGGGCCTGGGATTCGAGGAGGTTGAAGGAAAGCCCCATCGAACGGTCGAAGTAGGAATTGCCGATCAGCCCCAGCGCCTGCGCCTCTCCCCGCGCCTTGGTGACATCGGCAAGGGCCGCCTTGTAGTCCTTGGCTTCGAACTGGTGGACTGCCCGGGCCAGGATCAGCGGCAGGCGGCGCAGGCCGTTGGTTTCCTCTTTGGGATCGTCGAGCAGCTTGCTGCAGGCCGCCACGCCGCGTTCGGCAAGCAGCCGCTTCGAGGGATTGCCAGCCTCGGGCGGAGGGGCGAACAGGGCCAGTAGCGTGACCGCGCCCAGAAGCCGCGCAAAGCTTTCCGCGCCGGTGATGTTGTTGGGTTGGCCGTCGCACCGCAGATAGAGCGAGCCGTATTTCTTCACATCCTCGGGAAGGACGGACAGCGGATCGGCAGGTCCCTTGTCCCTGGTGTCGTTGATCGTCGGAGCCGGCGGTGCGATGCTGCCCGCATCGAGCGCCGTCTGAGCCGTTGCGGTCGTCGTGCAGACGAGCGCGGTCGCCAGCAGCAGGGCCGCCGAAGCCTTTGATTTCAAGATTTCCCCCTTTTGTAGTCGCGGCCACTGGATAACGCGGGGGCTGGGGATACGGCAAGACGCAAGAAGGCGCGCGCGGACGCAGAGCGGGGCGCTGTGTTCGACGGGGCGCGGAATCCGTCCGACCTGCGACATGGCCCCGCCGCGCCGGCGTCGCTAGAAAGGCGCCATCCCGCTCAGGCAAAGCACTTTGGCAAGGCATGGACAGGTTATGAGCAGCCCCGAATCGAAACTCGTCCCGGCCGTCATGGCCTCGATCATTGCCATGGCCACTTTCGTGGTCTGGTCCGGGTTCTCGGGGCTGGGCGCCTGATCCGGCACCGTTGATGCAGGTTGTCGCGCCCCCTGGGAGCGCGACAATGCGGGCTTACTCCGCCGCCTGAGCCTCGGCCGCGTTGGCAGCTTCGATCTCGGCAGCCTTGGCTTCCACCAGCCTCACGATGTGGTCGAGCATTTCCTCGGACTGCACGACGTGGTCGGTCACGCCCGAGAGATAGACCATGTGCTTGCCGTTGCCGCCGCCGGTGAGGCCGATGTCGGTCTCGCGCGCTTCGCCCGGGCCGTTCACCACGCAGCCGAGCACGGACAGCGAGATCGGCGTCTTGATGTGCTGGAGACGGTCTTCCAGCGCCTCCACCGTGCGGATCACGTCGAACCCCTGGCGGGCGCACGACGGGCAGGAGACGACGCGCACGCCGCGCGTGCGCAGGCCCAGCGCCTTGAGCATCTCGAAGCCGACGCGGACTTCCTCTTCCGGCTCGGCCGAAAGCGAGACGCGCAGGGTGTCGCCAATCCCGGACCAGAGCAGCATGCCCATGCCGATCGAGGATTTCACGGTGCCGCCGATCAGCCCGCCCGCCTCGGTGATGCCAAGGTGCAGCGGGCAGTCCACCGCGTCGGCAAGCCCTTGATAGGCGGCCACGGCGAGGAACACGTCGCTGGCCTTCACCGCCACCTTGTACTCGTGGAAATCGTGGTCCTGAAGCAGCTTGATATGGTCGAGCGCCGATTCGACCAGCGCTTCGGGGCAGGGCTCGCCGTATTTTTCCAGCAGGTCCTTTTCGAGGCTGCCCGCATTCACGCCGATGCGGATCGCGCAGCCGTTGGCCTTGGCGGCACGCACCACTTCGGCCACGCGGTCGGACGAGCCGATGTTGCCAGGGTTGATGCGCAGGCACGCGGCGCCGGCATCTGCCGCTTCAAGGGCGCGCTTGTAGTGGAAATGGATGTCCGCGATCAGCGGAACGCGGGACGCTCGCACGATTTCGCGCATCGCTGCCGTGCTTTCCACATCGGGGCAGGAGACGCGGATGAGATCGGCCCCGGCATCCTCGCAGCGGCGGATCTGGTCGATCGTCGCCCCGGCGTCGGAGGTCAGGGTGTTGGTCATGGTCTGCACCGTGATCGGGGCATCGCCGCCGACGGGTACATTGCCGACCATGATCTGGCGGCTCTTGCGGCGTTCGATATCGCGCCAGGGACGTATGGAAGACATGGCGCCCCCTATAGGCGCTTGCGGGCGTGGTTTGAAGCACGATTGCGCGGGCGGCGATAAGCCTTTCGGCTTTCGATGCAGGACCGGGGGCAGATGGGCTTGCCACCGGTTTCGCGGCGGATATCGCCTGGGCCTTTTGCGGCCCAGGGATTTCGGGCATCAGGGCGGGCATGAAGGAAGAAGTCCTGAACGATGACAGCGGCGCGCACCTGCCCCTGCTGTTCGGCCGCGTGCTCGATGGCGAAGGCGGAGGCCGGCCGATCGACTGGGACGAAGTGCAGCGCTGGCATCCCACTGCCGCCGAACCGGTGCTGTGGATTCACCTGCTGCGCACGCACCTGGGCGTGCAGGAATGGCTGGAAGACTGGCTGGAACTGACCGAGCCGACCGCCGAACTGCTCACCAGCGACGCCACCCGGCCGCGTGCGTTCCGCGAGGGCCATTCGCTGGTCGCCACCTTGCGCGGCATCAACTTCAATCCGGGCGCGGAGCCGGAGGACATGGTCTCCATGCAGCTCTGGAGCGATGGCGTCCGCGTCGTCACCCTGCGCCGCCTGCCGCTCCAGACCCCGCGCATCGTCTGCAACGAGATCGACAGCGGGATGGGGCCGAACGATGCCGGCGCGCTCGTCACCGCGCTGACCGAGCACATGATCGACCGCATGAGCCACTCGATCATCGACATGAACGACATGATCGACGAGCTGGAAGACGAGACGATCGGCAACGATACCGGGGAGATGCTGGACAAGATCGTGGCGGTTCGCCGCAACTGCCTGGCGCTCAAGCGGCACATGTCCCCCCAGCACGAGGCACTGACCAGCATCGCCAACAGCGCGCCTGCCTGGTTCGAGGAGCACGACCGGCGCGAGATCGCCGAGACCATCGCCCGGCTGCGCCGCCATCTCGACGATCTCGACATCAGCAAGGAAAGCGCCGTGGTCTTGCAGGACGATATCCGCGCCCGTGCCGCCGCCAATACGCAGAAGACGCAGTACCTGCTGACGATCGTGGCCGGAATCTTCCTGCCGCTCAGCTTCATCACCGGGCTGCTGGGCATCAACGTGGGTGACATCCCGCTGGCCGCGCCGGGCTCTCACGGGTTCTGGATCATCGTCCTGATGTGCCTGTGCATCTTTGCGGCGGAGATCATGGTGGCGCGCCGGCTCAAGTGGCTTTGAAGCGCGCCGGCCCTCACATCATGCGGGCGAACAGGAATTCCTCGTCGCGCTGCTCGCCGACCATGAAGTGGATGTCGGCAACCTTGCCGAAGCCGTAGCGGGCATAGAACTTCTGCGCGCCCTCGTTGCCGCTCCATACGGAGAGCTGCACTTCGTCGGCGGCGCGTTCCCGCGCGAGGTCGAGCGCCCAGTCCATCAGGCTGGCGCCGATGCCCCGCCCGGTGGCCTCGGGATCGGTATAGAGCTGCTTGAGTTCGATGACCGCGCCGCCGCGCGCATGTTCGGGCCAGCCGCAGTCCAGCACCATCTTGCAATAGCCCAGTAGCCGGTCTTCCTCGACCGCCAGCATGATACGCATCCCGGGATCGGCGATCTCCTTGGCGACTTTCGCCTCGCTGTGCGAATCCTCCAGGAAATTGGCGAGATCCTCGGGCGTGTACATGTGCCCGAACTTCACCACGAAGCTGCGCCTGCCGAGATCGGCGAGTGCGGCGGCATCCTCGGCGGTGGCGGGGCGCAGGTTCATCACAGTTCCTTGGTCATGCAGATCGAGAACGGATCGGGGCGGTAGCCTCCGAAAGGTTCGCATTCGGTGAAGCCGTTGGCGCGGTAGAGGCCGTGCGCGGCGTGGAAGGGTTCGGGGCGCCCGGTTTCCAGGCTGACGCGCGCATAGCCGCGCGCCCGGGCTTCGTCGAGAAGGCGCAGCAGGATCGCCTTGCCGGCGCCCCGGCCCCGATAATCGGGCGCGGCGCGCATCGACTTCAGCTCGCCGTGCCCCTCGCCGAGATGCTTGATCGCCCCGCATCCGGCCAGGCGCTCGCCGTCCCATGCCGAGAAGAACGTCACGTCCGGCTGGCGCAGGCGTTCGGCGGGCATGGCGTGCACGCTTTCGGGCGGCGACCACTGGTGCATTTCATCGAGATGGAGCTGAAGCAGGCCGAGCACCTCGTGCCCGGTCAGGTCATCCTCGACGATGGTGAAATGGAGAGTCATTCGGGCGCTCCGGAGAACTTGTCAGCCTTGCGGCGGCCCATGCGCATGCCCGCTTCCAGTCGGGCGCGCAACTGGGTGTAATAGGCTTCGAGGAAGGCGCGCTCATCGTTCCAGCCATCGTTCCGGCCGATTTTCTGCGCGATCGTCTGGTACACGCTTTCCATCGACTGCTGGCGATTCTCGCGCAGCACCCGTTCGAGTGCCTGAAGCTCGAATTCGCCGTAAACCGCCAGTTCCGCGTCCTCGAAGCGGTAGGCGCGGCGCGTGGCAACGGCAGGAAAGTCTTCGTCGCCGCGGGCCATGGGAGGGTTCGGCGCGGCCTCCAGTCCGACCGATAGCGCCGCCTCGAGCTTGCGGCGCGGCCGTTCGAGGACCCAGGTGCCGGCGATCACGTCCCCGGCGCGCAGTGCGTCGCGGTTGAACAGGGGGAACAGCAGGAACAGGGCGAACCACCCGGCGGCGGCGAACCAGCCCATGCTGCTTTCCACCCCGGCCTGCATGATGAAGATCACCGGCAGGAACAGTTCGATATCGCGCAGCAGGTTACGGGCGATCACCATTTCCGCGGTCAACCGCCCGCCATCGCGCGCGGCGATCCTCATGCCGGCCAGGCGCTTGCCCGGTGTTGCCCCGCGCGGACCCAGCTCGAAGAACAGGAAATAGGCGTTCCGGAACAGGAACATGATGACGATCCAGACGATCACCAGGAACTGCAGGGCATGGCCCAGCGCGTTATTCGATTCGAGCTGGCGGTCGAACGCGGTCATGCCGCCGGCAATGAAGATCAGCGCGGCCGTCGTGGCCGCGATCAGTACGGCGATGATGACGAGATCGAGGATCAGCGCGCCGGCCCGCGAACCCCGGCTGGCAACGGTGACCGGCACCGTTATGCCTTCCGGCGTCACCAGCATGCGTTCACGGGAGGATCGCCGGTGCGTGAAACGGGTGCGGGTCGCGGATGCGTTCATGCCGCGCGGACCTTGCCCCGATTGCCGCGGAAGGCGAAGAAATAGGCGCTCCACAGCGCCAGCATGAAGCCGCCGACGACGAAGCGGCCGAACGTCTGGTCGATGAGCTGGCGCGCGAAGCCTTCCAGCAGGGCGGCGACGATCAGCATCAGCACCACGCCGGTCATGACCAGCGCGGCACGGCGGCCCGCTTCGGCCGTGGCCTGGAGGATCGGCCGATTGCCCGGAAAGGCGATGGCGCGTCCGATGTGCAGGCCCGCGGCGCCCGCCAGCAGGATCGCGAAAAGCTCGGTGGTGCCGTGGATGGCCAGCCATCCGGCGAAGTCGACCAGCAGCCCCGCACTGTTGTAGAGCCACAGCATCGCTCCCAGCGAGGCCAGATTCTGCACCAGCAGCAGCAGCGAGGGTATGCCGAAGGCGAAGCCCAGCGCGAAGGCGAGGATCGAGACTTGTGCGTTGTTGCTGAAAAGCTGGGCGGCGAACACGCTCATCCCCGGCTGGTCGGTATCGCCGAAGATCGTCTGTCGGAGCGCTTCCGGCGTGGCGCCGGGAACGCGATTGCCCGCCATGTCGCCCACGAGGATCTGGTACCAGTCGGCATCGTGCGAGACGAGCAGCCAGCCCACGGCCGCGCCCGCGATCATGACCGCCAGGGCCACGAGCACATCGATCCAGATCGCCCGCACGGCGGCGCTCCACCCGCCGCCGAGAAAGCCGCGCAGCCAATCCCATAGCGAACTGCGCGGACCGTAGACGACGAACCACGCGCGCTGCACCAGCGCTTCGAGGTAAGCCAGCGTGGCGGCATCGAGCGAGGTTTCGCGCGCGATGGAAAGGCTTGAAGCCACCGTGCGGTAAAGGCCGGGCAGCGCCAGCAGGTCTTCGTCGGAAAGGCGGCGCAAACGGCCTTTTTCCATGCGGGTGACGATCGCCTCCAGCCGCTGCCAGTCGGACTCGCGCTCCAGCCGGAAGCGGTCGGACCGGAGCGCCGCGCTTTCGAGAGCGAAGATGGCGTTGTCGGGAAGAAGGGTGGCGGCGTTCATCCGATCGCTCCCGATCGCTTGATTTCCAGATAGGCGTCGATCAGCCGCGTGCCGATCGTGTGCCAGGGCGCCTCGAGCACATCGACGCCGAGTTGCTGGAGCCGCCGCGTGACCAGCGCGCGCTGGCGCAGCAGGGTATCGGCGGAGACCGCCATCGACAGCACTTCCATATCCTCGGGCGGGGCATCGGAGATGGCTTCCAGTTCGTCATCGGCCATGGTCACGAACAGCACGACATGGCGGGAGACGAGGCGGCCAATCGATTCGATCATGAGCTGCGCGCTGGTGGGATCTGCGAATTCGGAGAATACCACGATCAGCGAACGACGTTGCAGCCGTGAAGCCAGCGTCGCCAGCGCGAGCGTGAAGTTGGGCTCTTCCGACCGATATTCGAGGCCGGCGGCCGCCCGCTGGAGGCGGTGGAAATCGCGCGAGGCGGCAACGAAGGGCGTCGCCACTTCGGGGCGCGATGCAAAGCCGAACAGCGAGACGCGGTCTCCGCCCTTCAGTGCGACATAAGCGGCGGCCAGCGCGGCCGAGACCGCGCGGTCGAGCCGGGGCATGCCCTGGATCGGCTCGCACATCGCCTGGCCGCAATCGAAGGCGAAGACGATCTGGTTGTTGCGCTCGGTCTCGTACTCCTTGGCATAGAGATGGACGTGACGGGCCGAGCTTTTCCAGTCGATCCGGCGGCGGTCCATGCCCGGCTGGTATTCCGCCAGCGATTCGAACTGCGTGCCTTCGCCCCGGATGCGGCGGGCGATCAGGCCGAACTGCGCGTCCTTCAGGAAAGTCTGCAAGGCGGGCGAGCGCACGGCCTCGATGTTGGGCCAGACGCGCACGTCCTTGCCGACCGCGCCCCGGAATTGCCGTGCGCCAAGGCCGAGCGGCCCGGTCCAGCGCAGCCAGGCCGTGGAAATCCGGCCGGTGCCGCGCCGCGAAGGGCGGAATGCGAAAGTGCCTTTCCAGGGGGCCTTTCCGGCCGGAACCGGCCGCTCCAGCGGAAACGCGGCGCGGCCGCCCGGCGCGAGGCGGGGATCGCATTCGAGCGCGAGTTCGGCCCGCGCGGCGCGGCGCGGAAGATCCGCCTCGGCGGTGAAGTGCGCGTCCTTGCCCACTTCGATATCGCCGGGGGCCGAGACCCGCAGGTCTTCCATCCCGCCGGCGAGCAGGCCGTCGATCAGGATGAGCACCAGCACCGCGAGGCCGAAGGCCGGCGCCACGACCCAGGCCTCGGGCCGCGTCGCGCCGATCACCAGCGCCACCGGCGCGGCGAGCGCCAGCAGCACGGCGGCGCGTGCGGTCGGGACGAGAGGGGCGGAGCGCAGGCTCATCGGTTCAGCGCGGCGCCTCGGTCTGTTCGACAAGCTGGGCGACGAGCGCCTCGACCTGCTTGCCTTCGATCTCGGCGGCGGGGCTGAGCAGGAGGCGGTGGCGCAGCACGGCGGTGGCGAGTGCCTTCACATCGTCCGGCACCACGTAGTCCCGCCCGTCAAGCGCGGCACGGGCACGGGCCGCACCGGCCAGCAGGACGGCCGCACGCGGGCTGGCGCCGCTGGCAAGGTCCGGGCTTTCGCGAGTGGCGCGAACGAGCCGCACGACATAGTCGGTCACGCTGTCGGCCAGCGTCACCGCCGCGACGGTGCGCGAGGCGGCTTCGAGGATGGCCGTGCTCGCCACCGCTTCCACGCCGCATTCGGCCGGACTGGGCGCACCGCGATTCTCGCCGAAGCGCGAGACGATCCGCAGCTCTTCCTCGAAGCTGGGGTAGCTCACGTTCAGCTTGAACAGGAAGCGGTCGAGCTGGGCTTCGGGCAGCGGATAGACGCCCTGGTTCTCGATCGGGTTCTGCGTGGCCACGACCATGAACTGCGCGGGCAGGGCATGGGGGGTGCCATCAAGCGTGACGCGGCGCTCCTGCATCGCTTCGAGCAGGGCGGCCTGCGTCTTGGGCGGCGTGCGGTTGATCTCGTCCGCGAGCAGCAGGTCGCAGAAGATCGGCCCGTGCGTCAGGGTGAACTGGCTGGTCTGGAAATTGAACAGGTTCGAGCCGAGGATATCGCCCGGCATCAGGTCCGGGGTGAACTGGATGCGGCCGAAGTCCAGCCCCAGCGTGGCGGCGAAGCACTGCGCGAGGAAGGTCTTGGCGGTTCCCGGAGGGCCTTCCAGCAGCACGTGCCCGCGTGCGAGGAGAGCGATCAGCAGGTGTTCGACGGTTTCGGCCTGCCCGACCACCGCCTTGGCGATCTGTTCGCGGATATCCCCGGCGAGCGCGGCGACATCGGCGAGGTCGAGACTGGGGGCATCGGTCATCGGGTCAGCATCCTTTCGAGCGCGTGGAGATCGCGCGCCGCCTTGACGAGATCGTGCGGTTTCCGCGCGCGCCGGAGGCGGGCGGAAATCGCGGAAAAGGGTTCGGCATCGGCCTTGCGAGAGGCCAGCGCGCGGTCGATCGCGGCGTCGGCTTCTTCGCCCGGCATCGAGCGGGGAAGGGCGAGGGCGCGCATCAGGCGTTCACGGCTGCGGTCCGCGTAAGGGGCGCCGATCAGGTGCAGGCGGCGCGAGCGGCGCACCAGTCCTGCGGAATTGGCGACCAGCGCGCGCTTGCCGAAGGCGATCGCCCGTTCGGCGGCGAGCGGCGGTCCGAAGTGCAGGAAGGCACGCCAGCCCAGGATCAGCGCGGCCATCAGCAGGCAGAGCGTGGCGGCGAGGAAGGGCGGGGTGAAGGCCAGCGTGAGCAGGTTCCGTGAACGGCCGAAGCCGTTGAGCGTCATGTCGAACGTGATCGGATCGCCGGGTTTCACCTCCATCGCGCCGACGAGGGCTTCGGCCAGCCGGGCATTTTCGAAGCGGGCCATGCCGTAGTTGTCCAGCAGGTCCGGCTCGAACACGATCACCAGCGGATAGAGGTCTTCCTCTTCACCGGAATAGAGCACGCGGTCCTGGGCCATGGCCTCAAGGCGGGGGTAGGTTCCGCCGTCATCCATGAACCCGGCCAGCGTCTGTGTTTCGTCCGCATGGATCAGCCGCACCAGGCCCGTGCCAGCGCCGGACATGACGAACCGTGTTCGCGGCAATTTGCCGGAAAGGCCTGCCCCCTGCCAGCCCGCCGCTGTCATCGGCGAGACCTGGGCCGAGAGTTCGTCGAGGAAACCTTCCCAGCGCGGGGGCGCGATGCCCTGCAGGTTCACCCAACCGCGCTTCGCGCCTTTCTGGCGGCTGTCGGCCGGCAAGGCCAGCCATTTGGGCGTGATGACGAGAGTGGGGCCGACATAGCGCCGGGCTGCCACGATCCGGTTGATTTCCTTGCCGTCGGCCTGTGCGGGCGGGGTGAGCACCAGCAGGCCCGGCTTGTCGAGACCGCCACGGCTCTTGCCGAGCGTCACGGCATAGCCGCGTCTGTCCAGATAGCCGGCCAGCGCGGCATAGCCGTTGAGGCCGCGTCCTTCGGCATGGGCCTTTCCGTCGTTGCCGGATTCGAAGCCCGCGCCGGTGGCGATCATCCACAGAAGGGCCACGAAGAGTGCGGCGCCCACGACAACGATTCCCAGGACCGCCCAGCGCGAGAACGGGTTGGCGCCTACGGCTACGGGGGCGTTCTTCCCGCTCATGCGCGCAGTTCCACTTTGGCGAAACGGGCATAGGCCTCGCGCGCGGCGTTCCAGTCATCCTGGTCGAGATCGCGCAAGGCGAAGCGGCTGCGTTCGACGCGCGCGGCGATGGTGGCGAACGTCTCGCGCCCGTTTGGCGGGAGCATCGGCAAGGCGGATATTTCGCGGGCGGTGGTGGCCGGGTGCAGCCAATCCGGCCGGGCGTCGCGAATCTGGCCGACGCTGCGTTTCAGCAGCAAGTGGACCGCGGCGGCAAAGCGGCCCTCGGCGGCGAGGCGGTCGGCATCGCCAAGCAGCGCCAGCGCCTCCGCTTCAGCGGGAGCCCAGCTTTCCTCGGGCGCTTCGGCGGGACGGCTAAGCCAGGTTTCGATCAGCGGGTGGAAGATGCGCCAGAGCACGAAGAGAACGAGCACGATCGCCAAGGCGATAAGCACTTTCTCGAATACCGGCCACGACATGC
The DNA here is from genome assembly GCF_001298105.1 of Novosphingobium sp. ST904. GTDB lineage: Bacteria > Pseudomonadota > Alphaproteobacteria > Sphingomonadales > Sphingomonadaceae > Novosphingobium. Next base: position 61,493 of record NZ_LGJH01000162.1, on the reverse strand, counting down.
CCAGCAGCTTGCCGATCGGTGCGAAGATGCTTTCGAGCACTTCGCCCAGCTTGCGCAGCCAGTCCGGAATTTGCGGGTTTGCGGGAGGCTTGACCCGGGCAAGCGGCGCGAACTGGATATCGCCGACGCTGCGCACGGCTTCCCAGTCGCTCGCCGCGTCGCGGCTTGCGGTCGTACCCGCCATCTGACCCCCACCAGCCATACCCGGCGATGATTGGCATGGGGGTATCAGCTGTGCAACCCGTTGTGGAAATTAGATGACTTATCCCCGCGCACGCGCCTGCCGGTAAGTGCCGAGCGGGCGGACATACTTGCAGTGGAATGCCAGTTCCTGGAGCGCCATGTCGATGCGCGGCTCTCCGGGGGCGCCCTCGATATCGGCATAGAACGTCGTCGCCGCGAAGCTGGCGCCGATCTGGTAGCTCTCCAGCTTGGTCATGTTGACGCCGTTGGTCGCGAATCCGCCGAGCGCCTTGTAGAGCGCGGCGGCGATGTTCTTCACTTCGAAGATGAAAGTGGTCATCGCCTTCTCGCCCTTCAGCGCGAAGGGATCGAGCGGTTCGCGGGCAAGCACGACGAAGCGCGTGGTGTTGTCCGCCGCGTCCTCGACGTTTTCCTCGACGATCTTGAGGTCGTAAAGTTCGGCGGCGAGCTTGGGCGCGATGGCGCAGGCGGCCATGTCGCCCTGTTCGCGCACGAAGGCGGCGGCCCCTGCGGTATCGGCATAGGCCATCGGCACGATGCCCCGTTCACGCAAGTAACGGCGCGACTGGCCAAGGCCCTGCGGGTGGCTGTAGGCGGCCGAGAACGGTCCGTCGCCCAGCGCCATCAGCGCATGTTCGATTCTCATGAAATGCTCGCCGACGATCGACAGGCCGCTTTCGGGGAGCAGGAAGTGAATGTCCGCCACGCGGCCGTGCTGAGAGTTCTCGATCGGGATGATCGCCCGGTCCGCGCGCCCGTCCTTCACCGCATCGAGCGCGTCCTCGAATGAAAAACACGGCAGCGGCAGGCACTGCGGATCGTGTTCGAGCGCCGCGCGGTGGGAGTTGCAGCCGGGCGCTCCCTGAAGCGCTACCGCGCGGGCGGGATCGGCCACGGCGGCCTCGGTCATGCGGGCGACAAGGTCGAGAGCGGGTTCGGGATAGGAATGCATAGCGCCCGCGCGATTAAGCCGCAAAGGCGATGTCCGCAATGGCTCTTGCACTAACCTGCTGGCAACTCTAGAGCCTGAGGCCAAAGAGGATGAGAAAAAACTCCACCCGTGGGGCAAGGGCAAACAACAAATGGATGATCGTTTCAACACCATTGCCGGCTGGGCTTTGTTCGCCGGTATCGTCGGTCTCGGTCTGACCAGCGTCAGCGCTCATTACTTCCGTGCGGACAAGCCGCATCGTCCCGAAACGATGGGTTATGCCATCGAAGGTGTGGAACAGGAAAGCGAAGCCGGCGGCGAAGCCCCGATCGCAACGCTCCTTGCCAGCGCCGATCCCGCCAAGGGACAGGCCACTTTTGCCAAGTGCGCCTCCTGCCACACGATCAACCAGGGCGGTGCCAACGGCATCGGTCCCAACCTTTACGGCGTGGTCGGTGAAGGCATCGGTCAGGGCGTGGCCGGGTTCGCCTTCTCCGATGCGCTCAAGGGCGTGGGCGGCAAGTGGGACTTCGACAAGCTGAACGAATGGCTGAAGAGCCCGAAGGCTTTCGCGCCCGGCACCAAGATGACGTTTGCAGGTCTGCCCAAGGGTGAAGACCGCGCCAACGTGATCGCCTATCTCAACGCGCAGGGTTCGAACCTGCCGCTGCCCGCAGCGCCCGCTGCCGGTGCGGCCCCGGCGGCCGATGCCGCCGCGCTCCCGCGGAAGGTGCTGCGGCTCCGGCTGCCGAGGCAAGCGAAGCCCCCGCGCAGTAAGTCATTCCGGCTCAGGCCGGCAGAAAGCGGTCCGCGGGCGTCACCGAGTCGCCTTGCGGACGTTTTCGTTATCTCGCGAGGCCCGCCTCGAAGCGATCGAGTTCCGCGCGGCCCCAGGCCCAGTCGCCAAGCGCGCTGGCGGCATTGATATGGCCGAGATCGCCTGCCTCCATCAGCGGACAGCTCCATTGGCCCGCCCTCAGCCGGGCATGTTCGAGCGTGCCGTAAGGATCGTTGGAACTGGCGATCAGCAGGCCGGGAAAACGCAGGGGCGCTTCCGGCGGATCGGCGAAACCGGCAGCCTCGGCGGGGAACGACGGGCCTTGCGGGTCCGGCAGCGCCACCAGGAAGGCGCCGCGCACCGTCAGGCTGGACCGGCGGCTCCAGTGCGCCACCAGCAGGCACGAGAGGCTGTGCGCAACCAGTACCGGAGGCTCCGCCGCGCGAGACACCGCGTGGTCGAGCGCTTCGATCCACTGGTCGAGGCGGGGCGCATCCCAGCTTTCCGGCGCAAAGCGGTGCATTCGGGAGTCTGCGCGCTCCCAGTGTGACTGCCAGTGCTCCGCGCCCGAACCGCCGATGCCGGGCAGGACCACGTAGCGCGTCATTCAGGCGTGTCCGCAGGCCCCTTGAAGCCCTTGGCGATCACGTACCACTCGGACGAACCCTTGCGGCTGGCGGGCGGCTTGGCATGCTTCACGCTGGTGAAGCGCTTTTTCAGGATGCCGAGCAGTTCGGTATCGGTGCCGCCCGCGAAGACCTTGGCAACGAACGTGCCGCCGGGCGCCAGATACTGGATCGCGAAGTCGGCGGCCGTCTCGACCAGGCCCATGGTGCGCAAGTGATCGGTCTGCTTGTGGCCCACGGTATTGGCGGCCATGTCCGAAAGCACGAGGTCGGGCGCGCCTTCCAGCGCGCCTTCCAGCGCGGCGGGGGCTTCGTCGGCCATGAAGTCCATCTCGAAGATGGTCACGCCCTCGATCGGGTCGGTAGGCAGCAGGTCGATGCCCACGACTTTGGCCTTGGGGCATTTCAGGCGCAGCACCTGGCTCCATCCGCCCGGCGCGATGCCCAGGTCGACCGCGCGGGTCACGCCCTTGAACAGGTCGAACTTCTCGTCGAGCTCCAGCAGCTTGTACGCGGCACGGCTGCGATAGCCGTCGGCCTTGGCCTGCTTGACGTAAGGATCGTTGATCTGGCGCGTGAGCCAGCGCGCAGAGCTGGTCGTGCGCTTCTTGGCGGTGCGAAGCCGCTCGTTGGGGTCGCGTCCGGAACGGCTCATGGCCGGTTCTCCAATTGGTGTGAGTGCCCGGCGGGAGCCAGGGTCTTGCTGGCCGAATGCGAAGCGATGAGGCTGCGCAGGATGCCTTCGCGGATACCGCGATCGGCCACCCCGAGGCGGGCGGCGGGCCAGAGGTCGAGAATCGATTCGAGGATCGCGCAGCCGGCGACCACGAGATCGGCGCGCTCCCGGCCGATGCAGTTCACCTCGCGCCGTTCCTCGATCGACATCGAGGAAAGCCGCGAGCTGATCTCGCGCATCGATTCGGCGGGAACGATCAGCCCGTCGACCATGCGGCGGTCATACTGCGGCAGTTCGAGGTGCAGGCTGGCGAGCGTGGTTACCGTGCCGCTGGTGCCGAGCAGGCGCAGCGGGCCGGTCTGCGCAGCGCCTTCGCGCGCCGGGGAGACGCGCTTGGCGAAGTCGGCGAAACTGTCGGACACGAGGCCGTGCATGATCCGGTAGCGTTCCAGGCGCTCTTCCAGCGTGGTGCCTTCAGGGCCGCAGCTTTCGGTGAGCGAGACCACGCCCCAGGGCACCGATTGCCAATCGAGGATGCGGGGCACGGTCCCGGTGCTTTCGATCAGGACGAGTTCGGTGGAACCGCCGCCGATATCGAAAATCATCGCCGGGCCGAAACCTTCCTCCAGCAGGACGTGGCAGCCGAGCACGGCCAGCCGCGCTTCCTCGCGGGCGCTGATGATGTCGAGCGCGATGCCGGTTTCCTGCCGCACGCGTTCGATGAATTCCGGCCCGTTCTCCGCACGGCGGCAGGCTTCGGTGGCCACCGAACGGGCGAGATAGACGTTGCGCCGCATCAACTTGTCGGCGCAGACGCGCAATGCCGCCAGCGTGCGGTCCATCGCCGCTTCGGACAGTCGCCCGGACTGGGCCAGGCCTTCACCCAGCCGCACGACGCGGCTGAACGCGTCGATCACCGTGAAATTCTCGCCCGAAGGACGCGCGATCAGCAGCCGGCAGTTGTTGGTGCCGAGGTCGATCGCCGCATAGGATTGCCGGTACGGCGTCCGCAGCGATTGCCCCGGCGCGACCGGGGAGAAACGGGCGATGGCGGGTTTCGGATCGGCGGCGGCGGCCGGTTCGATCTGGAGTTCCGGTGCGGGGCTGGACGCGGTTCCGGCCGCCTTGGCGCGGGCAACGGGCGCGCGCCCGCTCTTGCCCCGGCGAGACGAGGATTTTCGCGAACCTTTCTGACGCGGACTTCCCGGCCGCGATTGCGACTGGCGGGGTGACGACTGCGCGTCGGAATTCGTTTCTTCGCGCGGCGCTCCGCCTGCCTCGGCGGCGCTGCCCGGAGGGCGCGCCTTGGCCGTGCCGGGTCCGGAGGAGCGTGACTTGCCCTTCCTCGCCTTGCGCCGCCTTCCCGGGCGGCCCGACACATCGACTCTTGCTGCCGGCGGATCTTGCTCCGCCATGATATGTAATCTCGTTCGAATAAAATCTTACCGCCAGCGGCGGATACCTGACGCGATGCTAACGCCCCCCGGGCAAAGGGGCAACCCTGACTGCAAAAAGGTGGCTTGACGCGAATCACGACCCCGACTAGAGGGGCGCCTCCCGATGCCCCGTCGTCTAATGGTAAGTTTTCGGGCAATCCAGCATTTTCAAGAACTTATATAGAAAATGTTGTGCGACTTTGGTTGATTTCGCCCCTAGCGTCGCACCGGTCATTTTGCCAGCTTGGCATCTCTCTCTTCGACATAGATCACGACGCTACGGCAGTCCGTCCACGCGCGCTTGAACACGAGCGCGCCGGAAAGAATCATGTTCTCACGGGCGTCAGCTTCGGAGACTTCGATTGCCTGACGGCCATCCGCCAACAAGATCGTTTGTCTTGTCGGCAAGGCGCCGGGTGATGTGACGGATCGGGGGCATTGGTCGAGGGTCGCACGATCGGTCTGGGCCGTTTCGATGCGTTTGGGTTCAATCCCACAAGCCGTTATTCCACACGTCGTCAGCAGCAGTGCCGCCATGTGCCCGCGCATCATCGATTTTATCCTCCAACTTGTCTTGCTTCGCGGCAGCGGCGCGATCGCGCTCCACCTTCGCAGCGCCGGCAGCACGCTCGGCGTTGATTTGACGCTCCTGAAATTCTGCACGGGCAGCGTTTCTGTCGACCGTGATGGCCTCCTTATCGTCCTGAAAATCCCACAGCCTGAAAATGACCACGGAGAGGCCTAGGAGGGCAAAGAAGAGGGCGAGCGCTACCCACGGTGCAAAACGCTTCGCTTGGGCCTGAGCAAGCCCTGCGTGGATCAGACCGGATACCAACCAAGCCATGGTTATGGTTCCTCCAGCTGATCTAGCCGTCGCTCGATGCTGGCTATCGATTGTCGCGTCCCGTCAACGTCCAGGCCCAGCGTCAAATCAATCAGGCTTTGCGTTTCTTCGGCAACTTTTGCGGTTTCAGCCGCAGCCTTGCCAGCGTTGGCGATCGCCAACTGCTGATTCGATCGCAACAGCCGCGCGATGGACAGGGTGACGCGCGGCATCAGCGAAACGCCTGTAAACGAGCATTTAGCGTTGTGGGCGTGAAAGTGGGCCCGGTACCGGTAAGGCAATATTGGCGTTCCCGATTGCGGCGCTTCGAAAGCCCGGTAACAGGTTGCAATACCCCTTTGACGCGGGCTTTATTCCAAGGAAGAAGCCAGTCGCACATACCGGTGATATCGCCTGCCTTGAAGCGTTTCGCCGCTGTGCTGCCGCACCAGCTGCCAACGCCCACATTGTAGGCGAAAGATACTGCCGCCGTGATTTGGTAGGGTTGCGTCCCAGTGTTGAACGGCGTGCAGCGCATCACACCTTCGGCGTGCTTCACCAGTTCCCGTTCGAGCATGGCGGCGCATTGCGTTTCGTCGAAGACTTGACCCTTCCGGATGGGCATCCCCTGGAAGGAGGTAATCCCATCGCAGGCGGTACCCACGCCGGCAATATCCAGATAAGCGGTCAGGTATTGCCTGCCCGATATGTGAATGACTTGCGCCTTGCCATCTGGCTCAATCTGTACCGCAACCGTTCGGCCGCTTTCTTCTTCCGGCACGAGACGAAGCAGCATTGCAGCCGCGGATATGCCAACCACCGCGGCTAAAGATCCTTTTTTCGGTAGCGTCAGCGGGGGCCGCTTATCCGCGTCCATTTTTTCTCTCCGTCAGATTGGGTTGCTGGACAAGCCGCGCGACGATCCCGGCTGCAAAAAGCAGGATGGATACATCGCGGGCGTAGGGCAGTGCCGCGCGCAGGTCTGGAGGCATCGTGCTCCACGCGTCGGAAATGAGCTGGCAACCCGTTAGGATGGCCAGTCCGATCGCGTTGAGGCGGACGGACCAATAGCGCCACCAAAGCCGCCAATCCTCGATAAGGCGGCTCCGAATGCCTGAGACGAACGCCCTCAAAGTTCTTCCTCCCGCCGGTTTACGAGCCGCTGGATGGTCGGCGTCTCGTAGATGCGGATAGCCGTCCAAAGGATCGTCAGAATGGAGGCGATGGCAGGCAGCAAACTCATGAGACTCCCAAGCAATGCGGTGATTGAGAGAGCGTCGAGCAGCTGCTTGACCCCCTCGGGTACGTTGAACGGAAAGCGGATCATGAGAGCACCGTCAGCAGCGCCGCCAACTCGGGCGGATCATTGGAGGCCAAGATTTCTTCGACCTGCTGCTGTGAAAGCAGCCAGCGGAATTCCCGATTGGCGGCGTAAACCGGATAGTCCGCGATTTCGCGCTCTCCCTCCGAAGCTGGCCGGGCGTACAGGGAAGTCGTGCCGATTTCGTCGGCGGCCTGCGCGAACTCGTCTCTGAGTTCATCCAGACTTTGATATTTGGGTATGGGCATAGTGTTTCCCCCTGTTGATTGGCGTGGACGTCACGCCTCGGTCTGAACGGAAGTGATGTCCCAACGCGCATCGGCGGCGTTGTAGGAACCCGCGACGTAGGTCGTTTTCGAGGCTGTCGTCGTACCGGGCAGGGCGACCCCGATCGCTCGATAAATCGCATTCCATGCCAGTGCTCTGGCGGTTGCGTTGTCCTTGAGTCGGAAGCGAATAGGCTGACCGTCGAAGGGCGTCCCGGTGGGAGCATTGATCGCGATCCCGCCGCTAAGCGCAGTCCGAACGAAGGTGCCTGCCGTCGAAATATCGGGGGTGATTGCACCGGTCGCCGCGCTACTCACTGCGGAAGGGGCGGCCAGGCTAAGCGCACCCCACACAACTTTCGCGGTGATATACCGGTATGTCAGCGTCCCGTCTGAGACTGCGGTTCCGGTACCCGTCGGCGCGGTCGCCCCGGCAACCCCGGCTGCGGTGGCGCGATAGACGCTGCTTCCGCTATATAGCATGTCGCCCACAGCCACATTCATGCCGGCGACCCAGGCATTGCTGGTATCCCAGCCATCGTTGAGAGCGACTTGTGCAAAAACGCCGCCCGCGGACAACGCAACGCCGCTTTCGATCTTCGTACCGCGCACAAGGCCGCCAAGGGTTCCGATCGAAGCGACGGCGGGACGGGCCACCGGCAGGGACTTGTTCTTGCTGCGGTTGCCTTCGTAAACGATGCGAATGCTGCCCTTCGACGCATTCATGTCGAGAACCGTGTCAAACACGTTATCGATAATCATGAGGCCGCACGGGTTCGAAGCATCGACGCGGTATTGATAGCCCATGTCTGCCGTCAGCTGGCTCGGCCAGTCCTCTACGGAATTGCCCCGCATCTCGCCCCATGTTCCGCTGGACACGACCTGATAGGTCGCGATGCCGACAGTGCCGGCAGGCAGAACGCACTTCGGCAATACCTTGAGGGTGTTGTCGATTATGCGGCCGGTCGATTGGAGCAGTGCAACGTTTGCGGTGGCCCAAACCGGCTGACTGTCAAATTCCAGATAGTTGCCCTGAATCACCGATTTGCTGTCGAGGCTCACGTCGACGATGCGCACGTTGCGAAGGTGATTTCCGCTCACCATCATCGTGCGCATCGCTGTGTCGCCGTTGATGGTCGCAAGGTTATGGGTGCCTTCGTAGATGCAGGTATTACCTTGCCAGAGGACACGATCGGCCTCGTCCGCAGCATCGAACGTCGCAAGGTTCGACTGAAACATGATGTTGCCGCGCTGGTAACGAACATTCGAAACGGCGCCGGTCATGGTCCCGATATCTTCGGTTCCGACCAGCTCTAAGGTCGTCGCATCCAAGATCAGGATCGGATACCAACCGGAGAGCGCGGCGCCCATGTTGCCTGACTTTGTGCCAGGGGCGATCATCTGGTCATCCGAAAAGCCATGCGAAGCGGCGAAGGTCAGCCTAACCCGTCCGTTGGTTCCTGCGCTTGACGTGCAAGTGCCTGCGCTTGTGTATCCCGTCGTATTCAGGAACGATCCGAGGTTTTTGGCTCTTTTCGTCTGTAGAAGCGTGTTGTTTGCGAAGACGTTGTTCATCGACGCGTAGAATATCGATGTGCAGAAGTTGCCCGCGTCGCGAACGAAATTGCCCGTAACAGAGCAATTAAAACACCCTTCAAGGTCAAGGCACGTATCCATGGAATCCTCGCAGATATTGTCTGCGATAGTCATTCCGTCCGAATTATTTCCATTGATGCAGCCATTGGCGCGGCTCAGATAATTGTTCGTGATCGTCACATTGCGGACACGGCGCTTCATCCACAGTTCGCCGCCTTCGGCTGCGCTTGCGCCGCCTCCCCACCAAGAAATCTTACACCCGATGCCGATGTTGTTCGTGATCGTCACATTTTTGATGAATTCGAGGCGGGCGAGACTGCCGTTGTACCGGCCGCTGTTGCCCACATTGCCAGAAATGGTGCAGTCGGAATTGAGATCGTCGAAATCCGGCCCGGTGGAGAAGCCAGCCACAATCGCCGGGTCTGTACCGGAGCCGGGGAGGCCCGAAGAATCCGCGGAGCCATTGGCAATCTTGTATAGCCCGAGATCCTCGGCCGCATGTCCGAAGCTGGAAAGGCTGCAATTCTGGAAGATGTTATTTTGCAGCCGCAACCGCTTGAAGTTTCTTGCTCGCAGAACGTTCGACGTGTTGGATACATCGCAGAAGAAATTGCAGCCTGCGATTGCAATATCCGTGACGAATTCTGTGAAAGCAGTTGGTGCCGTCAGTCCGCCGACGACTTCGAAGAAGTTGTTCGTTCCGGCGTTCGTGAAATTGATACTTTCGATTCGCGCGCCGCTGGGAAGGCGGACGACTGCACCGAAACGAAACAGCTTGTTCAGCGCGGCAGAAACCGTGAAACCCTTAGGGTAAAGGGCGGCCATGGTGTTTACGAGCCGTTGAAATGCGGGCTGATCGTCGGTCAAGCCGTCGCCGACGCAGCCAAACCATTCCGCCATGACGGTAGTGCCGAACGATCGCTCCCAGGCACCGGCAGAGCCGTTCCCTCCCGAAGGGGGGAAGAAGAGTCCGCCGTCAGGATCAAGCGCAACCTCGGCCGAACGGTCGATGGATGAGAAGCGGAAATTGCCGCCTTTGGCCGGATCGGTGACGACTGCCGATTGTCCGGGTGTCGGGGTCGTCACAGCAGCCAGAGCTATTTTGCTGCCGAAGAGAGCATCCTTAAACGTCGTTGTAATCTGCAACCCGTTCGCGATCGTCTCGGCCCTATCTGCGGCGGCGCGCGCAGGTTCGGAGAAATCGTCGATAGAAATAGGGTCGGCATTGCCTTCACTGTCGAAAAACAGGGCCTTGAGTGCGCGCTTGCCGACGCCCGGAAGGTCGAGGCCATTCTCCCCGCGCGGCGATCGCCATGTGCGCATGATTTCGCGTGCGTGTTCCTGCAAACGGAGGATGGGGCGATCTAGTCCGCGCTCCACATCCTTGGACGAAAGTGGCGAAATTTTAGGCAGAACCTCGGGCTGTCGGATCAGCCCTTCGCGGCGGATGCGCCATTCTGCACCCAGCGGATAGACGGCGCGGGGGGTGATGCTGGCCGTGCCTGACGCCCAATCGCCGGAAATAGTGTAGTCTTGGTCGAGATACAGGACCGTCCCTGCCTCGGCACCGTAGGGCCAGTGCTCGACGACCAGCTCAACGGGATCATAGAAGATCAATCCCGTCAGAGCTTCCGGTGCCATGGCCGACCCAGGCGAGAAAGTGTGTTCAGTAACTTCGCTGCCGACTGCCATGTCTACACCCAATTGCGGCGCGCACGGAGGCGCGGCGCAGGCGGACAGGGATGGAGCCAGCGTTAAGGCAGCAATTAGTCCATATGGATAATACGGTCAACTATTGGGGCGCGACAGACTCCTCCGCACTGCTCCAAGCATTTCCGAGGTTTGGCGCGCGCATACCGCCAATGCCGGCACCCGGCGCGGCGAAATACCGGGTACCGCGATCCTCGGCGTATTGGTCAAGGCGGCGATAATGATCGTCGACATCTTCGCCATATGACCACTCCGTCAACATATCACCGAAACTCCTATCCAGAAGCAGACGGGCATACCAAAGCGAAATCCCTGGCGTTTCGGACAGGGCAACCCGTGCTGCATCCTTTTTCCACTGGGTCTTGGTTTCCGGATCGTCATCCATGGCGGCGCTGGTATTGCGCACGACAGCGCCTGCCGTGTTGTCGAGGAATTGCCCACCGGGACCGACAAGGCTTCTGGCGGCTCCTCCCCCGAACCGATCTTGCATGGAATAGAGGAAGTCACCGATGATGCCCAGGCCGCCCCCTTGGGCAAGTGCCGATCCCCAGAACTTTAACGAGTTCATCGGCAAGGGGTCGCGGCCCTTCGCAATTTCCTTGACCTGCAAGGACAGCGCGCCGCCGATCGTCGTCATTGCGAGCAATGAAAGCCCGAAGCGCCATGCGACCGCTGCGGCAAGGCCTGCCGCGCCGCCGCCGCCCTGGTCGAGCATGCGGCGTCCGTGCATGTTCAGCATCGTCAGCGGAAAGCCTTTGAACAAAAATGCGGAGCGGCCGATTTCTCCAATCCATGTGCCCTTACGCATCGTTGAACCGATCGCTGCCCGCGTTCGAAGATCCGGGACCGGAACGGCATAGTCGGCCTCTGTCACGATCATTCGCATGAGGTCGTCGGCAAGCGCTCCATCGCCCGCTTTCGATACGGTTTCAGGATACAGCCAGTCGGTACCCTTGTAACTATCCGGCTGTATGGCCCGCAGCTTCTCCCAGCGGGCTTCCCCTACGCCGTAGCGCTGCAACATCGACCGGAATTTTCGTCCAAATTGCCAAAGCTGCGCTCTCGCATGTGGGTCAGATGGGCAACCATCTCCATGCCGAAGGCCTGCCTCGCGATATCGGTATGTGCCGAAAGCCCGGAAAGCCGAAGGATGCCGCTCGATAACCGGCGCATGTTCTCATGCGCAATTTCCTCTCCCGTGGTTCGCCACATCGCGGCGTGTCCCTCGGACCATTGGTCGGCCATGAGAACATGCCGCGCTGCCTGACCGCGATCAGACGAGTTCGCCGGGTTGAGCATCGAGGCATAGCGCGACATGACCTTTGTTGCGGGAATTCCATTGAACCGTGAGGTATGGAACATCGTGCCGAAATCGCCGCCGATCGATAGTGCCGCGCCGCCCAGCTTGGCCGCAACCTGATGTGCCCGGAATATCGAGAAGCCTAGTGCCAAGCGACGGCGCACTGGTCGATTGTTGGCCCCGGTGTATTCGTCATAGAGATTTTGCAGGGTTTCTACCCCGGCGCGCGCGTTATCAGTCGCCCTCTTCCCGGCCTTGCCCGTAATTAACGTCTCTTCGGTGCTCTTCATCAGCCAGCCTTGCTGCCAGCGCAAGGTGGCGCTGGGATTCGGCCCCATCCTCTCCATGGCAGCGATGTCCATGGACATGCCCTCGATGTGGCTGAGCATCGCGTCGAAGGGCGACCCACCGCCGCCGAACTGTTGCGAATAGGAGGTCCAAGACTCCGCGCTGTCAAAGTGGAGGAAGCGCGGATCGGCACGCCGGTTGGCTGTTGCGCCTACATTGATCGCGCCCGGATTGTTCCGGCTCCAGCCATCGGTCGCGATGGCTTGCCACATGTCCCGCAGGAGGATTTCCAGCTTCGCATCGGTGAATGGCAGGGCAGTATCCCTGTCGATCATGTTCGCCCGATCAAGCAGCCCGCGCCCGTCCGGTCCGCCTCGCAACAGAAAGTCGCGCCAAGCCCCGAAACCGGCATCGCGGATGGCGCGCATGTCATGGTTCTGCGGAAGGTTCCAGCTATCAAGCTTACCAATCCGGCCGCCCGCGGCGTTGAATCGGCTGCGCAGCCATTCCGTGGTTTGCCGCCATGCATCCGCGATCTCACGCGCGTTGAGATTCCCTGTTTCTTTACCGAAAACTTCCGACAGGGTATCCGCCAGTTCTTCCGGCTTGCGCACCCTGCCAGTCAGATCGCGCCGATGCTTGGCAAGCAAACCATTCATCATTTGCAACGCCTGCTGACGGATCGCGCGGCGGTGGTTATCCATGTCGACGATTTTGTCTTCGGCCACCCGCCGGGAAATGGGGCCATCGCCGCTCTGGCGCCGAACATCGGCCAGCCATTCCGCTTGCTGCTTGGCCTGCAAAAGAACCTGACGCTTGCGATCCATGGCGTCGGCCTCGGCCCATTCCAATGCTTTTTCCGTGGCCATGGACTCTGCGGCATCACGGCCATATCGGCCTTCGAACTGGAGCACGAGTTCGTCGTAGACCGGGCGCAGCTGCTCATAGCGCGCGTCGGTGATGACGCCCTTGGCATGCAGATCGGTGAGACAGGTTCCCAAAGCCATTACAAGCAATCCCTGATGTTCTTGAGTTCGGCGGATTCGGCATCGAACCCATCCAGAATTTCGCGCAAGGAAGCCTCCTCGCCGTCGTCAGTGAAGCGGAACGTGGCATCATGCGCATGCACGTCGAAAAGGCCGCCATCGCTGCCGGGTGCCTTTTGTGGCGATCGCGACTTGGCGCGTCCTTGCCCCTGCATTTCCAGTGCAGTACGGGCCTGCGCCCGCGTCGGAGCCGCAAAGTCTAGTTGCCCGCTCTCATCCGGTATGCCCCTTGCCGCGGCATGGTCAGCATCCAGCGCCTCAAGTTCGCGAAGCGCCTGGTTCGCGTCGATAACCCGCTTCCCAGCCTTGTTGACCCGAACGCCCCCGATCGCGCGAACTTCTGTCGGCTTCCCTGTTACCCTCGCGTAGAAGGATTCGAGGTAGCTCTGCCGAGGGTTGAACCCATGCGGAATATAGCTGGTGCTTGCGGAAATTTCTCCGACGAGGGCGCGGAAGCGAGTCATATCGCCGGTTTCGGCAGCTCGCCAACCGGCCACGTGGTCAGCTGCCACCGGGCTTTCGCGATGGGCCACATCGCCGATGTCTTTGAGGGCTTTCTGAAATCCCTTGTCTTTCCAGATATCCCGGAAGGCGGAAGCGGCTTCCTCGGCCGCGCGGGCATCATGAAGAAGGCTGTCAGCCTGGGCATGCGTTGCCGGGCTGTCAGGATCGAGAAACGGTGTGCGCTCTGCGGGCGTCAGTCGGGCGAGTTGCTCGCCTGCCGTGCTTTCACCTTCTCGAAGAAGTTCGCCGCGAACGTCGCTTTCTGTCGAAGCTCCGGCGACAGGCTCTCGTCCTGAGAAATCAGGCGCTGCTGCGCGGCTTTCGCCATCAGCGTCGGATCGTGGGGAAGAGGGCCAATCATAATCGATCCAATCATAATCCATATCCTGGCTGTGTGCAAAGGCGTTCGCCTGCACGTCGTCCGCCATCATGTTGACCGCGTGTACAAGACGGTCTGCGATCGGCAGCTTGGCGTCGGTGAAGGACAGATTGTGCAGCACGTCGCCCAGGGCGACCGGGTCGAATGCGTTTTCCGCGAAGCCGAGATCAATCAGCGCGGCGCGCGCGTCATCGCGTTCAAGCGTGAGCCTCTGAATTTCGGCAGGCGTGCGTTCGAACCCAAAGGGATCGACGTGGGAAATCGTCCACGGGTCCGGCACGTCAGCCCCATCGGTTCGCGGCGCTGGCATTTCGCCCACCGGGTAGGCAGCTTCTCCGCTATTGATACGCTGATCGAGATATTCGAGCACCTCGCGTGTTGTCGGACGCTCACTTTCTGCCCCGCGAAGATATCCGCTCTCCCAAAGGATTTCACCAATGGCATCGACGGATCGGCCTTCATGCCGAAGCAAAACACCGTTCCGGCGGGTCATTCGCTGCCAGTCCCGTTTGCCGCCGCCTTCACGCTTGCGCTTCACATTCTTGATGGCGGCGGGATGCAGTTCGCGCCGTTCCCGCTCGGAAATGCCACGCAGGCCAAGCGAATGGCCTTCGTCATCCCGAATGCCGCCATTGCGGGCGATAAATTCTAGCACGTCCTCAGGCCCGTCCGGCGCGCGAGGCTTGCGCATGAAGTGGCCTGTCTTCCGGTTGATGGAAACTCGGCCCTCCCGGACCATCTCGCCCATCGCCGCGCGCAAGTCGGGTTCCGAAACACCAAGGTCTTTAGCCAGCGCCTCTACCTTGTTCAGGCTTTGCCTGCCTGCGATCACGTCACGCAGCTGCGGCAGCACCGCAAGCACTTCCGCGCGCGGAGCATCGGCGTCCAGACTGCGGGCCTCCAGCGGCGCGGCAGAGCTTTCCGGCATGTCCAGGCGCTCGATCGGTGCTGCACTGGCATCGAGAGCGGAAGCCAGCGGATCGTCTTCGCCCAGTGCAGCGCGGCGGTGTTCTTCCGCTAGGTTGGCGGCACGGCCAAGTGCCTCATCCAAAGAGGATTGCAGGGCGGCGGTTTCCGTGTCGCTGGCGATATCGGAGCGCACTCGAACTCCGGCATCACCCGCGCTCGTGCCCATTTTGCGATGGGCCCATGCAATCACGTCCCGAACTTTCATATCGCGAAGGAAGGGATTAGCCTTGATAGCCTTGGGCTCAAGCACGCGGGATGCCGGTAGATCGGCGTCCGCATCGAGCAGCTTTGTGGCGCCCTCGGGTCCAGCGAAATGCGCAAGATATAGATTTCCGTCGTTGGCGGCGTGGCCCGCGCGCGCCAGAATGGCGGCGTTATCGGCGGTCAGGTCGCGCATGAGCACTTCCTGAAGGTTACCGTCACCCTTCTTGGCAAGGATTTCTGACTTGCTCAGCCCCCCGTCACCGTAACGCCTTGTGTAGTATCGCAGCCATGTTCCGTTCGTGAACTGATAGCGTCCCCGTGCGCTCGATCGCGGGTTTGCCGCTGCATCATCGCCATCGCTTTCCGCACCGCGCACCTTTCGCATGAAGCTCGAACCAGCTTCCCGGGTCTGCCCCGCGCTGCGGGCTGCCATTGCTATTGCAGTCCGGCTCGTCGCCATCGGGTTCGCTGAGAAGGCCGATTTCAGGGCCTCGTCCATGAGGGCATCGTGCAGGTCGGTTCCTGCACCGTTCTGCATGAATGGGTTACCCGCATCGGCTGATCCCTCGCGGCGCAGAACTACAATCGCCGAACGCTCCAGATCGGAAAGGTTCGCCTGCCCGATAAGTGCCTCTGAAAGATCGGAAAGAAGCACAGGATCGTCCAGCGGATTGGCCTTCGCCAACAGATGCGCGTCCCAACGATCCCGGAGGGCCTGCGGCACGCGGTCGCGATTGGCTTCCATCACGCGGCCAAGCGCCCCGTGGCCGGCATCTGCTGCGCGGCCGATTTGTCGGCCAAGAGCAGGAGCGCCCTCGATGCCCCCGCGCACGGCACCGCCAAATGCAGCGGCAGATGCGACGTTGATCGCCATTTGCTCGCCGGTCATTTCTCGGCGGCCTTGGCCTTGGCGCTCGATATTGATGAAAGGCTGGCTGGCGGCTTCAATAGCGCCGTTCACCAGCGCCTCCGTTGCCACTCGCATCAGCATGGACTTTCCAACGCCGCCGAGAGGAAGCGTGGCGACATTGATGGGGTCGGTGAAAGAAGCAGCGAACCCGCCCGCCAGTCTCGTTCCGAAGCCGGCGCGTGCGGCAATCGCTTCCGTCTTTTCCGCGCGCTCGCGAAAGTTGTTGCGCCACTGCGTTTCGAACTCGGCTTGGGTGCGCGGCACATCTTTGAAAGCAGCAGGATCGCGTCGGCGCACTTCATCCACTTGGGACCATATGCCGTCAAAATTCAGCTGCGGTCCGGATCGTACCGGCAAAATGAACTGCGAACTGTTCACGCCCATCTTGTCCAAGGCAATCATGAGTGGTGCGTATGCCTCGACCTGCGCGTCGCGGATGCGGCCGGGCTGATCGTTGCGGGCCGAGGTAAAGGCCGCGCCAAACCCTTCAAGGAAGCCGGGATCGGGCGGCGGGGCAGCTTCGGATACCGCAACGCGCCCGGCGCTTCGGGCGCTATTTGAAACCGGTGCGGGCATCAGTTCTCTCCCGCAGGGCTGCGATTCACGACAACGCGGTAATTCTGGCCGTCATCACGCATGAGAGATCGGCCACGCGCGTCTTCGAAGCGGTACTGGACCCGGCCGTCATCGGTCACATTATCCACGACGAGACGATAATTGGCGAGAACGTCCGCCTTGTTGGCAGGCGACCCGTCACCGTAGACCGCACGCGGGAAGGTCATTCTGGATAGTCCGCGGTCAAATTCGGCAGCAGTCCAACCGGCGGGCAATTCGACCATTCGCCCTCTGATTGCGCCAATGCCGCCCTGTTTGGTACCGTCGCGCCGCAAGGTCTGGCCAAAAACAACTCGGATGGCCTCCTGAAAAGCGCCTTCCCCCCAAGCTCCGGAATTCCCGCTATCGGCCTGACTGCCTACGAACAGGTCGAGAGCCGTGTTCAGAACCTTATCGTAATCACCGCCCATGGCATTCATGATACCGGCACCGACAAAGCGATTGAACGCGTCGCGGGCCTGCTTCGGGTCCGCCTTGCCGTCCTTCATCGGCATGTATGCGTCGGGCCTGTCCTTTCGAATGGCCCCTCCACGCAAGGCCGTCTGCGCGTTCTTTGGCTGCATGGTCGCAAGCACGCCGATGGTCCCGCCGACCTTTCCGGCGATCCGCCAACGCTCGCTTGGCGGCATAGCATGAAGCTGCTGGACAGCGGCCAGGCGCTCCGGATCGGAGCCCTTCCATAAGGTGGAAACGGTGTCCGCCCCTTTCGATGCGCGATCGTCGGCTTCATGGTCCAAAGCATTCAATGTCTGGATTTCAACGTCGGTCGCGGAACCTGCCGCCCGTTTGCTGGCTAGACCGGCAATCTGCCTATCCAGTTCGGGGGTTGAAAGGTTGCGGGCAAAGCGTGCACGCATCGACCGTTCCCCCGCAGTCGCATATTTGATGAGGCGGGCCTCTTCGACCTTCGCAGCCTTCGCAACGCCCAATGCCTTTTCGATTTCGGCCTGTGGCACCGTCTCGCCGGATTCGATACGTGCTTCGATTGTCTCCAACCCGTCGATCGCGGCGCGTTTCGTCTCGTTGGCCGCAACCTT
Organism: Novosphingobium sp. ST904; assembly: GCF_001298105.1. Classification (GTDB taxonomy): domain Bacteria; phylum Pseudomonadota; class Alphaproteobacteria; order Sphingomonadales; family Sphingomonadaceae; genus Novosphingobium. The sequence goes on along the minus strand of NZ_LGJH01000162.1, from coordinate 43,874 downwards.
GGCTTCGCGAACGGATACATCGCGCGCGGTTTCGACGCGTGCGGTCCAGCGCGCTTTTGCCTCGCCCCCGCCAATCCAGCTATCGAAGGCGCCGCTTTTCAGTGCCGTGTCAATCGCATCGTAATTGCCCTTGGCAAGGGTGCCCTCAAGAAGCGATCCCACCAGCTTCTGCCGTACTTGCTGGCGCATAATGTCCTTAGAGTTGCCGTCGATCACCTGCATGTTGATTGCGGTGTCGTAATCCGAAAGCATGGCCTCCATGTTGTCGACGGTGGGTTCCGAAAACAGTTTGCTCGATTGCAGGTCGAGTGACTTTTCGAACTGATCGCCTACCGCCTTGACGCGCTGCTGGCGCTCGTAATCCCTACCTTGCTGGACGCCGCCTCCGATCCAGCGCGCGCCCATGGACGCGAAATGCTGCTGGACTTCCGGGTCATTTCCCAATGTCTCGCGGAATTCCTGCCAGCTTTGGCGATAAAGCTCCTCCGCCTGGGCCGCATAACCGGGGGCACCGGCAGGCGCGCTATCACGCATTTCCTGTAGCCGTGCGTCAATTTGCAGTTCGACTTCGGCCATCCGGCCCATGCCGTCGGCCACGGCCTGCCCACGCCGCCTCTGCTGTTCGACCTGCGCTATCCGGTGCTCGCTCGCGGCGATGCGCTCCTGCGTCTCTGCCTGCAAATCGGCCACGCCCGAAAGGGTTGCGCCCAGCTGGCCGATGCCCTTGGTGATGGCCTCGCCCACGCCGGGCTGTCGCTGAACCACACGGCGGACAACGCTGGACGGCAGCTGCGCACGATATCCCTGTGATGCCATCAGCGAGCCGCCCCCAACGTCGTTGTACGTTCCTTGGTCGCCTGAGCGGATTGTTGCCCCTTGCTCTGCAAGTTGGCCGCGCCGCCAACCGCACTGGTTACAGCATTGAAAAGGCCGCCAAGCACTGCGCCCCTGGCAGCTTTCCGCTTCTGTGCGGCATTGGCGTAATAATTGTTCGCTTCGGCGGCGACCGGTCCCGGATACGATCAATGTCCATTTCTGCCTGGAGGGCACTGTCGGATAGCACGGTTCCGATCGATCCGCCGAACAACAGTCCGGAACTCGCCATCTGTACCGCTGCCCCACCTTGCTCGAACCGGGCCTGACGGAGCGTATCCATTGCCTCCTGCTCTCCGGCCTTCAACGAAAGCCGTCCATTTTCCGCGTCGGACCTTGCTTCGGCGCGGAGGCTGCTTCCCTCTTGGATGCCGCCCATCACTGAACTCGCCGCCGTCATGGCAATGGCCGCGATCGGGAGTGCCGCCCCCATCAATCCATCCCCTTTTTCACGAAAATAACCATGTCGGTGCCATCAGGCATCGCTCCTCGCAGTCTGGCTTCCTCAGTCAGGCCGATCAGCCTCACCCACCCGCAAGCTGCTGCATTGTCGGCGGAAGCCTGTGCCTCGACCCGCCTTTCGCGAAGGCGGGATACGAACTTGCGGGTCGATCGGGTCAAATGCGCCGGCACCTTGGGGCGATAGATCGAGAACAGCCCCCACAACATCGCATAATGGGCGTGTCGGCGGTGCGCGCCGCCGCAGAAAATCGGCCGCACGCCTTCGGGCGTTTCATCCCATATCGTGAAAGCGCTGCCTTCCGTCAGCTGCCACCCGTATTCCAGTCGCTTGTCTTCGGGAATATCGAGTAGCTGGGAATTTTGCGGTCTCAGCTGGAGCAAATCCTCTGGCTGAAAGAGCCGGGCTTCCATCAAAGCTTCTCCATGTTGAGTTCGCCGCCCCAAGCGGCAATGGTGGCCTGAAACGGCGCAACACGCTCGATGCGAAGGCGCGGGTAGCGGGTGTGATCGCCCATGGCATCGCGCAGCCGGAAACCGGAGACGGCAGCATAACCTTCGTCGGTCACGCTATCGCCCCGCAGTTCCTCCAAGGCCTCCAGATCGCCGGGTACACCGAATGCCAGGCCGCGGGCGTCAAGCACTTCGACCCAGCCTTTGCCGAACCGGGCCTTGCGGCCGCGTGCCGCGCCATTGTCGCCGCCCGCCTCAAAGTTGAGCGATTCCATCCAGGCGTCGTAGGACAGGCCAGCCCACACTTTCGCGCCTGCCTCGGGCAGCGTGAAACCACCGATCGCATTGGCGTCAACGGGATAGAAAGCGCCATCTGAAACGACGTGCAGCCCGGCATTTCTGATTACAGGATGGGTGAATGCGTCCTTCGGGTCGCCTTCGTACAACGCAGCCATATCGACCATGCACGGCGTGTCTTCACTCTCACCGGCCATGCGCCACGGCGCCATGCGCAACACGTGCCAGCTTCCAGCGTACTCTACGCCGATCCACACCTGATCGAACTTCCCCGCCGGATCTGTAATGGCGCAGATGGTCCTCGCCACGATCCCCTCGGCAAGAGGCCGCCATGCAAAGCCCAGCACCTGTTCTTCAGGCAGATAGGCCGCCACCGCCAACCGTCCATCACCCATGACGGCCCACAAGTGATTGAACGGGTGCTGCTGTGATGCCAGCTCGATAAAGCCCGGCGCGCCGAAATGGCGAGCATACCGCGTCAGGTCGAGTTCCTGCTCGACCTGACGCGCAGGGTCCAGATCGGTTTCGTAAATCCGCGACCCCGATCGATCTATGTAGATCGTGCGCGAGTTCAGTTCGACAGCTGCCGCATCACCTATGCCTGCATCGTTCTGCTTTCGCGACTGAATGTTTCCGGGCGCAACGCCCTTGGCCTGGCTCGCAGGGGTCAGCGCGTGGACGCCCTTCGCCGTGATCGCCAGCAGTTGCTCATCGGCTACCATGTGCCGAACCGGATTCGCATCCTGCACAATGGCAACGAACGCCATGTCGTCGCTCACTTCCCCCAGTTCGTTGCGTTCGGCAAAACTGTCGAGGTCGCCGGACACACCGCCGAAAATGGAGGAGTCGAGGCCAAGGCAAAGGCGCTCGGCCCATATGGTTCCGCAGGAGGGCCAGCCTCGCGTATCGCTGAACGAACCGAAACTCCAACGGTAGGTGCCATAGGCATAGCTCGCCGAAATCGTGGGCGGCTCGTAATCGAAGTAGGTCGCTTTCCAATAGCCTCCAATGTACGAATAGCTTCCCCCGCTGGCCCCGGCCGAGAAGGGCAGTCTTCGCAATACTTCGGCTTTAACCGACATACTGTTCGTGAAAGCGGTAATGCGAACGACGCCCCATTTGTCGTGGATATATTCCAGCTGGACGCCGCCCGCGGGCTTGTCGTTTACGTCAACACCGCTGGCAATGCCGTCCCACTCCACGCCTTCAGTATGAACAGGGGTGAGCGTGCCGGTGCGGATTTTGTTGTCGTCGTCGGGATTACCACCCACGACGCGATAAACGCGGTCGTTGGCGTTCAGATATTGGCCCATCACAACGGTAGTATATGGTTCCCATGCGGTGATATCGCCCAGGTCCTCGGCCTCGATGCGGAACAGCCCGCCCACATCGGTCGCAGCGAAAATATCGTGGGACGCCTCCATGGTGATCGCGCCCGAGATCCCGGACACGGAAACGGTCTTGCTCTCGTCCTTGTTGGTTTTCTCGAAGGGGCCGTCTGTGAAAACGTATTCCTCGAACCCGAAGGTTTCAGCCCCGTCGCGAAATAGCATGCGCGGGCGCGAGCCCCGCCGAAAGCAGTACAGAACATCGAAAGATGGAAAGAACGAAAGCTCCTGTACCTCTGCCCAGGTGTATGGGCTTTCGATTTCAGTCAGCAGCGCGTCGTTCGTGAAGATCGTAACCTTGCCGTCGGCAAACGCGAGCACATGGCCCTGCGTGGTTGAAAACTCGAATTCCACGAAACGAAACGGGCCGGCTAGCGGTGCCACATGGATCGTCCCCGGCATCGCTTCGGAGACACCCTCGACCATGGGTGAAAACCCAACCATTTCGGCAAGGGCAATGGAGTAGATGGCCTGATCGGTTCGCGCTTGCAGCCGCTTGGACAATTCCCCACCGTTGAAGCTCACCTGCGCAGGCGTGACGCGAGACATATGGTTCAGTCCGAGTAGGGGTTGAAGGGGGTGCGCATGCTGCTCAGCCAACGGCTGCGCGATGCGATAGGCGCGCTGTTCCCGCGCTGGCTCTCCAGCCCATCAACCCGGCGGGCTCGTTTCAGCCAGTATTCGAACTTTTGCGATTGCTGCTCGGACAGGCCAGACGCACCGGTCAAATCTTCCGCCATATCCTCGGCCAGCGCATAAGTGGCCGCCTTGGCGAAAGTGGGTAGCCAAGCCTGGACGTTGTCGATCGTGGCGGAAGCGATGTAGCGAACGGCCAGCGGGGCAGAAGCGTTCGTCAGAATTTTGCCGTCTTCAACTTCGCCGTCATAGAAGAACTCTCGACCATCCACGAGGCGGGAGGGAAGCAGGCGCAGGCAATCTGCCGGTAGCGCAAATGTGCGCTCAAAACCCCAAGCGGGAGGCGGGCCTGCGTTCAGTTTCGCGCGCTTGATGCCGAAGTTCCATGGATGGTCCACCAGCAACGTTCTGATCGTGACGCCCCAATGGGCAGCGGCGCACACCGCCAGCTTGTTCCGACCATCCAGGCTTGTGATCCGCTCACTTGAACCCAGCAGCGCGGCGGCGGCGTTGACGATGCCGGTTTGGCTCAACTGCGTGGGCATGATCGGCTTTCATGAAAGAGGCGGCGCGCCGGGTGTTTCTCCAATCCCTGTCCGTCGAAACAATCCGTTCTGGACCCCGACGCGCCGCAAGGCGGGGGGCGGCGGTACGGCCGCCCCCGGAGACATCCTCAGCGCTTGCTGGCGAAGATTTCGGTTACGATCGTGCCGGCAGCGGGAAGGGCCGCGCTGGGGAAGAACTTCACCAGATCGGGTTCGGTCAGGCCATCGGCGGCCAGCTGGGCCACGGGAACCTGGAAGGTCTTGCTTGCACCGGCAGCAGGTCCGGCCTGCGCTGCGCCATATTTGTCGGGATCGTCATCGGTGCCGATCGTGAAGTCCACAGCGGTCAGCGCCACGGTCGAGTGCATGCGCACTTCGTGGATGGCGCAGCCCTCGCGAACCTTGGCAGCGATGATCGAATTCGTCGTGGCACCGCCTTCGGTGGCAAGGTTGATCGTGTTGCGGAAACGGCGAACCCCCGCGTCCACCACGATGCCGGAGGGGCGGTGTAGCGGATCGGTGCCGCTGTGAGCAGTGCCGTAGATGTCGGCCATTCTGGATACTCCTCGGATTGGTAGCGGGCGTCAGGTGCCACGCTCGCCATGGCGAAGGGCGAGAGGCGAAGCCCCCCGCCCAAGCGGTCATTCGGTTTCGATGATAAAGGCGAGGTCTTCGTCAGTGCGGACGCAGGCAGAGCGCGCCGCGCCCCAATACTGCATCGCGTAATCCTTGTCGGGACGCTCGCTGATCTTGCCCATGAACTCGACCCACCTGCCGCGGTGCATACCGCTCGGAAAGATCATCGGCAGACGCCGCTTCGCCCCGCCGTTGGCGAAGAAATTGGCATAGGAGGTCGGAAGGCTTTTCCGGTCTGCCTGGAAGGGAATGAAGCGGAAGCCCATGAAGGGAACGATTTCCGCGCCGACCAGCGGTGTTTTGCCGCTGTAGCGCGAATTCTTGTACTCTTCGATCTTGAGGAGTTCGGTTTCGTCTTCCGCCTGAAGGATGATGATCGGCGGCTCCGTGGAGAACGGCGCGTGGCGCTTGCGGGCAAGTTCGCGGGCGGCCAGCAGCTTCGGAAGAACAAGGCCAACGCCGCCCGATTCGATCACGTTCGAAGGCTTGAACGGCACGATATCGTCGCCGCCTTCGCCCTCATAGCCGTTGCCGAAGAAGCCGCGGAAGCACATATCGTCATGATATTTCTTGCCGGCCTTGGCTACGCCCCTAACCAATGGCGACCCGAGGTCGACCATGGTTTCCTGGAAGTCTTCCAGATCGGCCAGCGGCGCGACAGTATTCAGGCGGCCCGGCTTGATGTAGCGGACCGCACTGCCCATTTCGGTATTGTTGGTATCGCCGCCCCGCGACCCCTTTTCCTGCATCTCGATATCGTCGAAACGATTGGTGATGCGGGCCTTCGCGTTCCCTTCGTAGTCATCGCTGGAACCGCAGAGGACGGCATGAATGCCAGGTTCTTCGCTCAGGGTATAGGTGACGTTGTTGCTGAAGGTGGTATTGCGATGCTTCGTTACATCGGTATCGGACACTTTAGCCTCCATGTCCAAAAACAAACGGGTTCGATTGCTTCGGACGGGGAGGCGCGATCCAGATCGCGGGCCGGCCTGCCGGTAGCCGTACCGGGTAAACGGAGCGACTTTCGCTCACAGCATCCGGGGCCTGCACGCAGGGAAAGCCGGAAGGTTGGGGGAAAAAACTGGGCCGTTCCCCCGCTCGGCCATCACTGCATCCTGTCCAGAGGATGCAGTGATATTTCTCCTAAATGACTAAATCTGTCAAGCCTTGGAGGCAGCTAGATTGAGGTCCTTCCAGCGTTTGCTTTCAGGCGAACCGGGCTGCTTCGCCTTCTCCATGAATTCGCTATCCTTCATCAGGCGATTGATTTCCGCCTGCGCCGCCGGGCCTTTCAGATTGCCAAGAGCAAGGTCGATGGCGCCACCGTCAACCTTGTCGAGTTCGCCGGTCTTCGATGCCACCCAGCGCAGGAAATCCCACGTCTGACCGGCTCCGAACGCACTTTCCATGCCGCGCATTACCTGATCGGAATCGAACCCCTCAAGCCCTTCGACCTGATTGAACATGCTGGCGATCGCCTCGTTCGTTCGCTGGTAACCTGCCGGGCCGATGTTGATTTCGCGCGTCGTCAGCTCATCTCGTGCCGTCTGCGTCATTTTCGAAACCGCATCGGCCTCGAACCCATTGCTCCAGTCGGACAGTTCCTTAGCCTGCCATGGAAGGAGGCCCAGCTGATGGGCCTTTTGCTTGAAGGCATCGGCCCGGTCGGTGTTCGAACCTTCCGGCACGGCAACCTCATAATTCTCCCACTTCTCGGGACGAACCTTGCCGATGAAGTCTTCGCGACCCTTGGCATCGTCGGCCGCTGGAATCGGGATGCGTCCGCGCGCCCAGGACATGGTTTCGATATGGCCCTTCGCCAGATCGTCCACCGACTTGTAGCGGGAAAGCGTTTCGCTGGTGCGGAGCGTTTCGTCACCCAGCGAACCCATCCATTCCGGCGCAGCCGAGGGCGAAGGGGGCGGCGTCGGGGTTTCTTCAGTCGTCTGCGTGGTCATCGGCGTTTGCCTCCCTTATGCGTTGGGCCAGTTTTTCAAGAGATTGCGCGTCCAGGCGCGCGAAGAGGTGCAGCATCATGGTGCGCCGTCCCTCGCGGAAATTCAGTTCTTCCCCGTTGGCACCGCTTACCGCTTTGCCCATCCCCGCCGCACGGGAAAGATCGGCCAGAACAAGGACGGCCTCTGGGGACAGCTGGCCATCTTTTAGGAAAAGCCTGCGATAGGCCCGCACCGTTTTCGCTCGCAAAATGATGCGGGCCATGGCCTGCGCGCGCGCGGTGACGGATTTTTGACGCTCCGCGATCATTTCAATTTCCCGGTCAAGCGCCATTGCTGGCTACCCCCGAAACATTCTTGATCGTATCGCTTACGGCGGGCAGCGCTGCCAGAAGCGCCTGCTGTTGGGCCTCCTGCGCCTTGCGGGTGTCGTAGGCCTGCTTTTCCTCTTCAGTAGCGCGCATTGCCGCAGGTACGCCGGCGTTTTGCCCCAGCACGTCCAGCACCTTCGCCATTGGGTATTCCCGGCGAAAATCCTCCACTACGGTATTGTCAAACTGCGCCAGCAACCCAACCTGCTGGGCAAGAGACAGATAGGCGGTGGTATCCTGCGCCTGCATCATGCGCGTCAGTTCGTTATCGTAGCGCCAGCTGAATTCGCCCTCGGCCTCGAAATATTCGATCACTTCGCCGGGGGCATCGTCGAAATCGCCCATCTCCCCCATCAGGGCAAGTTCGCGCACGGTCATCGGCGCAAGCCACTCGGCTTCTTGCCGGGCCAGCGGAGCTAGGAGCACACCTTTTTCGACCTTTTCTTCTTCGGTCCGGGTCGCAGTGATATGCGTCTTCTGCTCGCGCGTGATCTGCAACAGGTCGCGGCCGTAACCCTTGTCGATGATCGCGCAAGCTTCCTGCGCCAGCAGTTCGGCATCGCGTGAATCCGAAGCATCGAAGAATGTTTTCATCTTCGGGTTGCCGCGATCGTCAAGCCCGCCGAACGTTACGCCCAGGGCCCGCATTTCCAGAATGGCGCCGTCCAGCTCATCATCGGTTGCAAGGAAGGGCGGGAGCAACCGCAGTTCCGCCCCGAATACGCGGTGCTGCGTGATTTCCTGCAACAGGCGGATTTGCGGCAGTATGCGCATCGTGGGGCTGAAACCCCAACTGTTGCGAAGTCCACGTGTGAACGTGGAGAAGATTCGGGGCTTGGAATGATACCCGCCGCGGAGGAATATCTCATGGTTCCCGCCGCATAGGTAATAGGCCGCCGCCCATGGCTTCCCATGATGATCGATGCGTTCGGGATCATATTGCGTGTTCGGCTCGATCACGTGGATGAACTCGAACTCGCCATCCTTGTTCTTGTCCTGGCCCATCGCCTTCATCACAGGGGCCGGCGTATTGCGCCCCCATTTGAGGAAGGCTTGCTCTGCCGTGAGGGCGAACTTCCTGTGCAGGCGGAAAGGCGTGCCCGAGGCATCCCATTCCACGAACTGTTCGCCCACGAATTCGCTTTCGTAGCTCAGCCCGACCTTGCGGCCCGTCACCGGGCTACGGCGAATGTCGATCCACATGGATTGCGCCGCGAACGCATAAAGGCTCATGGCGCTTTCGTGGACCGCGCCTACAAAGCCGCTTTCGGGGTCGTTTCGCAGCTGGAACAGCCGCAATTCTTTCTTCTCGACCCACTGCTGGACCCGGACAGACTTCATCAATTCGGCGTCGAGCGCCAGTTTCTGCCACCGCTGGCCTCGCGGCATGACGAAACCCTCGAACAGCGAAACACCATCCTCGAACGCCTGAGCGGCATAGGGATTGTGCATTTCAGCATCAACCCGGCCGCCCATCTGCGCCCAACCGGCCATCGTCCCGCCATAGAACCGGTTCATTTCCGGGTAGACCAGGCGGGCGATCTCACTCCATTTGCTGTCATGATTGGCGCGTAACGTTTCCATTCGCGCCTGATTTGCTTTCACGCTTTCAGGAGTAATCATCCGCCCGGCCTTCCCGCCTAGATCAGTCTTCGATCGTGTCGCCGCCGGTAACGGCAAGGATCGCATTCGCGGCGCTGGCAAGCATGTCGACCTTCGGTTCGCTGAACGACAGGTGGCCGGCATTGATCTTCGCGCGCGTACCGCCGCCCACCGCAAGCGGGCTGATGAATTCACATACCGCAGCAGCGTCGCCGTTCTTGCCCACGAGCCATGCCTTCGTGATTTCGGTCCGGCGAACCGCGATCGGGAAGACGATCGGCTGCTCCAGCGATACCACCCGGCGCGAATGATCGAACTTGAACGCGCCTCTCTGGAATTCCAGTTCGGGCAGCTCCTGAATGGTCATATCGTCGCTCCCGGTGAACGCGATACGCAGGCAGGGGCCTTCCGCATTGCCGATTACCGCCAGCTTGCGGGGCTGCGCCGCTACCTCCTGCGCCGTCGTACCGGCCTCGGCATCTGCCAGCTTGATTTCCAGCGCGGCGATGCGCTCGTTCTGCTCCATCTTCGTTTCTTCGATCAGCGCGCGAACATCTGCATCGGTAAAGACGCGAACACCGGCATCGGCGGCCAGCGCAATGATTTTCTGTTCCTTCGCCGTGTGGGCGCGTGCTTCCTGTTCGGTCGCTATGGCCTTGAGCAGGCTCTTGCGATTTGTCGCTGCCGCCTCAGCGGCAGCAAAAGCCGCAAGCTCGTCATCGCTGAGGGTGCTGAAAGCGGCAATGCCGTCATCGACGTTCACCTTCAGCAAGTCGCTGATTTTTGTATCCATGCTGCGTTCCTTCCTTCGCAACGCGGGGCGATCAGCCGCCCAGCGAAGTCTTCTTGCCACCGGAAGCCTCAGCCCCGAGCGATCCCGTCCGCTTGTTCGCAAGGGAACCGCGCCGGCTCGCTACCGCCTCCAGAACGACCGAACTCGATCGGTCGATCGCCTGCGGCTGTGCTGCTGGCACATCGATTTTCGGTTTGTTGAACAGACCGGCCATCGCCCCGATTGGCGAAAGCAGCATCTTCCCCACCGCACCCATTATGTGACCTCCATTTTCAACGTTTCGGCGCGAACGCGCTGCCGCCATGATTGACCTTGCCGCCGCCGGGCGTCCGCCGCTTGGCGGCTTTCGATTTGGGCTGGCCGTCATCATCGACGGCTCCAACCTTGGTCAGACCGAGGTTCAGATACTGACCGGCATCGTGAATGTGCGAAAAGTCGTTCTTGAGCGGCTTGTCAGCCCAGCGTCCCCCGCCATTCGACAATTGCACACGCGTAATGACGTAGCCGTTGTTGAAACCCCGGCGTGTCACCTTGCAGGTCGGCGAAAGTTGGAAAGCAGGTTGCCCGCCGATCATCTTTTTCAGCGGATCGCGCACGGCCTTGAGTCTTTCCGGCAAGCGGTTCTCATGCTGCATCGGGGCGGGCTTCAACTTCCAGCGCACCGCCCCGCGGCCAACTTTCTTCTTAAACGCGCTCCAGAACAGCGTAACCCAGCTGTGCTTGTCCTCAACACCGTACCAAGCCGCGGGATCGCCCCAAGCGCCTGCGAAGTCATGCTTTCCGTAGTTTTCGAGCCAGAATTCACCGCAAAGCTCGCCAAAGGACTCGGCGTCCATCTGTTCCAGCGAATGCTCCGACCCCGGCGCAAAAACCACGACCTCGGCCAACCACCGGATGCGCCCCATGTCATCCTTCTGGCCGAACATCGCAGCAGGGGTCGAACCGCCGTCCACAGCCAGGCCAACCGACACACCGTCCAGAGCCTTCAGGTCCTCTTTCGCCGTGTGAATCTCGTCGTTGAATTCTTCGTAAACAGGCTGTCCGTTCCGCACGGCGCCGAATTGGTTGTGAACGAATCGACGAATCCAATTGGTCGTCTTGCCCACCATCAAACGCTCATAATAACCTTCAGGAAGGTTCATGAGGTTTTCGGCATCCGGGTCCAGGCCTCCGGGCTGACGGTGGAATGCAATCCGGAAATTCGGTCCAAGCTTTTCGCGCAGGGCGTCTTCGACCGCTTGCGGTAGCCCCATGTTCTTGTTGACGAGCAAGTCGTAAGTGTAATTGTCTACGTCCGGCGCGTTCATGTCTGCGAACATGCCGTACCAGGCACAGCCGCCCTTTGCCGCAGGTGGATATCGCCCGAGGCGGGGCAAGCCGAATTCCAGAACGCTGGGATCTTGCGTGTCGATTTCGTTGGGCCACAGCCATGTAAGCTGCATTCCCTTGAAAATCTGTTCCGCTTTTACCCGGTCCTCACAGGCCCGAAACAACACCTGTATGTTCAGCTTGGCGATGCCGGGAATGTCCAGCGTAACCGTGTGCTCCAGGCGATCGCCATTCCAGTTGTCTCGCGTCTTGGGAAACCACGCGAACCAGTCCTTCATGACAGTATCTTGAAGCTGGCCGTAGGTCGGTCGCGTGATGCAGCCACGCGAATACTTCATCCCGTCCGGCGCGGTATGCTGCCAAAGCCCAGCCATGATAATCGCTTGGAAGGTCGTCGTAGTCTTAGCCGATCCGAACGGCCCCATGATGGTCCGCATGTAGGATTGGTCATGAACGAACCGGTGCGCGACCGGCCCCACGGGAACCATCGTAAGCGCTTCGGCCTCGCCAGTGCGGTCAAGGTCGTCGATCGATGAAAAATCAATCATCGTCGTCGTCGGCGTGTGCCCACTTGCTGGGATCGGGCAACAGTGTGCCGTCGTCCAAGCGAATGCCCGCCGCTTCAATGGCCTCAATGCCAAGCTTTTCTGTCGCGTCGGTCAACTGATCGCGCGTGAAGCCGGCGGGCGCGTTAAGGCCCGGAATAAAGATCACCGCATCCGCTTTGCCGTTGAAATCTACTGCGATGGGCTGCTTGCCGTGAATGTATGGCAGCACGTCAAGAATAGCGGATTTACGAAATTCCATGGCGTCCCGTCCCGTCACCCGCTTCCCCTTCGCCTCGCCGCCTTGAGCAAGGATCATCTGCTCGTAGATCACGTCGATAGGGGTGTTCATGATCTCGCCAAGCGCCACCAGCGGGTCACCATATTGAGCGATGAACCACTTCGCGATTTTCTCGCTGCGCTTGTTGCGGGCACCGCGCGGTCTGCCACGTCCTTGTTGCGCCCGGATTTGCCGCAAGGCATCCGCAGGCAAATTCCCGCGTTCATCGCGCAGAAGGTCAAGCTGGCTGGCTTCGGGGAAGAACTCGTTTCCGCCCCGCTCGTCTGCTTCGCCCTGCATAACCTGCATCAGTGCAGACGGCTTGCTTGACATCAGCCGAGCCCCCCGCCTAGCGTCGCAGCCCTGCCAAGATCGTACGAGCCGAGAGCGCCTTTGCGCCCCCGGACCCCTCCGATTCCATAATTGGCACCTTCACGCGGCCCACAGCGCTGTTTCGCGTATGCGTAAGGCATCGCCACCCCGGACCCCACGTCTGACGGTCGAAGTTTCCGCGCCCTCTGAAAGCCGGTGCATCCGCATCCAGTGATCGAGGGGGCCGAAAGGCCGGTTTTTTTGAAAATCCGGGTCTGTCCTGCGCGACCCCCATGGGGACGCGCGCGCGAACCGAAAGGGGGCCACCCCCCCCGACCGGCGACGACGGCGGGGCCGACCGATGGGCCGCGATGCGCGCCATGGCCGAGGCTGTCTGAAAACTGGCGATTAGACGACGGGCGGTATCAAGGGCGCAGAAAACCGCCGATCCTGTCAGGCGGTGCGACGGCATCGGTGCGACGGGCGCGACGGCGATGCTGCTAAGTGATTGATTTTGCACATTCGAGGCGGGGAGGGCGCTGCCGCTCCCCGCCTGGACGCCGACGCCTGCATGCCTGCCAAGATCGCAGTTCCGACGCCCGGCCGCAGCTACCACGCGCGGCCCGAATTTCCCCAGCCCGCCGAAGTCGCACCCCCGGAACACCCATTGAGCCGGATATCCGACCCTTAGAATATTCGAGTGTGGCGCTAGCGCATCGAGCATGGCCTAGGTCATTATCCGAATGGACTAAATGAACGCAAGGGCTCCCCATGTCCGTTCCGATTGTTCTTTACCGGAACGAACATTGGAACAGATATCATATTGAAATATAAGATAAAAAGAACATGTTCTGATTGTTCTATCTATCTCGCGCCTGTGTATGGTGTGCGCATAGGCGCATACATGCGCAAAACCTCTCCCATCGATAGAACAGTTGGAACGCCTCAATAAACGGCTGAAAACCTAATGTTCTGCCGTTCCATGCCCAGAACGGGCCAGAACATACGGAACGCCCCCGGACCCATGCCGAGCATCCACCCTTGGCCTATGCTCTGCTTGCACAAAACGGGTCCGGGTAAGCGGGGCGGTAGGCGAATGTCAGGTGAGCAAGCGGGCGAAAAGTGGCAGGAAAGCGAGGGTCAGGGAGAGTGAGCCCGGACGCACCGCGCGCCTGACGGCGCGCTGTCCGGGCATGTTATTTAGTCATATTGACAAATCATTTATTTAGCCAATATGACTAAATAACAGTTGGCGGATGGCCGACTGAAACGGCAATAGGAGGCCGAAACATGGTTGATCGTTCTAAGGTGGCTCAGGCTTTGGCAAAGGCCATCGCGTACAAGCAATGCGGCAAGCAGTCCGAAGCCGAGGACTGGGCGCGCAGGTTGGTCGAGCTTCTCGAATGCGCCGACATTCTCAAGCGGGGAGCCTGAGTAATGAGCCCCGAACAGCTTGACAAAGCGCGCCGCCAGCAGATTTTCCATAAATGTCGCGGCGTCTTCGCGAAAGACAGCACAGCCGTGGCTTATATCTACGAGCAGGCCGATGGCGCGCCCTGCGCCGCCGTCTTCACCGGGCGGGCACTCAAGCCCGCTTGGCGCTACCGCTTCCGCAGCGCTGAGGAACGCGCATGCAAAGTCACATCGTTCTTTGCTGCCTGCACCGCTCACGCCGAGCGGCAGGCGAAGCGGGCCGCCGAGCGCAAGGCGGAAGGGCGTGGCCTTGTTGTAGGCGACGTGCTCAGTACCTGTTGGGGCTACGAACAGACCAACCGCGAATGGTTCGAGGTGACCGCACTTATCGGCAAGACGATGGTCGAGGTTCGCGAGATCGCGCGCGAGATCGAGGAAACCGACTGGCAGCAAGGCAAGACGGTGCCCCTCGTAGGGAAATACATTGGGGAGCCGCTGCGCCGCGCAGCTAAAGGCGGCCGCGTGCGAATCGATAACGTTCGCCTTGCCACGTTCGAGCAGCCGCTTGCCCGGATCGGCGGCAAGGCTGTTTATGCCGCCCAACACTTCACCGCCTACCACTGACGGCACTGGAGAGCGCGCGGGCGTCAGGCCCGCGCGCTTCCTGTGCCGCCAAAGTGCGGGTGCGAACGGCAATAGGAGGCCGAACCTGTGAAAATCCCCCCTGATATGACCCGCCGCAGCGCCGCGCAGCTAGACCTGTTCGCGCAACACCAGGGCGACCTATTCGCGCAGCCGATGCGAACCGCCCTCGCGCCGGTCGTACCTCCTTACATGGCCCCGCCGCCGTGCTTTTGCGTCCGCTGCAATACCAAGGGCAAGGCAGAGGCGCTATGGCACCATGACGGCCTAGGCGGCACGATCTGCTATCCGTGCCTGACGGTGACAGAACCGGAATGCAGCGATTGCCGCGCACTGTTTGTGGACAGTCGCGGCATGGCGAACACGCGGCGTTTTGTCCTGCCCACGGGGCGGGGTGTGTGCTGGGACTGTAATGAAAACCGCCGAACTAACCAGCCACAAGCCGAGCTGACGGCCGACGAGGCGACGCCGGATGCCCTCGCGACCTTTGATGCGCTCGAATGGCGGGACGATACACACCGTTTCCGGGCACTCTATCGCCTGCGCGCGTCGCTGGAGGCGCTGCGTAAGGGCGGATACACACCCAAGGAACAGAAGGCCGCAAAGTCCGCGAAGCTGGACCCTGACCATATCACCTACCAATGGAAGGTTTCGCGCGCGCGCCCTCTTGCTGAAATCGCGGATGAGGCTTGGCAATTGCTCGACGCTTACGACCAGGCCAAGCGCGCGGGCAATCACGAATACGATCCGCAGCTATGGGCGCAGTTGGATTTGTTGAACAACGAGGCAAATAACGGCACCTCGTTCGGGGTCAGGGTCAATCGCGGCCCGAAGCGCCTGATGAAGGCCCTGCGCGTTCGAGCCAGGGCCGAAAGCCGCTTGCCCATGTGGGGCATTCCCAGCAGGTTCCGTTTCGAATGCAGAGGCATGCATGTCCTGGCTGACACCAACGGCCTGTCGATGCGCCTCGATGCCGATCGGCACCGCCCCGGCGACCTTTCGTTCAGCGGCACCGGCTATCGCAGTTTTCAACCGTGCAGCCGCCCCATCACGTCGATCGCGGTGACGACACCCGAGGAATGGGCGCGGGGTGTTCTCGAAGCCTATATCGACGGGCCAACCAAGGACGGGGCAGGGCGGGGCGGCAAGCTGGAGCGCTGGATACCGTGGGAGGCGGAACAATGGATTCGCGCCCGCACGGACCGCCGCCTAGGCGAGGCGGCACAAGAGGAGGGCCGCGATTGCTGGCAGACGCGCAAAATGCCTGAATACGACGCTCAGGAGGCCAAAGCGCTGGCATGGATGCAATTGCGCGGGATAGATCCTTTCGCCCTGTTCCCTGACGAAGTTCCTCCCGCGCAGGCGGCGTTGCTTTAATGGCGGACTGCCGCCACAACTTCGACCAGCGCGGCAAGAACCGCCCGTGCCAGAGTATATGCGCCAAGCCCGCAAAGGCCGATAATCAGAAAACCGCGTGAGGAACCGGCATAGCCGTAAGCTATTGCAAGGGCCTGACAGATTACCACAAGTTGCAACCATGCGGGCGCTTCTGCTTCTCCCCACGCCGGGATGAAACCCGAGCGCCCGGCCTGCACGATCAGGCCGAGCAATGCTCCAAAAATTATTGATACAGCCAGCATGGCGGCAGGCTGCCACAGATGGGCAATCGCGGGAAGTGCCCGGTTATCCTTGCATCGCGGGGTATAGGATGACATAGGCGCGCCCGCATCGCGGGTCGCGGTGCCGGGAATGGAAGCCCGAATTCTAGAGCAACGTCGCCCATGGTCGGGCGCGTCGGGAGGCGTATGCCTGCCGTTGCTCTAGCGGTCTTCCAACCCGTCACGTCCGGCCACCAGCCCGCAAGGTGGGGCCGAATGGAAGACCTGGGTAATGACTGATTTCCGTTTTGTGCGGGCCGATCCGCGTCCGCCTGACGCAGACCTCAACCACACGCGCTCGCTCGCGGCGCTTGAGGCCCTGAAATCCCTTTTCGAAAGTCTCCCGCTGGGGACTGAAATTCGTTCGGAACACATTGCGGCCCTGCTTGACGTCACCCTTGCCGTCGCGCGCACACCGGCCAGCACCGAACCCCGCGATCTCATCTAGATCAACGTCAACTGCGTGCGGTCCCCTACCGGCGCTTGTCGAAAGTGAAAGCGCGGTGCCGCAGCCTCGCGCCCTGGGCGCGCGTCAAACAGATACCAAGCGCAATCGTCGGGTGGGTCGTATTTGGACCCGGCGAACCATTTCAGCCGCCCCACGCTGACGATATCGGTGCAGATCGGGCCAAGCGCCGCCGCTTGCTGGGTATGCTTCCAGCTGGCATCGAACAGCATCCATGTCGGCAGGATAGCGGCTAGATGCCGGATCAGGGCATGCAGCATCGGTCTGTTCCAGGGCGGGTTCGTCACGAAGCACGTCGCATCCCCCACGTCGCGGGCCGAAAGGGTCAAGGCATTCCCCCGTGCGATGGGCCATCGGTTGCGCAGGCATTCGCTTTGCGGCTCCAGCTCCAACGCCCAATCGCATGTCAGGCCAAGCGCATCGAGCAAGCCGATAAGGTCGCCTGCGCCCGCGCAAGGCTCCGCATAGACGGTGCCGGGCGGTAGAAAACGCGCAAGTGCCTGCACGGCGCGCGGATCGATGGTGGGATAGAAGTCGTTCCGTTTGCGCGCCTTCTGGGTGCCCATAACTTGGCCGAGGATGCTCATGGTTTCGAGAAAATGGACCGGATGCCGCGATATATCATGCGGCCCCATTTCCTTTCGTGCTCGTCGAATTTTTGAGCTTGCCTCTGCTCTGGCGTGGACTTTCGGACTTCAATATGTGGGCACAGCACCCGCGGTTGAACTCCTGGCGGTGGTATCAACCGCCTGTTGCGTCTCCGTGCGGTCAACTTTCGCCCCCCTGATCTTGCGCGGCGGAAGCCTTGGCCACCAAAGCGCGCAGTTCGTCATGATTGATCGAAAGCATGGTGTCCCGGTTGCGTCCATTGTTCGTGAGAGACGCGACGAACGCCTCCACCAACCTGTGGGGATTGCTCGGGGTGGGGCCGGTGCTCAGTAGTGCCGCAACCTCATCGGTAGTCGCGACGCGCAGCGTTTCCGAGCACGCCTCGCATCCGAGGACGAACAGGCATTCTACGTCGCTCGTCTTCAACCGGCCCTCAACGACCTGCGACTTGTTCCGAGAGTGCGCAAACCACGTAAGCCCGGTGCTGCCACATTCTTTGCAGCATGCCACCGGCTCCTCGCCCGCAGGTTCGGCGGCATGCGGAACGAACCGCCCGCCCATGCGCCGAGCGAGCCTGTCAGCCGTCTGCATGGTGGCGTCCAACTCGTGCCGATCTTGCACAGGTTCGGCGCTCCGGGCTTGCAGTGCGGCGATGGCGGCGCGGGCAACGTGGAACCACTTCTCGCGACCACTATCGGACAACTGCTGCCAGTAATCCTCATGGGCGGTGTACGTCTCGGGGAAGCGCGCCCGGTGGATCGCTTTCGCAACCGCCTCCACCTCATCGGCGGCCGGGGTGGGCAGCAAGGACTGTCCAGCGAACAGAACGGAGTCGCGGGCGATGTACCACTTCTCGCGGGAGAAACCTTCGCCGTCCTCGGGAACGGTGGCGTCGGCGGCGGCTTTCGCCAATTCTGCAATGTTCATCCTTCGTCTCCTCGGAACGCGGAAAGCGGCACAAGCAGTGCGTTATCCGGCATGCTGGTGTTGAAACGGACTTTTTGGCCCCCGATGGCACCGTCAATTTTCTTGAGTGACTGGAGCCAGCCACCGCCTGCCCATTCGGTGCCGACGAACAATCCGGCCAGCGCCTTGTTCGTGGCATAGGCCACGGCAACATAGCCGCTCTCCCAACCCTGTTCGTCCAGCAAGGCGTCCTCGATGCCGAACTTGCCCTTGCCCTTGTCCACACGGGCCACCACGCGCAGACCGTAGGCCATAAGCCGCTTTCGTGCCGCTTCGTCCGGTCCGTGGTACTCGGCGGGCTCGGTGGCAAACTGGCCGGGAGTGATTTTGGTCCGCATCGCGCGTTCCAGCCATGCACCGACCGGCTCAGGCGCGTGGCCGTGCGATCCTGGCAAAGGATAGCTGACAAGATGCTGCACCACGCGTTCGGTATCCGTGCGAGCTTCGGATCGGCCCATAGCAAGCAGCGGCAGGATCGATGTTACCGCCTCCTGCACCCGCACCATGCCCGGTTCCAGCATCGCGTCGTCAGCCGCATCGGGGGCAAGATCGTAGAGCAGCAGGTCGGCGCAGGCGAGAAGGGTGCCATACGTATCCTGCCAACGCCCGGTGTAGCGGTGGGCGCTGATAGCCCGCTTGTAAGCGGTATACGTGCGTTCAAATCTCGGTGCCTGTTCCACCATGCGCCGATGCAGACGCCGACCCAGGCTGCGCCATTTCGCCAGTTCAAGGTCGAGCGGCTCGGCATCATCGGCCAGTGGCCGCATTTCCAGCAGCGCGATACGGTTACGGTCTTCGCCGCGAAACGGGGCGTGAAGCACGGAGGATAGCAGGAAGGCGCTCTGCGCGGTGAATTCGACGCCCTTATGATCCTGAGAGCCACGAAGGATGCGGTCGCCGCTGGACCCCTTCTTCATCAGGTTCATCACCGCTTGCAGCTTTTCGGGGTTATCGTGGGCTTCGGCCTCGTCGATCGACACGGCCAGCGTGTCATTGCCCAGGATTTGCCGGATTGCCGCTTCAGAAGCGTCAGCGGTAGACAGGCACCAGTCGTCCAGCAACGCACGTATGCGTTTCTGCAGGGTCGATTTGCCGGACGCGGTAGGACTTACCAGCCAGATATGCGCGCGCCAGTCCAGCCAACCGCAAATATAGCCCTGCGCGATCCATCCCAGCATCAACAGCGGTGCCGCCTTGGAAATCCAGTTCCAGCTGTGGAGCATTTCCAACACTTCCTCGCCTTCGCTACGCGTCGCTGCGCGGTCGGAAGGTGGCGGCAGATTGTCGGCTGCGGGGAAGAACACGTCTTTCCCGCTGATCCGGACCATGCCCGCCGGATGCCGCTCGACGTTCCCGTTAGGTCGAGAGATCAGGACCGAACGACCCAGGTGGAGAACCAGGAGGCTTTCGTCGGCTTTCGGGCGGTGCGCTCCGCGTCCCAGCACTTTGCCTTGCGGATTAAAGATGTTTTTCGCCCGGCAGTCATTGATGAGCGCCATCTGCGCCTTGGTCTGGTTGAAGTCTTCGACCGGGTCTCCCGCCTTGTAGTTTTTCGGATAGGACGGGAAATGCTCGATCAGGTATTCATCCCCGAACCACAGCGCCAATTCTCCCTTGCTGCAACTGCGCGGTGGTTCGACCACGATCTGTTGCAGGGAATCCAGAAAGATCAGCGATTTCCCCAGCACTCCCAACGGGACCACCGGGCTGGGTTGCGGTAGACGGGGCGGCTTGCGCCCCCAATCCTGCATCTGCTCGGCGCCGAAGAAGTCCGGCGCGGGTTCCGCTTCCGCGGACCGCATTTCGTCGAGCCTCGATTGTTTGCCCCCGGTCATTGTCTATCGTTTTCCTCGAAACTCGTTCACGGGGCGCGGCCCCAGCGGCAGGAAATGGTCGCAACCCTTGAAGCCGGGAACGCCGCAGAAAGGGCAGGGGCCTGACGACGGAGCCTGCACCGTCGGTTGGTTGTTTCGCCTGGCCTGCGGGCGTGGGCGTTCCCGCATGGCGGCCACGTAGCGGTCTCGCTCGGCCTTGCTCAGGTCCGGGATCACCGGGATTTCCCCTGCAACCAATCGTTCCAGTCCTTGTATTGTTGGGGAGGTCGCCTTGCGCCGATCCGGCGATCCGATCTTTGATGCTTTGCCTGCGCCTGCTGCTTGAGCATGGCAGCTTCGAAAGCCTCGATCGGCTTCGGGTCGGTGTCGTTCTGCGCAAGAAAGTTGAAGTCACCGGCTTGGGGTGGCAGGATCATCTGGCCGAGGTTGCCCAGCGTCCCGCCCGCGATCACGCGGGCCTGCGGGTTTGCCATGGCATAGGACAGGCCGTCCTCGATCCCTTCGGAGCCTTCAACCGCCGTGCCAGCACGAATGTCGGCAAGCGGGCAGTTCTGTCCCCCCTTCCAGAGCGGCAGATGCGCGCCCCAATAGGTCGGCCCCCAAATCTTCTTGCTGACCTTGGTGCGCTTCCCTTCGATCACCATGTCCGGGATCTTCACCCAGCCACCGCCTGCGGTGTATTCCAGAAACGTCAGGTGAACGCCTTTAATCTGCTTGTCGGCGCCGATGAAGCAGGTCGCCATTGCCGGCAGCTTTTGCCCGCTTTCCTTGTGGGTGACCGCATGGTGATAGCGGATCGATCCGGGCGGGCGTTTCAGCGGGCTATCTGCGCCGAACAGGATGCCGCGCCCGGCAAGGTAAAGAACGGGCGGCATCCCCGGTGTCAGCGGGGCCGCGCTGTGCCATAGGCCCTCGGCATTCCGGCGCTTGCCTTCATCTTCGGACGCTTTTTGCCGCTCTTGCCGCTCTTGCGCCTTGCGTGCTGCCAGTTGCATCCGCTCCAGGGCGCGCGGGTCCATGCTGTCGAGGTTGAGATAGCGCTTGGCTTCCTCAATCGCCTTTTTCATGTCCCCACCGCCGATGGTCAGCTGCAACAGCTTGAGCATGTCGCCCTTGCCGTTCGGGTCGCTGTCGCTTGTGGCATAATCCGCCCAAGTGCCGCGTTTTGGCCCGCGCGTCTGGATTTTCAACGAATCGCCGGGCTCGCCGTGCAACGATCCGATGCACAGGAACCCCGCCGCCATCACAGAGGCCGGAAAGATCATCCGGCCCAGCGCTTCTGCGTGTGGCCGCAACAGGTTGGCAATATCTCCGGCGGTGGGGCCGGAGAATTCACGATGGCCGCTCACATCGTTACCTTTGCGAAACCACCACTGGTTAAAAAGTTTTCATCATGTGGTTCGGGTTTCGCGCGCAATTTAGTTTCTACAGTGGTCAAGGGCAGGGCCTGAGGCGGTTCGAACCAGTCGGTCGCCTCGCACACGCCTGCCCTCTCCAGCTTCACCGCCTGTTCGAGCGGTGGTCGCCGTTCGCCGCGTTCAATGCGGCTCCACGTGATCGTCGATAGGCCGAAGAGCGCGGAAAGCGCCGACTGCCGGGCTTTGGGGCATTGGCGCTGCGCCATGCCTTGACCTTTTGAGCACCGAGGTTCATTCGGTACTTATCCAATCTGACTAATTTAAACGCAAGCCCCCGGAGGGAATTTTGGTCAAAACAGCGTCTAACGGTGCCAGTGCCACCGTTATAATATTCCCCTCTATGGCAAGGAAATCCAAGATTGAGCGGTTTCCCAACCGCATCCGCGAACTGCGCGAGCAGGCCGAGCTGTCACTGGAAAAGCTGGGCCAATTGTCGGGCATTCACTTCTCCAACCTCGCCAAGATCGAAACTGGCGAGCGCGAGATGAAAGACCATCATATGGAGCAGCTGTCCAAGGCGCTTGGCATCGCCAAGGCGGACTTGCTCAACCCGGAAGATGGTGGGCTGACCCCTGAAGAGCGGGCGCTTATCGATACCTATCGGGATTTGCCGGTGGCACTTCGCAAAACCTTCGACGCCCTGCGCGATAGCCATCAGGTTTTCCGTGGTTCGGGCGAAGTGATTTCAATGATCGAAGCCGAATCGGAGCGTAAGCGCGCCTGACCGGAAATTCAGTATTAACTAGCGAACCCCGCTGCCCGCCTGGGCTGCGGGGTTTTCTTTTGTCTGCCGTTTTTCTGCGGGCAATTTTGGGTAACAAAATCCGTCATAGTCAGAATGGATAAATTCTCTCTTGCGGCGATTAGTCTGTTTGGATAAATCCTTAGGCCTACCAGCTTGCCAAGGAGGCGAATCCTATGACCGCCGCTATCGTACCTTTCCCTGCATCCAGCGCGGATAGACTGGCTTCGGCCAACATTATCCCGATGCCTGCCATGCCGCCGCGCGCCGTGCTCCGGCCGATCGCCAACGCGCGCCGCGAATATTCTTTCGGCGAAGTCTCGCGCCTTCTGTCGCTGGCAGGGGAGCCGCGCACGCAGATCGGTTATTTGCGCGATCTGGCCAAGCAGTGCGGCATGCCGCTTCCCAAGAACCCGCGCCGTTATCGGGGCCACCTCCAGGCTGGCCCGTCGATGATCGGTTCGAAAAGCCGTTGGTGCGCGCTTGAATTCGACGCTTGGCTTGATGGCCAGCGCACTCCACCCCCCGGCGTCGGCATTGCGCCGTCGCAGGGTGCTGCTGTCGGCGAACGCCCCCTGCCGGCAGCAGCACCTACCCGCACGAACCTGTTGAACCGGGCGCGGCTGCTTGCCGCAGGCGGCCGCTGATGCAGGTGCATCGCGGCGATCACGCTCAAGCCATGCTGGACCGCCTGAAAGGCGGCCTCATTGGCTCGCTGCTCGCTGCGGTCTTCTGCCTGTTCGTGGTGCCGGTGGCTGCGGAACTGATCGCACACGGCACCGAGGCCCTGCACCCGTAAGCCCCGCCGAAATGGCGCGCTTCCTCTTCAAATACGCGGCGGCCCTCGTTTTTTCCGCGGGCTTCGGCGGCATGCTCGGAGTGCTTTGGCCATGACTGACAGTTTTCAAAATCACCCTGCTTCCGGACGGCTCTCTCGCGAGGAAGATCTCAATCCGGCAGGGATGAGCGGCACGGCGGAAGGAGCCTCCGGTTCCGCCGTGCCATCCACCAGTTCCCCAGCCCTCGGGTCGCACCAGGGCGAGCGCGCGTCGGCGGTAGCCAAGGCTGCCGGCGCGCGCCACACATTCGGCGGCGTGCCTGTCGCCTCGATCGAAGCCGTGATGGCGGATCGGCACGCGCAGTTCGGACATGGCCATACCGTCGAAGCGGACCTGTCCCTCCGGCCGGGCCATCTGGCACGGCTCGCGGCGGAAAAGCTGCGCAGCGGGATCGATCATGCGCAGCTTGGTCATCACGAAAATGCCACGAAGCTGCTTGTTCGCGCCGCCGCCTTCATTCTGGCCGAACTGGACGCGCTCGAAGCGCGCCGCGTGGAGCGGGAAGGGTGAGCGCGCCACGCGCCGCCCGCCCCGCCTTTCTCGAAACCTACGAAACGCCCGAGGACGACGGCGATCTGCCGGACCTCGAAACCTACGAAACCGCGCCCGACGACGCTGCCAGCTTCGCGGACGAATTCAGCGAGAGCGACGATGGCTGACGGCAGTAAGATCGAATGGACCGAAGCGACGTGGAACCCCATCACCGGGTGCTCCCTCGCCTCGCCGGGCTGCACCAACTGCTATGCGATGAAGCTCGCTGGCACGCGGATGAAGAATCATGCGAGCCGCAAGGGCCTGACGATCGACACCAAGGCGGGACCGGTCTGGAACGGCGACGTTCGCCTGAACGAACAGTGGCTCGACCTGCCATTGCGCTGGAAACGCCCGCGCATGATCTTTGTCTGCGCCCACGGCGACCTGTTCCACGAGAGCGTGCCCGATGAGTGGATTGACCGCGTGTTTGCAGTCATGGCGCTGGCTCGGCAACATACCTTTCAAGTTCTCACGAAACGATCGGCCCGCATGCGGGAGTACGTCAACGGCATGTTGCGCGGGCGCAGCCTGCATGATGCCATGCGCAAGGTGACTGGGAGCGATAAGGCCCAGCTCATTTACACCTGCGATCGTGCGTTGCCGAACGTGTGGCTCGGAGTTTCCGTGGAGGATCAGGCTCGCGCGGACGAGCGTATTGGTGATCTGCTGAAAACCCCCGCTGCCAAGCGCTGGCTGTCGTGCGAGCCCTTGCTTGGCCCGATCGACCTCTCCCGCTGGACGCAGGCGACGGCCCATTGTCCGGCCTGCGGTTTTCATACCGACCACCCGCGCGCCCTGCGAGGCTGCAAGGGCTATTGCCAAGATCCCAGCGGCAACAGCTGCGATGCACTGCCATGCCCCAAATGCGCGCGCCTACATTACTGGACCGGGGGCCGGGTCCGGCTCGATTGGGTCGTCGTCGGCGGCGAAAGCGGAAAAGGCGCAAGGCCCATGCACCCCGACTGGGCGCGCTCTCTGCGGGATCAGTGCCGCGAAGCAAAAATCCCTTTCTTCTTCAAGCAGTGGGGTGATTGGGACTGGTTGTACTCCCAGGACGGGGATTGCTGGCGGCCTTACGAATTCGCCGTTCAACAAGGCTATGACAGCGCGACGTGGCAGGCCCGGCCGCGATTGATCGGGAAGGCTTGCGCTGGCCGCCTGCTCGAAGGGATCGAGTGGAGCGAGACGCCGCTGTGACCCGCGGTGTCTACGTCCCTGTAGATGAGTGTGCGCGCAATGGCCGTTTCCTCTCGCTCCGGGCAGACGACGGCACCCCGCACTGCGCCAGCTGGGACAGTGAACTGGGCGGCTTCGCCTACGGCCCCGGCCTCCCGGTCCAGAAGCGCATCACCCATTACTTCGTCCGCCTGCCGGGCGCCCCTCCAGCAGAAGGAAGCTACTGAATGCGCAAGATCTTCATTGTCCATGGCCCGAGGGGCTGCGGCAAGACCCGCTTCGCATCTCAAATCGCGAAATCCCTTACCGGTTCGGCTGACGCCTACGTCGACGAGTGGGACGAAACTCAGCCTCTCCAGCACGGCAAAGTCCACCTCACCGTTCAGCGCCCGGGCCGCATCGTCCCCGGCGTGACGATCATCGCCTTCGACTCCCTCAATTTCCGCTCCATGACACAGAGGTAATAACCCAATGGCTGAAACCACCGACGATCGCCTGCGCCTGCTACTCGAACGCGTCGAGCGCCTGGAAGAGGAAAAGAAGGGCATCAGCGACGATATTCGCGACGTCTACAACGAGGCAAAGGCTGTCGGTTATGACGTGAAGATCATGCGCCAGCTCGTGCGCCTCCGGAAAATGAAGCCGGACGATCGCCGCGAAATGGAAATGCTGCTCGACACCTACAAGTGCTCACTCGGGCTGGACTGATGGCCGCCACGCTCGCCAAGCGCGCGGAAGCAATCCAGTTCGACCCCTGCGCAAGCGTCGAGCTCGCCCCCGCATCCACTCTCGATCGAGACTGGAGCCGCGGCTGCGTCGCCGCACGTGCGGAACCATCAGCGGCCGACTGCACCATGTGCGACGGCACCGGATACAAAGATTACGCCGGCTTCGCGATGGACCCCTGCAACCACATCCGCGCCGGGCGGCTCCCGGCATCATCCGAGGAGGGTTAAATGCCTTCTGGCAAACACCGCTATCGCCCCCGGTGGTCCGACAATGACAAGTATTTCGGCCCGTTCACCTATAGCCGGGATGGGAAACACTACCGCCCTTTCGAGATCATGCTGACTTCGGGGAAGGAAGAGCACCCCGATAGCACAATCCGCTTCCGCGCGCTCGGCCACACGATCATTGTCGCGTTGCCGGGGATCATCAAATCCTATCGTGAGTGGATCGACACCTCCCACTACGAATGGTCAAAATCGCCAAACGGCGGTTACTGGGAAGAGCACCGTAACCAATATGGGTTTTCTGTCGTAGAGTGTGCGCTTCATCTTCATTACGGCGCTCAGACCCACAGCAGCGACACTACCAAGTCAAAGGTTTGGTTCCTGCCATGGAAGTCGTGGCGCCACGTTCGCCACAGCGTGTTCGACCTAGCCGGTGATCACTTTGCGACAATTCCCGAGCGTGGACGAAAAGCGAGGATCGGTGAAGGCGCATGGCGCAATCACTGGACGGTTCAGCAGATCCTCCGAGATGCTTGCCCCACCACGTCGTTCGAGTTCCGCGACTACGACGGCGAGTTGATCACTGCGACAACGCGAATCGAGGAGCGCCACTGGAAGCGCGGTGAAGGCAAGTTCAAATGGCTTTCTCTTTTCTGGCCGGACAAGATCAAGCGCTCGCTGGATCTCCACTTTTCCTCTGAGGTCGGTCGCCGCAAGGGATCTTGGAAAGGTGGCACAATAGGCCACAGCATCGACATGAATCCGGGCGAGTTACATGAGGCCGCCTTCCGCAGATATTGCGAGCAGAACCAACTGGATTTCGTCGGAGCGCCGTCCGCATTGACAGCCAACGACGCCTAAGCCCTTATCCCCCCGGCAACAGGAGGCCGACACCGTGCCTAAACCCGACTTCTCCCAGCCCATCAATCGTGCCGATGCCGAGGCCCGCCGCGCGTTTCGCGAACTGCTCGCCCGCGACGGCAAGGATGCCTTGGCGGCCAAGCTGGAAGCCAACCCCCGCACTATCGAACGCATCGGCCTCACTCGCGACGTGCCCCCCGGCATGGCGATGGATATTGCCGAGCAGCTTACCCCGGTGACCGCCGGCAGCATCGAGGGACGTTGGTTCGCCGCTTTCTCCATCTGGGCGGAAGACTGCCGCCAGCGCACGGAGGCGCGCCGTGGCTAACATCAAATACCTACATTCCCGCAAGCTCGCGGACGGGCGCTATGCCTGGAACTGGAAGCCTTCGCCTGCGCTCCGCAAGGGCGGATGGAAGAACCAGCAGCTGGGCGAGAGCGCGGGGAAAAACCCGCCGCTGGAAATCCTCGCCGCCGCGATCGCGATCAACGAACAGGTGGATGGCTGGAAGATTGGCGGTGTCGGCGCCATTGCCGTGCCCGCCCTCCCTGATGCGACCAGGGCGCTGCCTCGCAAGTGGCTGTTTTCCGATCTGGTGGACGCCTACGAGGCAAGCGACGAGTTCAAGGGCACGGCCCCCAAGACCCAGAAGGAATACCGCTCACGGCTGCGCCAGCTGCGTTTCTGGGCGGATGATGGCAAGCTGCCTATCCTCGACATCGACAAGGACATGGTGCGCGACCTCAAGAAGGCGCTCCTGGGCGAGGACGACAGCGGCAATCCCGGCAGCAAGCACAAGTGCGCCGCCATGCTCCGCGTCCTGCGCCTGCTGATGCGCTGGGCCGGGCCGGACGGGCAAAAGCTGATCCCCGGCGACCCCACTGCCGGCGTTCCCATCCCGACGCCGCCGAGCCGCACCACGAAGATGACCTGGGAACAGGTTCAGGCCGTCGCCGCAATCGCGCGCGAAGCTGGAGACGAAGACAGCGCCTTCCTTCTCGAAATCGCGTTCTGGTCTGTCCAGCGCCGCGGCGACCTGCTCGAACTGAACCGCCTCGCATGGCGCACCTTCGAAGGCCTCGACCCGCGCGACCGGCCGTATCTGGTTGACCGCGCCGGGGACGTGCGCGGCTTCCGCCTCCTCCCGCAGAAGACCAGGCGCACCACCGGCAAGTGGGTCGATGCCCCGATGCCGCCGTTCCTCCACGAGCAGATCGCCGCCCGCTTCGAAAAGAGCCAGTGGCTGTTCCACCATCCCGACGATGCGGCCAAGCCGATGCCGGAGCACACCGCCCAGCGCGCGTCCGCGTCCACCTCGACGCCGCCGGGTTCGAGCAGTACCAGCTGCGCGACATGCGCCGCTCAGGAATGTCGTGGTTCAAGGACATGGGCGCGCGCGAATCAAACATCTTCGCGATCAGCGGCCACGCCGTCCTCGGCAAGCGCACGATCGCGGACACCTACATGCCGCCGGACACCCCCGCGCCTGCGCAGCCATCGCGGCAGTCCTGCGCACCCTTGAAGACATCGAAGCACGGAGGCAGGTAAAGTGAAGGCCCCTCGCAAAGCCTGCATCGTATGCGGCAGGCCTGTGCCGCGCCGCTCAACCGACGTTCCGGTGATTGCTCCATCGAGCGATTTCAACCATCATTACGGGTCGCGCGTTCACGCAGACTTGAAAACGCTGGCTGATTGCCGCCGGCACACCAACATGCCTTACGTGATCTCAGCCTTGAAATCGCCGGACGGCTTTATCATCCGGTTCACCGAATGGGATGGCGAGAGCTATCACAATGGTGGGTGGTTCTGCACAAACAGGTGCGCGATGGCCCAAGGGTTCGCGGCGGCCCAACATGGCCAACGTTACGTTTGGAAGGATCGCTAATTTGAGATCCTTCCTTCATCGGTGCCGAGAAGAAAAAAGCGGGACAGAGATCATCTGCCCCGCTTTTTTCTTGCTGGAAGATGGGTCGCGAATCGCCCGGTTTTCCTTGCCGTCGCACCGTGCGACGATTGATCGTCGCACCATGTGGAAAACTTTCGCCTTGACCCGCAGAAAACCTCACCTTAGAGGGCGCGGCAGCTGCCCCGTCGTCTAATGGTAAGACTACGGATTCTGATTCCGTCTATCGAGGTTCGAATCCTCGCGGGGCATCCAATTTTCCCTAAATCGCTGATTTTGCTGCCCGCCGGGTGATCCGGTGGCCGGTGCGCGATTGCGCGCGATGCCTGTGCGGTATCGTGCCGATGGCCCGGCGCAGCGTCTATTTCATCCATTCCCTGCGCCACACGCCGCGGCTGGCGCGGCGGGCTTCGGTTCCGCAGTGCTCGCACGTTCCGGTATAGTGCTGGCCGTCCCAGTGAACCTTGTCACGGGCGGGGCGATGGCGATTGAGTTTGCACAGGATGGCTTGCGGCAGCAGCGGGGGCATCGTGAATACTCACATAGGGGGAATGCTGAAAAAGTGGCGTTTGCATAATTGCAACGCAGCGCAGCGCACCCCTGCCTGTTCGTGCGAAGTTCTTGAAATACAGCCCTTTGGACTTCGCTGCAATGCGGAAATTGTGGCAAGAATCTGGCGGGTTTATTACAGGCGCGGTTGTGCGAATTTATCCGAAAGGGTGCGGAAGATTAAATGCACGACTTGATCGGTTTTGCTATCGCCCGACGATCAACATGATGAAATTTCGCGACAATCTGAGCCCGTTGTGCATTTCGAGCGACGGAGCGTCCGTGCGGCCGGGTTTTTTCGCGCTCAAACGAAAAATGGGCGGCCCGTAACAAGGCAGGGCCGCCCGAAGTCGGGGAGAAGCGGTTCGCACCGCCCGCAAGGTGTGGGGTGGCGGTGCGCGACCGGCAGGGGTTTCATCGCCTCTGCGGCGCCGAATCGCATTGATCGCCGTCAAATGCGGAGCCTGCCCTTAAATTTAGTTCGCGGCGGCCGTTCAGCGTCCGCATGGATTCCCGCCGCTTCAAGCCGACGCCGATCTTCCGCGAACGCCGGATCGGGCAATGCGCGCACATCACGCTGGCCGATTCGGCGGGGCGCGCGATCGATATCATCGTGCGCGACGTATCCTCGCACGGGTTCAGTGCCGCTGCTGCAGGCGCGCCGCCGCCGCGCAACGAGGTGGTGTGCGCGGTGATGGAGGACGGGCGGGAACTGTGGGGGCTGGTGCGCTGGACGGACGGAAACCTGTTCGGCGTCGAGTTCGACACGCGCGCCCGCGAATCCGTCACACCGCCGAACTGAAGCGCCGCAGCGAATCCTTGCGATAGGGGTCGAACCGCGCGGCGATCGAGCGGGCGTAGGGCAGGCCGCCGGGCAGGATCACCAGGTCATTGCCATCGGGCTCGCACAGGCCGGCGTCGAAATAGGGCAGCAGCCGCGGCCATGCCTCGCACTGAAGGTCCGCATCGATGTGCGACCGCCCCCGGCACAGCAGCGATTCGATGACGGCACTGCGCCTGCGATCCTCGGCAGTGCGGCGGATGCCGCGGTTGGCTGTGAGCTGCTCCTCGGAAAGCATCATGCGATAGCGACCGGTGTTCTTCTCGTTCTGGGCAAGGAGTCCCGGAAAACCGCTGATCGCCGAAGCGCCGAGGCCGAGCAGGACCGGCGCGCGGTCCTCGGTGAAGCCCTGGAAGTTGCGGCGCAGCTGCCCGGCAAGCGCGGCCTGCGCGATGGCGTCTCCCGTCAGGGCGAAGTGATCGAAACCGATGGGAACGTAGCCAGCCTCGACCAGTCTCACATGGCCTCGTGCGGCCATCGTGAACCGAGCCTCGGCGTCAGGCAGGGCGCTTGCGTCGATCCGCCGCTGGCGAGGGATCAGGTGCGGGACGTGCGCGTAGCCGAACAGCGCGATTCGCTCCGCGCCGAGCGCCACCGTGCGCTCCAGCGAATCGTCGAGCTGTGCCATCGTCTGGCCGGGCAATCCGTACATCAGGTCGAAATTGAGCGACAGGATACCGGCCCGGCGCAGCAGGGCGACCGTCTCCTCGATCATCCACGACGGCTGGATACGGCCGATCGCCTGCTGGAGGGGCGGCGCGAAAGTCTGCACGCCCAGGCTGGCGCGGCTGATGCCGACCGCGCCGATCACCGAGGCCCAGTCCGCCGTCATTGTGCGCGGGTCGAGTTCGATCGACATGACCGGGCGCGAGGCGGAGAACTGCAGGGTCAGGGCATCGACCAGCCGGACGAAGTCCACTGGCGAGATGCCGTTGGGGCTGCCGCCGCCGAAAGAGATGCGCGTGATGCGCGCGCTTGCCGGCAGCCGCTCCGCCATGAGGCCGATCTCGCGGTGAAGCGCATCGAGATAGCCCGAGACCCGATCGGTGCGGTTGGCGGCGCTGGTATTGCACCCGCAGTACCAGCAGATCTTCTCGCAGAAGGGGATGTGGACGTAGAGCGAGGCGTCGCCGTCCACGCCTTCGAGCGCCTGCACCAGTTCGGGCGTGCCGACGCTCTCGTCGAATTCGGCGGCCGTCGGGAAGCTGGTGTAGCGGGGAACGGGGATCGCGAGCAGATCGGGGTGATAGGTCCACATGCACGCAGGATCGCGCAGCGCGCAGCGGCTGTCATTGCGATCGATCAACCGGAGGAAAATCGCGGAATTTCGCCGAATTTGCGCGCGATCAATTCCCTTGGCGATGGATGCGGCCAAACGGTCGCTGCTGCCGCTCAAGAGGGGGGACCCGCACGGTGCGGCCCCGGCGGCGCAGGAAAGACCGATCATGCGTAGACTGACCATGCTGGCGGCGACTGCTTTCGCCGCCGCCACCGCGATCGCCACCCCGGCCATGGCCGGAAGCCCGGACGGCAAGTGGCAGGTCAAGGTGCTCGGCACCGCAGTGCTTCCCGATGGCAAGATCGACAAGATCAAGTCGATCGACACCGATACCACGCTGGGCGGCACGCTTGCCGCGCTGGATACGGTGGGCACCAGGGCGAACGACAATGTGGTGCCGACACTCGCTGTTGAATATTTCTTCAACCGCAACTTCTCGGTCGAGACGATCTGCTGCTTCACCCAGCATCACGTGAGCGGCACGGGCGACGTTGCCGGAGCGGGGCTGGTGGATCATGTGCTGATCCTGCCGGCCACGGTAACCGCCAAGGCGCATCTCGACACCGGCACCCCGTTCAAGCCCTATGTCGGCGCGGGTCCGGCATGGTTCTTCGTGTTCGACGAGAAGCCGGGAGAAACGGCCCGTGCGCTGGGGGTCGACAAGGTGAAGATGTCGAACAAGCTCGGTTTCGCGCTTCAGGGAGGCGTGGATATCGCGATCAACGACAAGGGGCTCGGCCTCTCGCTTGACGCCAAGAAATACTGGGTGAAGCCAACCGCGTCGTTCTACGAGGACGGGGACCTGGCGCTGAAGACCCGCCACGATCTCGACCCGTGGGTGCTGAGCGCAGGCGTATCCTATCGCTTTTGAGCAGGGCGTGCGGATGCGGAAGAAGGGGAGCTTCGGCTCCCCTTTTTTCGCGGGCACTTGACCTGTGCGAATGACTCCATAACATAGTATATAACGTGATATGGAGTTTATTGTGATCGACGCTATCGCCGACAAGGGCGGGATTCTTCTGGGCAGCCGGCTGAAGCGGCTGGCGGAGCGGCTTCAGGGCGATGCCGCGCAGATCATCCAGGCCACCGGCCTATCGGTGCAGCCTGCGCAGATTCCCCTGCTTACCGCGCTTGACGGCCGTGAACTGACCGTGGGGCAACTGGCCGAGGCCGTGGGATCGAGCCAGCCGGGCGTCACGCGCGCGATCGGCCAGCTCGCGGCGCTCGGGCTGGTGCAGGCGGTGCAGGGCAGCGATCTCAGGCAGCGCCATCTCTCGCTGACGCCGGAAGGCCGGGCGGTGATGGCGCGCGTGAAGATGCATGTCTGGCCGGGGG
This sequence comes from Novosphingobium sp. ST904, assembly GCF_001298105.1. Taxonomy (GTDB): domain Bacteria; phylum Pseudomonadota; class Alphaproteobacteria; order Sphingomonadales; family Sphingomonadaceae; genus Novosphingobium. The sequence continues at coordinate 11,380 of NZ_LGJH01000162.1, read as the reverse complement.
TTGGCCTTGCGGTGGATGAGATGAGCGGGGGTGAAACCGGACGATTGCTTGAACTGGTGGGCCGGATCGAGACCGCGCTCGACCAGTCCTCGATGGTGGAACGTTATGAACGGCTGAAGCCGGAGGTTCTGCGTATCCGTGAATTCAGCGATGATCTGGCGCGGGATTTCCACGATATCAACGCCGAGTGGATCGAGGCGATGTTCACGCTGGAACCGACGGATCGCGAGGTGCTGGAAAATCCGCGCGCCCGCATCGTCGAACAGGGCGGGACGATCCTCTTCGTGGAGGCACAGGGAATCGGGATCGTCGGAACCTGCGCCTTGCAGAAGACCGGGGATCGCGCCTTCGAACTGACCAAGATGGGCGTTCGCGCCTCTGCGCGGGGCCTGAAGGCGGGTGAGTTCCTGCTCTCGGCGATGATCGCGCGCGCGCGGGAGATGGGCGCCGAGCCGCTTTACCTGCTGACCAACAAGCGCTGCGAGGCTGCGATCCATCTCTACGAAAAGCTTGGCTTCCGGCACGATGCCGGGATCATGGCGCGATACGGCGCCCGATACGAGCGGTGCGACGTGGCCATGCTACACATGGGTTGAGCCGTTCCGTCATCTGGCGTTCAGCTTGGCCAAGGCAGCTTCGGGCTTCGCGAAAGGGTCGAGTCACAGGAGTAATTCCCCCATGCGAACGATGAGAATGCCTTCGAGGAAGTATCTTTTCGGTGCCGCTGCGCTTGCCCTCCTCGGGGCGGGAGTAGCGGAGGCGGCCACGGCCGGGCTCCATACGATGAAGGTGGATGCGCCGGACGGCTCGGTGGTCCACGTCCGCTACACCGGCGATGTCGCCCCGCGGGTAGAGATCGTTCCCGCTGATGTCCGGGCAGCCTCCGCACGGCAGGACGGCGATATTCCTGCCATGGTCGATCCTTTCTCGCAGATGGAGCAGATTTCCGCGATCATGGATGCGCGGATGAACGCCATGATGCAGCAGGCCGCGCTCATGCAGCAACATGCCGTGCAGATGCAGCAGCAGGCGGTCGCCACCGGCAATGCCCAAGGCACCCCGCGCCTCCTGACGGCGGGGGACACCCCCCAGGGCATGCATGTGACGTATTACTCCTCGTCTACCGACGGCAATGGCTGCACGCGCTCGGTTTCCTATAGCTCGGACGGTTCGGGCGCGGCTCCGCAGATGACGCAGGCGGCCTCCGACGGATGCGATGCTGCCCGCCCCGGCGACCGCGCGATCCCCGCCAAGGCCGAGAAGCCGGTGGAACAGCAGCAGGATCTGCCGGGCAGAAAGGTCTGACACGAAACGGTTTCCCGGTCTTCGCGCACCCCCCTTTTTTGCGAAGGCCGGATGAAGGAACGGCGCCGCGCCCCCCTGCGGCGCCGTTCCATTTATCCCGGTAGCCCGATCAGCGCGCGGCCCTTGAAGCCCTCGCGCGCCGAGCCCGTCACTTCCAGCGTCATCGCCTTGAGCCGCTCGGCGCCATTGTCGCCGAACACCATGTCGCGCGCGATGTCTCGCGATTGCGCCCAGGGTCGGACCGAACGCGTATAGGCAGGCTGCCGGTAAGCGGCATCGCACGCGTCGGCGGGCACCGCGAGCTGGGAGGTCAGCCGCGCGAACTTGCCGGCGGTGGCGACGTCCAGGCTTGCGAAGGCTTCGAAATGGATGTGCGGGAAGCGGCCCATGTAGCAGCCGGGAACGATCGTGCTGAACCGCACCAGTCCATCGGCGTCCGCGACCTGGAGGCCGCGCAGCCAGGACCGTTCCGGCTGGTCGTAGAGCGAGTACTGCCCGGCAGGATCGCAGTGCCAGAGGTATACGGCATAGCCCGCCAGCGGCGCGCAGCCCGTGTTGACGTCCACCAACCGCAGCGTGAGTTCGAGCGGAACGCCCGCCACGTCGTGGCCGCCACCGATATCGCCGCGAATATCCTGCCGTCGCAGGCCTGACTGGCCGAGCACGTTGGAGATCGCCCCGCGCGCGCCGTTCGAACCGTCGGCGGGATAGGGGCCCTGCGTTTCGGGGGCGAAGGACACGCAGCGATTGCCGTCCGGCGCGGTGGCGGTGACGACGGGGCCGTTGTCCATGTGTGGAGGTGGTCCGCCGGGATGGCCGCCCGGACCGATGCTGCCCGGACCCATGCTGCCCGGACCCATGCTGCCCAAGTCCCCCGGAGGCGGTCCGAACCGTCCGTCCGGCGGAGGAGGGCCGCCGGGGCCGTCCCAGCCTGCCGGGGATGCGCATCCGGCAAGCGCGGCCACCCCGCCTCCGATACCGACCATCGCGCCAAGCGAAAGCATTCGGCGGCGGTCGATGTTCATGCGCTCGATCCGCGTCAGGTCGGCGTGGAGGCCTTCCCGTTCCTGTCTGTCCATGCGTTCTTCTTCTGCTGGAAACCCATGTCGCACCATGGGCATTCCTAGCAGCGGGTCGTGCAGGAGCGCCGTCGCAAATTGTCGCGGATCGTAACCGGGTGGACGCCGGACGCCGGCGTCACTTCAGGGTTTCGAGGTAGTCGATGACTTCCTTGCGCTTTTCAGGGTTCGGCACGCCGATCACCATCTTCGTGCCCGGCACCATCTTCATCGGCCCCTGCAGCCAGGTGTCGAGTGACTGGCGATCCCAGGTCACGCCGGAGTTCTTCAGGGCGGGGCTGAAGTTGTAGCCCGGAACGTCGCCCGCCCTGGTCCCGACGATGCCGAACAGCGAGGGGCCGACCCCGTTCTTGCCCGGCTCCACCGAATGGCACGAACGGCAGGTCGCGAAGGCCGCAGGAGGCTGGGATGTGGGCGCCGAGGCGGAAGCCGGGGCCGATGTAGAAGCCGGGACGGCAGCAGCCGGCGAAGTTTCTTCGGCAGGTTCCGCGGCCTTGCCCTGTTCGCCGCCCGAACCGCCGCAACCGCCCAGCATGGCAAGCGGCACCGCAAGTGGCAGCGCAAGGGCAAGGGGGAGGGCCCTGAACTTCATGCATTCTCTCCTGTGGGACGGTTTCTTTTCAAGGTCATGGGTCTCGAATATTCTATTTTATAGCAATTCATCGAGACTTGAAGCGAATAGTGCTTTCGTCCCACAATTCCAGCGCCTATCGCCGGGCCGACAATGGCGACGCATCATCTTCCTTCGACTTTCCGGGCCGAACTGGCCGCTACCCTGCGCCTTGCGGGGCCGCTGGCGCTCGCCAACCTGCTGCAGATGGCGGTCTTTGCCACCGACGTGATCTTCGTGGCCCGTCTCGGCCAGCAATCGCTGGCGGCGTCCAGCCTTGCCATCGCCATCGTTGCGCTGATGATGATGGGGATCAACGGCGTGACCAGCGCCGTGGCGCCGCTGATCGCCGCCGAAATCGGCCGCCGCCGCCATGCCGTGCGCGAAGTGCGGCGCTCGGCACGCATGGCGCTGTGGGTGGCGGCGATGTTCAGCCTTGGCGCCATCGCCCTTTCGCACCTCGGCGAACTGCTGATGACGGCGACCGGGCAGGACCCCGAAGTCTCCGTCCTGTCGGCGGCGTTCCTCAAGGTCGTGTCGCTCGCGGTATTGCCGATGACGATCGCCAACGTCCTGCGCACTTTCGTTTCGGCGCTCGGGCGGCCGATCTTCGCGACGATGATAACGGCCCTTGCGATCGCCGTGAACGCAGCAGGGAACTACGTGCTGGTGTTCGGCCATTTCGGCTTTCCCGCGCTGGGCCTGACGGGCTCGGCGATCGCCAGCATCACCACCGCCTGCGCGACGGTGCTGGCCTATGTCGTCGCCATCCGCGCCGATCGGCGGTTGCGGCGCTATCATGTGCTGGGACGGCTGTGGCGGCCCGAATGGCAGCGACTGCGCCAGATCCTCGCGCTCGGCCTGCCGATCGCGGCCACCCTCATCGCCGAGGGCGGCCTGTTCAGCGGCGCGGCCTTCCTGATGGGCCGCATCGGCGAGGCGCAACTGGCCGCGCATACCGTGGCGCTTCAGATCGCCGCCTTCGCGTTCCAGGTGCCGTTCGGCGTAGGGCAGGCGGCGACGATCCGGGTCGGCTATCACTACGGCGCGGGCAATCGCGGCGGCGTGGGCCGGGCGGGCTGGGCGGCGATCACCGTCGCGATGATCTTCATGGTCATCTCCGCCTCGACGATGCTGCTGGCGCCGCGATTCATCCTCTCGGCCTATGTCGACGTGACGGCGCCGCAGAACGCCGTACTCGTGCACTTTGCGCTCGATTTCCTGTTCGTGGCGGCGATATTTCAGCTTACCGACGGCCTGCAGGCCGTGGCGGCAGGCGCGCTGCGCGGCATCCAGGATACCCGCGTGCCGATGGCGATCGCCCTGTTCGGATACTGGGCGGCAGGCTTCGCCACTTCGGCGGTGCTGGGCCTCTACACCGGGCTGGAAGGCGTGGGTGTGTGGATCGGCCTCGCAGTGGGGCTGACGGTGGCCGCGGTCCTGCTGCTGGCGCGCTGGCACTGGCGCGACGAGTTCCATCTCGACCGGGTGTAACCGTCTCGTCTCATCCCGCGCCCATACCGGGTGAGAATTTTTTGGAGGCGACCTGCTTGACGGCGCCTGCGGCGGGAACCATATCCACGCCCGTTGGCACTCTCCAACCTTGAGTGCCAATCCAGTTTCTTGCCCTTTTAGTTCGTAGGGAGAATCCCATGACTTTCCGCCCGCTGCACGACCGTGTTCTCGTGCGCCGCGTCGAGGCCGAAGAAAAGACGGCCGGTGGCATCATCATCCCCGACAGCGCCAAGGAAAAGCCGGCTGAAGGCGAAATCGTCGCCGTCGGCACCGGCGCCCGCGCCGAAAACGGCACCATCACTCCGCTCGACGTCGCCGTCGGCGACCGCGTGCTGTTCGGCAAGTGGTCCGGCACCGAAGTCAAGGTCGGCGGTGAAGACCTGCTGATCATGAAGGAATCGGACATCCTCGGCGTTATCGGCTGAGCATTCTGATTTTCTGCATTTTTACAGATTTTCTATAAGGAATTCAAAATGGCAGCCAAGGACGTAAAGTTCGGCCGCGACGCGCGTGAACGCATTCTCGCCGGCGTCGACACCCTCGCCAACGCCGTCAAGGTGACCCTGGGCCCCAAGGGCCGCAACGTCGTGATCGAGAAGAGCTTCGGCGCTCCCCGCATCACCAAGGACGGTGTTTCGGTCGCCAAGGAAATCGAACTCAAGGACAAGTTCGAGAACATGGGCGCGCAGATGCTGCGCGAAGTGGCCTCGAAGGCCAACGACAAGGCCGGTGACGGCACCACCACCGCGACCGTTCTCGCCCAGGCGATCGTTCGCGAAGGCATGAAGTCGGTTGCCGCCGGCATCAACCCGATGGACCTGAAGCGCGGCATCGACCTCGCCGTCCTCAAGGTCGTCGAGAACCTCAAGAGCCGTTCGACCGCGGTTGCCGGTTCTTCGGAAATCGCCCAGGTCGGCATCATCTCGGCCAACGGCGACGTCGAAGTCGGCGAAAAGATTGCCGAAGCGATGGAAAAGGTCGGCAAGGAAGGCGTCATCACCGTTGAAGAGGCCAAGGGTCTCGAATTCGAACTCGATGTCGTCGAAGGCATGCAGTTCGACCGCGGCTACCTGTCGCCCTACTTCGTCACCAACCCCGAGAAGATGACGGTCGAGCTCGAAAACCCGTACATCCTCATCCACGAAAAGAAGCTGTCGTCGCTCCAGGCGCTGCTTCCGATCCTGGAAGCTGTGGTGCAGTCGGGCCGTCCGCTCCTCATCATCGCCGAAGACATCGAGGGCGAGGCCCTGGCCACGCTCGTCGTCAACAAGCTGCGTGGCGGCCTGAAGATCGCTGCCGTCAAGGCACCGGGCTTCGGCGATCGCCGCAAGGCCATGCTGGGCGACATCTCGACCCTGACCGCCGGCGAAATGATCTCCGAAGACCTCGGCATCAAGCTTGAGAGCGTCACGCTCGGCATGCTTGGCCAGGCCAAGAAGGTCACCATCGACAAGGACAACACCGTCATCGTCGACGGCGCCGGTTCGCATGACGAAATCAAGGCCCGCGTCGAGCAGATCCGCGCCCAGATCGAAGTCACCACCAGCGACTACGACCGCGAGAAGCTCCAGGAGCGTCTGGCCAAGCTTGCTGGCGGCGTGGCCGTGATCAAGGTCGGCGGCGCCACCGAAGTCGAAGTGAAGGAACGCAAGGACCGCGTCGACGACGCTCTCCACGCGACCCGCGCTGCGGTTGAAGAAGGCATCGTCCCCGGCGGCGGCACCGCGCTGCTTTACGCAACGCGCGCTCTCGACGGCCTGACCGGCGCCAACGAAGACCAGACCCGCGGCGTGGACATCGTCCGCAAGGCGATCAGCGCTCCGGTCAAGCAGATCGCTGAAAACGCCGGCAGCGACGGCGCCGTCGTCGCAGGCAAGCTGCTCGACCAGTCGGACGAAGGCATCGGCTTCAACGCCGCCACCGACGTCTACGAAAACCTGAAGGCCGCCGGCGTCATCGACCCGACCAAGGTCGTTCGCACCGCGCTGCAGGATGCGGCTTCGGTCGCCGGCCTGCTGATCACCACCGAAGCGGCGATCAGCGACAAGCCGGAAGACAAGGCCTCCATGCCGGCAATGCCCGACATGGGCGGCATGGGCGGCATGGGCGGCTTCTAAAGCGCTCACGTCACCGACGCGAATTGGGGCCGGAAGGAGCGATCCTTCCGGCCCTTTTTCGTTTTGCGATTCAAAACGGATGGATTCGTTCATCTCAGCGACAGGATTTTACGATTCCAAGCAATTGCCCGCATGGGTCATGCATTTCGTCGCGCGAGGCTGGCGTTTTATCTCGTTCGGCGTAACTCTCGGGAACATGTACAAGAACAGGGTGGGATCTGCATGATCGGGGCAGAGAAACTCCTCTCGCGGAGCGGCAATGCACCGCGACGCTTCCTTCAGGCCGCGGCCGCCGTGGCGCTCGCCGCGTTTTCCTTGGCGCCTGCCCATGCGGGCTCCATCAACGATGTGCAGGATTCGTTCGATTCGGTCTTCGGCACCGAACAGCGTGCCCCGCGAACCTATTCGAGCGATTTCGGCAAGCAACTGGCCGCCGTGGCGGAAGCTCGCAGGGGGGTATCGGCGTTGCCGCGATGGACCTTTCCAGCGGCCGCATGGTGGACGTGCTGGGGAACCAGCGTTTCCCGATGGCCAGCACCAGCAAGATCGCCATCGCCGCGACGTTCCTCGAAGGCGTGGACAAGGGCAAGTGGACGCTTTCCAGCGAATTTCCGCTGATGGTGCCGGTGCCTTCCGCGCCGTTTTCCAGCGCGGTGGCGCCGGTCCGGGCCGGAACCTACATGAGCGCGCGCCAGCTTATCGAGCTGATGATCACCCGCTCCAACAACTACGCCACCGATGCCCTGCTCAAGGTGGTGGGCGGGCCTTCGGCGGTAAACGCCTGGGTGCGCCGCACGGGTATCGACGACTGGCACATCGACCGCGACATCGCGACGCTGGTGCGTGACGATGGCGCCATCGATCCGGCCAAGGTGGTGGACAAGCGCGACAGTGCCACCCCGATCGCCGTGGTCCAGCTGCTATCGGGAATCTACCAGGGCAAGTGGATGAGCCAGCAGGGCCGCGATGTGCTGCTGGGCGCGATGAGCCGCTGCGTGACCGGCAAGCGCCGCATTCGTGCCGGATTGCCGGCGGAAGTCTCGGTTTCGCACAAGACGGGTTCGCTCAACAACACGTCCAGCGATATCGGCATCATAGAAACGGCGGACGGCCACGCTTATGCCGTGGCGATCTACGTTACCGGGCAGGGCACGCGCCCGAACCGCGAAGCACGTATCGCCAGCATCGCCCGCACCATCTACAACGGCTATCTGGCCGAAGCTCCGGGTTATCGCACCGCCGCGCGCTGACCGGGGGGCATGAAAAACCGGGGGGCATGAAAAAAAGGCGCCGGAGACACTGTCCCCGCGCCTTTTTCGTTGTCTGCCCGGCGGCTCAGTGCTGCGGGGTGTCGTGCGGCTGGCCTTCGGCGTCGGTCACGTCGGCAGCGGCCTTTTCGGCGTCTGCGGCGATATCGTCCGTGGTCTTTTCGGCCTGCTTCAGGGCGTCCTTGGCGGCGTCCTTGGTATCGTCGGCGGCATCGGAGGCCTTGGCGCCGAGATCGTTGACGGTGTCACCCACGTCTTCGGCGGCTTCCGAGAAGTCGCTCGCGGCCGAGGTTGCGGTGTCGGAGGCGGCGTCCTGCGTCTTTTCCGAGCAGGCGGCGAGCGACAGGGCCGCGGCGGCGGCAGTGGCGACGATAACGATCTTGCGCATAATTTCGGTATTCCCTCGTTTGCTGAAAAGACAAACCCCGTGAGCCCATCCGCGCAGATGCGGGCGGCTTCGCCCCGTGGGGAGCGAAACTAAGCCGGTCGCAAATGCGTTTCAAGCAGTCGCGGGCAAACGGCGGTGGAGCGAATTTGTTCCCGGCGATTTCACCCGTCTCGTCGCACTGGGCTGCTGACGGCTGGTGCCCACGCTGCTACGGATCATGCCATGGATTCCAAGCAGCATCTCTATCTCGTCGACGGCTCGGCCTATATCTTCCGCGCCTATCACCGCCTGCCGCCCCTGACGAACCCCGAAGGGACGCCGGTCGGCGCGGTCTACGGCTACACGACGATGCTGTGGAAGCTGGCGGACGACCTCAACAAGGCCGACGGTCCGACCCACCTTGCGGTGATCCTCGATGCCGGAAGCCATTCGTTCCGCAACGACATCTACGAGGACTACAAGGCCAACCGGCCGCCGCCGCCGGAAGACCTGGTTCCGCAGTTCCCGCTGATCCGCGACGCGACACGCGCGTTCTCGCTCCCCTGCATCGAGGAAGCGGGCTTCGAGGCGGACGACCTCATCGCCTCCTACGCCCGCGCCGCCACCGCGCAGGGCTGGGACGTGACGATCGTGTCCTCGGACAAGGACCTGATGCAGCTCGTCGGCAAATGCGGCATCGGCGGCGGCTGCGTAGACATGCTGGACACGATGAAGAACCAGCGGATCGACATTCCCGAAGTGGTCGAGAAGTTCGGCGTTCCGCCCGAGAAGGTGGGCGACGTGCTGGCGCTGATGGGCGACTCTGTCGATAACGTGCCCGGCGTTTTCGGCGTCGGCCCCAAGACCGCGTCCAAGCTGATCCAGGACTATGGGGATCTCGAATCCGCGCTCGCCGCCGCGCCGTCGATGAAGAAGTCCAAGCTGCAGGAACGCCTGATCGAACAGGCCGAGCAGGCGCGCCTGTCCAAGGTGCTGGTCACGCTGAAGGAAGACTGCACGCTGCCGATGGCGCTGGAGGATTTCAAGCTGGACGCGATCCCGCCGCAGCCGCTCGCCGATTTCCTCGGCAAGCACGGCTTCACCAGCCTGCTCAAGCGCCTTGGCGCGGGCAATGGCAGCCCGGAACGGGCAACGCAGCTTCATCCGGCGAAGCCCGTCACCGCGGGTAGCGGTCCCGGCGAAGGCGCTGCGCGTCAGCCGCTGCCGGAATGGCCGGCGGTGGACTATGCCGCCTACGAATGCGTGCAGACGGTCGAGGCGCTGGAGCGCTGGGTGGCGCGGGCGCACGCCGCCCACGTGGTGGCGGTCGACACCGAGACCTCGATGCTGGATGCGATGAAGGCGGACCTTGCCGGCATCAGCCTCGCGCTCGGGCCGAACGATGCCTGCTACATTCCGCTGGGCCACGGCGGCACCGACATGTTCGCCGAGAAGCCGCAGCAGGTGCCGCTTCAGACCGCGCTGGCGCTGCTCAAGCCGCTGCTGGAAAGCGATGCGGTTCTCAAGGTCGGCCAGAACATCAAGTACGACCTCAACGTCCTGGCTCGCCACGGCATAGACGTGGCGCCGGTGGACGATACCATGATCGTCAGCTTCTGTCTCGACGCGGGCCGCCAGATCGAGGGTATCGGCGGCGGTCACGGCATGGACGAACTGTCCGAGCGCCACCTTTCGCACAAGACGATGGCGTTCAAGGACGTTTGCGGCACCGGCAAGAAGGCGATCCCCTTCGGCGAAGTCCCGCTCGACCGGGCCACGCCTTATGCGGCCGAGGATGCCGACGTCACCTGGCGGCTGCACAAGCTGCTCAAGCCGCGCCTGTCCGATGAGGGCGGCACGCGCATCTACGAGCGCGTGGACCGTCCGCTGATCCCCGTGGTGGCCCAGATGGAGCGTCACGGCATCAAGGTGGACCGGGAGAAGCTGGCCGGGCTCTCCAGCCAGTTCGCCGAGGCCATCGGCGCGCTGGAAGGCGAGATCCATGGCAAGGTCGGGCAGGAATTCACCATCGGCAGCCCCAAGCAGCTGGGCGATATCCTGTTCGAGAAGCTTGGCTACAAGGGCGGCAAGAAGGGCAAGAGCGGCCAGTATTCCACCGACCAGTCGGTGCTGGAAGGCCTCGCCTCGCAAGGCGCGGAAGTGGCGACCAAGGTGCTGGAATGGCGCCAGCTGTCCAAGCTGCGCTCCACTTATACCGAGGCGCTTCAGGCGGCGATCAACCCGAAGACCGGGCGTGTCCACACCAGCTACAGCCTTGTCGGCGCGCAGACCGGGCGCCTGTCTTCCACCGATCCGAACCTCCAGAACATCCCGATCCGCACCGAGATCGGCCGCCAGATCCGCGACTGCTTCGTGGCCGAGCCGGGCCACGTCCTGCTCGCCGCGGACTATTCGCAGATCGAACTGCGCCTTGCCGCGCACATGGCCGACGTGCCGAGCCTGAAGGAAGCCTTCGCGCAGGGCGAGGATATCCACTCGCGCACGGCGATGGAGATGTTCGGCACGGTGGACCGAGATACGCGCGGACGCGCCAAGACGATCAACTTCGCAATTCTCTACGGCATCTCGCGCTGGGGCCTCGCCGGGCGTCTCGGTACCGAGGCCGACGAGGCGCAGGCGATGATCGATCGTTATTTCGAGCGTTTCCCGGGCATCCAGCGCTACATCGTCCACACGCTCGAACAGGTGCGCGAGCGCGGCTATTCGGAGACGCTGTTCGGCCGCAAGACCTGGTTCCCGCGCATCACCTCGAAGAACGGCGCCGAGCGTCAGGGCAGCGAGCGCGCGGCGATCAACGCGCCGATCCAGGGCACCAGCGCCGACATCATCAAGCGCGCCATGGTCCGCATGAACCCGGCGCTCGAAGCGGCGGGTCTCGGCCATGTCCGCATGTTGCTGCAGGTACACGACGAACTCGTGTTCGAACTGCCCGAAGCCGACGTGGCGGCCGCATCCGAGGTGATCCGCGCGGTCATGGCGGGCGCGGCCGAGCCATCGGTGTCGCTGGACGTGCCGCTGGGCGTCGAGATCGGCTCCGGCCTGAGCTGGGGCGCGGCACACTGAAGCCAGTTCCCGTCGTCCCGGATCGGGTCCGGGAC
>NZ_LGJH01000118.1 GCF_001298105.1 Novosphingobium sp. ST904 | reverse complement strand
GTTCGCCTCGACCATTTCCTTCTTGGCGATGCGCGCCTCGCGCTCGCCCTTCTGGACCATGTTGACGATGCGGCGGAACTCGGGAAGCGCCATGCCGGTAGCGGCGGCGATGTCGGAGACTTCCGAACGGATGCGCTCGACCGGTTCGGCCTCGGCCTCGGCGAAGGCGGCCCACTTCTTGTCCTTCTTCGCCATGTCGGTGAGCCAGGTATCGTCCAGCTCGCGCCCAACATAGGTTTCGAGGAAGTCGGTACGCTTGACCTTGTGACGCTCGGCAAGGCGCAGCATCTGGCCGCCCAGCGTGGTGAGGCGGCGGTTGAAGGCGTAGAGGTTGTCGACGAGATATTCGATCTTCGACGCGTGGAACTTCACCGATTCGACCTGCGCGGTGAGGTCTTCGCGAAGCTGCTGGTACTGGTCTTCCTTGGCGACCGGGAAATCGATGCCCAGCGCCAGCGCGTCGAGACGCTCGGACTGGAGGCGTTCGAAGGCCTGGAACAGCTCGGTGATGAGGATGAACTTCTCAAGCGCTTCGGGCTTGAGGGCCGCTTCCATCTGCGCGAGGCTGAGGGTGTTGTCTTCTTCCTCTTCCTCGGCTTCACGCTTCGGAATGGGATTGCCGTCCTCGTCGACCTCGGAGGTTTCCTCCTCGACGTCGTCCTCGTCCTTGAAGGAAGGGCCGGCGGTCTTTTCGCTGATCTCGCCGTCGTCGTCGCCTTCACTGTCTTCCGACAGGCTTTCGGGCGCGGGTTCCTTGGAGAGCATCGCGTCGAGATCGAGGATCTCGCGCAGTTGCATCTCGCCGTTGTTGAGCGCCTCTGACCACTGGATGATGGCGTGGAAGGTGATCGGGCTCTCGCACAGGCCCAGGATCATCATGTCGCGGCCGGATTCGATGCGCTTGGCGATGGCGATTTCGCCTTCGCGGCTGAGCAGTTCGACCGCGCCCATTTCGCGCAGATACATCCGCACCGGGTCGTCGGTGCGCTCGACGGTTTCCTTCTTCTTGGCGTCGACCACCATGCGGGGCGAGACATCGTCGGAATCCGATTCCTCGTTGTCGCGATCGTCGTCCTGCTGGCCTTCGGAATCCTCGTCGCTCTCGACAATGTTGACGCCCATTTCCGAGATCGCGGCCATGATGTCCTCGATCTGCTCGGAAGACATCTGGTCCTGCGGAAGAGCCTCGTTCAGTTCGTCGTAGGTGATCACACCCCGGCGTTTGGCACGAGCGATAAGCTTCTTGATCGCGCCTTCGTTGAGGTCGATCAGCGGTGCGTCAGTGCCGTCGTTGGTGTCGCCGGTGTTGTCGTTTTTGCTCATTCTTCGCCGTTATCCCCGTGCATTCACCCCAATTATAATATCAGGAAGAAGCCGCCTGTCTTGTCGCCATTTGCCTGAGGCGACTGTCAAATTCCAGCTTTCTCTTGAGTAGCCGCTGTTGATCGGCAAATGCCTCGTCAGACAACTCGCTTTCGAACCGTGCCGTCGCTTGCGCCAGAGCGGCGTCCAGAACCGGACGCTCTACCAGAAGATCGATTGCCTGGGCCAAATCCTCTGCCGCCTGATCCGCGCCTGTTCCGGAATTGAGGAAACCGAAGCGCAATCCTGAGTATTCTGCGGTGCCGGGGATCTCCAGGCCATTCTCGACCAATATGGTGGCCAAACGGGTGCTTTCAAGCGCTTCGTTCGTGTCGCAGCAATCGAGCAGCAAACCGAAGCGCGGATCGAGGCCGGGGGTACGCGCGAGGGCTTCGGCGTGACGCCTGATCTGTGCCGGCCACTGGATCAGCCCGGCCAGGACTGCCGCCGACAATGCATCGCGCGCGCCGCCGCCGATGGCCTTGCGGAGGCGTTCGAGGGATTCGGGGCTCGATTCGGGCTGCGGCGTCCATCGCCCTTTCTGGTTTCCGCGTTGGCCGGGGCGGAATGCGGGACGATCTTGTTGCTGCCAGCGGTTCTCCCGCTTCGGGAAGGCGAATTCGGAATAGCGGTCCTGCAGTTCGCGCCTGTAAAGGCTGGCGATATCGGGGTTCTGGATCGCATCGACATGGGCCATGAGCCGGGCCTTGAGGCCGGCCTTGTCTTCCGGTGTGACAAGCGGCTGGGCATCGCGTTCCGCTTCCCACAGCACTTCGACAAGACTGCGGGCTTCGCCGAGCAGGTCTCCCATGGCCCGGGCGCCGCGCTGCCTGATGAGGTCGTCCGGGTCGAGCCCCTCGGGCAGGCGAACGATTCGCAGGCTATGGGCAGGGCGGAGCAGGGGCAGGGCGCGGGTGACGGCGCGCATGGCCGCGCGCTGGCCGGCGGCGTCGCCGTCGAAGCACAGAATCGGCGTTTCGACATGGCGCCAGAGCATCTCGATCTGTTGCTCGGTGAGTGCGGTGCCAAGCGGGGCGACGCATTCGCCGAAGCCTGCTGCGGCGAGCGCGATCACATCCATGTAGCCCTCGACCACCACCATTCGCCCCGACTGGCGGGCGGCCGGCGCGGCGCGGTGCAGGTTGTAGAGGGTGCGGCCCTTGTCGAAAAGCGGCGTATCCGGGGAGTTCAGGTACTTGGGCGCATCGGTCTTGTCCTTGGCGAGGATGCGCCCGCCAAAGGCGATGACACGGCCGCGCGCATCCTCGATCGGCAGCATGAGCCGGCCGCGGAAACGGTCGTAAGGGTCGCGGTTCTCGACCTCGATGCGCAGGCCTGCCTCGACGAGCATCTCCTCGGGGAAGCGGCCCAGGGCTTCCTTCATCGCCTGCCGTCCCTCGGGCGCGAAGCCGAAGCCGAAGCGCTGGAGGGTATGAGCGTCGAAGCCGCGCGTTGCGAGATAGGCTTTCGCCGCCGCGCCGCCGGGCGCGGTCAGGTTCTGCACGAACCAGGCCTGTGCCGCCGCCATCACGTCGTAAAGCGTGTCGCGCTTTTCGGCCGCCTTGGCTGCGCGCGGATCGGGCGCTGGCACATCCATCCCAGCTTCGGCCGCGAGTTCCTTGACCGCGTCCATGAACGACAGGCCCTGATGGTCCGTCATCCAGCGGATCGCATCTCCATGTGCGCCGCAGCCGAAGCAGTGATAGAAGCCTTTTTCGTCGTTGACGGTAAAGCTTGGAGACTTCTCGTTGTGGAAGGGGCAGCAGGCCTTGAACTCACGCCCCGCCTTCTGAAGGCGCGTGGAGCGACCGATCAGCGCCGAAAGCGTCGTCCGGGCGCGGAGCTGGTCAAGCCATTGAGGGGTAAGCACGGTCCTGCCGCCCGGTTTCGTGTCAGCTCAGGCCAGCGCCGCCTTCACCCAGCCCGAAGCCTTGCCCATGTCGAGCTGCGAGCCGTGGCGGGCCTTGAGCGCGGCGACGACCTTGCCCATGTCCTTCATGCTCTCGGCGCCGACTTCGGCCTTGATGGCTTCGATCAGGGCCTTGGTCTCTTCCTCGGAGAGCTGGGCGGGCAGGAAGGTCTCGATCACGTCCAGTTCGGCCTTCTCTTCGGCGGCCTTCTCGGGGCGGCCGCCTTCTTCGAAGAGCTGGATCGATTCGCGGCGCTGCTTCACCATTTTCTGGAGCACGTCGATGATCATGGCATCGTCGTCCGGGAGGGAATCGGCGGTGCGCAGTTCGATGTCGCGGTCCTTGATCTTGGCAAGGATGAGGCGAACCGCTGCAAGGCGCGGCTTGTCGCCCGCTTTCATCGCAGTGATCTGGGCGGCCTTGATCGAATCACGAAGCATTGGTTTCCTGCTGTTCTGATAGGTTTTGGGGAGTGTCGTGGCGCAAAACTAGCAAGTCGTGCGCCAAATTGCACCCTTGCCGCCTTGACGCGGTGCACAACCCTCTCTAGCGGGCAGGCCTTAGCACACATAGTCAGAAACGCCGTCAACGGAGCGACCCACCATGGCCGACGCCGCATATACGCTTGCGCCCAAACCTGAAGGGGCGACAGGCGTTCTCGTCCTGAGCGATGGACACGTGGTCTGGGGCCGCGGCTTCGGAGCCGTGGGCGAAGCAGTCGGAGAAGTCTGCTTCAACACCGCGATGACCGGTTATCAGGAAGTGATGACCGATCCGTCCTACGCGGGCCAGATCGTTACTTTCACGTTTCCCCACATCGGCAATGTCGGCGTCAACGACGAAGACCTTGAATCCAAGGTCGACGGCGCGGTCGGCTGCGTCGTTCGCGAGGACGTGACGCCGTCTTCTAACTTCCGCTCGGCGGGCGAGTTCGGTGACTGGCTTGCCGCCAAGGGCAAGGTCGGGCTCGCCGGGGTCGACACCCGCGCGCTGACCCGCCGCATCCGCCTTCAGGGCGCGCCGAACGCGGTGATCGCCCACAACCCCGAAGGCGAGTTCGACATTCCCGCGCTGATCAAGCGCGCGCAGGAATGGCCGGGCCTCGAAGGCATGGACCTTGCCAAGATCGTCAGCCGCGAAATCCAGGAGGGCTGGGAAGGCTCGACCTGGGAACTCGGCCAGGGCTTCGGCGCCGGGGAAGGCGAAACCCGCCCGCACGTCGTCGCCATCGACTACGGCGCCAAGGAAAATATCTTCCGCAACCTCGTGAAGGCCGGCGCCCGCGTGACCGTGGTCCCCGCCGAAACTTCGCTCGACGCGATCCTCGCGCTTGAGCCCAAGGGCGTGTTCCTCTCGAACGGCCCGGGCGATCCGGCGGCGACCGGCGAATATGCCGTTCCGGTGATCCGCGCGCTGCTGGAGCGCGACGTGCCGATCTTCGGCATCTGCCTCGGTCACCAGATGCTCGGCCTCGCGGCCGGCGCCAGGACCTCGAAGATGCACCAGGGCCACCGCGGCGCCAACCATCCGGTGAAGCGCCTGGACGACGCCGTCGTCGAGATCACCTCGATGAACCACGGCTTCGCGGTCGACAACCAGACGCTGCCCGACAATGTCGAGGAAACCCACGTTTCGCTGTTCGACGGTTCGAACTGCGGCATCTCCATCAAGGGGAAGAAGGCCTTCGGCGTGCAGTATCACCCCGAAGCCAGCCCCGGTCCGCAGGACAGCTTCTACCTCTTCGAGAAGTTCGTGGGTATGCTGGCCTGATGGGCATAACGGGTCGGTCTCTCTTCGCGGCGTTCGCGCCGCGCCCCGCATCGGCGATCATTGCCGGTGCGGACCAGCGAGTTTTCGACCCGTCAGCACAGTTTGCCTATGCAGTCGGGTGTCCGGCCTTCGCGGCCGGAGCCCATGCAAAGCAAGGTGATGCCCAATGACCGACCTTATCGACCACATGCTCGCTTACTATATTGCCGGACAGGCTGCCGAACTCACGGTTGCGCCGCGTTTCTACCCTTACGGTGAATTGCAGCTCATCTTCGAGGACAAGGTCTCGGTCGCCGTTCGCAAGTTCGGCCCCAAGGTGCGCAAGCACGCCAAGGAAGCCGGCAAGGTCTTCATCGACCGGATGCTCGAAACGGGTGCCTGGTCGACCACAGAGGGCGAGTATGGCGGTTCGATGCACCAGTTTCAGGCTGACCGATACCGCGCGGTGATCCGCGAGGAGCAGGACAGCAACCCGATCATTCTCAAAGCCAAGGCCGAAGGCCCAGATTACTGGGACAAGGCGTTTGGCGAACTGGTGGCCTAGGCCGCCAGTCCGACATACAAGACACACAGGACACCCCAGGACAGCCCATGCCCAAGCGCACAGACATCTCCTCGATCCTCGTCATCGGCGCCGGCCCGATCATTATCGGCCAGGCCTGCGAATTCGACTATTCGGGAACGCAGGCGATCAAGGCGCTCAAGGAAGAGGGCTACCGGGTCGTCCTGGTGAACTCCAACCCGGCGACGATCATGACCGACCCGGACATGGCCGACGCCACTTATGTCGAGCCGATCACCCCGGAGGTGGTCGCCAAGATCATCGAGAAGGAGCGCCCCGATGCGGTGCTCCCGACGATGGGCGGCCAGACCGCGCTGAACTGCGCGCTGGCGTTGTTCAACGACGGAACGCTGGAGAAGTTCGGCGTCCAGATGATCGGCGCCGACGCCGACGCCATCGACAAGGCCGAGGATCGTCAGCGTTTCCGCGACGCGATGGACAAGATCGGCCTCAATTCGGCCCGCTCCGGCGTGGCGCATACGATGGACGAAGCTTTCGCCGTGCTCGAACGCACCGGCCTGCCTTCGATCATCCGTCCCAGCTTCACGATGGGCGGCACCGGCGGCGGCATCGCCTACAACAAGGCCGAGTTCGAGACGATCGTCCGCTCCGGCCTCGACGCTTCCCCGACCACCGAGGTCCTTATCGAGGAATCGCTGCTCGGCTGGAAGGAGTATGAGATGGAGGTCGTGCGCGACAAGCACGACAACTGCATCATCATCTGCTCGATCGAGAACGTCGATCCCATGGGTGTCCACACGGGCGACTCCATCACTGTCGCGCCGGCGCTGACGCTGACCGACAAGGAATACCAGATCATGCGCAACGCCTCGATCGAGGTGCTGCGCGAGATCGGCGTGGAAACCGGCGGTTCGAACGTGCAGTTCGCGGTCAATCCGAAGGACGGCCGCCTGATCGTCATCGAGATGAACCCGCGCGTTTCGCGCTCGTCGGCGCTGGCTTCGAAGGCCACCGGCTTCCCGATCGCGCGCGTCGCGGCGAAGCTGGCCGTGGGCTACACGCTCGACGAGATCATGAACGAGATCACCGGCGCCACGCCGGCCGCGTTCGAGCCGACCATCGACTACGTCGTCACCAAGATCCCGCGCTTCGCCTTCGAGAAGTTCAAGGGCGCCAAGAACGACCTCACCACCGCGATGAAGTCGGTCGGCGAAGTCATGGCCATTGGCCGCAACATCAAGGAATCGATGCAGAAGGCCCTGCGCGGTCTCGAAACCGGCCTTGACGGTTTCAACCGCGTGGTCGAGCTGGAAGGCGCGGGCCGCGACGTGATCACCGCTGCCCTGTCCCGTGCGACGCCGGAGCGTCTGCTGCATGTCGCGCAGGCCTTCCGCGAAGGCTTCACTGTCGATGAGATCCACGCGATCGCGCACTACGACAAGTGGTTCCTGCGTCACATCGAAGAGATCATCGCCGAAGAGGCGAATATCATGAAGAACGGCCTGCCGGTCGACGCGCAGGGTCTGCGCCGCGTCAAGGCGATGGGCTTCTCGGACAAGCGCCTTGCCACGCTGGCTGTGCGTTCGGTTGGCGTCGCGGGCGGCATGGGCGAGACCCAGGCCAAGCGCTCGGGCCTGCTGCACGACGCGCTGCGCGCCATGGCCGGCGCCACCAGCGAGGACGAGGTGCGCGCACTGCGCACCAAGCTGGGCGTCCACCCGGTATTCAAGCGCATCGATTCCTGCGCGGCCGAGTTCGAGGCGGTGACGCCCTACATGTACTCGACTTATGAAGCCCCGATCTTCGGTGAGCCCGAGAACGAGGCCAATCCGTCGGATCGCCGCAAGGTCGTGATTCTCGGCGGCGGTCCCAACCGCATCGGCCAGGGGATCGAGTTCGACTACTGCTGCGTCCACGCCTGCTTCGCGCTTGCCGAAGTCGGCTACGAGACGATCATGGTGAACTGCAACCCCGAGACCGTTTCGACCGACTACGACACCTCGGACCGCCTCTATTTCGAGCCACTCACCGGCGAGGACGTGCTGGAAATCCTGCGCGTCGAACAGTCGAAGGGCGAGCTCGTCGGCGTTATCGTGCAGTTTGGCGGCCAGACCCCGCTCAAGCTGGCGCAGGCGCTGGAAGACGCCGGCATTCCGATCCTCGGAACCTCGCCCGACGCGATCGACCTTGCCGAAGACCGCGAGCGGTTCTCGGCGCTGGTCGAGAAGCTGGGCCTCAAGCAGCCGGCCAACGGCATCGCCCGCAGCCGTGACGAAGCCGTCGCCGTTGCCAATCGCATCGGCTACCCGGTTCTCATGCGTCCCAGCTACGTGCTCGGCGGCCGCGCCATGGAGATCGTCGACAGCGAACAGCAGCTCGACGACTACATCGCCACCGCCGTTCAGGTCTCGGGCGACAGCCCGGTGCTGATCGACCAGTACCTGCGCGACGCCATCGAGTGCGACGTCGATGCGCTTTGCGATGGTGACCAGGTCGTCGTCGCTGGCGTCATGCAGCATATCGAGGAAGCGGGCATCCATTCGGGCGACAGCGCCTGCTCGCTGCCGCCCTACAGCCTGCCTGCCGAAATCATCGCCGAGATGGAGCGCCAGGCTGAAGCACTGGCCTTCGGGCTCAGCGTGCGCGGCCTGATGAACATCCAGTTCGCGGTGAAGGACGGCGAGGTCTACCTCATCGAAGTGAACCCGCGCGCCTCGCGCACCGTGCCCTTCGTCGCCAAGGCGCTGGGGCAGCCGGTTGCCAAGATCGCCTCGCGCATCATGGCCGGCGAAAAGCTGGCAGACTTCCCGCCGTTCAAGCGTGACCTGCCGTATGTGGCGGTCAAGGAAGCGGTCTTCCCCTTCGCGCGCTTCCCGGGCGTCGATCCGGTGCTGAGCCCCGAAATGAAGTCGACCGGCGAAGTGATGGGCATCGATGCCGACTTCCCGCGCGCTTTCCTCAAGGCCCAGCTTGGGGCCAGCATGCGCCTGCCCGACAGCGGTCTCGTCTTCGTTTCGGTGAAGGACAGCGACAAGCCGGTCATCCTTCCGGCGGTCCAGATCCTGGTGAAGGAGGGCTTCCGCATCATCGCCACGTCAGGCACGCACAAGTACCTGACTGAAGCCGGCCTGCCGGTGGAACTGGTCAACAAGGTGGCCGAAGGACGTCCGCACATCGTCGACAAGATCGTGGATGGCGACATTGCGCTGATCTTCAACACGACCGAAGGTTGGCAGAGCCTGAAGGACTCGCAATCGATCCGCGGGTCCGCGCTTACCGGCAAGGTGCCGTACTTCACGACAGCGGCCGCCAGCGTCGCTGCTGCACAGGCAATTTCTGCGCAAAGCGGGAGCCAGCTTGAAGTGCGTTCGTTGCAGGATTATTATAGCTGAAATCGATCTAGCCTCCCCACATCGCTGCAGATCGGCCCAGTCCCCGGGAATATCCTGTGGGACGGGACAGGAAACTAGTCTCCCTCGACTGGTTTCGCGGAGCGGGGAGGCAGCAGGAAGGAAGTAATTGATGGCCAGTATCGAAAAGCTCCCCATGCTCGCCGAGGGGTATGAGAAGCTGACCGCCGAGATCAAGGCGCTGCGTGAAGAGCGCCCCCGGATCGTCGATGCGATCGAGGAAGCGCGTGCCCACGGCGATCTCTCGGAAAATGCCGAGTATCACGCCGCAAAGGAACGCCAGGGCCAGGTCGAAGCAACGATCGCCGATCTCGAAGACAAGATCACCCGTGCCCAGATCGTCGATCCGGCCACGCTTTCCAGCGACAAGATCATCTTCGGCGCCACAGTCACGCTACTCGACGAGGACGACAAGCCGGTGAAGTACCAGATCGTCGGTCCTTATGAAGCGGATGCCCGGGTAGGCCGCATCAGCTACAATTCGCCGCTCGGCAAGGCGCTTATCGGTCGCAAGATCGAAGAAGAAGTCGAAGTGACAGTGCCATCGGGCGACAAGTTCTACCTCGTGCAGAAGATCGAGTTCATTTGAACCGATCTATCTGACAAGAGCAAAGAAAAGGCCGGCGGAAGCCGGCCTTTTTCGTTTCTGCTCTGACCCGGAAGTCAAACCGGGAAGCCGTTCAGGCTTCCGATTGGTCTGGCTGAAGCAGGCGGTGCAGGTGGACGATCACGTACTTCATTTCCGCATCATCGACCGTGCGATGAGCGGCCGAGCGCCATGCATCCTCGGCCGAGGCGTAGTCGGGATAGACGCCGACCAGGTCGAGGGCGCTGAGGTCGGAGAATTCAAGGCTGCGCGGGTCTGTGACCCGGCCGCCCATCACGAGGTGAAGCTTCTGCATGGGACCGCTTTCGTGAGTGGGAGAGATGCGGTCCCATACTTTTTGCCGGGGGACAGGGCAAGAGCGGATCGTGAGGGCGATCCGCTCTTATTCATGATATTGAAAACCAATAGCAAGAACCTGCGTTCAGTGGGAGAGGCGCTGGGCGACTCCGCTCACGATATCCGCGAGCTTGTGCGAACGGGTACTTGCGGTCTCGCTGGCCGAATGCCCCAATTTCTGCGCCTGACGCGCTGCAGCTTCGCCCGCTTCGCTGACGCGCTTGGCGGAAGCCCGTCCGAGCGCGCTCGCCGCCGCTAGTGCTGCCATGCCGTATTTCTCAAGTCGCTCGGCAGCAATTTCACCGCTCTTTTCGGCGCGATCGGCAAGAGTTCCAGCCTGCTTGCGCGCGCCGGAGCGGAGATCATTGGCCCTGGTTGCGGCTTCCTTGCCAAGAAGCGCGGTCGCAGCACCCGCAGCTTCGGCAAGGTGCGCCGTTCGCGAGAGTACGCCGCGAGTCATTCGCCGGGGCAGGAGGGCACTTACCAGTACGCCTGCGGCAACGCCGCCTGCAACCACGAGGACGGGGTGCCGCTTCACGAAACTGACCAGTTTCTCCGACGGACGTTCGTCCCGCCGGGGCGCCAGCGCCACGACCTGGCCTATGTTTCCATCGGTGGCCGAGGTCGCCGGAATGGAGGGAGTGGTCTTTTCAGTCTTGCTCACCGTCGGACTCCTTGTTCCGGTGTCTGCCCGAACCGAACAGTCGTTCGATCCCGGCCATGATCGGGTTACGCAAAAACCAAAGCACCAGCGCTGTGAAGGTTCCGCCCGCCGCGACGGGATGCTCCTCCACGACGGCGACTGCCTCGTCGAGCATGTCGGCGACATGCCCGGCGGCTTCGTCGAGGACACGGCCGGCGAGGCCGCGCGATTCGAAATCGGCCTTGAGGGCGCCGTATCTCGTGTCGAAGGTGGCCTTGGCCGCGTCGCGCGCCCCGCGGTCTTCGATCAGTTGCTGCACGAGCCTGCTCATTCGGCCGCTCCCTTCTCGGAAAGGAGTGTTTTCATGCGCCTCATGCGGTTTCGCGCCGAAAGGCCGCACATCGCCGCTATGACAATGACGACGAGGGGAACGAGGAGCATTGCCAGCCACGGACCTACGAGCGTGCCCACCGCGATCACGGCGCCGAGTACGAGCCCCATGAGTGCGAAGAACACGAGGCCCGCCGCCAGCAGGCCGAGCATCGCGATCGCGCGCGCCTCTGCTCCGGCATAGGCGGCGCGGCTCTTCTGATAGGCCAGTTCCGCCTGCGCGAAAGTGCGCGCTTCGGAGGCGAGCAGGCGCAAGTCCTGAGCGAGGGAAAGGTCCTCGTCCTCCCGAGGGGAGGAAGCGAGGTTCACCGGGGTGTCGAGCATCGTCGTGCGAACGATAGGCGCTTACTTGCCGCTCTTGAAAAGTCGGCCGAACAGGAAGCCCGCAGCCACTGCCACGCCGATGGCGACGCCGGGGCTCTTTCGCACGAATTCCTTGGCTTCTTCCCCGAGTTCGTCGAGAGACTTCTCGTCGAGCCGTGCGGCGGCCTCGGCCATCGACTTGGATGCCGTGCGGGCATAATCGCCGTACTTGGGGCCAACCTTCTCGTCGATCAGGCCGGCGTTATCGTCGATCACCCTGGAAAGGCCGACAATGGCCTGGCTGGTTTTCGCCTTGCCCTGGTTGGCGAGGTCCGCGGCCTTGATCTTTGCGTCACCCGCAAATGCACTGGCTTTTGCGGAGGCCTCATCGGAGCGCACCTTGGCTTCGCTCGACCATTCGCTCTTCGCCTTGTTCAGCTTTTCAAGGCATCCCTCGGCCGCGACCTGGGCTTCCTTGCCAAGTGCCTGTGCGCCAGCCTTGGCTTCCTCGACGGCCTTGGTGAAGTGGCTCTTGGCGTTTTCGGTGCCGTTTCCGGTGCTGGTGTTCGGTTCGGACATGGCGAATTCCTTCCTTGCTGACCGTTACGCCGTTTTACCCGCGTGCAGGCGATGTGCATTCAGAGTAACACAACTTGCTGTCGATATTGCAACGCAACTTGTCAGGCGTGGTTCCCCTGCTAAGACGCCCGGCATGAGCGCGTCAGCGCCTTTTCAGGAGGAAATTTCCAGTATGACCGCGATCATCGATATCCACGGCCGTGAAATTCTCGACAGCCGCGGCAATCCTACCGTCGAAGTCGACGTTCTCCTCGAAGATGGCAGTTTCGGCCGCGCAGCGGTTCCTTCGGGCGCTTCGACCGGTGCGCACGAAGCAGTCGAACTGCGTGACGGCGACAAGAGCCGCTATCTCGGAAAGGGCGTGCTCAAGGCCGTTGATTCCGTGAACGGCGAAATCGCCGAAGCGCTTGTAGGGATGGATGCCGAGGACCAGCGCGACCTCGACCTCACCATGATCGAACTCGACGGAACCGAGAACAAGGGCCGCCTGGGCGCGAATTCGATCCTCGGTGTCAGCCTTGCGGTGGCCAAGGCTGCTGCCAATGCGCGCGGCCTTCCGCTGTATTCCTATGTGGGCGGCGTTTCCGCGCATGTGCTGCCGGTGCCGATGATGAACATCATCAATGGCGGCGAACATGCTGACAACCCGATCGATTTCCAGGAATTCATGATCGTGCCGGTCGGCGCCGATTCGATCGCCGAAGCGGTGCGTTGGGGTTCGGAAATCTTCCACACCCTCAAGAAGGGCCTGCATGAGAAGGGCCTTGCGACCGCCGTGGGCGACGAGGGCGGTTTCGCACCGAACCTCGCCAGCACCCGTGATGCGCTTGATTTCGTGATGGCCTCGATCGAGAAGGCCGGTTTCAAGCCCGGTGAAGAAGTTGCCCTTGCGCTCGATTGCGCGGCAACCGAGTTCTTCAAGAACGGCAAGTACGAGATCAGCGGCGAAAATCTGTCGCTTTCGCCGACCGAAATGGCCGACTACCTCGCCGATCTCGCCGCCAATTATCCGATCCGCTCGATCGAGGACGGCATGGGTGAAGACGATTTCGAAGGCTGGGCAGCGCTCACCGCCAAGATCGGCGACAAGGTGCAGCTGGTTGGTGACGATCTTTTCGTCACCAACCCCAAGCGCCTGACCATGGGTATCGAGAAGGGCCTTGCCAACTCGCTGCTGGTGAAGGTCAACCAGATCGGTTCGCTTACCGAGACGCTGGAAGCTGTTTCGATCGCGCAGAGCAACGGTTACACGGCCGTGATGTCGCACCGTTCGGGTGAAACCGAGGATGCGACCATTGCCGATCTCGCGGTCGCCACGAATTGCGGCCAGATCAAGACCGGCTCGCTTGCGCGTTCGGACCGGCTTGCGAAGTACAACCAGCTCATCCGCATCGAGGAAGAGCTGGGCAAGGCTGCCCGTTACGCCGGCGCATCGGCATTCGGCCGTCTTGCGCGCTGATCGTTGATGCCGAGCGGTTATCCGCTCGGCTATCCGCCAATGAAAAAGCCCCGGCTTCCGTGAGGGAGCCGGGCTTTTTCATGGCATGAAGCCGGGTGGCCGGCCCGGTCAGGATGAACCGGCCACCCGGTCGCCTCCGGTGTCCCTGTGCCTGACACCCCCCTTTGGGGCGGAACGGGTTGGCTGCAGGCGTCTATCGCGCGGCCGAGATCCCCGGGCGGGGATCGTCGAGCAGGACGACGGAGCGGGACGAGGAGGCGAAGTATTCGAGCATGGCGGCATAGCCGCGCGCGCTCAGCTTTACGTAGACACGCCGCGCATCGCCGGGATCTGCTTCGCGAACGAGCAGGCCCTGTTTTTCGAGGATCGTGATCCAGCGCAGGGCCGTTGTTGAGGGAACCGCGGAGCCGATGCAGGCGCTCGTCACGGAAACCCGGCGCCGTTCCTTGGCGGCGATGAAGAGGTCCAGCAGGATATCCCAGGCCGGTTCGCCAAACAGTTCTTCCGACTGGAAGATCTTGGTTCGCCGCCGGCGGTCGTCATAAGTTTGGCGTGCCAGTTCCACCCAGATCGGGTGGTCCTGGCTGGCGGAGGTCTTCGAGCCTTCCCGATCCTCCACCAAGGCGTCGAACCCAGCCAGATCGGCGGCCGGGCTTTGTCCGATTTCGAGTTCGCGTGCCATGGCGAGAAGTTCGTTCGCAATGCCGATTAGGCGAATGGCCTTCGCCCGGCTGCGCATCAACTGATCGGTCTTCTCCATAACCTAGTTTCGCCAGTGCCAAGGCTGCCAAAAGCATCGAGCGCCCGGAATTTTGCGGGCACGAAGCTATTCACAGCGATTACTCCCCAAGATCGTGAAATGGCCCATCTTATTGTACCGGATCTTCAAATGAGAATTCCAGGTACGGGTCAGGACGATGAATCTCTTCACGAACTGGAATAGGGATAACCACAGTACGATGGAGGCGTCTTGTTCAGCTTACTCCGCTTTGGAGCGATCTTCTTCCTCTTTCGGGGGCACGCGCAGGCAGTCGATGGCCGACTGGAGATGAGCGGCGGCGACGAGTTCCCCGATCTGGTCAAGCTCGTCTAACCTGGCGACAAGTTCTCCGATCAGTCGCTGCACTTTTGCTTCCCTGTTCATCGTATGGTTCTCCGGCAGGCAAAGACCGTGGTCCCGCCTGGATCCTGTTGTCCTGGATCCGTGATTGCGACCCGCCCCGTTAGAGGTGCGAGATGAGATTATCTAATCCATCCAAATACGATCAATATCGGACGAATTACGCCCTCAATTACAGAATTTTCATCGCTTTGGAACAGAGGTGTTGGCTCTGTCCGAAATGTGGACAAGTTGTATTCCGTAAACAAACGGCGACGAAGGGGGAATTCGTCGATAAGACTTCATAGTTATAGGTGTATACACGTAATTTGCAGAATTAATGCGTGATATCCGCATTGCTTTCAGGCGATTTTGCGTGGATTTCTGCGATCCGATAAATGGTGTTGCCGCCTCTTGTCGCGCGACCTTTCCTCGCTGAAACGAAAAAACCCTGCATCCGGACAAATGCCGGATGCAGGGCTTCCTTTGATGCTCGGGGTGAGCGGGGGGTCAGGCCCCGAACTTTTCCTTCAGGCCGAGGAGGGCGATCGCGGCCTTGGCTGCTTCGCCGCCCTTGTCCTTCTGGGTCGGTTCGGCACGGACCAGGGCCTGTTCCTCGTTCTCGACAGTCAGGATGCCGTTGCCGATCGCGATACCGTCCATGCTCAGAGCCATGATGCCGCGTGCGGATTCACCGGCGACGATTTCGAAATGATAGGTCTCGCCGCGAATGACGACGCCGATGGCGACGTAGCCCTCGTAATCGCCCGTGGCGTCTGCCAGCGAGATCGCGGCGGGGATTTCAAGCGCGCCGGGTACGGTCACGACATCGGCCGTATGGCCTGCCGCCTTGAGCGCCGCCTTGGCGCCGGCAATCAGCTTGTCGTTCAGATGGTCGTAGAAGCGGGCTTCGACGATAAGGAAACGGGCCATGTCAGTTCGCTCCTTCAAGGGCGGGGATAGCGCGTTCGCCGGCAATGTTCAGGCCATAGCCTTCCAGTGCGACGAGCGAGTGATGGGTGTTGGTCAGCAGGATCATGTCGTGGATGCCGAGTTCGGCAAGGATCTGGGCTCCTACGCCATAGTCGCGCAGTTCCTCAAGGTCCGGGTTCTCTCCGGCGCGGAACTGGTGCTTGATATCCATGACGCGCGAGATTGGATTGTTCATCTGACGGTTGATGACAACGATCACGCCCGCGCCTTCCTCTGCGATCATTTCCATCGAACGATGCAGGAGATCGCCGCGGTCGGTCGATTC
The DNA here is from genome assembly GCF_001298105.1 of Novosphingobium sp. ST904. Classification (GTDB taxonomy): domain Bacteria; phylum Pseudomonadota; class Alphaproteobacteria; order Sphingomonadales; family Sphingomonadaceae; genus Novosphingobium. The sequence continues at coordinate 24,061 of NZ_LGJH01000118.1, read as the reverse complement.
TTCGCCCAGCACGTCGACGAACATCGAAAGGGTGTGCATTCGCACCAGGGTCGGCTGGTTCGGATCGATGCGGCCCTTGATCAGGGCCATGGTCTCTTCGCCGGTCGCCTTGTTGTAGTAGCTGCGGGCAAGCCACTGGCCGCCGTGGCGGCTCTGGAATGTGATCTCGTTCTTCTTCTCGACCATGCGGTCATGCTTGCGGCGATAGGCGATGAGATCGCGGATCGTGCCGATCTTGAGGTCGTGAATGCGGGCAAAGGCGATCAGGTCGTCCATGCGTGCCATGGTGCCGTCATCCTTCATGATCTCGCAGATCACGCCCGAAGGATTGAGCCCGGCGAGGCGCGAAATGTCGACAGCCGCCTCGGTGTGGCCGGTGCGCACGAGCACGCCGCCGTCACGGGCGCGCAGCGGGAAGACATGCCCGGGGGTGACGATGTCGGCCTTGGTCTTGGTGCCGTCGATCGCGACCGAGATGGTGCGCGCGCGGTCGCCCGCCGAAATGCCGGTAGTCACTCCTTCGCGGGCCTCGATGGAAACGGTGAAGGCGGTTTCGTGGCGCGTGCCGTTGTGCTGGCTCATCAGGTTAAGGCCGAGTTCCTCCACCCGCTGGCTGGTGAGCGTGAGGCAGATCAGTCCCCGGCCGTGAGTGGCCATGAAGTTCACGGCCGCGGGCGTCGCCATCTGCGCCGGGATCACGAGGTCACCCTCGTTTTCGCGATCCTCGTCGTCGACCAGGATGAACATGCGACCGTTGCGGGCCTCGTCGATGATTTCCTCGATCGGAACGAGGACCGGACGGTCGTCGTTCGAAAGCAGGAAGCGTTCGAGCTTGGTGAGCGTCTCGGCGGTCGGGTTCCAATCGGGCTCGGTGCAGTCACGCAGGGTGTTGGCGTGCAGTCCGGCGGCTCGGGCGAGGCCGGCCTTGCTCATGCGCCCTCGTTCACGAGCCTGCGAACCTGTTCGATCACATTACCAGCCATGGGGAAATCCATTCTCACATTTCGATGTGATCGCCATATGAACTGATCACATCGAAATTCAAGACCCCTTGAAAGCCGGCTTGCGCTTTTCAAGGAAGGCGTCGACCGCTTCCGCGTGATCGTCGGTCGCGTGAGCGGCGGATTGCATGGCGGCGGCCATTTCCAGAAGAGTTGCGAGGTCGCTGCGGCGGCCTTCCCAGAGCAGACGCTTGGTCATGCGCACTGCGTGGGGCGGATTGGCGGCGATACGGCGGGCGAGTGCACGGGCTTCGTCCATCAACCGGTGATCCGGCACCACTTTGGAGACCAGCCCGCAGGCCAGCGCCTCGGCAGCGTCGATCATGTCGCCGGTAAGCGCCATTTCCGCAGCTTTCGACCAGCCGACAACGCGCGGCAGCAGCCACGAGCCGCCGTCACCGGCAATCAGGCCGATCTTTACGAAGCTTTCGGCGAAGCGCGCGCTTTCCCCGGCGATGCGAAGGTCGCACATGCAGGTGAGATCACATCCGGCGCCGGCCGCGGCCCCGTTGACGGCGGCGATCACCGGCACTTCCAGGGCGGCGAAAGCGAGAGGAAGGCGCTGGATTCCGCGTTTATAGTTGAGGCGGGTGCGGGTCGGCACGCCGCCGTTGACGTTGCCGCCGGGCTTCATCTCATTGATATTGCCGCCAGAGGAGAAGCCCTTGCCCGCACCGGTAAGGATCGCCACGCGGGCCGCAGGGTCGTTTTCGAGCCGTTCGAGCGCGCCGAGCAGCCCCTCGATCACTTCGGGATCGGAAATCGGATTGCGCAGTTCGGGGCGGTTGAGCGTCAGGGTGACGATGCCTTCGTCGTCGATCTCGTAAAGTACCGCTTCGTTCATGCGCGTTGATCCTTCTCCGTTTGCCGACGCCTTAGCAGGTTGACGCATAGGGAAAAGAGGGAGGAAAAGGGGCCGGACGACATATCGTCCGGCCCCTCTCAAAATCGGCGATGTCAGGCCGCGTCAGGCGGGCTGCTTGCTCATCATCCGGGTGATGTCGACCTGCCCGGTGGCAAGGCCGCCCATGAAGCCCCCGTCCACCGGCATGACGATGCCGTTGACGACGCCTGCGAGATTCGAATTGATCAGCACCAGCGGGCCGGCCTGTTCTTCGGGCGTGGTGTAGCGGCCGAGCGGTTCTGCGGCGGCATCCACGACGTCCTTGCCCGAAGTGGCATGGAAGGTCGCCATCATCGGCGTCTGGGTGGGGGAGGGCAGCGAGCAGTTGATGCGGATGCCCTTCTTGATGAGCTGCGCGCCCATGAACTGAGTCCACACGATGACAGCTTCCTTCGAGAAGGCATAGCCCTCCGCCACCTGGTCGAGGTTGGCTTCACACCATGCGAGGCCGGCGTCGAATCCCTGCGTGGTGAGAAGCTGCATATGCACGGGAATGCGGCGGCTCCACCCGAGGCCGCCGGTCGATGCGATCGAGACAACGGCGGCGCCTTCGCCCATCAGCGGAACGACCTGATCGGTCAGGTGGCGAGTGCCGAGGAAGTTGACCTTCATGACGTCAAGCGGCGGGAAGCCGCCGCCGCCGGGCAGGCCCGCGCAGTTGAACAGGGCGTCTACCTTGCCGCCCACGCCGGCAACCGCGGCTTCGATCGTGGCGGGATCGCGCAAGTCGATCTGCGTGAACGAGGCCATCGGCACGGAGCTTTCGCGAAAATCGAAGCCGTGTACTTCGGCGCCGAGTTCGACCAGCATCTTTGCCGTCGCCTCGCCCATGCCCGAGAAGCAGCCGCTGACGATTACCCGCTTGCCTTGATATCCCAGAACGTCGGTCATCTCGGTGTCCTTTCCCTCTCCCGTCGCGGGGCGTGCGGGATCGCATCGGGCCGCGCGTGCATTCTTGTGGGTGTAGCTAGTCGCAGTGAGGGGGAGGCATCAACAGCCCTTCCGGCTGATCGCCGCGACGATGGCATGGACGATGGCATTTCGGGGCGCAGAGCGGCGGGTCCGAGGCGAAGTCTCGCCATCGTGCACCCGCTTCTCTACGGCTAAGGTCCCCACGCTGCAGCAGGAAAGAGATGATGGACCGAAAGTTTCACGGCAGCGCCGATCGTCCTGCGCCTTCTCCTGATCCCGCCATTGTCGAGGCGATCATGGAGCAGGTGCATTCGGCTCTGGCCGGTCGGCGGATGTGGCCTGTGGTCATCGGTATTTGCGGCGCGCAGGGGTCTGGGAAATCGACTGCCGTGCGCGCTTTGATCGAAGCATGCGGCGAGGCCGGGCTTTCCGCTGCCGCGCTCTCGCTCGACGACCTCTATCTGGGGCACGAGGAGCGGCAGGAACTGTCGCGCGCCGTCCACCCCCTCCTCGCGACCAGAGGGGTTCCGGGCACGCATGATGTCATGCTCGGGCTGGATATCCTGGATGCGCTCGAAGCGGGATTCCGGTGGCGCTGCCGCGCTTCGACAAGGCCAGTGACGATCGGCTGGCCGAGCGGGACTGGCCTATCGTGCAGCCGGGCTGCCAAGTGCTGGTGTTCGAGGGCTGGTGCGTCGGTGCCTTTCCGCAAGCTTCGAGTGCGCTGGTCGACCCGGTCAACGCGCTTGAGGCGAAGGAGGATGGCGATGGCAGATGGCGCCGCTACGTCAACGATGCGCTGGGCGACGTCTATCAGCGACTGTTCGCGCGGATCGACCGTTTGGTCCTGCTTGCCTCGCCGGGATTCGAGGTGGTCCACGACTGGCGACTGGAACAGGAACGCGACCTTGCCGGAGAGGAGCACAAGGGCGTGCATGTCATGGACGAGGACCGGATTGCGCGCTTCATCGCTCACTACGAGCGGCTCACGCGCTGGATACTCTCGGAGATGCCGGCTCGCGCCAATCTGGTCATCCAACTCGACGCCCGGCGGCGCCCGCTCAGGATTGCCTGACCCAATAATTCCTTATTCGGTTCCCTGGCGCGCCTGCTCCGCACGGCGACGCTTACGGCGTTCGAGATCCCCGATCGAAGGCACGCGGTTGTCCACGAGGTCGGCCAGGACGGCGCCGCGTTCCCCGGCCGGGAGGGTGGGGCCGACGGTCGTATCGCAGTAGGTCTGGCGCTCGATCTCGGCATTCACCAGCGCGCCGAGAAGGACGCCGTATGCGGAGAGGAACAGCCACATTAGGAACACCACAATGGCCGACAGCGACCCGTAAGTGGCATTGTAGTCGCTGATATAGGCGACATAGAGCGAGAAGCCGAACGATACCCCGATCCACAGCAAGGTCGCCAGCAGCGACCCGGGAGCCAGCCAGCGCCACTTCGCGGGACGTCTGTCGGGGCCATATCGCATGATGAGGGCAAAACCCGCGCTGCCGAGGGCGACAGCGGAAATCCAGGTCAGCCACTTGAACAGGATCGCCGTCGCATCACCGAGGTAGACGCTGGTCTGCGTCTGCAGCCATGCGAAGACGCCGCCGGACAGCACGCCGGTCAGCGCGATAAGGATCGCCGAAACGGTGAGGCCGAGGGCCCTCACGGTCAGCGAGATCACTCCTCGGGTCTCGCGCTCCTCGTTGATGACATTCAGCGCACTGATCATGCCGTTCGCCGCGCGCATGCCGCCGAATATCGCAAAGAACAGCGCGATCAACAGCGCGAACCCGGTTACGCCTCGGCTGGTGGTGACGATCTGGAGCAACTGTTCCTCCAGCATCCGGGCCACTTCGGGAGGAACGACTTCGACAATGCTCTGCATCTGATCGTGCACGGTGGCGACATCGCCGATTAGGCCGTAGATCATCACCGTGGCGCCGATCAGCGGCGTCAATGCGAGAAAGCAGTAGAAGGCAAGGCCTGCGGAAAGCAGGCCCAGTTCGTGAAAGCCGCTCATCCGGTAAACCCGCTTGACGATTTTCAGCCAGGCGGAACCGGGGATTTGCCACGGTGCGTTGGCGTCGGTTCCTGCAAGGGGTCCGGTGTGAAGAGTGTCTCCGGTGGTCTCCGGCATTGACGTCGGTGATCCTTCATCAGATTTCATTACAAACCCACTTGCGACAGGGAACTTTCGCTGTTGCAATGCGATAGGGTAATCCACGAGGGGGCCTGTTGCCCATACTCGACAGGGGGTGTTACATCGCGCTGCTCATGCCTTGGCTAATCTCTCAGAAGCCGGCTTGTTCCCTTTCGCTGCGCGACGGTGCGGGACTTGCCACCATTTCCATCCTGCTGGCCCTGTCGGCAGCGCCTGTGCATGCGCAGGACAGTAGCGCCGTGCAGCCGCAAGCTGCAGCGCCCGCTCCGGCCTCGCCTGCTGCGTCCCCGGCGATCGAAGATGACGGGGTTCAGGCCGGCAAGATCGTCGTGCCGGCTCCGCCTGCAAACCTGCCGCTGCCGGAAGTGAAGACGATCATCCCCGATGACGAATTCAACAAGGCGATCCCCAGGCTGGATCCGCAGGACGATTCGGAACTCGACAAGCCGCTGGAATCGATCGAGGCGTTCGAGCGCCGCATGGCGAGCGAACAGACCGATGCCAAGCCGCGGGAAGGCCAGTCTGCTCCGCTCGGCAATCCAGCCCTGTCGGATGGCGATACGACCGAGGAGATCGGCGATGCGCCGGTTCGCGATGCTGAACTGAACGCGCCGCTGCCCGCGATCGACCAGTTCGAGGTGACGCCCGTCCAGTTCGCGGAAAAGAAAGAAGATACCAAGGACGTTGAAGTCGCTTACGAAATCCGGATCGACGGGCTGGCGACCGCTGACGACGAGACCGAAACGGACATGCGCAGCGAGTTCCGGTCGCTTTCCGCCCTGAAGAAGGGCGGCGGCAAGGCGGCGAACGTGGCGATGCTCAATGCCCGGCTCACCGAAGACAGCGCGCTGATGCAGACCGTGCTGGCGTCCGAGGGCTGGTATTCGCCCGTGGTGAACACCCGCATCGAACCGGCGGCCGAAGGCGGGCTGGTCGCGGTCGTTTCGGTGGCACCGGGCAAGCGCTATACTTTCTCCGATATCGTGGTGAAGGCCGATCCGACAGTGCCGGCGGACCTGATCGCCCGGAACCTTTCCATCAAGGTCGGTGAGCCGATCGTCGCCCAGCGCGTTCAGGGTGCCGAAGCGCAAGTCGCGTTGGCGCTGCCTGAAAACGGCTATGCCTTCGCTAAGGTGGGTGACCGTGACATCCTGCTCGATCAGGAAAGCGCCGACGGCGTCTACACGCTGCCTGTCGACGTCGGCCCGCGCGGTCGGTTCGGCGGTTTCACCACTTCGGGCGACCTGGCCTTTGATGCCGAACATGTTGGCGTACTCGCCCGTTTCAAGCGCGGCGAACTTTATGACAGCCGAAAGGTGGACGACCTGCGCAAGGCGCTGGTGGCGACGAGCCTGTTCTCCACCGTTTCGGTCGAGCCGCGCAAGACCGGCGAGGCAGTTGGCGACGGTACGGAATACGTGACGCTGAACGTCCAGCAGGATGCCGGGCCGCCACGCACGATCGCCGGTTCTCTGGGCTATGCCACGGGCGAGGGCATCACCGCCCAGGCAACCTGGACACATCGCAACATGTTCCCGCCGGAAGGCGCGCTGATCGCCAAGGCCATAGCCGGTACCCGGCAGCAGGGCGCGGGCGTGACCTTCCGTCGTTCCAATTCGGGCAAGCGAGACCGGACGTTCGAACTGGTGGCCGAGGCCTTCCACAACGACTACGACGCCTACAGTGCCTACACCGGCCGCATCGCAGCGCGTATCGCGCGCGATTCCACGCCGATCTGGCAAAAGAAGTACACTTACGCATTCGGCATCGAAATGCTGGGAACGGCGGAAACCGACTATAATCGCACGACCGGCAACCGCGACCGCAAGCTCTATTACGTCGCAGGCGTGAACGGCCAGATCGGGCTCGACCAGACGGACAGCCTGCTCGATCCGACCAAGGGTTACCGCCTGACCACGCTGATCCAGCCCGAAGCCACCGTGCGCAACGGCTTTGACCCCTATGTCCGCGCGCGGGTAGATGCTTCGGCCTATTACCCGGTGACGGACAGCCTCGTTCTCGCCGGCCGTGTGCGCTTCGGTACGATCCAGGGCGCTGGCCTGTTCGACATTGCGCCGTCACGCAGGCTTTATGCAGGCGGCGGTGGCTCCGTTCGCGGCTATGCCTACCAGGCGCTTGGCGAACAGGCGGCAGACGGTACCGCCGTAGGTGGGCGCAGTCTCAACGAAGGTTCGGTCGAGGCGCGCTATCGCTTCGGCAATTACGGCGTGGTGGCATTCGTCGACGCGGGGCAGGCCTATCGGGAGACGATGCCGCAGTTCAACAACTTGCGCTACGGCGTGGGTCTTGGCGGCCGTTTCTACACCAACTTCGGCCCCGTGCGCCTCGACATCGCGACTCCGATTGCCCGGCAACCGGGTGAATCGCGCTTCAACCTCTACGTTTCGATTGGGCAGGCATTCTGATGTCGGAAGAAGACACCATGATCCCGGCCGACGAGCCCGAAGCGCCGGTCGAGAACGGCAAGCCGCGTCCCACGCTCGGACGCCGCCTGCGCATTCGCGTGCTCAAGACGGTGGTCGGGCTGGTGCTCGGCGTGATCGTATTGGTCGCGGCGGTCATCTTCGGCATCGATACCGGGCCGGGTCACCGTTTCGTGGCCGAACAGATCGCGGGACTGCAGTTCCAGAACGGCATGAGGATCAAGGTCGGCAGGATCGAGGGTTCGCTCTACAAGCGCATGACCTTGCACGATCTTTCCGTCAGCGATCCGCAGGGCGAATTCCTGTTTTCGCCCGAAATCGATGTGGACTGGCGCCCCTTCGCCTATCTCGAAAACCATGTGGACGTGCGCAGCGCCACGGCGCAGCGGATGATCCTGCGGCGTGTCCCCAAGTTCAGGCCAACGCCGCCCAGCAACGAACCGCTGCTTCCCGACCTTGACGTGGACGTGGGCGTGTTGCGGATCGACCGCTTCATTTCGGAGCCGCCGGTTTCCGGCAATCGCCGTATCGTCACCATCGACGGGAAGGCGCACATTTCCGATGGCCGCGCGCAAGTGTCGGCCAAGGGCGGCACGATTGCGATCGAGGGCAAGGAAGGCGGGGACCGCTTCAACCTGCTGCTAGACGCGGTGCCTGCCAAGAACCGGCTGGCGATCGACGTTGACCTTGATGCCCCGACCGGTGGGGTCATCGCTGCGCTGGGCGGGCTCAAGCAGCCGCTGCGGCTCAAGCTGGGCGGCAAGGGCGACTGGAAGGCGTGGAACGGTCAGTTCGATGCCGATCTCGGTGATGGCGAACTGGCCCGGCTGGCGCTGACCGCGCGGAAAGGAACATTCGCGATCAAGGGGCCAACGCGTGTCGCGCGGCTGCTCACGGGGCCGACCGCAAGCCTGCTTGGCCCGATCACCAACCTCGATGTAACGGCGGCATTGGCCGAACGGCGCGCGACGCTGACCGGTAGGGTCTGGAGCGATGCCTTCACGCTGACCCCGGACGGGGTGATCGACCTTTCCAACAACAGTTTCCAGGACCTGAAGCTGAACTTCGCCCTGCTCAAGCCGGCAGCGCTGGCGCCGAACCTCAGCGGTTCGGGCCTGACCGCGGCCCTCGCGCTTGACGGTGCGTTCACCACGCCGAAGGTTGCCTATCGCATCAATGCCGCCCGCGTGGTCATGAACGACATGGGGCTCGAGCGCCTGTCCGCCAGCGGCGCGGCGCGCGTGGATGCAGACAAGATTCTGATCCCGGTGTCCGCACGCGTGCAGCGGGTGACGGGGCTGGACACGGTTGCAGGCGGTTCGCTCGCCAACGTCACGCTGAACGGCGATCTCGCCATCGACGGGACGCGCGTGCTGTCGGACAACATGCGGCTGAAATCCGATCGTATCGATGCCGGGCTGATCCTGGTGGCGGACGTCGCCAAGGGTTTCTACACCGGCGCCATTGACGGCAAGATCGACAATTACCGGCTGGACAGCGTCGGCATCTTCAACATCCGCACCAACATGGACCTGAAGAGCGAAGGCAGTGGCTTCGCGCTGGACGGGACCGTGCGTGCGCGTTCGACCAAGCTTCTGAACGAGAGCCTCCAGACCTATCTGGGCGGCAATTTCGCGGCATCCTCACGCGTTCATTATGGGCCGGACGGCGTCGTGCGCTTTTCCTCGCTGCAGCTCAACGCGCCCGAACTCAAGGTCCAGGGCGGGCAGGGAAGCTGGTCGCCCAATGGCCGCATATCGCTGGCCGCGCGTGGCAGTTCCACCCGTTACGGCGCTATCGGCGTGCGCGTGACGGGCACGATCGCAAACCCCGATGCGCATGTCACGGCGGAACGTCCGGGCCTCGGGATCGGTCTTGCCAACCTCGATGCAGGGATCACCGGCATTCGTGGCGGCTATCGCTTCGACATGACCGGGGACACCGATTACGGCCCGCTCAAGGCCGATGTCTCGCTGGGGCTCGGCAAGCAGATGGCGGTAGACATCAACAGCGCCAACCTTTCGGGCGTCGATTTCGCTGGGCGAATGGTGCAGACCGCCTCCGGCCCGTTCGCGGGCGAATTGACCGCCAAGGGCAACGGCATCGGCGGTGCGCTGAGGCTGGACGCCGAGGGCAAGTACCAGGCTGTCGACTTCAACTTGCGCGCCAAGGATGCGGTCTTCGCTGGACCCGCCAATCTCACGATCGGTTCAGCGATCATCGACGGCCGCGCCGTGCTGTATGACCAGCCTGCAGTCGTCGCCGATGCGCAGATTGCGGGCACGACCATCGGCGCCTTCAATCTCGCTGCGGCGCGTGTCCTCGTGGATTATCGCGATGGGCGCGGCAAGGCGAAGGGTCTTGTGGAAGGCGTCAGCGGCGTTCCGTTCCGGGTCGCGCTTAACGCCGATCTTGCCCCTGAACTCTGGCGCGTGGCGCTGGAGGGCAAGGTACGTGGCCTTACCCTCAAGACGCAGTCTCCGGCACGGATCCTGCCCAAGGACGGCGGCTACGAACTCCTGCCCACCACCATAGGTTTCGGACAGGGCACGGCAAAGGTCGCCGGTACTTACGGCGCCGGCATGAAAATCCAGAGCCGGCTTGAGAACGTCGATGTCGGGCTCATCAATGCATTCGTTCCCGGCTATGGCCTGGGCGGCAAGGCCAGCGGCAGCTTCGATTTCGAACAGGCCAGTTCCACGGCCTTCCCGCGCGCCGACGCACGCATGAGCCTTGTCAATTTCACCCGAACCAGTTCGAGCACGGTAAGCCAGCCGGTCGACATCAACTTCGTTGGCAAGCTCCTACCCGATGGCGGGGAGGCGAGGGCGGTGTTCCGCAAGCAGGGCAGCGTGATCGGCCGCATGGTCGCCAGCCTGCGACCGTTGCCGCCGGGCGAGGGGGCTTGGAGCACGCGCCTGTTCCAGGCGCCGCTGGGTGGTGGCATCCGCTACAATGGTCCTGCCGACACGCTGTTTTCCTTCGCGGGACAGCCGGGGCAGACGCTCACCGGATCGGTTGGCGTGGCGGCGGATTTCTCCTGCCGCCTTACCGATCCCTGCATAACCGGCCTGGTGAAGGGCAAGGATCTTACTTACGAATATCAGGCCTATGGAACCCGGCTCAGCAACATGACGCTGGACGGCAAGTTCAACGGCAATTCCTTCGAGCTGACCTCGCTTAACGCCAATGCCGGCAGCGGCACGGTCAGCGCGAGCGGTCGTCTCAGCTTGGCGGCTGATGCCGGCTATCCGATGGATCTCGACGTCAAGCTCGACCGGGCAAGGTTGGCGCGCAGCGATTCTCTTTCCGCCAGTGCGACGGGCACGCTCAACCTCACCAAGCGTGCGGGCGAGACACCGCTTCTGAGCGGTGACTTGCGGCTTCCCGAAACCCGTTACGAGATCGTCCGCCAGGGCGCTGTGGAAGTGCCGCATCTCACCGGGGTGCGCTTCAAGCCGCGTTCCGGCCCGATGCGCGTCACTGGCGACGAGCCCGCCGTGCCGATGTCGAGCGCGTTTTCCTCGGTCCGGCTGGATCTTCATCTCAAGGCGCCCGAAAAGCTTTATGTCTCGGGCATGGGGCTGGAATCCGAGTGGAGCGCAGATTTCCGCCTGAGCGGAACCAGTTCGGCGCCGAGCATGGCGGGCGAGGTCAAGCTCGTGCGCGGTACTCTGGGCTTCGCGGGTCGTTCCTTCGAACTTTCCGACGGTCTCATCTCGTTCAACGGCGGTCAGACGATCGACCCTACCGTGGCCATCACCGCCACGGAGACGATCGACGATATCGACGTAACCGTTTCAGTCAGCGGCCGGGCCTACAACCCGCAGATCGATTTCAGTTCCGATCCCAGCCTGCCTGATGACGAGGTTCTTTCGCGCATTCTGTTCGGCAGTTCGATCGCAAACCTCTCCGCGATCCAGGCGGTGCAGCTTGCATCGTCGCTCAATTCGTTGCGGGCCACCGGCGGCGGGATCAACCCGCTCGGCAAGCTGCGGTCTGCCGCGGGGATCGACCGGCTGCGGATTCTCAGCCCCGACGAAGCGAGCGGACGCGGGACGGCGCTGGCGGCAGGCCAGTACCTCACCGATGACATCTACGTGGAGCTTATCACTGACGCGCGCGGCTTCACCGCCACGCAGCTCGAAGTCAGCGTGACCAAGTGGCTGTCGGTTCTCAGCCAGGCCGGCGGATCGGGCGTCAACAGCCTAAACGTGCGCATCAAGAAGGATTATTGATGCGCCGTTGCAGCCTTCTCCTGGTGGCGATCCTGGCGCTTTCCGCCTGCCACCGGGAGCCGAGTTTCGATGAGCGGTATGAGACCGCCAGCAAGAAGATCGGCGAGACCGCGAAGGATATCGATGCCCAGATAGCGGGTACCGGAACTCCGCCCGGAGAAGCCGGCGCTTCGCCTCGGCCAGTTCCTGTATCGCAACCGTAGATTTACCTGTCGCTGCTAGTGATCCGCTCCATCGGTAGGATCAGGGGCGGTGATGCGGACGGAAGGTTTTTGCGACAGGCTCAGCGAGCGTCATGAAGTCCTGCTGCGCGCGAGGTGCCGCAAGTCGAGCTGGCACGTCTTCGCTGTGGAACTGTCCGACATTTCCGAGGGCGGGTGCTGCATTGTCGGCAACGCGGAAGATTTCGAGCCGGGCCAGAGCGTGGCGCTGCGCATCGCGCACCTCAAGGCGATCCCTGCGCATGTCCGCTGGATTCGCGAGAGCCGTGTCGGCATCGAGTTCCTTTCGCCTCTGGGCAGCCGCGTGATCGGGGATCTCGACAAGGCATACGGTATCCGCGGTGCGCGCAAGGATACCCTGTCGGCAGGGTTCTGATCCGGGGAAGCATCGCTTCGCGAAAGGGCGGTGAAGGCCGATGTCCCTGTTTACATCCCGGCCGGAAATGCGGCCATTCACCAGGAAGCTTGCCGTAAAGGCAGCTCAGCGGCGCTGATTCGCGCGCGGGTTCCGGGTATCGTTAAGCCGGCGTTATGCGGTCTTCTAAGGGTTCTTCCGAAAGCGCGATGAAACCATGCCCTGCCGATAATGGTATTCCGGCCTCGTGGGATGCCCCCGCCTGGCCGGTGTCCATCATCTTCCGATAGGGACCGCAATGAAGAAAACAGTGATCGCTGCAATGGCCCTGGGCCTTGCGCTGTCGGCATCGGCCCAGGCCAATGCCGGCACCAAGGCTTATGGGAGCACCTTCGGGAAATCGTCCTATGCGCAGGAACGATTCGGGAAATCCCCGTTCCGTCCCGGCCCGCTCAAGGGCGCGATAAATACCATTGGGGTAATGGCCGCCCGGACAAGGGCCATGAACACGGGAGCAGCCACAATGACCACGACAAGTCTCGCGGGTGCTGACCCGGCTGACTGAATGATTCGGGGAGAGGGGCCTGGAAGGCACCGCGCGTTGAAGCGGGGGCTGTGTCAGGACTGCAGGGGAAGGAAATGGTGGACGCACTTGGGCTCGAACCAAGGACCCGCTGATTAAGAGTCAGCTGCTCTACCAACTGAGCTATGCGTCCACATACCCTGACCTGGGCTGCCGTGTCAGGCCTTGCGAGCCCGACCATCCGGCGGCGGAGAGGCCCCTATAGCGTGTGTTTTCAGGATGGGAAGGGGAAAATTCAAGAATTTTACAAGATTGAACCGGGGCGCCGATTCCAGCGGTTCACCGCCATAAGCGTGCCGAGGCAGATCATGTTGGTAAGCATGGAGGTGCCGCCGTGGCTCATGAAGGGAAGCGGGATTCCGACGACCGGGGCCAGCCCCATGACCATCATCAGGTTGATCGCCACATAGAAGAAGATCGTGGCCGACATCCCCGCCGCCAGCAGGCTGGAGAAGCGATCCGGTGCACTTCGCGCGACGCGCAGACCCCATGACAGCACCACGGCGAAGACGAAGAGCACGAACAGCCCTCCGGCCATGCCCCATTCCTCGGCCATCGTGGCAAAGACGAAGTCGGTATGCGATTCGGGGAGGTATTGCAGATGGCTCTGCGTGCCATTGCCGAACCCCTTGCCGAACAGGCCGCCCGAGCCGATGGCGATCTTGGACTGGGTGATGTGATAGCCGGTGCCGAGCGGATCGCTTTCGGGGTCGAGGAACACGAGCACGCGGTTGCGCTGATAGTCGTGGAGCAGGGTGAAGAACGCGATCGGCGCGGCGATGGCGCCGGTCAGGCCGGCCCCGAGGAACCAGGAGATCGGCAGTCCCGCAAGGAACATCGTCACCACGCCGCCGAAGCAGATCGCCAGGGCCGTGCCGAGATCTGGCTGGATCATTACGAAAAGCGCCGGAATTCCGATCAGGACACCCGCCGGAACCAGTCCGCGCCAGCTTGCCGTCATTGCATGCGGAAGCGTTTCGTAGAAACGCGCGAGCACGAGAACGATGGCGGCTTCATGAGTTCGGAAGGCTGCAGGGTCATGAAGCCCAGGTTGAGCCAGCGCTGGCTGCCGCCGCCCACGGCGCCGATAGCCTCGACCAGCACGAGCAGCAGGACGATCGCGCCGTAGACCGGATAGGCCACCGTTCTGAAGAAATCGCGGCCGAACCGGGAAATGACGATTGCCATGACCAGGAAGATCAGGAAGCGCATCACATGGCTGAGCGCATAAGGCTGGAGGCTGCGCCTGCCGCCGAATAAAGCACTGCAGCGCCCAGCGATACCAGTCCCATCAGGGGGATCAGCATGTGCCAGGGCTGGCGTGCGATGGCTTCCGGTACGATGGAACGGCTGATCACTGCGTGCCTCCCGGTCCGGTTTGCGGGGCGGTCGTGGTAGCCGGCGACGGCGCGCTTGCAGGCGGTGCGGCAGGAGGCGGATCGTTGGAGCCGGGCTCCGGTGCCGGGGCCTGGGCTTCGTTGACGATAGGCTGCGCTGGGTCCTGACCCGATTCGGCGCCCTGGAGCTTGCGATTCTCCTCCTCGGCCGAAACAGCCGGGGCGCCGACGCCATATTGCGCGGAATAGGTGCGGTAGCGCGCATCCAGGCGTTCTGTGGGAGTTCCGCCCCACTTCTTCTCAAGCTCGGTCAGGATATCCATGCCCTTCTGCTTGTCGAAGACGTAAGTCAGCACGTCGCGCGCGATCGGATAGGCCGCGCCTGAGCCGCCGCCATGTTCGACCACGACGGAGCAGGCATAGCGCGGGTTGTCGACCGGCGCGAAGCAGATGAAATGGCCGTGGTCGCGGTGCTTCCACAAGCCGCCCTTGCCGTTGCCGATGTTGAGGCCGACGACTTGCGCCGTGCCGGTCTTGCCGGCGAGCTTGATATCGGGGAAGGGCAGGGCCGCGTGGCGGGCGGAGCCGGGGCCGTTGGCGACATCCGACATGGCCTGCCGGACATAGGCGAGGTGGTCGTCGGGAATGCCCAGTGATGGGGCGACTTCGTGCTCATGCCCGTGGACGAGGCGCGGCATGATGACGCGGCCCGTGGCGATGCGGGCTGCCTGAATGGCCTGCTGCAGCGGGTTCACCAGGAAGTAGCCTTGGCCGATCGTGGCGTTGACCGTGTCGAAGGTCTGCCATTCCTTGCCGTATTTCTTCAGTTTCCACGCCGGATTGGGCACGGTGCCGTACGACTGGCCGGATACCGGCAGCGGGAAATCGTGGCCAAGGCCCAGCCGGCTCGCCATCGCCGCGATCGGGTCCATCCCCATGCGCTGGGCAAAGTGGTAGAAGTAGACGTCGCAGCTCTGGTAGATGCCCTTGGCCATGTTGACCTGGCCATGCCCGCGCCGGTTCCAGCAGTGGAACACGCGGTTGCCCACCCGCAGGCCGCCGCCGCAGAATACCGATTCCTTGGGATCGAGCCCGGCTTCCATGAAGGACAGCGCCACCATCGGCTTTACCGTCGAACCGGGCGGATAGAGCCCGCGCAGAACCTTGTTGCGCAGCGGCACATGGTCGTCGTCGGACAGCATCTTCCATTCGAGGCGACCGATGCCGTCCGAGAAGCTGTTGGGATCGAAGCTGGGCATCGAGCACATCGCGAGAATATCGCCCGTCTGGCAATCCATCACCACCACCGCCGCCGATTCGGGGCCGATCCGGCGAGAGGCATATTCCTGGATACCGGCGTCGATCGTGAGCTTCAGCGTCTTTCCGGGAACGTCCTCGCGGGTATCGAGGTCGCGGACGATCCGGCCCGAGGCAGTGACCTCCACACGCCGGGCGCCGGGCTTGCCGCGCAGGTCCTTCTCGTAGAACTTCTCGAGCGCGTCCTTGCCCACCTTGTAGCCGGGCGTGATGAGGACCGGATCATGGTCTTTCTCGTACTCCTCGGCGGAGGCCGGACCGACATAGCCGATGAGGTGGCCGACCGATGGCCCCAGAGGGTAAAAGCGGGAAAAGCCGCGCTGGGTGACGACGCCCGGCAGATCGGGCAGCCGCACGCTGACAGCGGCAAAACGCTCCCAGTCCAGCCCGCTGGCGACTTCGACCGGGGCGAAGCCGCGTGCCTTGTCGAGCTTGTCCTCAAGATCCTGAAGCGCGATCGGGGACAGGTTCAGCAACTTGCCCAGGGTCTGGATCGTGTGCGGGATATCCTGCAGGCGCTCGGGAATCAGGTCGACCCGGAAGTCGGCCCGGTTGGAGGCGAGCGGCGTGCCGGCGCGATCGAGAATCCAGCCGCGACGCGGTGGGATCAGCGAGAGGTTGACCCGGTTGCTTTCCGCTTCGAGCTCGTACTTGGCGTTCTGCGCGACCGCGAGATAACCGAGGCGGGTGGCGAGCAGGACACCGATTCCGCCCTGCATGGTACCCAGCACGATGCTGCGCCGGTCGAAGCTGTTTCGCAGCGTGCCCGCACTGACATGGCGTTGCGGAAAGAACCGCTTGAAGCTGATCTTCATCGCAGGAGTACGATCGGCGTAAGCCGGAGCCGGTCCAACATGGCCACGATACGGCCGACGAGGGGATAGGAAAGCACGGAGATGACGACCTGCGGCACGATGACTTGAAGAGGGGAAGCAGCGCCTGCGATGTTCGCAAGGGCGAGGCTCAGCAGAATATAGGCGACGATGAGGCCCATGGCCATGAGCCATTCCGTGACGAAGTTTCGCCAAGGCAGGCGCGCTTCGACGATTTCCAGCGCGATGGCGGTGAGCGACCATAGCAGGACTGCGCAGCCGAACGGCTGTCCGGAAAACAGATCATCGAACAGGCCCAGCGGCAGCCCGGCCCAGATCGGCAGCAGGCCCGGGCGAAGTTGACGCCAGCCGAGATAGACGAGGAACCCCAGCGGGGGCATGACCGGCGCGGAGGCGATCATGAACCAGCCGGGGACCAGCGATCCGAGCATGATCGTCAGCCAGGGAAAGCCGCGAGCCAGCAGCCGCGATGGCGCGTGATTTATGCGCTGGCGGGAGCGGGGGCCGTTGCGGGAAAACATCAGGGCTTCTTGACCGTACCGTCGTTTGCAGGAGGTGGGGGCGGCGGGGGAGACCAGCTCTTCTCGACCATGACGTAATCGGTGTCGGAAGGATTGCTGAGCACGCGGGCAGTGGCGCCGTCGCGGATCAGTTCCGTCACGATGGCGATCGGCGTTCCGGGACGGTAAAGTCCGCCCGAGCCCGAGGTCACGAGGACATCACCCTTCCTGAGCGGATTGATGCCAAGGTTGATGAGCCGGATGCGCAGTGTGCCATCGCCGTTGCCCTGAGCGAAGGCGGCAACGCCGTCGGTCGCCCGGCGAACCGGCACGACGCTTTCGCTATCCGTCACCAGCAGGACGCGGGCACTGGAGGTGCCCACTTCGAGAACCCGGCCGACGAGACCCATCTGCGATCTTACGGGCATGCCCTTGGCCACATTGCGGTCCGCCCCGGCGCCGAGTGTGGCGTAGCGGCGCGAACTGGCGCTGGTGGACGAGGTTAGCCGAGAAAAGGTCACGGCGCCGCCGTCCTTCTCGGACAGATTCATCAGATCCTTGAGGCGCTGGTTCTCGGCTTTCGTGGCCGCTGCCTCGAACAGGCGGACCTTGGCTTCGGCAAGTTCGCGCTTGAGGCGTGCGTGTTCGCTCCCCGAATGGAGGAAGCCCGTGGCCGTGGCCCAGGCGTCCCGACCCATGTCGCGCCCTTGCGCGGAAACCTGCGCAGCCGGCTCCGACGCATCGTCGGCAAGGCCGCGCAGCGCTGAAAAGGCATCGGGGTTGACGAGTGAGACGACCACGAGTCCCAGCCCGACCACGGCGCCCAGAACGCCTGCGGTGTAGCTCAGGAAGGTGGTGTATTGCGCTCTGCGCGAATAGCTGGAGCGCCTGTTTGCTGGCGGCGCCATGCGCCATGCACTCCTTCGTAGTGGCGGCCCTGCCACTTCACGTGCAAGGGCCGCTCGAACCTCAAGACCGGCGGCAATACCGCCGGGACATCAGCGGGGTGGCGGACCGTAGGGCCGCTGCCACCCCGAACTCGATCAGGCGGACATCAACACGCCGCGATAGATCGGATCTTCCATCGCACGGCCGGTGCCGAGTGCGACGCAGGACAGCGGATCTTCGGCGACGCTGACCGGCAGGCCGGTTTCTTCGCGCAGGTAATCATCGAGGCCCTGGATCAGCGCGCCGCCGCCGGTGAGCACAATGCCCTGGTCAACGATGTCAGCGGCGAGTTCCGGCGCGGTGTTTTCAAGTGCGATGCGGACGCCTTCGACGATGGCGCCGATCGGTTCGGCCAGTGCCTCAGCGACATTTGCCTGGGAGATGGTGATCTCCTTCGGGACGCCGTTCACAAGGTCGCGGCCCTTGATGTGGATCGTTTCGCCGATGCCGTCTGCAGGCATGACGGCAATGCCGTAGTCCTTCTTGATGCGTTCGGCCGTGGCATCCCCGATCAGGAGATTGTGGTGGCGGCGGACGTAGGAGACGATCGATTCGTCCATCTTGTCACCGCCGACGCGGACCGAGGTGGTGTAGGCGAGACCGCGCAGCGAAAGCACGGCGACTTCGGTGGTGCCGCCGCCGATGTCGACCACCATCGAACCCACCGGTTCGGTAACCGGCATGTCGGCGCCGATCGCCGCGGCCATCGGTTCGAGGATCAGGTAGACCTGGCTGGCGCCAGCCGTTCGAGCAGCATCGCGGATGGCGCGGCGTTCGACCGAGGTCGAGCCCGAGGGAACGCAGATCACGATTTCCGGATAGCGGAACAGGTTCTTCTTGCCGTGCACCTTGCGGATGAAATGCTTGATCATTTCTTCCGCGATTTCGATGTCGGCGATGACGCCGTCGCGCAGCGGGCGGATGGCCTCGATGTTGTCGGGGGTCTTGCCCATCATCATCTTGGCGTCGTCACCGACGGCCTTGACCTTCTTGACGCCGTTAAGCGTTTCGATCGCCACCACCGAAGGTTCGTTCAGCACGATTCCGCGGTCCTGAACGTAGACGAGCGTATTGGCGGTCCCAAGATCGATCGCCATGTTCTGTGAGCCGAGTTTGAAGAATCGCGAGAAGGGCGAGGCCATCAGTAATCCGTTGTCTTTCCGGTTGCTTGCCACAGGAATTTCCCGTGGAGCGACAGGCAGGTTGGCATGGGAGCGGTCCCCTTAGCCCATCGATTCGGGAAACGCCAAAAATTTGTGTCGATTTCATGGGGGAATCGTACGGAGCCTGTCTCGAATTCCACGCGTTTCGTCGCTAGTCTTTCGAACAAATCGAGATTGTGGCGAGATCGCCCGTCCGCCGGCGGTTTGACGCTTTGCGCGCAACCGGACAAGAGACTCTGCATGCCAACCATCCGTCGCCTTCCCGAACACCTCGTAAACCGCATCGCTGCGGGAGAAGTGGTGGAGCGTCCGGCTTCCGCGCTCAAGGAGCTTGTCGAGAATGCGGTGGATGCGGGCTCCACGCAGATCACCGTGAGGATCTCCTCGGGCGGCCTCGACCTGATCGAGGTGACCGACGACGGCTGCGGCATGGAGCCGGAACAGATCGCCCTGGCGCTGGAGCGCCACGCGACCTCCAAGCTGCCTGACGAGCATATCGAACTGGTCGCCACGCTCGGCTTTCGCGGCGAGGCATTGCCCTCGATCGGATCGGTTGCGCGGCTGACCATCGAAAGTCGCCCGCATGAGGCGGCGGAAGGCTGGAAGCGTGTGGTTGACCACGGACTGGTCGCCGCCGACGGTCCCGCTGCATTGCCGCCCGGCACGCGAATCCGCGTTGAGGATCTGTTCGGCAAAGTGCCCGCCCGGCGCAAGTTCCTGCGCTCGCCGCGTTCCGAATATGCGGCGTGTCAGGATGTCGTGCGGCGCCTGGCCATGGCGCGACCTGACATCGGGTTCGTGCTGGAACATGACGGCCGCCGCGTTATCGCGGTGCAGCCGCGCGAGGAACTGGCGGCGCGCGTGGCCCGTCTCGTTGCGCGTGAACTGGCGGAAGACGGTGTCCTGATCGAAGCCGAGCGCGGCACTGCCCGGCTCACCGGGGTGGCGGGCCTGCCGACCTACAATCGCGGCGTTGCCGATCACCAGTACCTTTTCGTCAATGGCCGTCCGGTGAAGGACGCCTCCTGGTGGGGGCGGTGCGCGGCGCCTATTCCGACATGCTGGCGCGCGATCGCCATGCGGTGCTCGCGCTGTTCCTGGAGATTCCGCCCGAGGACGTGGACGTCAACGTCCATCCCGCGAAGACCGAGGTTCGTTTTCGCGATCCCGCCTTTGTGCGCGGTTTCCTGGTCGGCGCGTTGCGCCATGCGCTGGAATCTTCGGGTCAGAAGAGTGCGCAGCCCGCCTCGGTCGCGGCGATGGGGATGTGGCAGGTCGAACCTGTAGCGCCTGCACCTGCGCCGGCGCTGGGTTCTCTCTTCGCCCGCGAGTATTCGACGCCGCAATCCCACTCCGATTTCCGCCCGGCGCCTTCGCGCGTCGGTGAAGCAGGGGAAGTCTGGCGCTCCTATGAGGCCGAAGTGATGGCCCAGCCGTCCGGACGCGCAGAACCCGTGCCCGACGGACCGGAGGATGCGCTGCGCTATCCGCTGGGCGTGGCCCGGGGGCAGGTGGCCGGCACTTATATCGTGGCCGAAGCGGACGACGGCCTCGTCATCGTCGATCAGCACGCCGCGCACGAGCGCCTCGTGCTCGAACGGCTCAAGGCCGCCGGTGCGGAGGACGCGATGGTGCGGTCTCAGGCCCTGCTGCTGCCCGAAGTGGTCGAGCTTGAGGAAGCGGCGTGCGATGCGCTGGACGACAAGATCGCCGATCTCGCCCGGTTCGGACTCGTGCTCGAGCGTTTCGGCCCTTGCGCGATGCTGGTGCGCGCGGTGCCTTCGGTGCTGGGCAAGTCCGACATCTTTGCGCTCGTGCGCGATATTGCCGACGATCTGGCCAAGAACGGCGATGCGTTGCTGCTTGGCGAGAAGCTGGATCTCGTGCTCGCGACGATGGCCTGCCACGGATCGGTCCGCGCGGGCCGTTCGCTTTCTGTCGCCGAGATGAACGCGCTGCTGCGCGAAATGGAGCGCACCCCGCGTTCGGGCCAATGCAACCATGGCCGCCCCACGTGGGTTAAACTTGCCCATCAGGACATAGAGAAACTCTTCGGGCGAAAATGATGAAAAATGCGATCCTTGGGCTGGCCATCGTCACTCTTCTCTCCGCCTGCGGGCAGGAAGATCCGGGGGGGCAGGCGGCGGAGGATGCGCAGGATATCGCGAAGGTCGAACGGATGAGCAAGGAGCCGTTCAAGCCGATCATTCCCCGGCCGATCACCGAGATCGACGTGGCCCGCTACGGTCTCGACAAACCCGGCTGCGCTTTCCGCAAGCCGGACCAGAAGGACCCGATCTTCATCGCCAACGAGGAAGAGGGTTTCATGCGCATCGCAGGAGACCTCAAGCGCTACGCTGCCAAGGTTGAGAGCGCGCAGCTTCCGGGCAATGCACGCTCCACTTACGTCGGTCTGGCCAGTTGGGTCGATCTCGTGAGTCTGCCCGGCAAGGGCAGCGGATCGGGCACGATGCACTGGCCGGCAAAGCTCATTCTTCATGACGCACAGGAACGCGTTGCCTTCATGGCCGAGGGCGAGGTTTCCTGCCGGGGCTGAGTACCTAACGCTGCTTCACGATATTGCGGAACGGTGCATCGTTGCCGTCGCCGTCGCTCGCCTGCGGCAATTTGAGGAGGTCACGCAGCAGCGGGGCGACGTCGACATTGTCGAACGGTGCCAGTTTGCCGCGCTTCGCGAAGTCCGGCCCGCTGGCAATGAACAGCGCGGCCATTTCGGGTGCGGCATTGTCATAACCGTGAGTGCCGCCGGTGGAGGCTTTCGCAGGCAGCTTCGCGCTGATCTGCCAGCCGGTTTCGGCTAGGCAGAAGAACGGCGCGATCCGAGGATTTGTGCCATATCGCAGCCGAGCCGGAATGTCCTGCTTGCGCCAGCACTGCATGTGGTCATGTGCTTTCAGCAGCGCTGCGGCAAGCGCGGCTTCGTTGCCCGGCGTTGGCGCAAGCGCGGCGAACGGCCCGGCCTCTCCCAGCTTGTAAAGCGCGGGATCGGCAACGGCGTCCAGCGGGATGGTACGTTCGCTGGAAACCGAGGCCATGCCGTGATCGGCCACCACGATGAGGTTCGCCCGCTGCCCGAGTTCGCGCAGGCCAGCGACGAGCGCGCCGATATCGCGGTCGATTTCCGCTATCGCGGCATTCGTGCGGGGATCGTCGGGGCCGAAGCGATGCCCGGCCGTGTCTACATCGTCGAAATAGAGCGTTACCAGTCGGGGCCGGATGGCGGCGGGACGCCGCAACCAGTCCAGCACCGCGTTAACCCGCTGGACCGGGCTCGCCGCCTGGTTGAACTGCTGCCAGTCGCTTGGCCGGGTGCCGCCGGTGATCTGTTTCCAGGGTTCCGTAACAAGGGTTCCGCCCCAGGCTACGTTCGAGCCGGGCCAGAACATCGTTGCGGTGCGGATTCCGGCCTTTTCGGCAGTGACCCAGATCGGCTCGGCCTCATCCCACCAATAAGGCTCGTCGCTCGACATCGTGAACTTCTGGCCGGGATGTGCCGGATCTTCGAAGCTGTTGGCGATGATGCCGTTGTGGTCCGGCACCTTGCCTGTCACCAGGGCCCAGTGATTGGGGAAGGTCTTGCTAGGAAACGAGGGGCGCATGGCGGCACTGATGCCGCTGGCCGCAAGCTTCGAGAGGCTCGGGGTTATGCCGCGGTCGAGATAGTCTGCACGGAATCCATCGATCGAGACGAGAATGACGACCGGATCGCGGCGGTCTTTCGCCGGTCTGGCGGACGCGGGTGAGGCAAGTACGGCAAAAGTGCCCAGCAGCAGTGCGACGAGTCTTTTCATGCCTGCCCTCTAACCCGCGTTCCGTGACAGGTCGATGTCGTGTTATATCATCCGCGCCAGCATCCACAGCCCCATGGCCACCATGAACAGGTTCTCGGTAAGCGAGACGAAGCCGAGTGGAACCGCGCCGGAACCGCCGACGCAGGCGCACTTGAGTTCCCGCTTCTGGATATAGACAGCGTAGAAAACCGAAATGCCGCCGATACCGCCGATCGCGAGGCCGATCGGGATCGAGAGCCAGGGCAGGGCATGGGCGGTCATGAGCGCGCCCGCCGTCCATTCCAGCACCGGATAGGCATAGGCATAGGGCACGAAGCGCTTGGCCAGCAGGTCATAGCCCAGGAACATGGTCGAGAATTGTTCGACGTCCTGCAGCTTCAGCATGGCGAGCAGCATCATCGTCATGGAAACGAACCATTCCGCCGCCCGCAGCGTGAACGGCGTGCCGAATGCCGCCCAGCTTGCCGCAAGCGCAAGTCCGGCCCCGGTGGCAAATACCGCAAGCACGGGGCGATAGCTCGTCGCTTTCGGGTCCTGGAGCCTCAGGCCGAAATGGGCGCGAAGGTCGGAATGGCCGCCGATCCGCTTACCGCCGATGAAGGTCTGGGGTGTAGTGGTCACCCCATGCCGGGCCTTGAAGGCGTCCACTTGCTCGCGGGTCGTCAACCAGTGGTCCTCGACCTCGTAGCCGAGCCTTTCGAGCAGGTACTTCGACTTGAGGCCCCAGGGGCAGGTGTGCTTGTCCATGACCATGCGGTAGAGCACGGCCTTCTTGGCTTTTGAACTTTCGGTGGCCTGGTCGAGCGTCTGGTCATGTATCATGGGACGGCTTATAGCTCCCGTACCATGGTACCGAGTCAAGCATGGCTTTGACGATTTCTGAACTTGCCCGGTCTAGCGGCGTCGGCGTTGAAACCGTGCGCTTCTACCAGCGCAAGGGGCTGCTGTTCGACCCTCGTCCGGCTGCAACGGGAGGTGTCAGTGGGCAGAGGCACTACGGCGAGGAGGACGTGAAGCGTCTGCGCTTCATCCGTTCAGCCAAGGCGGCGGGGTTTATCCTCGACGAGATCGCCGAGCTCATCAGTCTCGATCACACCGGCGACCGGCCAAGAGCGCGGGAGATGGCGCAGGCGCGGCTGGTTCACCTGGATCAGGAGATCGCTCAACTGGAGGGGGCCCGCCAGTCGCTGCGAAAGCTGGCGCGGGAATGTGCGGGGTCGGACATCGGACCTTGCCCCGATCCTCGTAGGCGTTCAGAGACAATTCCGGTCGTCCCGGACTGATCGAGACGATGGTATCGATCAGACGTTGAACCGGAAGTGCATCACGTCG
>NZ_LGJH01000119.1 GCF_001298105.1 Novosphingobium sp. ST904 | reverse complement strand
CGTCGCCACCCGTTACGACAAGCTCGCCGCCAACTTCCTCGCCATGGTTCAACTTGCCTCAATGCGGCTATGGCTGCGAGCTTATGAGTCTACGGCCTAGACGGAGTTGCAGGCATTGACTCACAAGGCTAGTGCAAGCAGCCATCAGAAATCTGATGGAACTTGACCCATGTCCCTTGTTCGCTTGCGCACCTTTGTCGAAGTCTACCGTTTGCGCTCTATCTCCGGCGCGGCGCGCAGCCTGGCTCTCACCCAATCCAACGTTTCGCAGCACATCGCCGGATTGGAAGTGGCATTCGGCCGCACCCTGTTCGAGCGCCGGTCGCGCGGGGTGGAGCCTACCATGGCCGCTGACGAACTCGCGCAGGACCTGGGCGACCTGCTCGACCGGGCGGAAGAGGCGATGGGCAAGGCGCGGGCACGCTCGTCCGATCTGGCCGGGGTGATCCGCATCATCGGTCATGCCGATTTTATCGCTGAAGAGATCGTGCAGCATCTGCCCTCGTTGATTGCGGCCGGGATGCGGGTGCGGCTGCAACCGGCGCATCGTGATCTGGTGCAGCAGATGTTGTTGGAGGGGCATTTCGATCTGGGGGTTTCGGCTATCCCATCGTCGACGCTCGTCTGCACAGCGAAATCATCCGTGACGAGCCGGTTCATGCCGTAGCCGCACCGCAGGTTGCCGCCCGCATAAAGGCGGCATCATCGCTGGAAGCGGGGCTCAGGGGAGAGGTCATGGTGGCCTATAATCTGGACCGTCCACTGATCGACACGTGGCTGCGGCATCAGCGCCTGGGACATGTCGATACATCGCCGGGTTTGACGAGCCCGGATTTGCGAGTGCTACGTCAGATGTTGCAGGCCAATGTGGGCTGGTCGGTTCTGCCTGACTATATGTGCCGTGAATATATTGCCGAAGGACGTCTGGTGAAGATCGCGCCGACTTCTACGCCATTGACCAATCCCTACTCGCTGGTCTGGCTGCCTACGGCTCTACGCAATCCGCGCGTGGCGCATGCCCGCCAGACGCTATTGCGGGGGTTGCGCGGCGGATAAGCTGTGGGGTCCGATGCCGGTGGATCAAGATCTGGAACTGCGAACTGCACGACGACCCTGCCTGTGGGGTTTTCCGTCACGCGGTTCGCAAGTCTCGAACACGGTTCCTTGGGCAGGATGGCAGGTCGTCCTAGGCTGTATGCCATGTTCGATGGAACATCGCGGCGTTTATCGGCGGGGGGGCATCGATCAGCCCGGTTCCATTTCCAGCAGTGCCAACGCGCCGTCCACCAGCCTGACGATCTGCGTTCGGTCAGTGTGGTGCGCAGCACGCGACATGGAAGATGATGTTTCCGATCAGCGTATTGAAAGCGAAGTCGCGCACCTGTTCGCTGGTGCCGGGGCGGGCACGTTCCAGCTCGCGCAGGTAGAACGCCTGCTCGTTTGTACCGTGGCGAGCGATGGCGGCGGAGAGGTCGGCATGGTGTTCGGCACTCACCGACATCATCAGCATCGCTGGGCCGCGCGGACCGGCCATGTAAACGCATAGCGCGCGGGCGTGGGCCAGCAGAATTTCGCGCGGGCTCATCGTTTCGTCGATCTTCGGTTCGATCCGGCGCGATGTCTGACCAAGTATCGCCTCGACCAGTTCGGCCTTGTGGGCAAAGCGCCGATAGAGCGTGGAACGGCTGCAACCAGCCAGTTCCGCCACGCCTTCGAAGGTCAGCCCTTCATACCCTTTTTCGGCGAGAATCCGCCAGGTAGCCTCGGCAATGGCCACGTCCTTTTCTTCATCGCGCGGCCTTCCTCGACCGCGTGTCGGCGCTTCCGTTTCGTCCTTCATCGACAGCCCTTCTACCAAATTCAGTCTCACAAATCTGTCACATAATAACGATACACGGCCGTATCGTATTTCGGAATTGTAAATAAGGGATTCGGGTCGTGATCGGAAAATTCGCCTTGTTCTCAAGCGTTCTGGCGCTCAGCGCCGGGCAGGCCCATGCCGGGGAGGTTCCTGCACAGTCCCTCCCGGCGGAAGATGGGTCCGGCGACGCCATCGTCGTCACCGCCCGCAAGGTGAAGGAAAAGATCGGGGACGTTCCGCTCGCCATCACCGCCATTGGCGCGGAGGACCTGCGCCGCAATGACCATATCCGGTTGGAGGACCTCAACCAGCTCGTCCCCAGCACCAATGTCGTCGTCACCAACGGTCACCAGACCAGCATCTCGATCCGCGGCATCGGCAACAATCCGGGCAGCGACGGGCTGGAGAACAGCGCGGGTGTCTTCATCGACGGCATCTACCTGGGCCGTCCGGGCATGGCGGCGAGCGACTTGATCGACATTGCGCAAGTCGAAGTGCTGCGCGGTCCCCAGGGGACGCTGTTCGGCAAGAATACGACCGCAGGCGCTGTCAACATCACCACCGAACTGCCGCAGTTCGATTGGGGTGGCCGAGGGGCAGTGACGAACGGGCGCTTCAACTACCAGCAGTACCAGGGCACCGTCACCGGCCCGATCAGCGACAATCTCGCTTTCCGCCTGACCGGCTATGACACCACGCGCAACGGTATCGTCAAGAACATCACCAACGGCGACAAGGTCAGCGATCTTGGGCGGCGCGGTGCGCGTTTGCAGCTTCTCTACAAACCTTCCGCCGATCTCAGCATCCGGCTGATCGGTGAATATGCGCGCGAGCAGCAAAGTTCGGGGGCGGTCACTGTGATCCCGAGCTGGGGTCTTACCCCATCCGCTATCCAGACCAAGCTGGACGCCACCGGCGCCACGCTCGCGATTGATCCGGATGGTCTTACCACCGCTGCCGCCGGCCCGTACAGCACTGGCACCCGTCAGGGAGCGGGCTCCGCCGAAATCAACTGGAACTTCGGCAGTGGCTTCACGCTGACTTCGCTCACCGCCTATCGCTATTGGCAATACGACAGCGCCTCGGACACCGAAGGCAGCAGCGCCGATGTCATGTACGGCGGTTATCACATCAAGAACGACCAGTTTACGCAGGAAGTCCGTCTGGCCTTCCCGCGCATGGGCAACGTCGATGCGGTGGCGGGTATCTATTACTTCTATCAGAAGGTCGATACGACGCAGTACGTCTCCTATGGCGAGGATGCGGCGGCGTGGCTGGCGGGCATGCCCACCGCGACGATCAAGGCCTATGCTCCTTACTCGGCGGCGCTGGCGACCCTGCTGGCCTATAACGGCACGCGCTGGGATACGCATGCCGCGCCGGAAACCAACAGCATCGCCGGCTTCGGTCAGGTCAACTGGCATGTGACGCCGAACTGGAACGTGACTGGCGGCCTGCGTGTCACTTACGAAACCAAGCAGGAAGACGTGACCCGCCCGGTGCCGGTCAGCACCGCGACCGGCGATCCTGTCGCTGCGCTCGCCTCGCAGGCGGCAGGACCGATCCATGCGCGCATTTCCAACACGGCGCCTTCGTTCCTGTTCAGCACCGACTACCGCTTCACCCCTGAAGTGATGGTCTATGCGCTGGTTTCGCGCGGGCAGAAGGCGGGCGGTCTCAACACCACGCTGCCGCCTTCAGGGCTTGGCGCCGACGCGCTTAAAGTGAAGCCGGAAACGGCGACCAGTTATGAAGCCGGCATCAAGGGCGACTTCCTCAACCATGCGCTAACCGTCAACCTTGATGTGTTCCGCACCGATATCCGCAATTATCAGGCCAACGTCCTGATGGAGGTGAACGATCAGGTCGTGCAGCTTCTGACGAACGCCGGCAGTGCCCGCACGCAGGGTGTGGAAGCCGAAGCGACGTTGCGCCCGATACGGGGATTCACGCTCCATGGCTTCGTCGCCTACAATGACGCCAAGTACCGCGAGTACACCGAAGGCCCATGCCCTGTCGAAACGACCGGACAGGCGACCTGCGACCTCTCGGGCCGCGCGATTGCGGGTGCTCCGAAGTGGACGGCCGGTATCAACGGCTCCTACGAGCATGAAATCGCCTCCCGCCTCATCGGCTATGCCAGCGCCGAATTCTCCTATCGTTCCAGATACTTCGGTTCGCTTGACGATTCCGCGCTCACCCGCACTGGCGGTTACGGGCTGCTGAACCTGCGTGCGGGCGTGCGCATCGACGACAACTGGGATCTTTCGGTCTGGGGCCGCAACGTCACGGACAAGAAGTACGCCACCAATTACTTCAACTACGGCTCGGTCCTGCCGGGCACTTACGTTGCCTTCTTCGGCGATCCGGCGACTTACGGCGCGACGCTGCGCTTCTCGTTCTGACCTTTCCTGACATCTCTCGGAGCCATGGAATCATGAAAACGCTTTCCCGCCTTCTCGCCCTTTGCACTTGCCTTACCGGTGTGGCGCTTGCTTGCGCGCCTGCGACAGCCGCAGACAAGGCCGACGACAGCTTCACCATCGCGGTAATCCCCGATACGCAGAACTATGTCGACTACACCCACCAGACCGGTGAGGGCTTTGCATTCGACGCCAGCAAGATGTTCCTCGACCAGATGGCCTTTGTCGCCGTCAACCTGAAGAGCGCCGGCGGCGATATCGCTTTCGTGGACGGTCTGGGCGACAACTGGCAGCACCAGTCGCTCATGATCGATCCGGCCCACGCGGCCCGTGGCTTCAAGCGCGCCCCCAACCCGATGATGGATGCCCACTTCGCGCCGACCGAGAAGGTCCACACTGTCGAAATGCCGACAGTCCGCCAAGGCTGGGACATGATTGCAGGAAAAGTGCCGTTCTCGGTCGTGCCCGGCAATCACGACTATGATGCGATGTGGACGGATTGGAACCATCCGCCGGCCGCGCAGGTCCGCAGCGCGGCGGATGTAGGCATGCTGCATTCGGGTGGCCTGTCGAACTGGAAGAAGGTCTTCTCGGACCAGTCGCAGTACTTCAAGGACCAGTCGTGGTATGTCGCCAGCCATGACGACGGTGCCGACAGCGCGCAGATTTTCACGGCCGGCGGCTATCGCTTCCTGCACATCGGCCT
This sequence comes from Novosphingobium sp. ST904, assembly GCF_001298105.1. Classification (GTDB taxonomy): domain Bacteria; phylum Pseudomonadota; class Alphaproteobacteria; order Sphingomonadales; family Sphingomonadaceae; genus Novosphingobium. The sequence goes on along the minus strand of NZ_LGJH01000119.1, from coordinate 36,427 downwards.
GCAGTTCGATGCACCCAATGCCTCGCTGAAGTGGGCGGCGGACGTGATCGCCAGATATCCCGGCCTGCCGACCATCGTTTCGATGCATGACTTCCTGAACACCGCCGGCGAACGTCTGGCCAATCCGATCATCGACAACGCAGCCGCCGATCCGGAGGATAACAGCCCCCAGATGATCTGGGACAAGCTCCTCAGTCAGCATGATCAGATATTCATGGTGCTCTGCGGACACGAACACGCGCAGGCCTTCCGCACGGACTTCAATAAATTCGGCCATCCGGTCTACCAGGTGCTGGCAGACTATCAGGACCGTGCGCAGACTGCCAAGATGCCGGGGCAAAGCTGGAGCCAGGCATGGGAATCGGCGACGGCTGGTTGCGCCTGATGACTTTCGACCTCGCCCTGAAGGTGCCGCAGGTGAAAGTGCGAACCTATTCGACGCATTACAAGGTCAATAGCGTGGACGCGTCTGACTATGCCAAGTGGTACAAGGCCGAGGAAAAGCCCAAGTTGACAGATGAGGAATATATGAAGGCGGACGATTTCACTATCGACCTCACCGATTTTCGCACGCGTTTCCGCAAACCTGCGCGATCCGCGAAATAAGCATCCGTAAACATGATGAGCGGGAGAGGGCGTTGGAAGCCGCATTCGCCCGCTCATCATGCAGGTGCTCGGAAATCATCAGCGCCGCGTGTCTCGAGCGCCGCTGAGCTTGCTGCCACCGCTGGCAGCGAACGTGTCCACGACTTCGATGATGGCCCGGGATTATCAGCCTCTGCCGTGCAGTGCCGGCGGCGGCGTGGAGGCGATCCAGGGGGATGCCTTCTCGTAAGCGTTACCCACCTGAAGAACGCCCAGGTCGTCGTGTCGCTTCCCGATGATCTGGAGGCCGATGGGAAGCTTCAGTGCGCCGCCGAAGCCCGCGGGAACGGCGAGTGCAGGCAATCCGGCCATCGTCGCGGGCAGGGTGACTTCCATCCAGCGGTGGTAGCTGTCCATCGGCTTCCCCGCGATCTGCGTGGGCCAGCGCTCCTTGACGTCGAAAGGGAAGACTTGCGCGGTGGGCAGGACAAGGAAGTCGAAATGTTCGAAGGCGGCGTCGAAGGCCTGATAGATGCGGGTTCGCCCGGCAGATGCCTCGGCCAGTTGCGGGCCTGTCAGCTTCATGCCGCCCTCTACTTCCCAGATCGCCTCGGGCTTCATCTGCGCGCGCTTGGCCGGATCGTCGTAGAACGCCTGGAGATCGGCACCGACCGACCACTGACGTAGTATCTTCGCCGTGCGCCACATATCTGGCGCCCGTTCGGCAAGCCTGGCCGCCTCTACCTTCATGCCGATCGCCTCGAAGGCCTTGAGCGCCCTGGCGCATGTGTCGAGGATGCCCGCTTCCATCGGCAAGGCGCCGTCGAGATCGCCCAGCCAGCCGATCCTGCCGCCCTTCCAGTCCCGGTCAAGCGGCCGCGCGAACATGGCGGGATCGTCGCCAAGCGAGAACGGCGATCTCCTGTCGCCACCCGCCTGGACCGAAAGCAGCATGGAGAGATCCGCCACCGTGCGGCCAAGCGGCCCCGATGTCGCGAAGTTCTGCCAGAAAAAGTCGGTGTTGGGGACTGAGGGGACGCGGCCGAACGAGGGGCGCAGGCCGAAGACATTGTTCCAGCCGGGCGGGTTCCGCAGCGAGCCGCCGAAGTCGCTGCCATCGGTCACAGGCACCATCCGCAGTGCCAGCGCGACCGCGCCGCCGCCGGTGCTGCCGCCGGCTGCACGGCCGTGGGCATAGGCATTGTGGGTGGTCCCGAACACGGGGTTGAAACTGTGCGAGCCCAAGGCGAATTCGGGAACGTTGGTCTTGCCGATGAACACGGCGCCGGCCTGGCGCATCCGCGCCACCACCAGGCTGTCGGCAGTCGGGATATTGCCGCGCAGGAGCGGCGATCCTTGCGTCGTGCGTATGCCCTTGACCGGGGCGGTGTCCTTCACGGCATGGGGAAACCCGTGGAGAGGACCGTGGAAGCGGCCGGCGACGGCATCCTCGTCCATCGCTGCCGCCTGTCGCAGCAGCACATCGCCATCCACGCGCGAGACGATGGCATTGAAACGCGGGTTCAGCTTGTCGATATGGGCCAGATGCGCGGCCATCACTTCACGGCTGGAGAGATCGCGCCGATGGATCGCGGCGGAAAGGTCGGTTGCGGTCATCGTGACGATATCGCCCGGACCCGAGCCGTTGGGCCGCGCTCCGGCGAGAGCGGGCGCGGTGCCGGCGGCAAGCACCACGGGGGTCGCTGCCAGAACCGTCCTGCGGTCCATGGTCACGCGTTCGAGGATCGTATCGCCCATTCTCATTCTCCAGTATCGAACGCGGCCGCTTCTTCGCCGTGATATTGGAGCCGTAAAGGTCCAATATCACATTGAAGTGCGGGTCCAGGCGCGTGCTTTCCCCGTCAGGCGGCGGCGCGCTGAAGCATGCCGAACAGGTCACGGGGATCGTCGGGATCGGCAAGGATGTCCAACTGCTGGAAGAATTGCGTGCCTTCCAGCTTGCCCAGTACATAGCGCAGCGCCGAAAAGTCCTCCACCGCGAAACCGACGCTGTCGAACAGGGTGATCTGCCGGGCATCGGCACGTCCCGGCGCCTCGCCGTTCAGGACCTTCCAGAACTCGGTCACGGGATAGGCCGCTTCCATCTGCTGGATCTCGCCTTCGATGCGGGTCTGGGGCTCGAATTCGACGAAAGTCGAGGCGCGCGACAGGATGTCCTTGTGCAGTTCGGTCTTGCCGGGGCAGTCTCCGCCGATGGCGTTGATGTGGATGCCGGCGCCGACCATGTTGTCGGAAAGGATCGTGGAATAGGCCTTGTCGGCGGTGCAGGTCGTCACGATCTGCGCGCCCTCGATCGCCTCCTGCGAGGTTTCGCAGGAGACTACGCCGAGACCGGACCCTTCCAGATTGAGCGCGACCTTGCGGGTGGCGGCGGGGTCGATATCGAACAGGCGCACTTCCTCGATGCCGACGATGGCCTTCATCGCCAGCGCCTGGAATTCCGCCTGCGCGCCGTTGCCGATCATTGCCATGACGCGCGAGTCCGCCGGGGCGAGCTTGCGCGCGACCATCGCCGAAGTTGCGGCGGTGCGCAGGGCCGTTAGCAGGGTCATCTCGGCCAGGAGCAATGGGTAGCCGGTGTCGACACGCGCCAGCAAGCCGAACGCGGCAACCGTCTGCAGGCCCCTGGCGATGTTGCTCGGGTGACCGTTCACGTACTTGAAGGCGAAAGCCTCTCCATCCGAAGTCGGCATCAGTTCGATCACGCCTTCGTCCGAATGGGAGGCCAGCCGGGCGGTCTTTTCGAACATGGGCCAGCGCAGATAGTCCGCCTCGATCGCGTCGGCGAGTTCACGCAGCATGGTCTCGATCCCTAAATGATGCACCAGGCGCATCATGTTCTCGACGCTGACGAAGGGAATGAAGGCGAGGGGGGAAGGAGGCGGGGCCATGAATCTGTCCTTTGGGAAGTGAACCGGACGGATCGTAAGGCGGCACGCTGTTGGTATAAATGGCAAGGTTGCCTTGCAATTCGCCCAATTTTGGAGAATTTTTATAGTCCAATTAGGCAAATTGCATGAATGAAAGTGCTGCTGCGTGGTGTCTGCAAAATTCATCCCCGATGATCTCGATCGGCGCATAATCAGTTATCTGCGGGCGGACGGGCGCGCGTCCCTGTCCAGGATGGCGGATGCCCTGGGCGTGGCGCGGGGCACCGTGCAGAGCCGTCTGGACCGGATGGTCGATACCGGGACGTTGCTGGGTTTCACCATCCGCGTCCGGGACGATTACGACGACTTGTCGGTCCGTGCGGTGATGCTGATCGAAATCACGGGAAAATCGACGACCGAGGTCATCCGCAAGCTGCGGGGGATCGTCGAGATCCGCACCCTGCACACAACCAACGGTAGCTGGGATCTGGTCGCCGACATCCGTGCGGCGAGCCTCTCGGATTTCGATCGCGTGCTGCGGCAGGTGCGCATGATCGACGGGGTGCTCAACAGCGAGACCAGCCTGCTCCTCAGCACGGTCTGACCGGCCGATCCGGCACGCCGGCAATGGTCCCCTCGCCGGATGCAAACTGGATGTTTTGCGGGCGGTGCCCGGACCGCAATGGAATGTGCCCCGATTTATGACGTGAAAGGTGATGCGGTGAACAGGTGGTTGGCGAATTCGGCGATCGTGACGGCCGCGGCGCTGCTTGCAAGCCCGGCGGCTTGGGCGGATACGTTACCGCCGTTGACCGGGCGGGTGATCGAATACGATACCCGGCAAGTCACCTGGCCCGCGCTTGATGTCGCGCCGGATGGCAACACCATCCTGTTCGACTTGCTCGGCGATATCTATGCCCTCCCCGTGCAAGGGGGGAAAGCCCGGCCGATGATGACCGGCGCCGCCTTCGACACCCAGCCGGTGTTTTCGCCGGACGGCCGCCATATCGCCTTCGTCAGCGATCGTGACGGGCGTGACAACCTGTGGATCGCGGATGCCGACGGCAGCAACGCTCGCCGCGTGTCGAAAGACGAGAGCGGGGCGCCGCACTACGGCTCGCCGGCATGGTCGCCAGATGGAAGGACGCTTTACGTGTCGCGCATGATCTGGGGTGTGCTGGCGTTCGAGCTGCTCTCGTTCGACGTGGCGAGCGGTGCTCGCGAAGTGCTGGTCAAGGCGCAGCCGAACGGCGATGATCCTCACCCGGAGCGGCGCAATGCGATGGGCGTGGTCGCCTCGCCCGACGGCAGGAGCCTGTACTACGCCACCAAGCCGGGAACCACATGGACCAGCGGGGCGCTGCCGCACTGGACGATCGTGCGCTTCGATCTGGCGACCCGCCAGCAGCAGGCTTTCATGACCACGCCCGGCGGTGCCATGCGCCCGGCACTGTCGCATGACGGCCGTTTGCTGGCCTATGCCACGCATGAGGGCCAGCATACCGTCCTGCACCTGCGAGACCTTGAGGACGGCTCGGACCGCGTGGTTCATGGTCCGCTGGACCCGGACGGCCAGTCCGGCGGATACTATGTGGACCTGCTGCCCCGCATGGTGTTTTCCGCCGACGATCGCAGCATATACCTGGGGCAGGGCGGCGGTCTGAAGCGGCTCGACATCGCGAGCGGGTCGCTGGCGGACATCCCCTTCGAGGCGCACGTCCGGCACGAGATGGGGCCGGACCTGCGGCGCCAGCACCGCATCGATCAGGGCCCCGTCCATGTCCGCGTGATCCAGACGCCGCGTCTTTCGCCGGACGGCAAGCGCGTGGTGTTCGGCGCCCTGGGCCGTCTCTACATTGCCGAGAACCGCAAGGGCGCCAAGCCCCGGCGCCTTGAGGTGCCCGGTTCCGCATGGCAGCCGAGCTGGTCGGACGATGGCCGTTTTGTCACTTACGTTACCTGGACCGCCAAGGACGCAGGCCATATCTGGATCGCGGCGGCGGATGGCAGGACCGCGCCGCGCCGCATCACGTCGCAGGCGGCCTATTACTCGGAACCGCTGTTTCTGGCGGGCGACCGGGAGGTGGTGGCCTTCAGCGCCAGCCAGCACGACCGGCTCTACCGCTCCGCCGAGAGCCTTGGGCCGATGCCTTCCTCGCTGGTGCGCGTGCCGGCCGACGGGGGCGTGATGACCTCGCTCGGCAGTGTCGGGGCGGCGATGGACTTGCGGCGCGATGCCGATCCGGGGCGGGTGCGCTACTATGCCGATGGCTGGATTTCCTCGCACCCGGTTGACGGCGCAGCATCGGCTGAGGACGCGGCCCGCCATCTGGTCAAGCTGGTCGCGCGGCCCGACAGCCAGTATTTCGACGCGCCCGCGCCGCTGAAGAACGCGCAGCTCAGCGCGGACGGCCGAACCGCGCTGGTCCGTTATGCCTCGCAGCTGTACCTCGTCCCGGTGCCGGAGGCGAAGCAGGGCGAGGCGCCGACCGTTACGGTGAGCGATCCGGCGTCCGGTGCGCGGCGGATTACGGCGATCGGGGCGGACTATATGGACTGGGCGCCGGACATGCGCTCGCTGGTATGGTCGGTGGGCTCGACGGTGCGTCAACTGGATCTGGGCGCGCCGAAAGCGGGAAACCGGCTGCCGTCGAGGCGCGGGCGCGCAGTGCGCTGATGGACGTGCAACTGCCGCGCGACGTTCCGAGGGGCAGGCTGCTGCTGCGCGGCGCGCGGGTCGCCACGATGAAGGGGGCGGAGGTCATCGACGATGCCGACCTGCTTATCGTCGATAATCGCATCGCCGGCATAGGACCTAAAGGCACCTTGAAGGTACCTAACGGCACCGAGGTGCGCGATGTGACGGGCAAGTTCATCGTGCCCGGCTTCATCGACGCTCACGCCCACTGGTTCGAGACACGCCGCCGTATCCTCGACATCGGGCACTGGGATTTCGCCGCCAACCTCGCCTACGGCGTGACCACCGGTCTCGACGTGCAGACCTTCGACCCCGACGTGTTCGGCTATGCGGACATGATCGACGCCGGGCTCATGATCGGGCAGCGCGCCTTCTCGACCGGAGAGGGCGTGTTCCGCACCAGCCCGATGGGCGATCGCGAAGAGGCTATCGCCACGCTGCGGCGCTATTCGGATTATTACCGCACGCCGAACATCAAGGAGTACATGGTCGGCGACCGGGCCGAGCGGCGGCATCTGATCGAAGGGGCGCAGGCGCTGGGCCTGATGCCGACGACGGAAGGCGCGAGCGACTATCGCCTTGATCTGACGCAGATGCTCGACGGTTATGCCGGCAACGAGCACAGCCTGCCGATCGCGCCGATCCATGACGACATGATCCAGATGCTGGTGCGTTCGCGGATCGCCACGGTGCCCACGATGCTGGTGCTCTACGGTGCGCCGGGGCCGCTGGGCGCGATGGTAGCCGGGCATCAGGACGACTTCGACAGCAAGCTTGCCCGCTTCGTGCCCGAGTTCGCGTTCGCGGCAAAACGGGATTCCGCGCAGTGGAACCGTGCGGACGGGCAGGGGTTCGCCCTGTTCGCCCGGCAGGCGAGCGACATCGGCAGCGCGGGCGGTCTGCTGGGCGTCGGCGCTCATGGCATTGTGCAGGGGCTGAGCTATCACTGGGAACTGGAGGCGATGGCATCGGGCGGGGCCAGTCCTGCGCAGATCCTTCAGGCGGCGACGATCGGCTCGGCCCAGGTGATCGGGCGGGCGCTCGATCTCGGTTCGATCGAGCCGGGCAAGCTGGCCGACCTGTTGGTGCTGGACAAGGACCCGCTGGCCGACATTCGCAACACGCGTTCGCTGGAGCTGGTGATGCAGAACGGCCGTCTCTACGACGCCGCCACGCTGGACGAACAATGGCCGCGCCGTAAGCCGAAGGCGGCGCCGTGGTTCGCCGGCATGTCCGGAAGCGAGGTCGCGCTGGCCATGAAGACGGCGGCCGCCTTCGAGGAAGCACAGGGCAACGCCGCCTCGTTCGAGTACTGAGCCTTTTGCCGGGGCGGAAGGCCCCGGCGGGGCCTGGGACCATCCGCCATTCTGGACCCCGCTTTTTGACGATACTGGACCTTGAGGTGGACCAGTGCCTGACCCACTGCACGGATCGGCGCGGTATCTATCGCCGCGTGCACGAGGAGCAGCGCTTTGAATGAATCATTCGCGGCCTATGGCCCGCAGGACGTCCGTTTCCTGATCGAACGGTACCCGCTCGCCTGGGTGCAGTCATGGGCCGGCGGGAATGAGGTTCAGGCATCGCTGCTGCCGCTCGTGGGCGAATATGATGAACAGGGGCAGCTGACTGCACTGATCGGGCACATGGCCCGGCACAATCCGCTCCACCGCGCCTTGCGCGCGCGTTCTGCCGCCCATGTCCTGTTCACCGGGCCGCAGGGCTACGTTTCGCCCGAGCACGCGGGCCTTCGCGACTGGGCGCCCACCTGGAACTATGTGCAACTGAAGATAACGGCGGACCTGCGCTTCGACGATGCACTGACCGGGCCTGCGCTGGAGATCCTGATAGACGAGATGGAACGCTGCCGCCCGGACCCGTGGAGCAAGGAGGAACTGGGCGGGCGCTATTCCCGACTGGCAGATGCGATCATCGGCTTTCGCGCGGAAATCCGTTCGTGCACGGGCATTTTCAAGCTGGGGCAGGACGAACGGCCCGAGGTTCTCTCGCATATCCTTGCCTCGCACCATGACCCGGTGCTGGTGGAGTGGATGCGCCGCTTCAATCCCTGACTTTCGATGCTACAGGCCAAAAAAAGGCGGCGGGTGTGAAACCCGCGCCTTTCCTTTTTGCCGCCGGGCGTTCTTCAGAACTCCAGACGCGCGCCGACCGTCATGTATCGTCCGATCACGTCGTAATACGGCGAGAAGGTCGAGTAGAGCGGCGGGTCCTTGTCGAACAGGTTCGACACGTTGCCGTAGATCTCGAAATGCTTGCCGCCGTCGCCGAAGGGAACCTTCTGGCTCAGTTGCAGGTCGACATAGGCATAGGCGGGGATGCGGTTGTTGGTCAGCGCGGTGCTGGTGCGGTTCCAGTAGCCGGCCGAGATGTAGCGTGCGCGCACCATGCCGCTGAAGCCGTCGCTGGCATAGCCGACCGAGGCATTGGCGCGGATGCGCGGCACGCCGTTGACGAAGGCATAGCCTTGCGATTTCACGTATTCGACCTTGGTCACGCCATCGTCGGTGGTGAAGTGGTTCACCCAGGTGCCCACCAGCCGGAAGTTGAAGCGGCCGTTGGCATCGTTGTTGACCGGCAGCGTGTAGGCCACTTCGGCGTCCACGCCGTCGCTCTTGAACTCCGACAGGTTGACCGAGGACGACGCGACGCTGGTGATGCGGTCCGTGCTGTCGCGGGTGATATAGTCGCACAGGCTGGTATTGCCGCCATCGCAGCGATCGATCAGCACTTGCGCGCTGATGCTGGTGATGACGTCCCTGATCGCGATGTTGAAATAGTCGATCGAGGCAGTCAGGCCGTGCAGCGGGGCGGTGGTGATGCCGGCCGTCCAGGTGTCCGACTTTTCGGGCTTCAGCGAAGGGTTGCCGCCGCCATAGACGACCACGCTGCGGCTGCCGTCATCGGTGTAGCGCGGATCGACGATGTTGACGTTGCTGACCGTCTGGTTCGTGTAGAGTTCGCTGACGTTGGGTGCGCGGATGTCGCGCGAGCGGGTGACGCGGCCGATCACGCCGGGCAGGAATTCGTTGGTGGCGCCCAGTTTCCACGACCATACCGTGCCGCTGGTGCTGTAGTCCGATGCGCGCACGGCGCCATTCAGTTCCAGCTTGCGCAGTACGGGCACATCGCGGATCACCGGCACCACCACTTCGGCGAAGGCTTCCTTGACGTCGTACTTGCCGCGCAGCGAGTTGAACCAGAACGAGGTGAAGGCCTTGGCGGCACCGAGTTCGCCGACCTTCGACACGGTGGACAGGTTGCGCCCTTCGGCGCCGATCGCGATCGAGACCGGCCCGGCGGGAAGGTCGAACGGCTCGCCGCGCAGCGAGACGCCGTAAGTGTCGATCTTGTTGAGGCTGTTCAGGCGCGGCGTGCCGGTCACGTAGTCGATCGCTTCCTGCGAGGGCGCGCCTTCGCCGAACAGGTCAATCGGCACGCAGCCCGCCGCGCCGGAACGGCAGACCGCCTCGCCGTGGCCGGGTCGATCACCGCGTCCACCGCATTGTTGAAGTTCTGGGTGATCAGGAAGCCCGGGGTGTTGATCTTGTTGCGGTACTGGCCGTGGCTGTAATAGGCCCCGTAGCGCCACCGCCCGTCACCGAAGCTGCCGTCGAGCGCGAGCGTGCCCTGGATGCTGCGGCGGTCGAGGTTGATGGTGCTGTACGACAGGTCCGCGTTGTAGCGGGCCATGGTGAAGCTGCCCTGATCCGCATCCGCCAGCATCTGCCTGATGTCGTCGTTCAGGAAGGCGTTGTCGGACTTGATGGTAACGCTGCCGGTGTGGTCGCCGAACCAGGTGTAGCTGTTGTAGTAGCGCGAATAGCGCAGGTCCGCGCTGAGCTTGAGCGTGTCGGTCAGCTCGAACGATGTCTTGGCCATCAGGGTGTAGCGCTGCTGCGGCGTGATGAGCGGGCTGCGTTCGTCGTCGGACGGGCCTTCGCCGCCGACCATGTTGGTGCCGACCACGGTGCCGATATCGGGCGTGCGAAGGCTGCCGTCAGGGTTGAAGCCATAGCCCTTGAGCACGCCCGAGGCAATGTAGCCGCCGATCAGGCGGGTGGCCAGGCCGACATCGGGGGTCAGCGTGTTGCTGATGGTGGCGAAACGGCCGGTGTTCTTGCGGTCGGTCTTCTTGAGGATGCCCTTGTTGTCGAGGTATTCGCCGCCGATCACCAGGTGGCCACGGCCCCCCGCGAAGGCGGTGCCGTACTTGCCCTCGAACTTCACCTGGCCCGCGTCCCCGCGTGAGGACAAGCCGCCCTCGGCGCCGAGGCGCACGCCTTCGTAATCGCTGTCGATGATCATGTTCACGACGCCGGCGACGGCATCGGAACCCCAGGCCGCCGAAGCGCCGCCGGTGACGATGTCCACGCTCTTGACCATGATCGAAGGCACGGTGTTCAGATCGTTGTCGCTGACCAGCCGGCGTCCGTCGACGAGAACGAGCGAGCGTGTCTCGCCGAGGCCGCGGATGTTGATCGGGAAGCGGCCGGCCTGCGCATTGGTGCCCGAGGTCTGGGGCGACTGCGAGGCCTTGAACTGCGGGAGATCGGCCAGCGCGGCGCCGACGTTGGTACGGCTGACCACGTCGAGGTCGGCCTGGGTCATGTGGAGCAGCGGGGTGGGCGATTCGTATCCTGGGCGGTCGATGCGCGATCCGGTGACGACGATGTCGCCGGTCTTGTCCGCATCGGCCGAAGAAGTTTGCGCGCCCGTCTGGGCAAGGGCCGGCGTGGCCGCTGTGCACAGGGCAAGAAGCGCGGTGCCGGCCAGGAAAGGCCGGCGGCGCGCGCGAAGAAGCTGTTCCGTCATTTTAAATCCCTGATTCACGGTCGCCCTCGTCATGGTGAGCGATCTGACAAGGCTCTGTGGCCCGGCGGGGGGATGAAGCAGGTGGCCGGTCCAGCGGAACATCCACTTCAGGGAAATGGAGGGGACCAAGCTCGGACCGGGCTATCGCCCGGCCGGAATCCGGCGCCGGGCGATGTACGCTGCGAGAGCGGTTCTAGTCCGGCAAGATCAGGCAGAAAATCGTCTGATCGCTACGCCAGGTCGAGAGTGTCCCGCCATGGGCATGCGCGATCTGGCGAGCGAGGCTGAGGCCGATTCCGGTGCCTTCGGGCTTGGTCGTGTGGAATGCCCGGAACACCAGCGCCTCGTGTTCGGGCGGGATTCCGTTGCCGTTGTCGCGGACTTCGAAGGCCAGCCCCTGATCCTGACGGCGCACGACCAGTTCGATCCGGGCGTCCGCGCCGCGATCGGCGGTTGCGGCCTCCGCTGCGTTCTGGATCAGCGCCCACAGGGCCTGGCTGATCTGGTCGCGGTCCATCAGCCGGGAAGGGCCTTCCTTGACGTCCACAGAAATCGCGACCTGCGGCCAGCGCCCGGCGCAAAGGCGCGTAAGGTCTTCGATGAGCTGCTCAACCGGGATGGAGCGGAGTTGCGGAGCAGGCAGGCGCGCCAGAATGCGGTAGGCTTCGACGAAACGTTGAAGGCCTTCCGCCTGCCGGGTCAATGTGCCGAGGATCTCGCGAAGCAGCGGCGTGTCGGGCGCGGGGCTGTCGATCGCGGCAAGGCCGCTGTCCGCCAGCGAGACGATCGGCGCCAGGCCGTTCAGCAGTTCGTGGCCGAGCACCTGTATCATTTCGGCGGTCGCCCGCGCTTCCGCCGCGCGTTCTTCCTGCTCGATGTCGATCAGCGTGACCACGGTGCGGCTTTCGGCTGCCAGCAGAACCCTGTCTATCCGCCAGCTGCGTCCCTGATGGCGGAAATGGCTGGCCTGGCCATCGGCCAGCGCGGACGGCACGGGCAGAACCCTGTCGTCCGTCGCGAAGAGCTTGCGCGCCGCACGGTTGAGGGCATGTGCATTGTTCCCCTGTATCGCGAGCATCGGGGTGGGCGCGGCATCGAGCAGCAGACGATGCGAGCCGATTTCCGGCGGCGCGGGCAGAACGGCTTGTGCAGCGGGCACCCGTTCCGTTCCCGAGCGCCAGGCGCGGATCAGGACGATCCAGACCGCGAGCAGGGCGGCGCCGGTCAGCGTGCCCCACATGCCCCGATGCCAGGCCTCGGTCGCACCGCACCGCTCAGGGCGAGCCCGATCCCGGAAGGGATGGCGCCCAGCCTAAAGCCCATAGCGCGCCATGCGACGATAGAGCGCGCCCCGGCTGAGGCCCAGCGCGGCGGCGGCATGAGTCACATTGTGCCGATGTTCGCGCAAAGCCGCCTCGATCATCGCTTTCTCGGCGTCGGTAAGGTCGAAGCTGGCATCCGGGGAACCGGCGGCAACCGGCGCCATCGGCAATGCCAGTGCCGCCGCATCGACCGTTCCGTCCTCCGCCAGCAGCACCGCGCGTTCGATGGCCAGCGCCAGTCCGCGCACTTCATCGTCCCACACGGTCGAGCGGACTGCCTCTTCGGCCGCCGCCGTCAGCCGGGGCGGGGGACGGCCAAAGCGCTCCGCGGCCCTGCGCGCAAAGTGCCGCGCCAGCAGGATGCCGTCGCCTTCCCGCCGGACGAGTGGCGGCACCGCGATTTCGACGGTGGCGATGCGGCGCCGCAGCGCCGGTGACAGGGTGGCGAGATCGTCGGCGATCGCGATGCAGCGCACGGCTGACGGCAGACGATCCAACAGGCGAGCCTGCGCCACTTCGCCCAGCTTGTCGGGGTGACGCAGGATTACCGTGCCGGTGCTGTCCTGAAGGCGAACCCATGCGCCGTCGTCGCGCAGGTCGATCCTGGGGGGCTCCTCCTCGCCCCGCCCGGACGCCGCATGGACGGCCAGCGCCGTGAGCGTGCGCCCGCTGCCGGATGCCCCGGTCACCGTCACCCCGGCTGGGGTGGGGGCCACGCGGCGAACCAGTTCGCGCAGGGCCTGCATCGCCGCGCTTTCGCCGAGCAGCCGGACAGGCTCCGCTTCGGGCGGCATGGCGGTCGGAACCGGGGCGGCAGGGGCGTCCCGCGCGATAGCGGCCTCCACTTTGGCCACCAGTTCGCTGTTTCGCCATGGCTTCATCGCAAAGTCCCGCGCTCCGGCCTGCATGGCCGCCACCGCGATCCGGATGCCGCTGTGCGCCGTGATGACGACGACGCAGGCCGCCGGATCGTCGGCCATGATCCGCGAGAGCAAGGCCAGTCCTTCCTCCCCGTTGGACTGGCCGGGCGTGAAATTCATGTCGAGCAGGATGGCATCGAACCGCCGGCTGGCAAGGCGCGACAATGCCTCTTCCGGGCCGCTGGCCGTATCGAGCCGCCGCCCGGCCAGGCGAAATGCGATTTCCATGGCCCCCGCCACGGCAGGGTTGTCGTCGATCAGGAGAATCGTACCGTCGCTTGACAAGGCGCCTGACTGTCCATTTGCGGACAGTGTGTCCGCGGCCGGACGGTCACTGGGACCGGCATCTTCAAAAACTCCAGCATTCATCGAGGTTTAGGCTTTCCGGCGGACATGGGTGACACTGTTCCCATGATGACCGAACAGCCCGTACATGCAACCGTTTCCCCCGGCGCGGAGATGGATCGCAAAGTCGAGCGCCGCCGCGCGCCGCTATGGCGGCGGCCCGCCGTTGTGGCGATTGCCGGCGTCGCGGTGGCCGCCGTGCTGCTCTGGCGGCTGCTGCCGGCCAGCGGATCGACCGACATCGCCGCTGCCCAGATCGAGACCGGCATAGTAAGCCGCGCGCCTTTCGCCGACTATCTGCCGGTGCGCGCGGCGGTTGCGCCGAAAGTCACCACGCTGGTCGGCGTGCTTTCGGGCGGGCAGGTCGAGAAGCTGCTGGTGCAGGACGGCGCCATGGTTTCCGAAGGCCAGCCGCTGGCCTCGCTCGCCAATCCCGAACTGCGGCTCGACGTGCTGACCCGCGAGGCGCAGATCGCGAGCCAGCTTGGCGGCGTTGCGGGGGAGAACCTCGGCATCGAGCGCAACCGCATCGACCGCGCCGGGCAGGTGGCGCAGGCCAATTACGATCTCATCAAGGCCCGCCGCGAACTGGCTATCCGCCAGCAGCTTTACGATCAGGGCTATCTCTCCGATGCCGGTGTGCGCAGCTATGCCGAAGAGGCCGCCTACCAGCAGAAGCGGCTGGCCCAGTTGCAATCGGGCAGCGCGCGCGAGGCGGGCATCACCGCCACGCAAGGCGCGCGGCTTGGTGACACCCGCAGCCGTCTCGAAAGCAATCTTGCGGCCGTGCGCGCCAGCCTCGATGCGCTGACGATCCGCGCGCCGATGGGCGGCCGCCTCACCAATTTCACGATCCAGCCCGGACAGGCGCTCAAACCGGGCGATCCGGCCGGGCAGGTCGACAGCGAAGGTTCGTGGAAGCTGACCGCCGATGTCGACGAATATTACCTGCGCCGCGTCGCCGTGGGGCAGACGGCCATTGCCGATGGCGCCCGCCTGACTGTTTCGAAAGTCCTGCCCGCCGTGAAGGATGGGCGTTTCCGCACCGAACTGGATTTTGCGGGCGCGCCGCCCGCCGGGCTCAATCGCGGGCAGACGCTCGATATCCGCATCACGCTTGGCAGCACCGCGCCTGCGCTGGTCGCCCCTGTCGGCGGCTGGTTGGAAGCGGGCGGCGGTTCCTCGGTCTTCGTGCTCGACGCCGATGGCGCCCATGCCCGCCGCCGCGCCGTGAAGACCGGCCGCCGCAATCCCGAACAGGTGGAGATCCTCTCCGGCCTCCAGCCGGGCGAGCGCATCGTCACCTCCAACACCTCGTCGGTCACCGGCGACATCCTCAATATCCGCTAACAGGGAGCCATTCTCATGATCCGACTGGAAAAGATCCAGCGCCGCTACGTTTCCGACGAAGTGGAAACGACGGCCCTTCGCGATATCGACCTTGAGGTGGCCGCCGGGGAATTCCTTGCCATCATGGGGCCATCGGGCTGCGGCAAGTCCACCCTGCTCAACACGCTCGGCACGGTCGACCGGCCCACGAGCGGGCGCTACCTGTTCGGCGATCGGGATCTGGCGGCGATGGGCGAGAAGGACCTGGCGAAGTTTCGCGGCTCCACGCTCGGCTTCGTGTTTCAGAGCTTCAATTTGATCGATGAACTGACCATCGAGGAGAACGTGGCCCTCGGCCTTGCCTACCGCAGCAACGGCGGGGATCGCCGCGCGCGGGTTTCGGCGGCGATGGACAAGGTCGGCATCGCGCACCGCGCGCGTCACTTTCCGCACCAGCTTTCGGGCGGCCAGCAGCAGCGCGCGGCGATCGCCCGCGCCATCGTTGGCGATCCCCGGCTGATCCTTGCGGACGAACCGACCGGCAACCTCGATACCGCCAATGGCGAGCAGGTGATGAACATCCTCCAGGCGCTGAACGACGAAGGCGCGACCATCGTCATGGTCACGCACTCGCCCAGCCATGCCGACATGGCCAGACGCCGCATCGACATGCTCGACGGGCGCATCGTCGCCTCGGCCATGCGCTCGATCTGAGGGGCCGGGGATGAACCGCTTCGCCTTGCTTTCGCTCTACCGCTCGCTCACCCGCCACAAGCTCTATGCCGCGCTCAATGTCGGCGGGCTGGCGGTGGGGATCGCGGTGTTCCTCGTCCTGGGGCTCTACGCCCGGTTCGAAACCAGCTACGAGAAGTGGCTGCCCCGGCATGAGGGCATCTATGTGGTGCAGACCGTGTGGAACCTGCCGGAAAGCCCGTTCAACGGTGCCTATCCCTATACGATGAGCGGCCTGCTCGAACAGATGCGCGAGGACTTTCCCGGCCTTGTCGGCACCCGCATCCGGGGCGGCAGGAACGGCGGCGTCGTCATTCGTGGCGGCGTTGCCGCGTCGGTCGATGTCGCGCAAGTCGATCCCGCGTTTTTCGACGTGTTCGACCTGCCGATGGTGCGCGGCAGCGGCACGGCGCTGCGCCAGCCCACCAGCGTGCTGATCAGCGAAACCCTGGCCCGCCGGTATTTCGGGACAAGCGATCCGATCGGCCAGACCCTGACGATAGCGATGGACAAGACCATCAATTACCGCGTCGCCGGGGTTTTCCGTGATCTGCCCAGGAATACCGATTTCAAGCTGTCGCTGCTGGTGCCGATGCCCACCACGCCGCCTGTGCCGCAGTGGTTTCATTGGGGCAGTTCCTCGCTCCAGACGTTCCTGCGGTTCGACACGCCGGAGGCCGCGCGCGCTTTCGAACAGAAGCTGCCGCCTTTCGTGAACCGGCGGGGCCTTGCCGATCTGGGCAAGGATGCCTGGAAGACGCAGCAAATCTCGCTGCTGCCGCTTGCCCGCATGCATCTGGAACCGGAAGGGCAGGCCAGCGCCAGCCAGAAGATCACCGTCGTCACGCTTGCGATCGTAGGACTTCTGACGCTGCTGGTGGCCACCGTGAACTACGTCAATCTGGCAACGGCACGCGCCAATCTGCGTGCCCGTGAAGTCGCCATGCGCAAGGTGCTCGGCGCGGACCGGCTTGCGCTGGTGCGGCAGTTCCTGTCCGAAGCCATGCTGACGGTCGGCGTCGCGGCCCTGCTGGGGCTCATTCTGGCCGAACTGAGCCTGCCGCTGGTCAATGCCGCCGGCGGCCTGACGCTTTCGATCCCCTATGCGCTGGTCGTTCCCGCGCTGGTGGTGCTGACGCTCGTCGTCGGCCTGCTGGCGGGCTTCTATCCGGCGCTGCTGCTTTCCGGATACCCGGCTGCGAGTGTGCTGGCTTCTGCCCGTTCGCCCGGCGGCGGCCGCGTGGGAACCCGCGTTCGGGAGGGGCTGGTCGTGCTCCAGTTCGGCCTTGCCATCGCCTTCATGGTCGGCACCGGCGTGCTGGTCGCGCAGACCCGCCATGTCCGGCAATCCGATCTCGGCTTCCAGCGAGAGGGGCTGATGGTGGTGCTCTCCACCCGCGACAGCCTTGTCGCCACCGCACAAACGCGCGCGGTCGTGGCGGCGATCCGCGAACTGCCTTCGGTTCGTGCCGCCGCGCTCGGCAACAATGCGGTGGGCGGCAGCGGCGAGAACAACGCCGATAACGTGCCCCTGCCGGGGCGCGCCGGAGACGGGCCTTCGCTGCGCTGGATGATCGTCGGGCCCGATTTCTTCAAGGTTCACGGCACCCGAATCCTTGCCGGCCGCGTGTTCGACGAGAGCCACCGCGACGACGATGCGCTTTCCCGCACCGACGGGCAGCAACGCAACATCGTCATCAACCGCCGCGCGGTATCGACGCTCGGCTTCCGCTCGCCAGAGGATGCCATTGGCAAGACTGTCGGTGGCAATCGCCCACGCACGATCATCGGCGTGGTCGAGGACATGCGCTTCTTCTCGCCGCGCGAACCCAACAGCGCCAGCTACTACGTCTATTACAGCGAGCCGGAAAAGGCCTACACGACAGTCGCCTCGATCCGCTTCGCCGGCGATCCGCGCGTGACGATGGATGCCGTGCGCGCGATCTGGCAACGCACCGTGCCGCAAGTGCCGTTCGAGGCGGAAACCGCCGACACTCAGCTTGGCAAGTTCTATGAGGCGGACGACCGCGCGACGCGGCTCTTCGCCATTGGCGCGGGCCTTGCCGTGCTGATCGGCTGCGTCGGGCTATGGGGGCTGGCGTCCTACAACACCCAGATGCGGATCAAGGAAATCGGCATCCGCAAGACCCTTGGGGCATCCTCCGGCGATATCGCCAGGCTGCTGGTCGGCCAGTTCCTGCGCCCCGTGCTGCTGGCCAACCTGCTGGCATGGCCGCTTGCCTTCGTGGCGATGCGGACATGGCTGGCCGGCTTCGACGACCGCATCGCGCTTTCGCCGCTCTTCTTCATCGGTGGCAGCCTGCTGGCAACGGTGATCGCGATCCTGACGGTACTGGGCCAATCGCTGCGGGCCAGCCGTGCGGCTCCGGCATGGGCGCTGCGCCATGAATAGGGCCATGCAAAGAGGATCGGCCTGGGCCGTGTCCGCCTTGCTGCTCGCCTCTCCGGCTTCGGCCGAAACCCTCGGCGAGGCGATAGCCGCCGCTTACGAGTCCAACCCGCAGCTTGCCGCCGCCCGCGCCCGGCAGGAAGCCCTTGCCGAAACGCCTGAACAGGAGCGGGCGCTCGCCCGGCCCACGGTGTCGGTCGATGGCGATGCCGGCTACGACCGGCAGGGCTATGGCAGGGCAGGATCGCTGACCGCGAACCTGGCCCTGCCGGTCTGGACCGGTGGCCGGGTTTCTTCGGCGGTGCGCGCGGCGAACGGGGATGTCGCCGCCGGGGAGGAAGGACTGCGCGACACTGCAGCGGCGATCCTGCAAGGCGTCGTCGCTGCTTATGCCGCGCTGCTCTACAACCAGCAGGCGGTGGAAGTGGCCCGCGTCGGCATCGAGCGGCTGGATACCCAGGTCGCCGAAACCCGCGCTCGCTACGATCTCGGGCAGGCGACGCGCACCGACGTCGCGCAGCTCGAAGCACAGCGTTCCACCGTCATCGCCAACCTTGCCGATGCCGAAGGCGCGCTTGCCACGGCGGCGGCGACCTATCGCGCGGCCGTGGGACGTGACGCGGGCGTGCTGACGGCCGATGTCCCATCGCCGGCCGCGCTGCCCGCCAGCAACGACGATGCGCGCCGGGCGGCGGAAGCGGCCAATCCCCTGCTGCTCCAGCAGCGCCTTGCGGTGGAGGCTTCGACCGCGCGAATTGATCGGGCGCGGGCGAGCGCGCTTCCGTCGATCTTGGCGGGGCTTACGGGCGCGGCGGAAGGCTGGCCGGCGGGAACCTGCGCGATTTCGAAGGCGCCGCCTCTGTCGGGATGACACTGCGGGTGCCCTTGCTCACGGGCGGTCTCGTCTCCTCGCGCGTGCGGCAGGCCGAGGCAAACAATCGGGCAGAGCGGTTTCAGGCCGATGCGGCTGAGCGCGAAGCCGTGCGCGGCGCGGACACGGCCTGGGCCATGTTGAAGGCGGCACAGGGCAGGCTTCGCGCCAATGGCGAAGGGCTCTCCGCCGCCGATCTCGCGCTCAAGGGCGTCCGCGCGGAATATGGCTTCGGCCTGCGTTCTACGATCGACATTCTCGTTGCGGATCAGAGCTTCCGCGCCGCACAGCTTGCTGTCGCCCTGGCCCGGTCCGACGTGCTGGTGGCCGAGGCGCCTTGTTGCGCGCAACCGGCAGGCTTGACAGGACGGCATATGAGTAGAGCGGAGGCGCTTCGCTCTCAATTCCCCGAACGGCGGATAATCGCGCAAGAGCTGTGCCGGTTCTTCGGTCATGGGCAAGAATAGAGCTTCCATGACGCGGGGTGTGTGATGTCCAGCATGTTCGATATTGCCCGGCCGGGGCGGCGAGACGCCTTGAAACTGGGGCTGGGGATGGC
The DNA here is from genome assembly GCF_001298105.1 of Novosphingobium sp. ST904. Classification (GTDB taxonomy): domain Bacteria; phylum Pseudomonadota; class Alphaproteobacteria; order Sphingomonadales; family Sphingomonadaceae; genus Novosphingobium. Next base: position 16,935 of record NZ_LGJH01000119.1, on the reverse strand, counting down.
CGCGTCTACCGCGCTGCCATCGGTAACGGCACGAGCGGCGGCGCGTCAGCTTGATCCTGCCGACCCTGCCGATGCCCGGCTGATCTATCGCAAGCTGCGCTACCGCACGGATGACGGATTGCTGTTTTCCTGGATCAAGGGGCCATACATGGCATCGACGGGTGGTGACCTCGTTCCCATGTACGCCCTGAACCTCGGGGCCATCCAGCGCGTGACGCAAAATGCCGACGGCAGCTTCGAGCTCATCGATCTGGAGATCAGTTTCCGCGTCGATGTACAGACCGGCGAGCGGTTGAAAACCTTGCGCAACCCCGTCACCGGGGAGACGGTGACGGTCGGCGGGCGCGGGCCTGTTCCCACTCACCTGAAAGTGTCGGCCGACAACGAGTTCGTCATCCCGGAAGTGCCCGGCCAGCCGAAATACGAGCATGAACATATGCCGGTCAGCTTCTTCCCGCTCGGCCGTACCGAACTGGCCCTTCGCGACCGCTCGCACGCGCGCGTCACCGCGCCGGACGGCTCGGTATCCTTCCTCAACGAAGTCAGCACGATCGCCGGTCCGCGCGAAATCGTGCTCGACCCCCGAACCACGACCGTCAACGCCCGCGTCCAGTCGAACGATGTTCGCAGCTGGCCGGCATGGCTGAAGATGGACGACCGGCCCGGATCGCTGGCGCTGTTCGCGAACGGGGGCAAGGTCAGCCGCTTTGCCGACCTGCCCGACGATTGGCATGCCATGCTGAAGCGGTACTATCCGCAGATTGCCGCGGATCCGATCGCGGTACTGGACGGCAAGGTCAAGGTGGAAGCTGCGACCTGGTGAGCCTGACGAGGGACCGGCGCACAGGCGTTCAGGCCAAGGGGCGCACTACATGTACATGCCGCCGTTCACGCCGAGAACCTGGCCGGTGACATAGCTCGCATCCTCGGATGCGAGGTAGGCGCATGCTCCAGCGATGTCTGCGGGCGTGCCGGGGCGGGAGATCGGGATCATCTGGACGATGGCCTCCAGCGGAAAGCCGCTGCTCTCCGCGTGGCGGTGCATGGTCGGCGTCTCGACGAGCGAGGGCGGGATGGTGTTCACCGTGATGCCGTGCGGCGCGAATTCGCGCGCGAGTGCCTTGGTCATGCCGATGACGCCGCCCTTCGATGCCGAATAGTGGACCTGCTGCGGCCCGCCGGACTGTGCGGCCTGCGATGAAATCGTGACGATCCTGCCCCAGGACTGGTCGATCATGTCCGGCAGGGCGGCCTGCACCGTGTGGAATACGCCGGTCAGATTGACCGCCAGCATGCGATCCCACAAGGCCTGGCTGAGGTCGGCGAAGGGTACGAATTCCGAGATGCCGGCGTTGGCGATGACAATGCCGACCGGGCCGAACTCTTTCCGGACCCGGGCATAGGCGGCATCGATGGCTTCGCGATCGGTAATGTCGAGCGCATGGGTGAGGACCTGATGTCCCTCTGCCCGCAAAGCTTCCGCTTCGTTTTCCAGCAGCTCTGCGTTCATGTCGAGCATCGCGGTCGGATGGCCGTCGCGGGCAAAGCGCTGGGCAATACCGAGCCCGATGCCACCGGCTGCGCCGGTGACGATGACTGTTTTCCTGGTCATGTAATTTCCTCGCAAAAAGGATGGGGGATCAGGCCGCGGCCGGCGTGAATTTCAGATGGAGCTCTTCCAGCCCGCGGATGATGAAGCTCGGTTCGTAGCTGAGATCGGGTGCGGACGCGGAACCGTGCCGGGCTTCGTCAAGGGCGATGTGGCTGGTATGTTCCAGAAACCGCTCGATGATGATGCGGATTTCCACTCTCGCGAGCGGGGCCCCCGAGCAGACGTGGCCACCACGACCGAATGCGACCTGCTCGCGCAGTTTTGGGCGGTTCAGCTCGAACTGATCGGGATTGTCCCAGCGGGCGGGATCTCGATTGGCGGCCGCCAGCGCGAGCATCACCTTGGTTCCCGGCGCAATTTCCATCTCGCCGATCTTCGTCGGTCGGCGCGCCAGACGGAATGTCACCTTGCTTGAGCCCTCCAGGCGAAGGATTTCCTCGATGAAGGCCGGAATCAGGCTGCGATCCTCGCGCAGTTGCTGCTGCAAATCCGGCATGCGGGCCAGATAGAGCATGGCATTGCCGAGCAGCTTGGCGCTCGTGTCCGCACCGGCTCCGAACAGGAAAGTGCTCATCTTGACGAGATCGATGATGTCCGGAAGCGATCCGTCGGGATAGGTGGCCGTCGCCAGGTCGCTGAGAACGTCACCGTTTGGAGCGGCCCTGCGCTCCATGAGGTAGCGGACGAAGTAACCGGCCATGAATTCCAGCGGGCCGACATCCGTCGTCGCCCCTTCCGCCGCGATGCTGCCCGGAGGCGGACCCTGGTCGAGGATATTGCTGAACACTTCGCGGTCCTCGGACGGAACACCGAGCAAATCCGCGATCACGAGGGTGACGAACGGAACCGAGATCTCCTTGATCAGCTCGCATCGGCCCGTGCGCACCACATCGCGGACGATCCGGTCGGCAAGATGCTGAATGTATTCCTCGTTCGCCTTGAGGCGGGAGGGAACGAACAGGCGGTTGAGCACGGCGCGTGCATTGGCATGATGGACGTCGTCAAGCGCGACCAGAAGATCGCCGGCAACGATCTGGTCGCGATGCGCCTCGATCTGCGCGGTGATGTCGTCGCCCTCGGGTGTGAAGGGGAGGGGGAGCGCCGGGCCGCCGGGGGCGATGGAGGAGGAGAAGTCCCGGGGATTGTTCAGGACTTCGAGCGTCTCGTAAAATCCGGTAACGATCAGCAGATCCCGGGTCTTGGGCTGGTAGACCGGGCCTTGCGCACGCAGGCCCTGAAATATTCGTAGGGGTCCTTCAGGAGCGTAGGGTCCGTAAGGTAGTCGCGGTCCTTCAGGGCCAGTTCCTCGGTCACAATTCTCTCCAGGACTTTATCGTTTTCGGGCTGCTCACCTCGCCGCGGACGCTGGCCCGGCTGCGTTGTGCGCATGATTTTCGTCACGCGAGAATCCTGACGTAAAGATCCCCGGTCTCTCGACTGAAAACAAAGCTACCAACCAGTTGGTATATCGTGCAACCGAAATCGTGCCACTGCTGCGCGCGCCAGGCCGGAGATTGATCCGCGCGTAAGGGAATGAGCCGGAAAGCGGCACATTTTAGCCGGACAATGTGCGGCGAATAACGTGCAGGCGATTGCCCGCATGTGCGCGGTGCTGTCCTGCGGGCTGCTGATGAGCCCGCCGGTGGAGAGGAGCAGTTTATCGGCGCCGGCTCATCTGCCGAGAGAGGCGCCGAGGAACGCCGTGCTTACTTCACCTTGTAGGCCGCGAATTCCGGGGTTGGCGTGTCGGTCGTCCTGCGGACCGAAAGCGGGTAGTTGCCACCGCGATCCTTTATCTCATACTCCCGGCCGACTTCGGCGCCGATGACGACCTTTCCGTTCCAGCGCTCCATCATGCGCGGATCGTTGAACATCGCCCAGGCGACATGGCCCGTATATTCGGTGGATTCGAGTTTGCCTTCAAGGTGGCCGAACTTGTCGGGCGCAGCCTCCATCATCTCGAGAAGCCGTTCGGTCGTCAGTGGGCCCATCCAGATCGAAGCTGCAGCAACATGCGATCCGGAATCGGCAAAATCGATGCCCATGTCATGCGCCATCTTGTCCACGCCAGCCTTTTGCGCGCCATAGCAGGGGCCGAAGCAGTAGTGGTTTGCGCCGGGTGAGGAGGTGAACAGCACAAGGCCCTTGTCCTGCTTCACCATGTGCGGTGCGGCGTACCAGCTTGCGACAAAGCCGCTGCGCAGGCCCACATTCATCATCTCGGCAATCTCGAGGGGCTTTTCCCAGAATTGGCCCGGCGCCGAAATCGCATGGCTTTGATAGCAGGCATTGTTGATGAGTATGTCCAGGCGCCCTTGCTCTTCGATGATCCTGTCAATCAGAGCCTTGACCTGTTGATCGTCGCCATGGTCGCACTGAACCGCGATGCCGTTTCCGCCGGCTTCGGTCACTTCAAGAGCGGTTGCATGGATGGTTCCGGGCACTTCCGCGTCTCCGGGATTGAGCGTGCGGCCGGTGACGTAGACGGTGCAGCCATGAGCGCCGAGAGCCCGCGCAATCCCTCTGCCCGCGCCGCGGCTGGCGCCCGTGACCAATGCGACGGTGCTGTTTACGGCCATTTGCATTCTCCCAATTCCCGATGGTTCTGACTTCGCGCGGAATCGCGGGTGACCGCGCGATCCTTGTCTGCCGGAGGGCCTGCCTACCAGCAAAAATTGCGGCGGCGAATAGGCAGGCCGATTCATCCTGTATACGATCATTGCGTATATCGTGGCGCCCAAGGGTAAATTGGTGTGTTCAATGGGTGCTGGAATAGCATTGAATACAATATCGGGTTTGGGGTCGACGGGGCAGTGACGGCTGACCTTGCCATGAAAACCAACTGGTCGGTAAGGTGTTGTGGTGCTCGCCCCGAATCGAAGTTCGCCGGGGAGATGTCGCGGCACGGTACGTTCGGTGGCTAGCTTGACCGCACAGCGCGCCCTGAACGGGCGGCACAAGGGAGAGAGTGATGCCGAAATTCTCGCTGGACAGTCTTACGCTTACCGACACCGAGCCGATGGAACTGATCGAAGCGGCCGCAGAGGCGGGCTTCGGTACGATCAGCCTGTGGGTTCAGCCGCCGGCGCTCTATCCATCGTCTGCCTGCACGGCGGAAAAGGAAGCGGATTGTGCGCGCCGCATCCGGGACACGGGTATCGCGATAGAGACGCTGGAGGTTTTCGATCTTCATTCCGTCGAAGCGCTCGAAGCCTATAGGCCCGCGCTTGAGCGCGGCGCCCGGCTTGGAGGGAAAACGGCCCTTGTGCTCAACTACTCCAATCCCGACCGCGGGCAATCCGCCGAACTGCTCGGCAAATTTGCAGAGATCGCGGCGGAATACGGCATCGGCGCCAATCTGGAACCGGTTGCGGGAGGGAAGACCAGCTCGCTGCAGCAGGCCGCCGAACTCATCGCCGCGTCCGGCGCGGATGCCGGTGTCGTCCTCGATCCGTTCCATCTGATCAGGTCCGGGGGATCGGTGGCCGATATTGCGGCACTTCCCGAAGGAATGATCCGTTACGTCCAGCTCTGCGACGGGCCTTTGCAGGTGCCGCCGGAAATTGCCGCGAGCGAGGCGATCGGGCATCGTCTTTATCCCGGCGAAGGAGAATTCCCGTTGCTGGAGATCCTGCGCGCTGCGCCATCGGATGTGACGATCGGGATCGAGTGCCCCAGTCTTGCGCGTGTGCGGGCAGGGCAAACGGCCTCCGTGCAGGCCAGGGAAGCGATGGCGGCAATAAAGCGGATTTTGCAGGAAGCCTGATGCAGGACGCGGCCGAAAGTCCATCGCTGTGCCGATATCGACGGGTCGGGGTTGCCGCAAAGCTGCGCGAATCCACAATCGGCTGTCCTTGGTTATCGCTTTCCAGTCCGGCGATTCTCGCAACACTGTCCGGCCATGGCGATTTGCGTTGAGGAACCGAACGGTTGGTATATCAGTCTGGCTGCCGAAGGCTCTGGAGGAGTCGCTCCCGGTGCAAGGCGGGATGCGGTCCGGATCAGGGTACATGAGGCAGGGACAAGGGATGGAGCGCCGGTGGCAATGTGCCGGCTCGGAGAGATCAACCTGAAAGGAACTGAAATGGGAATGTTTCGCAACCTGATGCTTGCAGGTGCAGCCGCGCTTGCCGTGCCCGCGGCGCTTTCGCCCGCGATTGCTGCCGAAGCGCCTGCGGCGCCGGTCTATTCAATCAATACCGATCTCGGCACGTTGCTGGACAACCCGCAGACCAAGGCCGTCCTCGACAAGTATATTCACGAGATGATCAGCAATCCGCAGATCGATATGGCGCGTTCCATGACGCTGCAGCAGCTCCAGTCCTATGCCGGCGATGCGCTGACTGACGAGAAGCTGAAGCAGATCGATGCGGATCTGGCCAAGGTTCCTGCCGCAAAGTAGGGCCTTTCCGGCACCCGGTATAAAAAAGGGGCGGCGAAGGCTGCCCCCTTTTCTTTCATGCGATCCTCAAGCTTTCATCAGTTGAGATAGCGGCCGCCATTCACGCTCAGCGTATGGCCCGTGATGTAGTCGGCGTCTTCCGATGCCAGAAATGCCACTGCGGCTGCGATGTTTTCGGGCCGTCCCGCGCGTCCCATCGGTGTCATCGGTGCATATGCCGCTACATCGACGGGAGATTCCTGCAGCCCTTCGGTGTTCACGAACCCCGGCGGAACGGCATTGACGGTGATGCCGCGCTGCGCGAATTCCATGGCGAGCGCCTTCGTGAAACCCAGAACCCCACCTTTTGACGCAGCGTAGTGCGCCTGATTGGGCGTCCCTGCCTGTGCCGACGACGATGCGATATTGATGATCCGCCCCCAGCCGAGTGCCAGCATGTCAGGGACGATTTCCTTGACGCAGAGGAACGGGCCCTTGAGATTGATGGCCATCAGCTTGTCCCATGTCTCCTCGTCGAGTTCCTCGAACTTCGCGAATGGAGAGAGCGCGGCATTGTTCACCAGTATCGAAATCGGGCCTAGCGCTTCGCGGCTCCTGACCGCCGCATCGCTGATCTGGCCCGCGAGGGAACTGTCCGCCGCCAGACCTATGGCCTGCCCGCCGCGTTCGGCGATCAATTGAGCGGTCTCGCGGGCTCCGGCCTCGTTCAGGTCCCAGACGGCTACTGAAGCACCGTCGGCCGCGAGCCGAAGAGCGATGGCGCGGCCCAGTCCGCGTGCTCCGCCGGTGACGACGGCTGTCTTGCCTTCAAGCGACAAAGTCATTCTCCCAGTTTTCAGATTGTATACAATACCTGTCGCATGGTTCCATGGTGTTTGCAAATCGGGAGGCGCCTTGCCCCGGAAATGCGGGAAGTCTACGATGCGGAGCTAACGATCTTGAAGGGCAATGGAATGGGCGATGAATCCGATCTGGCGGGCGACCGAGTTGCCAGGATCATCGCGGAGCGGATCATGACGGGGCGTCTTGCCGCCGGCGAGCCGATCAAGCAGGACGAGCTTGCGGTGGAGTTGGGAACGAGCCGGATCCCGGTGCGCGATGCGTTGAGAATACTCGAAAAGCGGGGAATGGTTTCGCTGCGCGCCAATGCGAGCGCGAAGGTGGTCAGCCGGACCGTGGAGGACATGGATGTTTCCTATCGCATCCGCGAGGTTCTCGAACCGATGCTGCTGGCCGAAAGCATTCCCCATCTTGGCGAGGAGGCGATCGACGCGCTTCGCCAGCTCAAAGATCGCCTTGCCGATGATTTGGGGTATGAGGAATATCTCGCGCTTACTCGCGAATTCCATGTGCTCTGTTTCAGCGGGCATCGGGCGCCGCTGCTGTCTCACATCATAGAATGGCTATGGGATACCACTTATAGTTACCGCGCCGCCTTTGCGCGCATGTCCGTCGCGGATGAGGAACGTCTGCGGGCGATGCGGGTGGAGCGCGAATTGCTCTTCGATGCCATTTCTCACCGGGAAGTGGACTTGGCGCAGCGAATCTGGGCCATTCAGGTGAGGCGCACTCACAAGGCGCTGCTGCGTTACGCGGATCGGGCGGATTTGCTGGGAAGCGAAACGCCGGCAGGCGCAAGGGGCAATTCTTCCCGCTGATTTCGAAGTGGATACAGGGTGCGGGCGTGCCGGAACGCCGCCTGCGCGCCATTGGCATTTCCGCTCGCCATTGACCAACCTCATTTGACTGACAGAGTTGGACCGATTGGTCCATGATGGTCAGTCCAAAAAGTTGCAATGGGGATGCTCCGGTGACAAGATATGCGAAGGGCAAGCGCGCCCTGTTTGCGGCACTGCTTGGCTGCTGCTGTTCTGCTTTCGCTCCTTCCGTCGCCCAGGCGGCAAGCGCCCAGCAGCCCGCGGCGCAGGGCAGGTCCGTGCTCGATCTATCGCAAGGCTGGCGGTTCCAGGTCGGCGATCAGCCGGAGGAGGCCAGCCGGCAAGGTTTCGACGATGCGGCCTGGCAGACGGTTTCCGTTCCGCACACCTGGAACGGCTTGGGGAGTATGTGAAGGAGCGATCCTCGTCCGCCAACAACTATCAGGGGGCGGGCTGGTATCGACTCCACGTCAAGGCGCCCCGGGCAGCCGCGCGCGAGCGACAGTTCCTTGACTTCGCGGGCGTGGGCAAGATTGCCGACATATGGGTGAACGGCACGCATGTGGGGCGGCACGAAGGAGCGTTCGCGCGCTTCAGGATCGATGTTACAGCCGTCTGGAAGCCGGGCCAGGATAATCTGGTCGTCGTGCGGGCGGACAATTCGAAGCCTACCGCGGACAACGAAAGCGGGCAGGTCATACCGCTTTCGGGCGATTTCTTCGTCAATGGCGGAATCTACCGGGGCGTGACCCTGCTGACGGCGCCGGATGCCGGTGTCGATCTGCTCGATTTCGGCGGGCCCGGCGTTTACGCGAAGGCCACTTCGGTCACGCCGGAAAGCGCAAGCGTGGACGTGCTGGTTCGCCTGCGCAATCAGGGCGCATCACCCCGAAAAATGGTGATGACCACAACCCTTCGCGATGCCGGGGGGCGAACGGTGGCAACACAGTCGCAGACGTTGAGCCTGGCGCCGGGGCAGGATTCCCGGCAGGTGAGCCTGTCGCTTCCCCGCCCGCACCTGTGGAACGGCCGGGCCGACCCCTACATGTACTCCATTGCGGTCGAGACGAGGGAGCCGGGGGCGGCAAGGCAGACTGTCACCGTGCCGCTGGGCGTGCGATCGTTCTCGTTCGATGCCAATGCCGGCTTCTTCCTGAATGGCAAGCATGTGAAGCTGCAGGGGGTTTCCCGCCATCAGGACGTCATGGGCAAGGGATGGGCGCTTTCGGATGAAGACCATGCCCGCGACATGCGCATGATCGAGGAACTGGGGGCCAATACCGGTGAGGCAGGCCCACTATCAGCACGCCGATGCATGGTCGGACGAGGCAGATCGCTCCGGCATGGTGGTCTGGGCGGAGCTGCCCTATGTCACGACGCCTTCGCTGTCGGGCGGGAAGGGCAGCGACCGGCTATGGGCGAATGCGGAGCAGCAGCTTCGCGAGCAGATCCGGCAGAACTACAACCATCCCTCGATCATGATGTGGTCGGTGGGCAACGAGGTCGATTCCGCCAAGGGTTTCGGCGTCCAGGGAGAGCCGCCACAGCCGCTTGCGCTGCTCAGGCATCTCAACCAGATCGCCAAGCAGGAAGACCCGTCACGCCCGACCACTTTTGCTGATTGCTGCGAAGGGCTGACGATGTTCAAGACGGCCGGCGAAGGGCTGGCCGGGGCCGCCGATCTTATCGGCTACAACCGTTACTACGGCTGGTACATGCCCAACCCGACCGATGCGCGCAGGCAGTTCGGCGAAGCGCTGGACAAGCTTCATGCGGATCATCCCACCTTGCCGATTTCGGTTTCGGAATACGGCGGCGGAGGATCGCTCACCCAGCACAGCGACAATGTGCGTGCCGGCTTCGTGAACATGGCGGGACGCCCCCAGCCGGAAGAATTCGAATCCTTCGTTCATGAAGAGAACTGGCCGGTCATTCGCGAGCGGGATTATGTGTTCGCCAGCTGGGCGTGGAACATGTTCGATTTCCCCAGCGACTTGCGGCAGGAGGGCGATGCGATCGACCTCAATACGAAGGGGTTGGTGAGCTTCGATCGCAAGACCCGGAAGGACGCCTTCTACTACTACAAGGCGCAGTGGAATCCGGAGCCGATGATCCATCTGACGGGCAAGCGCTACGTCGACAGGGCCTATGCGGTCATGGAGGTCAGGGCCTATTCCAACGCCGCGAAGGCCCGGCTTACCGTCAATGGCCAGATGATTGGCGAGACCGACTGCCCCGACCGCATATGCATCTGGCCGGATGTCAGGCTTGCTCCCGGGGAAAACCGCGCGGTGGTCGATGCCGAGGTCGGCGGCGCGAAGGTGAGCGATGCCACCGTGTGGACCGGTCCGAATCCGGCCCTTTCCGGCATTGCGATCGATGCCGGCGATCTGGCGGGGCGGGCCGTGGCGGGGCGCCGGTTCGGCTCGGACAATTTCGTGACCGGCGGCGCGCCCATGATCCTCAACATGGAGGGCTTCGGCCGCAAGGCGGCCAATCCGCGCCGGGTCGAAGCCGGGTCTCCGGAGCTCTTCGAGTTCTGGCGCGAAGGCGAGGCGTTCTCCTATGCGATACCGGCTCCGGACGGCCGCTGGAAGGTGACGGTGCTCACCTTCCAGCCGAGCCCGGCGGCACCGGGCAGCGCGATGATGGCAATATCGGCGAACGGCGCTCTCGCAGTGCCGGCCTTCAATATTGCCGCATCGGCCGGCGGCGCGCTGAAGGCAAAGTCGATCACCTTTGCTGTAGATGTCAGGGGCGGCGTGCTGAAGCTCGACTTCGCCGGCAAGGGCGGCAAGGCGGTCGTCGCCGCGATCACGCTCGACAAATGATGTGAAAAGGGCGCCCCAGGGGGCGCCCTTCGATCACCAGTTCCACATCGTGCCGTCTTCGAGGCGGGCGACGGGAAGATAGGCCGGCTTGTAGGGATACTTTGCCGCCAGCTCCTCGTCGATGTCGACGCCGTGTCCGGGCGTTTCGCCGCAGATGAGATGGCCATCTTCGAAGCGGTAATCGTGCGGGAACACCGCATCGGTTTCCTCGCTGTGGCGCATGTATTCCTGGATGCCGAAATTGGGGACCCAGGTGTCGAAATGCAGGGCGCAGCCCATCGTCACCGGGGAAAGGTCCGTCGCGCCGTGGCAGCCGGTGCGGATCTGGTAGAGGGCGGCCAGATCGGCGATGCGGCGCAAGTGCGTGAGGCCGCCCGCGCCGACGACCGTGCAGCGGATATAGTCGATGAGCTGGTTCTGGATCAGGTCCTTGGCATCCCAGATCGTGTTGAATATCTCGCCCACCGCCAGCGGCGTGGTGGTATGCTGGCGCACGAGGCGGAAGGCCTCCTGATTTTCGGCAGGCGTGCAGTCCTCCAGCCAGAACAGCTGGAACGGTTCCAGCATCTTGCCGAGGTTGGCGGCCTCCTGCGGCGTGTAGCGGTGATGGCCGTCATGCAGCAGGTGGTGGCCGAAGCCGTAAGTCTCTCGCAGCTTTCGAAAAGGCGGGGCACGTGGTTGAGCGCCTTGCGCGTATCCCAGCCCGTTACCGAAGGAAGCGCGGCGTCGGCAGGCTCGTAGAACAGCTTGCCCCGGCCCACGCCATAGGCGTCCTTGATGCCGGGAATTCCGGTCTGGGCGCGGATGGCCTTGTACCCCATGTCGATGTACTGGCCCACGGCATCGACCGTTTCGGCGATATCGCCGCCATTGGCATGGCCGTAGACCATGACGCGATCGCGGCTGCGCCCGCCCAGAAGATCGTAGACCGGCATTCCGGCCATCTTGCCCTTGATATCCCACAGCGCCATGTCGACCGCGGCGATCGCGCGCATCGTTACGGGGCCGCGCCGCCCATAGGCTCCGCGATAGAGATATTGCCAGATGTCCTCGATGCGGCGCGGATCCATGCCGATCAGGCAGGGGATAACGTGATCCTCCAGATAGGATACGACGGCCTTCTCGCGCCCGTTGAGCGTAGCGTCGCCGATTCCGTAGACGCCCTGATCTGTCTCGATCTTGAGAGTCACGAAGTTGCGGCCCGGGCAGGTCACGATGACCCTGGCGCTATGGATAAACATCTGGCGTTCCGGCTCCCTGTTCCGCCCGCCTTGACGGCGCGGTGTCGTTCTGTACAACTTCTCGTATATTGGTCAGGCCAAAAGAGAGCAATATGTCTGAACGTGAAAATGCCTCCGGAGGGCGGCTCTATCAGGAGCTTGCCCGCAAGCTGATGGAGGAACTGGTGGCGGGCCGTTACGTCGTGGGGTCGCGCCTGCCCGCGGAAAGGGACATGTGTACCATCTACGGCGTCAGCCGGCCGATCGTGCGCGAGGCGATCATCGCGCTCGAAGTGCAGGGCTTCGTGGAGACGCGGATTGGATCGGGTGCCTATGTCGTGCGCCTGCCCGGCCATAACGATGTGCCCGGCTTCGATATGACCGCGTTCGAACTGACCGAGGCGCGTCTCATGGTCGAAGGGGAAGTGGCGGCTCTTGCGGCAACCCAGGCGACTGCCGAGGATCTGCGGGAAATTTCATCGCTCGTTGACCAGATTGCCAGCGAGAATTGCGATCCGCTTGGCAAGGAACGCGCGGACCGGGCTTTCCATCTGGCAATCGCAAGGGCGACGCGCAATCGCGCGATGATCGATCTTGTCGAGCGTTTGTGGGACCTTCGCGAGGCTTCGCCCGAAAGCGCCCTCCTGCACGACAAGGCCAGAACGGCCAATGTGAAGCCCGTGGTGGACGAGCATACGGCAGTACTTGCCACGATCGAGGCGGGCGATGCGGCGGCGGCAAGGGCGGCCATGCGCGGCCATTTGGCATCGGTGCTAGACAGCCTGTTGTTCGCGACGGAGGAAATGGCCGTGGAGGAAGCGCGGCGCGCAACCGAGGCGAAGCGCGCAAGGTACATTCGCACGAACTGAAGACTTCGGCGCGGCAGCAATTTTCCGCTTCCGCGCCAAATCATATGCCGATGGGTCGCCCACAGGCATACGGCGATACCGCGCAAAGCAGGGTCGCGACAAAGAACATAGATCGAATGGGAGAGAGATTATGGAGGATCGACAGGTTCGTTTCGACCGCCGCAAGGCAATGGCTGCGACTGCTGCAATGGTCGCGGGCGCTGCCGGCATCGGCGCATCCGCCGCACTGGCCGCACCGGCTTCGCGCCGGTTTCCCAAAGGCTTTCGCTGGGGCGCTTCGACGGCGGGTTACCAGATCGAAGGCAATAACGTGAACGCGGATCTGTGGCTGATGGAGCACGTCAAGCCGCAGACGTTCGCGGAGTTTTCCGGCGATGCCGACGACAGCTATCACCGTTGGCGGGAAGACATTGCGGTGATGAAGGCGATCGGGCTCAATTCCTATCGCTTTTCCATCGAATGGTCCCGCATCGAGCCGACGAGAGGTCAGTTTTCTCAAGCCGAGATCGACTATTATCGCCGCTTTGCAGAAGCTCTGCGCGAAGCGGGGATCGAGCCCGTCATGACCTTCTATCATGTCGCGGCGCCTCGTTGGTTCGCTGAGGCAGGAGGCTGGCTCAATCCGGATTCGCCGGACCTGTTCGCCAATTATTGTGACCGGGCCGCGCGTCAGCTTGCGTCGATCATCGGCGTTGCCTGCACGATCAACGAGCCGCAGGTCGGCCTCACCTATCGGACCATGCCCCAGTCACAGGCCTACTTCGGAAAGCTGGACGAGGCGCAGGAGGCCGCGCACCGGGAGGCTGCGCGCGTGACGGGTAGCGCGCGCTTCGTCACGATGAACCATCCCGATATCAAGGGCATGACGCCGCAACTCATGGCCGCCCATGAAAAATCGGTGCAGGCGATCAAGGCGGCGCGGGGCGATCTTCCGACCGGCGTCACGCTGAACCTCGTCGATTTCCAGCCCGCGAACGAAGGCGCGAAGCACCAGGAACTGCGCAAGGCCGCTTATGGAGACTGGCTGGAGGTTGCCAAGCGCTCTGGAGACTTCGTGGGAGTGCAGACCTATCGGCAGGTTCGGATTCCGGGCGAGGGTGCCAAGCTTCCCGATCTCCCGGACATGCCTTACGTCGATCGTGCGCATCTCGAAGAGATGATCAAGCAGCCGCAGGCGCTGCGCAATACGGTCGAATATGTTCACCAGCAGACCGGAAAGCCGATCTTCGTCACGGAAAACGGCCTCGAAACACCCGATGATCGCAGCGCGCCTGGTACATTCCGCAGGTCCTGTCTCAGCTTCACGATGCGATGGATGCGGGCGTACCCGTTATGGGCTACATGCACTGGTCGCTGATCGATAACTTCGAGTGGCTTCAAGGTTACAAGCCCCAGTTCGGGCTGGCCGCCGTCGACCGCGAGACCTACGCGCGGAAGCTCAAGCCAAGCGCTGCCGTCTACCGGCAAATCATCCGCGCCAACGCGGTCTGAGGGCGCAGCCCGCGGAACCACGCGAATTTAACGCGATACTGCAACGCCTGGCGCTGCGGTATCGCGGCGCTTGGTATTCAGGCCAGAACCTCCTTCCTTTGAGAAACGAACAAGCGGTTTCTCTCCGGCACGTGCCGATCCCGAATTTGGCGTTGGAAACCGCATTGTCCGAGGCCGCGGACTATTTCTGGCCCGGCAATAAATTCGTTGTAACTCCCCTCGGTCTAAATTATCTACCGATTAGTCGGTAAAAATAATGCCGAAGCTGCCTGCAAGGGCGGCGGATCGGGAGGGAGAACGAAATGATCGGATATCGCGATTTCACGCGCGCACGGTATGTGGCCTGCAGCGTACTGGCGATTGCCTTGTCGGGTTGCAGTACAAGCGACGCCCCGCTGCCGGTTGCTGCCTCAGGGCCGGAGCCCTCTTCGATCAATGACGAGACTTTGGCTGCCGCCTGCAGCGCCGCAGCACTGCAAAACGTCGCATCCGTGCTGGGCCAGGGTGTTACGGTAAAGGCCATTCCCAATGGCGCAACGGTGCCTGAAGGCGCAAGGTTCTACGCTTCGACCGCCACGACGCCTGCATTCTGTCAGGCAGTCGGCAGCTTCGTGACCAACCCTGCAACCGGCAAGACCGCGAATTTCATGGCGACTTTTCCGGCCAACTGGAACGGGAAGTACATGCAGGTCGGCTGTTCGGGGCACTGCGGCCAGTTCTTCGTAAGCGATCCGGCCATGCCGACGATCGTCATTACGAGCCAGGGCAAACCGATGGACGCGATCACAAAGGGATACGCGATCTTCGCGACTGACGAGGGGCACACCGGAATGGCCGGCGGAACCTGGGCGGTGAAGCCGTCGGGCGAAGTGGATGAAGACGCGATAGAGGACTTCTACTACCGGGCAGACAAAGTGCTCTCGAAAATGGGGAAGGATTTCACTAAGGCGTTCTACGGGGCGCTGCGCAATCGGCCGCAATCGATCGCCTATTCCTATTTCAACGGCTGTTCCGGCGGCGGACGCGATGCGCTTGTCGCCGCAAGCCTGTTTCCTGAAGCATTCGACGGCATCATAGCGGGATCGCCCTACAACACGTCAGGTGGGGCGTTCCAGTTCGCCGGTGTCCCGATCGCGTCCTTGCGATCACCGGCGGCGCAAGTGACGCCTGCTCTCGTTTCCCTGATCCAGCCCATCGTCATGGCGCAATGCGACAAGCTCGACGGCGTTCAGGATGGGTTGATCCAGAATCCGGCCGCCTGTAATTTCCGACCGGAACGCGATCTGCCGATCTGCAAACCGGGGCAAGCATCGGGCACCTGCTTTACCAAAGAACAGGTCGAGACTGTGAGCACGCTCATCAGTGCAGTCACCGATGAACGCGGCGCGGTCGTGCAGCCGGGCCTTGCCGTCAGTGAATTGCAGGGAACGTCGTTCATTACGCCCAAGCGTCCTGCAGACCTTTCGGCCGCGGAACCTTTTCCGGGCTCGGACAATGGCGATGTCGCGAACAATGGATATTGGCCCCTTGCCGATGCCATGCTCAAGGTCTTCGTCCATGACAACGATCGCAATTTCCATACGCGTTCGGTCGTCAGCTTCGCCAGTGGAGGGACCGGTCAGGTCTCGAACTTCCACATCGTCGTGCCCGGTTCGGAAGTTGCGCTCCTGCGGCGCAAGGCCTTTTCGGGCATTGGGCACCGGCCGGAGGGGTTCGACAATCTGCTCAAGTCCAGGACGCGTCTGCTGATCTGGCACAATCTTTCCGACAACGTACTCACCCCTTACGCCTCGACGAACCTCTACAACCAGCTTGCATCGCGCCATGGCGGTTATGCGAAGGTGCAGCAGAGCGTACGTCTGTTCGGGCTGCCCGGAACGCCGCACTGCAGTATGGGCGGCATTGGCCCGAACACGTTCGATGCCATCGGAGCAATGGAGAAGTGGGTTGAAAACGGCCGGGCTCCCGACGCGCTGATGGCGACGCTCTATCCGGTCAACGGATTTGGCGTGAAGGATTTCTCGAAGGCACCGGGACGGACCATGCCGCTCTGCAAGTATCCGGCAATGGCGCGGTACAAAGGCGCTGGCGATGTCAACGACGGCGCAAACTGGGAATGCCCGGCCAACGATCGCAGAATGCTGGAAATCGGCGAGAGCGGAAGGCAGGCAGGAGTCATCGGCCCGAAAATCTGACCGGCCGGGGAAGGGGGAGTTCTCTGGAATTCCCCCTCGACTGCGCTTGACTGTTGCTGTGAAAGCCTGCCCGGGCGGCCCGGTTCGCTGAAAGGGGAATGCCCAGGAGGGGGCGGCAGACTGGATGCCTGCGGCCCCCCTTGTCTGGCTTAATCCAGGAAGGCGCGCATGATGCGGGACCGGCTCGGGTGCTTGAGCTTGCGCAGGGCCTTGGCTTCGATCTGGCGGATACGTTCGCGGGTAACCGAGAACTGCTGGCCGACTTCCTCAAGCGTATGGTCGGTGTTCATGCCGATGCCGAAGCGCATGCGCAGCACGCGTTCTTCACGCGGGGTGAGCGAGGAAAGCGTGCGGGTGATCATTTCCTTGAGGTTCGCCTGGATCGCGGCGTCCACCGGGATAACCGCGTTCGCGTCCTGAATGAAATCGCCGAGATGCGAATCTTCCTCGTCGCCGATCGGCGTTTCGAGCGAGATCGGCTCCTTGGCGATCTTCAGAACCCGCTTCACCTTTTCGAGCGGCATGGACAGGCGCTCGGCCATTTCTTCCGGCGTGGGTTCGCGGCCCTGCTCGTGAAGGAACTGGCGGCTGGTGCGGACCAGCTTGTTGATCGTCTCGATCATGTGCACCGGGATGCGGATCGTGCGGGCCTGATCC
>NZ_LGJH01000120.1 GCF_001298105.1 Novosphingobium sp. ST904 | reverse complement strand
ATGCCCCCCATGATCTGATGATCAAACAGGCGGCATGAACGACAACCGGGATTAGCTTAACTCAGCCGCCAAACTGTCCAAGAAGGCGGGACCACCTCACACATCAGCGACAGATGGGCTGTGATCTATGACCAACCTGTCCTGCTCAACGAACGGCAAGCGGGCGTCGCCATTGAAGGAGCTTTGAAACAAAACATCATCGCAATCCAACGTCTCGCTGTCGACACGCATGGCTTTACGCACTTCGCGATGGCAGCGGCCAAGCTCCTTGGCTTCGATCTTGCTCCACGCCTGGCAGATCTTGCGAGCCGCAAGCTGTTTCTGCCGCACGACGTCAGCGTGCCCGCGAGCTTGGAGCCCATGGTTGAGCGAGTTGGGGTGAGCCGCGCTGCCCGAGAAGGTTGGGATGGCCTGCTCCATTTAATCCTGTCGCTTAAGAATGGACATGGCTCTGCGGCGACGATCATCGCACGGCACGGCAGCGCCGCGAAGGGCATGCCGGTCTACGAAGCCGGGACGCTACTTGGCAAAGTGCTGCGCAGCTTGTTCTTGCTCGACTATCTTGTAAAGCCGGTCTTCCGCAGGGAAGTGCACCGCGTCCTAGGACAAGGCGAGTCGGTGCACCAACTTCAGCGCGCCATCTTCGCCGGTCGGATTGAAGCCAAGCACGCGCGTAACTTGCGCGAGGTTGCCGCGACCTCCGGAGCCCTTACCCTGCTGACCAACATCGTCATGGCCTGGAACACTGCGGCAATGCAGAAAGTGGTCGACCGAGAGGGCGCGGATCGGTTTCCGGCCGAGCATCTCGGGCACATCGCGCCGGTAGCCTTCCGCCATATCAACATGCACGGCAAACTGCACTTTCCCATCGAGCACTACGCCGGCGTCGCAGTAGCGGGACGACGGCAAGCTTAAACGCAAGCTCAAAACCTGAAGTCACATTAAGCCATTGATTTGCAAAGAAACACGATTTGGCAGAAATATGCAAACTATTGATATAGCGTAATACTTCCTAACGCTACTTTCTGCGAAAGCGGTACGGGAACTCCCAATCCTACAGGCCCGAGGCGCAAGATTCTTGTGCCTGGCGGTCAGGTACCCGAAGACGAGGCCGGGGCCTGGACCTACCCCTTGTCTCAGGGGGGGGGGCCTTGATTTGCTCGATGGCAATTGCTCGTGGACCGGCCCACAATCGTGGGCGGTGGAGAGGCTAAGGTGTTGCACGCGATGCTCCGGCGGTCCCTTTGCCTGGTGAGATGGCATGTCCCTGACAGTAGCACCCTGGCGACCGACGACGTGGACCAGTTCGCGAAATGCAAGGGTTGCCGCGTGCTGCTTTACCGAAGCAAGAACCGCCCGTGGGGCAAGATATGAGAGGCCATCACGAGGCCACGTCCCGGAGTCGACTGCAGGACAGGAAAGGTTCGCATGAACGATGCGCCAGCTTCCGCCGAGCGAGGTCGCCGGCTGACTTCCATGAAAGCCTCCAACAATCTTTGGAAGAATGCTGCAAGATCGCTTGGCCCGCGACACTCGAGAAACGGAACGACGGATACCTATAGTCCGTGCGAGCGCCGCAATGACTCACTAGAGCAGTTTTCGATCATTCTGGTTCATAGCCGCACGATCTGAAGTAGTTGGCGCATTCCTGAGGCTGGAAGATATCGACGAGTGAGGTGGTCCCGCCTTCTTGGACAGTTTGGCGGCTGAGTTAAGCTAATCCCGATTGTCGTTCATGCCGCCTGCTTGATCATCAGATCATGGGGGGCATGCCCCCCATGATCTGCTTGTCCGGACCCCCCATAGGCCTCTGCCGGGGTTTTCCCAGCAAGACCCGAGTGGGGACGCTGGGTGTTATAATAGGTGATCCACCGGCCAAGGCCAGCACGCAACTCCGAGCCGGTCTCGAACGCATGGAGGTAGACGCACTCGTACTTCAAGGATCGCCACAGGCGCTCGATGAAGACGTTGTCCATCCACCGCCCCCGACCGTCCATGCTGATGCGGACCTCGGCGTCGCGCAGCACGCTGGTGAAGGCCTGCGACGTAAATTGGCTGCCCTGATCGGTGTTGAAGATCTCCGGCTTGCCGAAGCGGCCCAACGCTTCCTCCAGCGCCGCCACGCAGAAGCCGGCATCCATCGTGTTAGACAACCGCCAGGCCAAGACCTTGCGCGTCGCCCAGTCCATGATCGCCACCAGATAGAGGAAGCCGCGCCGCATCGCGATGTAAGTCACGTCGGCACACCAGACGTGATTGGGCCGCTCGATCACCAACTTGCGCAGCAGGTACGGATAGACCCGGTGCTGCGGGTGCGGATCGCTCGTGCGCGGCCGCTGGTAGATCGGCGTCAGGCCCATCTTCGCCATCAGCCGTCGAGCCCGGCGGCGCCCTACCTGATGACCTGCCCGGCGCAGATGCCGCGCCATCTGGCGGCTGCCGTACCATGGGCATTCCATGAAAGTCTCATCGATGACCGTCATCAGTCCCAGCGTCTCGTCCGTTTCCGGCACCGGAGCGTAGTAATAGGAAGAGCGGCTGATCCGTAGCAAATTGCATTGCGCCGAGATCGACAGGCGGCTGTGAGCAACTTCCACCATCGCTCGCCTCCGATCTACGCTCATCGACCGAAGGCTTTCGCCAAAAAATCCCGCTCCACCACCAGTTGCCCGATCTTCGCGTGCAGCTTTTCCACCTCGCTTTCGGTGACGGCCTTGGCCACGTCGCCAACCCCGGAGAACGTCCCAGCCATCCCGTCGATCGCTTGGCGTTTCCACGATGCTATCATCGCGTGGTGCACGCCGTGCTTGGCTGCCAGCTCCGCCAGCGTCAGGTCACCCCGGATCGCTTCCAGCGCCACCTTGGCTTTGAAATCGGCGCTGTAGCGCTTCCTCGTCGTCTTCATTCCCGTACCAATCCATCAGGTCGAGATTAGCTTAGCATCCTGTCCAGAAAAACGAGACCACCTCAGAGTTTGCCGATCAAGCTCCACAGGCCGCTGACCGTTCGCTCGCCCGCTTTACGGAGCATGGCCTCCAGGCGGGAGAACGCTTTCTCGATCGGGTTGAAGTCTGGGCTGTAGGGCGGGAGAAAGCGCAGGGTTGCGCCTGCAGCCTCGATGAGCACCTGCACCGATGCGCGCTTGTGGCTCGACAGGTTGTCCATGATGACGACGTCGCCGGGCCGCAGTTCCGGGACGAGGACCTGAGCGACGTAGGCTTCGAACCAGTCACCGTTAATCGGTCCATCGAGCACCATGGGCGCGACCATGCCAGTCATGCGCAGGCCAGCGATGAGAGTGGTGGTTTTGCGGTGGCCGTGCGGGAAGCCCATCCGCAGTCGCTCGCCTTTCGGGCAACGTCCGTGGCTGCGGGTCATATTGGTCGCGGTCCAGGTTTCGTCGATGAAGACCAGGCGCTCCGGTTCGAGATCGAGTTGACCCTCGAACCAGTCCTGACGCTGTTTCAGGACGTCTGGTCGATCTTGCTCTATCGCATGGCCTGTCTTTTTTTGCGCGTCAGGCCACGGCGAACAAAAAAGCGATGTAGCCCGGCCACGGAAACGGCCATTCCCTTGTCCGCAAGCGCCAGACGTAGTTCTTCGAGGGTGATGTCCCTGCGCTCCTCCCAAATGGCCAGAATGTCCGCTGCCCGCTCTTCCACCCGCCGCGAGCGCATATCCCCGCCGCGCGGCTTTGGGGCTATGTCACCCGTCTCGCGCTGCTGTGCCCGCCAACGGACCGCCGTTGATGGTGCAACACCGAACCGGGCCGCCGCAGCACGGCAACTCGATCCACTGTCCACCGCTGCCAACAGCCGAGTGCGCAAATCCATCGAAAGAGCCATCCATGCCGGCCTCCTTCACCAGCACGGATTCTGAATCAGAAATCGCGCCCGAAGGGAATCCCAGACCGATTCAGAACGGTCGAAAACCGCTCTAGGTAGTCCATCGGCGGCGAGCGACCCAGGTGGTGCCTTGAGCGAATGCGATGTTCATGACTCATCGGTACTGGTGCTAAACTGTCACAAAACATTCATGAATTTCGCCGGATTGCCCGAAGACGGTTCTCAGGAGGCGCAAGCTCGCTAGGAGCGGCCCTGCTTCGGCCAAAGTTATTGAGTGCAGGAATTACCATAATGAAAAATATGATCGCCGTCTCGGCTGTTACCCTGGCAGCTTCGTTCGCCGCTCCTGCAATGGCGCAGGACGCTGGCGTTGCCTTCGACGGTCCCTACGTCGCCGCGATGGCAGGCTACGACAATATCAACATTGAAACCCCGATCGGCTCGGGTAGCGATGATGGCATTCTCTTCGGCGGCGTCATCGGTTTTGACAAGAACATCAACGGCGTCGTTCTGGGTGTCGAGGGCGAGTATGCCGATTCCAACGTCAAGGAGAGCGTTGAGAACGTATTCACGCTTGGCGACCGCGCTTCGCTGAAAACCGGCCGCGACCTTTACGCAGGCATCCGTCTCGGCGGCGAAATCGTCCCCGGCTTCCTAATCTATGCGAAGGGCGGCTACACAAACGCCAAGGTCAAGGCGAGCTACGAAGATGCCAACGTCCTTGTGACTGGCAGTGACGAGCTCGAAGGCTACCGTCTGGGCGCCGGCGTCGAAACGAACGTGTCTGGTTTTCTGGCCCGCCTCGAGTATCGCTATTCGGACTACGGCCACTACGAGAGCACTGGCATTCAGCCCGACCGCCATCAGGTCGCTGCACTGATCGGCTACCGCTTCTAAAATACCCCGTCCGCTCCGTGGCATCCCCAGAAGCGGATAGCACGGCCAACGGTAGATTTCGGCTGCGAACTCAGCCGGAACCTCCGACTGCGATAGCAACCGGCTAATACCGGTGTGATCTTAGACTTTTGAGTTCAAGGTAAGCAGGCCGGCCTCGGGTCATGAACTGGCTTACTCAGACCATTTTAGGGATTGATAGGGCGCATCCGCCACCGAGGCGCCCCATCAACGAAACGACCTCGTCACAGCCGTGGCGAGGTCGTTTTCATTTCCTTGCATAAATGGACCGGCGCAAACTGGTAAGCCGGCACCTTGCAATCATCAGCTAAATCAGGGCCGTGTTGCCCACGGAAACAATCTTGCCAGGCGCATGGCTGTGCGGCGTGTGTTGAGACCCAGTCGTCCAATTGCCCATATCGTGCAGCCGCGACCGAGAGCGCCAACCCCAGCTACTCGGGGAAGGCACGTCTGCCACAGCGCGCTGGGGGCCTCGAACGGTATATCGGGCGCGCTGCGATCTTATGGGCTAGGGAACCCGCGACAGATTTTAGGCGCTGATCGCGATCTTTGGCTTAGCTACCTTTAACCGCCGGAAGCGGGCTTCGACCAGGCTGAAGATGCCGAATAGACCAAGGCCGACACCGACGATGGCCAGCAGTAAGGCGCCTTCCGGTTGTGAGCGTAGTTCGCTCAGCGCATCGCCCAATCCCCCAGCCCGCTTCGGATCGTGATGGAGCGCCGCAGAAAGCACCAGCCAACCGATGATCGCGAATACGATTGCCCGGGCGGCATAGCCGATCCGGCCGATCCACCGGACATAGGCTGGCGCGGGCACGTCGCCGTTCATTTCGTCGAACGTCGCCTTGTATGATTTGACCGCCTGCGTAAATGCCGTCGCGAACAGGATTATGCCAACTGTAATGAGAAGGGGAACGCCCCCTGGATGATCGAGGAGCCAACCCGACCAGCTCTGCGCGCTCTGGTCTCCAGGGCTTCCATGCTCGGCACGAGACTGCTGGAGGGCGAGCTTTCCGGCAATTAAACTGAGAGACGCATTCGCCGCGCCGCTGATCACGTAAGCTGCGCGTTCCAGCCTGCCTTTTGCGCTCTGGCTCCGACCTTCCGGATCCATGGCTGCCTCGGTGAATCGCCAGATCGCATAACTGGCAAACCCGACAGCGCAAATGCCGAGGACGACCCTGCCGAGAGCGGTCTCCGCCAGACTGCCGAGCGCGCCTTGATTGTCACTTGGCTCGGCGCCCGTCCGCGACGCGTCGAAAGCAAGCCATCCGATGAGGATATAGACAAGGCCCCGTGCTGCGAAGCCGAGCCTGGCCATCGCCGTCATCCTGGTGGAGTAGGTCATCGCGTTCTCCGATCGCTTTCTGAAATGCGCGGTTCGGTCGCACGTTCCGTGGCTCGAGCCGATCAGCAGGGCTTGGAGGTTTCCCTTAGGCGGCACCGGTCCTGCCGCCAGCCCAAGCTGCCGCTATTTGCGCCACTGCAGGCAGGCAATGCAGGTGCGTTTCGCTGTCTCGCTGCCCGGAGCCGGCCACGATCACTGACCCTCGCGTCGCGATTTTCTGCGTCGTGTCGCTTCCGCAGACGAGACTGTAGGTAACCATGGAGAACGAAAGCCGCGAACAATCCAGCGGCGGCCCCGAAGCCTTGGGGACCCATCGCCATACAGCGGCCCAAACGACGGATGACGCATGAAGCAAAAACGATAAGATCTGTGCGGCCATTGCTCCGGTTCAGCCACCGACGCACAATAGAAGGGGGCTGTTCAATGGCGGGATTCTAGACCGTTAACGTCGCTCAATAGAGGCACTGGGTGCGCGTCTAGGGTCAGGACTCACTGATCAGAGCCAGAAGATGACGGTGGCGGCGAGCGCGATGGCGGAAAAGAAAGCTGTCGGACATCGATCATAGCGTGTGGCGACGCGGCGCCAGTCCTTCAGGCGTCCGAACATGATCTCGATGCGGCTGCGGCGTCGGTACCGACGCTTGTCCTATTTGACGGGCTGGATCCGGGATTTTCGGCCCGGGATGCAGGGTTCGATACCCTCCGCCTGCAAGGCGTCCCTGAACCAGTCGGCGTCATAGCCCCGGTCGCCCAGCATCCAGCGCGCCTTTGGCAGGTCGTCCAAAAGCGCTGCCGCCCCTGTGTAGTCGCTGACCTGCCCAGCGGTCATGAAGAAGCTGAGCGGGCGGCCATTGGCGTCAGTGACGGCGTGAAGCTTCGTGTTCATACCGCCTTTCGTGCGACCGATCAGGCGCCTGAGATCCCCTTTTTAACCCGCAGGCTCGATGCCGTGCGGTGTGCCTTCAAATAGGTCGCATCGATCATGACCGTCTTCGGATCGGCACCCTCGACCGCCAATCGTTCCATCATGCGGAGGAAGACGCCCATCTCGCCCCAGCACTTCCAGCGATTATACAACGTCTCGTGCGGACCATAGTCCTTGGGCGTATCACACCAGCGCAGCCCATTGCGATTGACGAAAACGATGCCGCTCAACACCCGCCGATCATCAACGCGGGGCTTGCCGTGGCTCTTGGGGAAATAGGGCCGCAGACGCGCCATCTGCTCGTCCGTCAGCCAGTACAGGTGCTCATTATCAGTCTCCTCACGGAGCTTGAATCAGATCGCGCTCTCACATCAATGGGTCCTGACCCTAGCTCACCGCCATGTTCAGCAGCAGCGACGGACGTCGGCCAACATGCCAGGCGCTGGGCGCAATAGTTTTTGGAGCACCTAAATAGCGAAGGCTGACGTACTGCACGCTGGTTTAGCTTTGGGTTCCCGGGCCCACCCGGGTGTCCCGAGGCAGGCCCTCTTGAACGTGGAAGCGATCCATTCCATCTGGCTGGCGTAAATCTGAAACATGTGAGCCAAAGACACGATGACGACTGAGACGGTTAAAGCTCCTGAGACCCGCGCTTTCGAGGCGGATGTTTCCAAGCTCCTGCACATGATGGTCCACGCGGTCTATTCGGACCGGGACGTCTTCCTGCGCGAGCTTATCTCGAACGCGGCCGATGCCTGTGAGAAGCTGCGCTACGAAGCGATTTCCCGCCCGGAACTGCTCGGCGACGATCCGCAACCGCGCATTACCGTGACGCTCGACAAGGACGCCGGAACACTCACCGTCACCGACAATGGCATCGGCATGACCGCCGCCGATATGGCCGAGACCCTGGGTACCATCGCCCGTTCAGGGACGAAGGCGTTCATGGACAGGCTCTCTGCCGACAAGAACGGTGAAGGACAGCAGCTCATCGGCCAGTTCGGCGTGGGCTTCTATTCGGCCTTCATGGTCGCCGGGAAAGTCGAGGTCGTCTCCCGCCGCGCTGGTGAGGACGAGGCGGCCAGCTGGGCATCCGATGGTTCGGGCACGTACACCATAGCTCCGGCCGATCCCGCTGCCGCTCCCCTGCGCGGAACGCGAGTTAGGCTCACCCTGCTCGATGAGGCGAAAAGCTATGCCGAGCTTCACACCATCGAACGGATCGTCAAGGCGCAGTCCGGCCATGTGCCGGTGGCGATTTTCCTTGAGGAAGCCGGCAGCGAGGAAGAAGCACGGCAGCTTGCCGACGGCGCGGCGCTGTGGACCAAGGCGAAGTCGGACATCACCGAGGACGACTATGCCGACTTCTATCGCAGCGTGGCGGGGCAGTTCGACAAACCGGCAGTGACATTGCACTACCGGGCCGAAGGGCGGCACGAGTATTCGGTGCTGACCTTTATCCCGGAGAGCAAGCCTTTCGACCTGTTCGATCCCGACCGCAATGGCCGCATCAAGCTCTATGTCCGAAGGGTCTTCATCACCGATGAAGCGGAGATTCTCCCGCGCTATCTGCGGTTCGTGCGCGGCCTTGTCGATTCCGCGGACGTCCCGCTCAACATGTCGCGCGAGATGATCCAGGAAAGCCCCGTGTTGTCCGCCATCCAGAAAGGCGTGAGCAATCGCGTCCTTTCGGAACTGGAGAAGCTCTCGTTGAGCGATGCCGATCGCTATGCAGCGATCTGGAGCAACTTCGGGGCTGTCCTCAAGGAGGGGCTTTACGAGGACTACGAGCGGCGCGCTCAGTTGCTCGGGCTCGCCAGGTTCAAGACCACGGCATCGGACGGCGAGTGGCGCTCGCTCAAGGATTATGTCGCGGCGCTGAAGGAAAACCAGACCGCCATCTTCTACGCCACGGGCGATGACCTCGATCGGATCGCGACGTCTCCCCAGCTCGAAGGGTTTAAGGCGCGGGGTATCGAAGTCTTGCTGCTGCCCGACCAGGTCGACAATTTCTGGACGACGATGGGCGTCGATTATGAAGGCAAACCCTTCAAGTCGGTGACGCAGGGCGCTAGCGACCTCAGCCTGATCCCTCTGGCCGAGGAGAGCGCAGATGCATCGCCCCCGGCAGAGGATGTCAGCGGGTTCGTCGCCTTTGCCAGGGAGGTGCTGGCGGATCATGTTTCTGACGTCCGCATCTCCGACCGGTTGACCACCAGCGCGGTGTGCATCGTGGCGCCGGACAACGCCATGGATCTTCAGCTTGAGAAGATGCTGGCCGCCGCCGGCCGTGCGCCCGAACGCGAAAAGCCCGTGCTGGAAGTGAATGCGCGCCATGCGCTCATCGCCAGACTGGAGCAGTCCACGGCGAGCGAGGATGAGCGGCGGGATATCGCATTCCTGCTCCTCGACGAGGCGCGTATTGCGGAGGGAGAAGCTCCGGCCGATCCACGAGCCTTTGCCCAGCGGCTGGAGCGCTTGATGGCCAAGACCCTGGGATGATGCAGGGGAGGGGAAGCCGATCGGCTTCCCCTTTGTTTTTCGGGGCTCCCACTATGCTGCATGTTGTCCACCATCCCGACTATGTCGTCCCGGCGAGAGGCGAAGGCACCTTTCGCCACGACAAGTATGCGCGGGTGATGGATGCGCTTCGCGAGAGCGGTGTGCCGATGAAGGTGCACGTCCCGGACATCATGCCGAGAGCCTGGCTCGAAGCGGTCCATGATCCCGGCTATGTCGAGGAAATCATTGCGTGCAGAGTGGCAGCGGCCAAAGAGCGCAGGATAGGGTTCCCGATCGACGAAAGCATTTCGCGAAGATCGCAACTTTCGCCAGGCGGGACGTGGCTGGCTGCCAAGCTGGCGCTACGCCATGGCTACGCCGCCAACAGCGCCGGCGGCAGCCACCACGCCCTTGCGGATACCGGAGCCGGGTACTGCGTTTTCAACGACCTCGCGGTCGCCGCGAACAGGCTGATCGAGGAAGGCGATGCAAAGCGCATCCTGATCCTCGACCTGGACGTCCACCAAGGGGACGGTACCGCCGCGTTGACGGCGGGGCGCGGCGATATATTCACCCTCTCCCTGCACGTGGAAAAGAACTTCCCCACCCGAAAGGCGCGCTCCACCCTGGATATTGCGTTGCCCGACCTGACGGATGACACGGTCTATCTGGACATCCTGAAGCGCACGCTGACCGGGGCGCTGGAGGATTTCCGGCCGGACCTCATCCTGCTGCAGGCGGGTGTGGATGCGCATGTGGATGACCGCTTGGGGCGGTTGGCGCTGACCGATGCCGGATTGGTGGAGCGTGACCAGATAGTGTCACACGCAGCCCGGCAGCGGTCGATCCCGTTGGCAAGCACGCTTGGCGGAGGGTACGGGGCGGATCGTGACGCGGTCGCACGTAGGCATGCCCGCTCGATCCTAACATTGGGATCGTCATAGGATCGCGCCACTCGTTAGGCTGCGCTACCGAATTGTTCCGCTTCGTGTGGCAAGGCTGCGCATCGAGGGGGCAGGTCTATATTCGGGGAACCCCCTGTCCGGCAAAGCTTCGGAAGGTAATCGACCAACGCGGCCGTTCCATCTCGGCGATGCTATGCTCCCAGTCGTGCCGAGCAGGCCCGCTCAGGTGGTAGGCCGCTCGCGGTTCGAGCGGCACCGATACCCGCGCGAAGCCATCGGCCCGCCTGCGTCGAAATCGCATCGCCGCGGCTCGCCCAGCGAAATTCCAATCACATCCTGGTAGACCGGGCGATCGCGGTGCCACCCGATACCGGCGCCAGGATCGTAGCGGATCAACAGTGCCTGGATAAGGGCAGCGGGCTCGAGATTGGCGAAGCGCGCCGCACGATCGCGGAAGGGGCGCAGCCAGTCCGGGATCGGCGGAGCCTCCAACGGTCGCCCGATTTCAAAATCATAACTCCATCCGAACGACGCCGTAAGCCGCTTTCCGGTCCACCCCTGAAAGCGAAATGGCGTAAGGTCGCTGGAATCGATGCGGCTGATCAGCACGCGTTCTTCGGCAGCGTCGATGATGTCGGCCTCTGTGCTCAGCCCCGGCAGCACTGGCGTGTCGAACAGGTCAAGCATCAAGCCGCCTGCTCCTTCGCGAACATCGGCAGCGCGACTTCGCGATCGGCGGGAGGCCCACCGAAGTTCGATACCGTGACGCCCACGAGCCGGATGCCCTTTGTAGGCGGCAGGACCGACCGGATGAGATCGCGCGCCAGGTTTTGAAAGTTGTCGAGCGTCGCGACGACCTCCGCCTGACTGCGGCGGCGCGTTATCTGTTTGAAGTCGCCGTACTTGATCTTCACCGTCACGGTACGGCCAAACCTTGAGCGGGTCTCACACCAACGCCAGACGTCGTCGACCATGCGAAGAACGCCAGCCTCGATCTCGGCAGGGTCGGTCAGGTCACGTTCGAAGGTCGTTTCCGAGCCCGAGGATTTGCGAACCCGGTTGGGGTTGACCGGCCGATAGTCCTCGCCGCGCGCGATCGCATAGTACCAGCAATGACCAGCGTATCGCGGCCAAATCCGATCTATAAGCGCTGCCAATGCCACGATGCCGGAACTATGACCTTCGTTCATGCCGTTCGGCCAGCGTACGGCCCAGTGGGGCCATGACGGACTTCCTTGCCAGCTATTCGCGCCCCGCGTTGCGTCTGTCGGCGATGAGGTTCTCATCGCCATCGGCGGATGAGGGCTCCTCATCATGCTTGGAAACAGATTTCACGGTATCCTTGTCTTGAGGCGAGCTGGCAAAGGGCTTGGCTTCGGCACCGGCCAAACCGATCTCGATGTCGCGCTCGGTCTCGGACTGCGCATCCACACCTTTCTGCACCGGCTGCTCATTTTCAGGGTCCGGGCCGATCGAAACGTCATCCATGCAAATCGCTCCGTCGTTAGGTGGTTTGGGCATTGACTGTACTCGCCAATTCGCGCGGGCTCTGAAGCCACTGGGCAAGCTCGTCGTTGCCTTGCATGCGCGCAACGGCGGCCGCATCGTTTCCGGCCGCGTCCACCGCATCTATATCGGCTCCGGCGCTCAGCAGAAGATCGATGATATCGCGTCGATCAAACAAGGCGCTCATCATGATCGCGGTCTGTCCGGCTGCATTACGCATGTTCGGGTCTGCTCCCGCGGTCAGGAGTTGCCGGGCAATGGCAATGTGCCCTTTGAAAGCGACACCCATCAGCGGACTGCCGCTCGCGGTCGTGCCGTTGGGATTGGCCCCGGCATTCAGCAGCAGCGCCGCGGCGGCCTCGAATCCGTGATAGGTCGCCAGGACGAGGGCGGTATGACCCTTCGCGTCCACGGCCTCGATGTCCGCGCCAGCTTCTAGCAGGACCGGGATCATGTCGTCTCGGCCAAGCCGGGCCGCGTCGAACAGCAATTCCTGCACTCTTTCCGGTGAAGGGAGCTGCGGCGGTTCCCGCGATATCGAAGGCATTAGATTTTCCGGCTCGTTCACCCAACGTACTCCCATCCCTACCCCATATGGTCCAGACGGATAGGACCCGGTCAGCCGCCGGCGATTTCGTCGAACACTTGAACCACGATAGCGGCGCGGGCATCGTCGTTGACGTCCACCGACACGGATATCGGATCTGAAAGCGGTGCGTCGCCGCGTTCCTCCTCCAGGTGGGTCGCGGTGTCCCCACCGTTGCGCTTTTCGCCTACGCTGTTTTCACTGCCAGCCGACGAGACAAAGACGTCGGTTCGCGCGAAGCCATGTTCCTGGACCAGTCTTTCGACCGCGAGTTCGGCGTCTCGGCGACTATCGAATCTGCGCTCTATCGTGGAGCTCATGTGTTTGTCCTTTGGTGGAAGATATATGAGTTTGACGAGGATCTATCGGGCTTCGCCATGATCAACTTCGGCCGACCCGGGCTCCGCCATCTTCCGGTGTTGTTCCGCGAGGATGGATGCCGGCGTCACGTGGGCCACTGCGGCCTGTATCTTGTTTTTCCAGCCCGAGACGATGTGCGCCTGCCCCTTCATCAGGGCATCCCAGCCATCGCGCGCGACATCGGCGGGGTCGCTCTTGCTCTCGGAGGCGCCGACGCTGGTGTCGAGCATGTCGGCACGGTCGAAGAACTCGGTCTCCACCGGGCCGGGCATGAGCGTGGTCACCGTCACGCCCTTCGCGTCCTTGATCTCGTTGCGCAGGGCATCGGCGAAGCTGTCCACGAACGCCTTGGTGCCGTTGTAGACGGCCTGGAAGCTGCCGGGGATGAAACCGGCGATCGAGCCGGTGATCAGCACCTTGCCGTCATCCCGCGCGACCATGTCCTTGAGCACGTTCTGCAGCAGGTAGAGCGTGCCGGTGATGTTGGTGTCCACCACGCGCCGCCAGTCGGAGACATCCTGGTCGAGGAAGCCATGGCCGAGGCCTCGCCCCGCGTTGGCGCAAAGCAGGTCGATCTTTCGCCCCGCAGTCGCCCCGAGAAGCCGCGTCGACGCCTTCGATGGTCGACAGGTCGGCCTGCACTCCTTCGACGGCGACGCCGTGAAGCCGGAAGTCCTGGGCAGCCGCTTCGATCAGGCCTTCGTCGGCCACAACCAGAAGGTCATAGCCGTTTTCGGCGGCGATCGAGGCGAGTTCGAAGCCGATGCCCGTGGAGGCGCCGGTGATGATCGCGAATTTCTCGGCCTGGTGCTTCTCCTATTCCGCAGCGATGGCAGTGCCGGCGTCGAAGCCGGGCTTGAGGACGACCTTGGTCACCTCATTCTGGTTGTCGTGGAACATCTTGTAGCCCTTGGGCGCATCTTCCAGGCTCATCCGATGCGAGATCAGGAAGGTAGTGTCGATCTTGCCCTCAACAATTGCGTTGAGCAGTCCCGGCATGTAATGCTGCACGCTGGTCTGCCCGGTCTTGAGCGTCAGCCCTTTTTCCATGAAGGCGCCGAGCGGGAACTTGTCGACGATGCCGCCATAGACGGCGGGCATCGAGACGCGGCCGCCCTTGCGGCAGGCGACGATGGCCTGGCGGATCGAGTGGATGCGGTCGGTACCCAGCATCAGCGATGCCTTGATCTGATCGACCACGTTGTCGACGAAGAAGCCGTGGGCCTCGAGGCCCACCGCGTCGATCACCGCGTCGGGACCAATGCCCCCGGTCATTTCCATCAGCGCTTCGTAGGTCTTCGATTCTTCGAAGTTGATGGTCTCGGCGCCGAACTTGCGCGCCAGTTCCAGTCGGCGCGGGAAGTGGTCGATCGCGATGACGCGGGCCGCACCCATCAGGAAGGCTGACTGGACCGCGAAAAGGCCGACAGGGCCACAACCCCAGACCGCTACGGTGTCGCCCGGCTCGATGTCGGCATTCTCGGCCGCCTGCCAGCCGGTGGGCAGGATGTCGGAGAGGAACAGCACCTCGTCGTCGCTCAGGCCATCGGGCACGACGATCGGGCCGACGTCGGAGAAGGGCACGCGCACGTATTCGGCCTGGCCGCCGGCATAGCCGCCGGTCAGGTGGCTGTAGCCGAACAGGCCGGACATGGGCTGGCCGTAAAGCTCCATGCCGATGTCCTGGTTGTCGGCCGGGTTGCCGTTGTCGCAGGCGGAGTACTGGTGCTTGCCGCAATGATAGCAGCTGCCGCAGGCGATGGTGAAAGGCACGACCACGCGCTGGCCCTTCTGGAGCGTGGACTTGGGGCCGGTCTCGACCACTTCGCCCATGAACTCGTGGCCGAGGATGTCACCGGCCTTCATGGTAGGGATGAAGCCGTCGTAGAGGTGCAAGTCGACCCGCAGATCGCGGTCGAGGTGATCTTGATGATCGCATCGCGCGAGTTGAGGATTTCAGGGTCGTCGACGGTATCCACGCGGACGTCATGCTTGCCGTGCCAGGTGAGCGCGCGCATCAGGCCTTCTCCTCTTCAAGCTGCGCGCGGGTGCGCGACGAGGTAGCGACTTCGCCGGTTTCCATGAGCTGCTTGAAGCGCCGCAGGTCGCGCCGCGCCTGGATCGCCGGCTCGCGCTGGAACATCTTGGCGATTACCTTGCCGACCAGGCCGGCGGGCGGTTCGTAGACGATGGTGGCGGTGACGATCGTCCCGCGATCCCCCGCGTCACGGAATTCGATCCGGCCGCTGTTGGGCACGTCGGCATCCTCAGTCGAGGCCCAGGCGATGAGTTCGCCATCCTTCTCCTCGGTGATGCGCGCGTCCCATTCGACCGTCCTTCCACCCGGCGCCTTCACCACCCAGTGCGAGAGTTTGGGCGAGCGGACGTCCACTTGCTGTACGTTGTCCATGAAAGTCGGCAGCCGGGCGAAGTCGCGCCAATAGGCGTAAAGTTCAGCGCGGGGCCGATTGATCGTCACAGTCCGCCCAATCAGCGAACTACCCTGGGCGTCCTGCACCGTGCGCGTCTCCGCGTCGCGAACCTCCCGCACCTTGGAAGTTGTGGGCGGAGCATCTTCCTTCGCCGTTGCCATTTCTGCTCTCCGTCTATCTGGGGCGGTCAACCCGGTCGGACCGTCGATATGTAAGTAAAACGAGGCCAGCCGTCATAAAGACCCCGGCCCCGACCCAATATCGTCGCAATCACACAACGCTTTGGCCCGAGCTGATCATGGGCCAAGCGTTTCCAGCAACACGCGAACCCGGGTTATGCGTTCATCGTTCGCAGTTTTTTCCGAAAGCAGCAGTCGACCATCCTTTTTTGTCAGGTCCGCCCGGCTCGCATCGGCGCTGAAATCGCGCCGGGGCGTTAGGGCGATGGCGGCGGGGCCCGCGTCAATCCGCGCGATCCGCAGCGTACGGGCGCCGATACGAATCCGGGAATGGTCCATCAGGACCTCTGCCGCATCGGGCAGCGGGCCGAACCGGTCCAGCAACTCGTCCTCGAAAGCATCGAGTTCTGCCTCGTCATCGATCCGCGCCAATCGCATGTAGAGCGCAAGGCGCACGTCGTCTTCCGGGATCCAGGCTTCCGGGAACGCGCCGCCCGATCCTAGGTTGAGCTCCGGCGTCCAGCGCTTGACGTCTTCTCCCCGCGCCTGTCGCAGCGCGCGCCGAGCATGTGCTGGTAGAGATCGACGCCGATCAGCTTCATGTGCCCGGCCTGGTCCTCGCCGAGCAGATCGCCGGCGCCGCGCATGTCAAGGTCCTGCGCGCTGATCTCGAACCCGGCGCCGAGACGGTCGAACGCTGCCAGGGTGCGCAGGCGCTTGAGCGTGCGCGGGCCGATGGCGTTCTCGCTTTCGGTCAGCAGCACCACCTGCCCGCGACGGTTGCCGCGTCCCACCCGCCCGCGCAGTTGGTGTAACTGCGCGAGCCCGAAGCGGTCGGCTCGCCAGATGATCATGGTGTTGGCGCGCGGCACGTCGAGCCCGGCCTCGATGATGTTGGTGGCCAGGAGGATATCGCCCCGGCCGTCCCCGAAACCGACCATGGCGTCGTCGATCGCCGCTGCCGGCATCTTTCCATGCGCCTCGACCACTTGCAGGTTGGGTACGATGCGCCGAAGCTTCTCGGCGAGGGGCGCCATGTCCTCGATGCGCGGGACGACGACGAAGCTCTGTCCGCCGCGCGCCTTTTCGCGCGACAGGGCAGTGCGGATGCGGGCGTCGTCGTAGCGATCGATGCTGGTGCGGATCGGTTGGCGGCGCGCCGGGGGTGTCGTGATTAGCGACATCTGCTGCAGACCGACGAGCGCCGATTGCAGCGTGCGCGGGATCGGCGTCGCGCTCAGGCTGAGCAGGTGTACGTCGCCCGATCCGCGAAGCCTTGCTTTGTCGGCGGCGCCGAAGCGCTGTTCCTCGTCGATGACGACAAGACCGAGCTTTGCGTAAATCACGCCCTTGGCCATGACCGCACCTGTGCCGACCACGACCTGCACCGAGCCATCGGCCAGGCCTGCCTTTACCGCCTTCTTCTCGGCGCGCTCGACAGGCGCGAGAGGCCGGCGACGGTGATGCCCGTGCCCTGGAACCGGCGGCGGAAGGTCTCGAGATGCTGGCGCACCAGCACCGTCGTCGGCGCGGCGATCACGACCTGATGACCCGAAAGGGCGGCGAGGGCGGCGGCGCGCAGGGCGACCTCGGTCTTGCCGTAGCCGACGTCGCCGATCACCAGCCGGTCCATCGGCCGGCCCCGCGCAAGGTCGTCGCGCACGGCGGAAATCGCGCGGGCCTGGTCGGCCGTCTCGTTGAAGGCGAAGCCGCCCGCGAACCGTTCGTAGGCGGCCGCGTCCGGTTCGATCACCGGCGCTTCGAGCGATGCACGTGCCTGCGCCAGCGCGGCCAGGCCCTTCGCGCTTTCAGCGATGGAGGCGTCGATGGTGCTGCGGCGCTTGAGCCAGGACGACCCATCCAGCTTGTCGAGCGTCACCGCCTCGGCATCGGAGCCGTACCGCCAGATGCGGTCAGCTTCGTCGACGGCGACGAGGCGGCGGGCGCCGCCGGCATATTCCAGCGCGATCATCTCGCTCGGCGCGCCTTCGGCAGGGGGGGCGTCCTCGAGACCCAGCACGAGCCCGACCCCGTGGTCCTCGTGGACGACGACGTCGCCGATGCGGATGCCGGCCCCGGTGCCGGCCCAGGGGATCGCGCTCGATGTCGCGGCTTCACCGATCAGCGCGCGGCTGCCCATAACGTCGGCGGCGGCGATCAGTACGAGGCGTTCGTCGACGATACCGGCATCGACGGCATCGTGATCGATGCCGACGCGCCAGGCGGCAAGGAGATGATCTCGGCCCAGCTCTCCACATCGAACAAGTCCAGTTTCAGGCGCCTGGCGATCCGCGATCGGAGGAATCTCAGATCCCTCGGGCTGCCCGCCAGCACCAGCGAGCGGCCTTCCTCCAGCAGCGGTCGCACGAAGCGGCCCATCGCGGCGAGCGGGCTACCGCTTTCCGCGAAGTGAGGCACGGTCACTGCATCCCCGCCGAAATCGGCGCGCGCCATCGCGAGGCATCGGCCTGCCACGCCGCGTCGTCCAGCGCGTCGATCAAGCGATCGCCACCTCCCGCGGCATCCTGCGCGAGCTGTATGAAACGCAGGCGGCGCGCGTGAGCCTTTGTGGCCACGGCGAGCAGGCCGGGCGAGAGATGGGCCAGTATCGAGACCGCGCCATCCATCGCAGGCTCCGCCGCGCGCCCGATCTCGAGTTGCTGGAGGTCGGAGACAGTGCGCTGGGTCACGGGATCATAGGACCGGATCGCGTTGATCCGGCCCTCGGTGAGTTCGATGCGGGCTGGCATCCCGGCGTCGGCGGGAAAGACGTCGATGACATCGCCACGAATGGCCGTTTCGCCCGGCTCGTCGACACGGTCGTCCGCGAAATAGCCCAGTTCCTCCAGCTGCGCCGTGAAAGCGCGGGGGTCGATCGCGTCGCCCGCGAGCAGCGTCGGGGGAGCGCCTTCGAACGCCTGCGGCGGCGGGTAGCGGCGCCCCGCCGCTTCTCCGCTCAGGATGCAGGCTAGATGGAGCCGCCCGCCTTCGGCCTGCGCGAGCCGGAGCGCCCGCAAGGCTGCCACGCGCCGTCCCGCATTGGCGGGAGAGGCAGGGGCGACATCGCCGGGCAGCGCGTCGCTCGAGGGGACATGGAAGACCGGTGCGCCTGGCAGCAGCGCCATCAGGATGTCCGAGAGGGCCCGGGCTTGCTGTTCGTCGTCGGCCAGGAATACGACATCATCCGAGGCCAACGCCCGGGCTATGCCCATGGCGACCAGAGCGAGGTTCATGAGACTGCTTTCGTATCTTGCTCGGCTGAGGCGGGCCAGGCCTCGCCGTCGAGGGGAGCGATGGCTTCATAGGCTCCTCGCGATATGGCGAGGGTCAGCAGGTCGCAGCCGAAACCGATCGACCGGGCGGGCACCGGGCGCAGTTGCTCCTCCAGTCCGGCGGCGGAACTGGTGGCGACCACCACGTAGCTGACTTCGCCCGAGCGGCATTCGATCAGTGCCTCGACGGACTTGCCGAGCGGCGTGCCGTCTTCCAGCACCACGGGCATTCCGGCGAGCCCAGTGGCGGTGAATAGCGTCGGCTTCGACGACCTGCGGCTTGCCTCCCGGGCGGATCGGCCACCGTCCTCGTACTTGCGTTGCCGTCCCAGCCAGCGCCAGATACCGACCACGTTGACAAGCGTGAGAAAGCCGTTCGACGCGATCAGGTTGGTCTGGCCGGAGGTCAGGCCGACGATGGTCCAGGCGATCGAGCCGAACGTAAAAACGACGAAGCCCCACCCGGTGAGCCGGGCTCCGAGATTGGCGGCAGTCATCATCGCCGCCAGCATCGTGGCGATCGGGGCGATCCATCCGGCGATTTCGTTCAGGGCTTTATCCCTCTCATGGATGTAATAGAATTTCGAAGATACGTACCGAAAGTCAGTTCTCGTCGGAACCGGGCGTAGTTCCGATTTGCATTTGCGCGGCGCGTGCTGCTTCCACGAGGTTATGGCCGGTCTCCGCTGCCGCCGCGGCGGTCATGGTCACGGCCACGCCATCGGGACCATCGAGAATGACCAGCCCGTCTTCGGCACTGGCAACCCCCGGCTGAGTTTCTGGTCGGCGTTCATTGTTCAGGTGTGTCATGACGCGAACTTTCAACAGGGATTGGAGGGTGTTTCACTGATCGATGTACAGATAGGTGGGATCGAACTGCCCCCGCGCGGCCAGCCCGACCGGATCAAGAATTTCGACGACGGACGATCTGAAAATGCACAGGCGTTCTTCGCGAAGCTGGCGCATCACCCGATTGACGTGGACATGGGTCAATCCGCAGATTTCCGAGATGTCGGTTTGCGTGAGTGCCAGTGGGAACTGTCGTCCATCACTTAGCCCCACAGCCGCCAGACGCGCGTTGGTTTCGCAGAGGAAATGCGCGACTCTTCCGACTGCAGCCAGCCGGCCGAGCCGAAACAACCACGCGCGGTGAATGGCGGCATCAAGAAGCGTTGCATACCAAAGCTTTCGCCCCAGTTGCGGTCGCTCGGAGATGATATCGTCCAACTTCCCGTGGGGAACCATGCCCACGACTGCGGTGGTCATCGAGGCAACATCATGGTCGAGCGTCTTCAGTGGGTAAGCATGAAGGTCAACAAAATCTCCGGGCACGTGAATGGCCACTAGTTGCCGGAGACCGTTATGGTCGTCGATGTGGCGCGACATAATCCCGTCGATGAGCAGCGTGCTATGATTTAGTTTGTCGCCGGCTTTAACCAAAACACGTCGCGGTTCAATCGTTTGCACTTCACTGATTGCGGCTTCGAGACATTCACGTTCGCCCAACGAAAGGCTGACGTTGCGTTTGTTCCTAAGGAACCGTTCGGTAAGCATGGGGACCTTCAACAGATGTGTCAGAAGCGCGGTATTCACGCCGTGCCCAGCGGATAACCTCCTGTTTCAGACAGCGTTGCAAAGAGGCTGAGCTATTCGTGTTGATAAAAGTTAATTTGCCCAGAAAGCCGCAACTCGGCTGCCTGTCGCGTGTTGGCTTGGGGTTGCAGATCAAATGGCGCGGCATTCCGGCAGGTTGCGGCAGCCAGGTATTGCGTTGTGTTAATTCGAGAGGACATCCCATGGCCAAGACTCCCACGAAACCACGCTCTAACAGTCCTGCAGATTTCACTCCGGCCGATCTGGCTGGTGTGGATATTGGCGGTGAAACCACCGCCAAGGCATCTGCCATACCTGCAGATGCGGAGATCACGCTGTCGTTCGCCGAGCCGCAGGGCAGTGGAGGCGAGACTTACCAGACAGCAGGCGGCGAAGTCGAAACACTGACGACCCAGCAGGGCATCCCCGTCGCCGACGACCAGAACAGCCTCAAGCAGGGTGCGCGCGGTCCGACGCTGCTGGAAGATTTCCATTTCCGCGAAAAGATCTTCCACTTCGACCATGAACGCATCCCAGAGCGCGTGGTCCATGCCCGCGGCTACGGCGCGCATGGGTTCTTCGAACTGACCGACAGTCTGTCCGACGTCAGCCGCGCCGACGTGTTCCAGCGTGTCGGCGAGCGCACGCCTGCCTTCGTTCGCTTCTCTACCGTGGCGGGCTCGAAGGGTTCGTTCGACCTCGCGCGCGACGTTCGCGGTTTCGCGGTCAAGCTCTACACGCAGGAGGGCAACTGGGACCTTGTCGGCAACAACATCCCGGTGTTCTTCATCCAGGACGCGATCAAGTTCCCCGACCTCATCCACGCAGCGAAGCCGGAGCCGGACCGCAATTTCCCGCAGGCCCAGACCGCGCACGACAACTTCTGGGATTTCATCAGCCTGACGCCCGAGAGCTTCCACATGATCATGTGGACCATGTCCGATCGCGCGATCCCGCGTTCGTTCCGGACCATGGAGGGCTTCGGCGTGCACACCTTCCGGCTGCTTGATGCCGAGGGCCAGTCGACGTTCGTGAAGTTCCATTGGAAGCCCAAGCAGGGCCTTCAGTCGGTCGTCTGGAACGAGGCGGTCAAGATCAACGGCGCCGATCCCGACTTCCACCGCCGCGACCTTTGGGACGCGATCAATTCCGGTGATTTCCCCGAGTGGGAGCTGGGCGTGCAACTGTTCGACGATGAATTCGCCGACAGCTTCGAATTCGACGTACTCGATTCAACCAAGATCATTCCCGAGGAACTCGTCCCGATCCGCGTGGTCGGCCGCCTGGTCCTCGACCGCGTCGTCGACAACTTCTTCGCCGAGACCGAGCAGGTCGCCTTCTGCACGCAGAACGTCCCGCCCGGCATCGACTTCTCGAACGATCCGCTGCTGCAGGGCCGGAACTTCTCGTACCTCGACACCCAGATCAAACGCCTTGGCGGCCCCAACTTCACGCATATCCCGATCAACGCGCCCAAGTGCCCGATGGCCCACTTCCAGCAGGACGGCCACATGGCCATGCGCAATCCCAAGGGAAGGGTGAACTACGAGCCTAATAGCTGGGGGGCGACCCGGGGCGGTCCGCGAGAGGATCCGGCGCGCGGCTTCACCAGCTTTGCGGAAGAGCCGGACGGCCCCAAGCAGCGGGTACGGTCGGAGAGCTTCGCCGATCACTACAGTCAGGCGCGCCAGTTCTTTACCAGCCAGGCGCCGATCGAACAGAAGCACATCGGTGATGCGCTGGTGTTCGAGCTTTCGAAAGTGGAGCGGCCCGACATCCGCTCGCGTACGGTTTCCCATCTCCTCAATATCGATGCGACGCTTGCCGCCACTGTCGCCGATGGCCTTGGGCTGGCGCTGCCCGAACCGGCAGTCGCCGCGCGAGAGACCATCACCGATCTGGCGCCGTCGGACAAACTGAGCATCGTCAAGAACGGCCCCAACAGCTTCAAGGGTCGCAAGCTGGGTATCTTGCTGACCGACGGCGCGGATGCGGCGATCTTCAAGGCGCTCGTGGAAGCGCTGGACGTTGAAGGTGCAGTCTACGAAGTCGTCGCGCCGAAAATCGCCGGTGTTACCTTGTCCGACGGTACGACGGTTGCGGCCAAGCAGAAGGTCGACGGCGGGCCATCAGTCCTGTTCGATGCGGTGGCCATCGTGGTTTCCGGGAAGGGCGCCGCGCTGCTGTCGATCGATGCGGCGGCCAAGGATTTTGTCACCGATGCTTTCGCACATTGCAAGTTCATCGGGTTCACCGCCGAAGCCGAAGCGATCTTCGTCAAGGCCGGTATCGCCGACGACCTCGACGAAGCCTGCCTCCCCCTGGCCGGGCCGAAAGATGCCGGAGACTTCGTGACGGCCTGCCGGTCGCTGCGCCATTGGCCCCGGGAACTCGAGGTGGATCTGGATGCACGGCCCGCAGCCTGATCGACCTACCTTCAGGGCACGCAGCCCCGGGGGCGGCGCTTTGTCGCCCCCGGGGTCATCCCCCGGCCGCCTGAAGATCGGCATCATCTCCCATCTCAAGCACCCGATTGCCGAACCTTTCGCTGGCGGGCTCGAGATGCATACGCATCTGCTGGCACGGGCCCTGCGCGAACGGGGCCATGCCGTTACGGTGTTCGCCTCGTCGCGCTCGGATAGCCGTATCGGCCTCGAGGCGATCTGCTCCGAAACCGCACTTTGCGAGGTCGGGACGGCCGAGGCGACGGATATTGCCTTCTTCAAGGAGCATCATGCCTACCTCAGCTTGATGAACGGCCTGCGCCGCCGCGACTTCGATGTGATTCACAACAATTCGCTGCACTATCTGCCGGTCACTCTGGCGGACAGCCTGCCGATGCCGATGGTCACTACATTCCACACGCCGCCGTTCTGCTGGCTCGAAAGTGGCGTTCGCCTGTGCTCGGCAGAGGACCATGCGTTCGTCGCGGTCTCCAAATCGGTCGCGGCGCTGTGGGACCACGTCGCGAAGGCGGACGAGGTGATCCTGAACGGCATCGACCTTCAGAAG
Source organism: Novosphingobium sp. ST904 (assembly GCF_001298105.1). Classification (GTDB taxonomy): domain Bacteria; phylum Pseudomonadota; class Alphaproteobacteria; order Sphingomonadales; family Sphingomonadaceae; genus Novosphingobium. The sequence goes on along the minus strand of NZ_LGJH01000120.1, from coordinate 21,181 downwards.
TTCGCTTTCCATCCCGTCCCGGACGAGGCGGGCTACCTTGTCTGGTACGGCCGCATCGTTCCGGAAAAGGGCCTGCATTTCGCGATCGAGGCGGCGCGGCTGATCGGCCTGCCGCTGAGGATCGCCGGGCCGATCCTGGACGAAGAGTATTATCGCATCCGCATTGCGCCGCAGCTTGGTGCCAATGCCGTCCACGTCGGTCATCTCGCGCATAGCGAACTGGCGCGCCTGGTGGGCGGGGCCAGGGTCTTCCTGTGCACCCCGATGTGGACGAGCCTTATGGCTTGGTGATAGCCGAGGCCCTCGCATGCGGCGTTCCCGTCGCGGCTTTTGAACGCGGCGCGATCCCGGAAATTCTGGACGCCGCCTGCGGTGTCCTGGCCACGCCGGACGACGTCGCCTCGCTGGCGGCAGCCGGTCTGGCGGCGCTGTCGCTCGACCGGCGCGCCTGCCGCCAGCGCGCGGAGCGCATATGCGACGTAGGGCAGATGGTGGCAGGCTACGAAGCGCTCTATCGGCGGCAGCTCGCCCAGCGCAGGCAAGGGCAGGGCGGCATGCCGCTTGGTGTGGCGGCGTTCGAGAGCGCTGACGCGACCACCTCGGGCAGCGCGGGCCTGCATGCCTGAGAGCCGCGCAGCGGAGAGCCGGGACATCGACCTGTGCGTGTGCGTCCCGGCCCGCAACGAGGCCGACCGGCTGCCGACCTTGCTCTCGGCGCTGGCCGCGCAGACCTGGCAAGCGCCGATACCTGTCGCGGTCGTGGTCAACAACTCGGACGACGACAGCTTCGAGGTCGTGGACCGCGCGCGCGTTCGCTTCGAAGGCAGGCTGGCAATTCAGGTCGAACAGGTGACGTTCGCGCCGGAGCTGGCGCACGCCGCTCCGCCCGCAGTGCGCCATGGACAGCGGGCTGCATGCTGCCGGCGCTGCGGCGGGGCATTCTGGTCAGCACCGACGCCGATACCCGGCCCCCGCCCGAATGGCTCGGGAATATCCGCCGCGCCTTTGCCCGGGGCGCGGACATCGTCGGAGGCCGCATCGAGATCGAGCAGGCCGAACCGCTGCCCGAGCCAGTGCGCGCCTGCGTGCGGCCTGGGACGCTTACTGGCGGCGAGTCCGCGCCATCGAGGATGCGCTCGACCCGCTGCCCTGGGACCCCGCGCCAAGGCACGGGGATCACACCGGCGCCTCGCTGGCGATCAGGGCTGCCCTCTATGTCGACTGCGGCCGCGTGCCGCTGCTGCCCACGGGCGAAGATCGCGCGCTGGTGGCGGCGGCCCTTGCGCAGGGAGGGCGGCTGGCCCACCCGCAGGATGTCTTCACTTATGTTTCGCCGCGCCGCGACGGACGCGCGGAAGGGGGCATGGCTCTGGCCATGCATGACCTCTTCGACCTGGCCGCCAGGGGCGAGCGCCCCAGCGCGCCAGGTTACGAGCACTGGCGCGAACGCGCGGCCTGGCGCCGCGACCTGCGCGCGCAGGAGGGCGGTCAGGCGCTGATTGCGAAAGCGGAGCCGCTGCTTTCTCCCATGCCCCACGACATGCTGCTGGAGGTCACGCCGTGAACCGCCGGCCGATCGGATACTACGTCCACCATCACGGCGCGGCCACCGTGCCCGCGCCGATGCCATCGTTGCCGCTTCCGATTGGCCGATCGTCCTGCTCGGCACCGGGCTCGGCGGCGCTGGGATCGACTGCCCGACGACCGTCCGGTCTCCGGCCGCTTCGATGGGCAGGACTTCGCAGACTGCCGCCCGGACGCGCTTCATTATGCGCCCCTAGATCACGAGGGCGTGCGGGCGCGCGTCGCGGAGATGGCCGGCTGGATCGCGACCGCGCGGCCGGCGCTGATGGTCGTCGACGTATCGGTGGAAGCGGCGATGGTCGCCAGGCTGGCGTCTGTTCCGACCGTCTACGTACGCCTCAACGGAGAGCGCGACGATGCCGCGCATCGCGACGCCTTTCGCGGGGCGTCGGCGCTGCTCGCCCCGTTCCCCCCTGCATTGGATGCAGCTGCGACGCCCGCCTGGGTGCGCGACAAGACCCGGTATCTGCCCGGCATCACCGCAGAGGCGTGCGCTGGCACGCCGATCGATCGCCGTATTCTGGTGGTGTTCGGGCGCGGCGGCGCGGCGGGCGACGGCGCCATGCTGGCCGATGCCGCCCGTGCCTGCCCGCAATGGGTGTGGCGGGTCATCGGCCCAGCAACCACGCCCGCCGATATCCCCGCCAACCTCGAGTTCGCGGGCTGGGTCGACGCGCCCGGGCGTGAGATCGCCCGCGCCCGGATCGTGGTGGGAGCAGCCGGAGACGGGGCTCGTCGGCGCGGTGATGGCGGCCGACCAGCCCTTCGTATGCGTGCCGGAGGATCGACCCTTCGGCGAACAGCGGGCGACCGCGCGCGGCCTCGACCGGATCGGCGCCGCGGTGGTGCTGCCGGAGTGGCCCGGCGGCGAAAGCTGGCCGGTTCTGATAGAGAAAGCCCTGTCGCTACGAAGTTCGGCGCGCCGGTCTCTGCACGACGAACGGGGTGCGCAAAAAGCGGCATCATGGCTGGGAGGCATGGCCGCAGCCGTGACCTGCGGCATCAAGGAACACGCGGTATGAAAACATCCACCCAAACCACCGCCGAGCAGGATGACCCGGTGGCGCGGGCCGCCGCGATCGCCTCGCGATTGGCCGATCTCGGCGCCCGTTACGACGCTGCCCCGGTCTTCCCGGTCGAGAGCATGCGTGCCTTGCCGCTGCCGGCCTGCATCGTCATTTCGCCCCTCCCGCGAGCGGCGGGATCGCCTTCGCGGACGTGCCCACCCGGTACCGGACGTTGATGGACGTCCTGCGCATCGTCGGGCGAGCCGACCTCAGCATCGGGCGGCTCTACGAAGGCCACGTCAACGCGCTGGCGCTGTTCGACTGGTATGCCTCGCCCGAGCAGGCGGTTCGCCTCGGCCGGGAACTGGAGGACGGTGCGTTCTACGGGGTCTGGGCGACCGAGCCTCAGTCCGGCGTCAGCATTGAACGCGGTGAAGGTGGGACCGCAGTGCTCAAGGGCGGCAAGTCGTTCGCGAGCGGGGCCGGGGGGCTCAAACACGCCATCGTGACAGCGCAGGAAGCCGGAAGCGAGCGGCAACTGGTGATCGTGGGCGCTGACGACGCAGAGCGCGCCGACGTGTCGCAGTGGCGCGTGCGCGGGATGCGGGCCACCACCAGTGGTCTCTACGACCTGACCGGTATCGGCATCGACGAAGCGGACCTGCTTGGTCTTCCCGGCGACTACGACCGCGACCCCCGCTTCACGACCGGCGCCTGGCGCTTCGCCGCCGTGCAACTGGGAGGGATCGAGGGGCTGCTGGCAGAGACGCGGCTGGCGATGTCCGAGGCGACCCGCAGCGATCCGCTGCAGCGCGCGAAGTTTGCGGACTGCGTCGCGGCGGCGCGCACGGCGTATATGTGGGTCCGCGAATGCGCCCTGCGCGCTGCCCTCGACGATCCCGACGGGCCGGCGTTTGCGCGCATGACGCGCGGCATCGTCGAGCGGGCTGCGCTCGACGTGATGGAGCTTGCCGCCCGGATCGTCGGCACGCGCAGCGCCATGGACGGGCAGCGCATCGACAAGATCATCCGGGATCTCTCGCTTTACCTGCGGCAGGCCGGCCCGGACCATGCGCGCGACCAGGCAGCGCTGGCCTGGCTGGATCACGATGCTTGGGGTGAGGAGGACCGCCTGTGGTGACCGTCCCGCGAAGCGCGCATGGCATAACGGCGCTGCGCTGGCTGGTGCTGGCGCCTCACCCCGACGACGAGACGCTGGGCGCCGGCGCCCTGATCGCGCAGGTCTCGGCGGCGGGGCGGCTGGCGGGGCTCGTCTACCTGACCGACGGATCGGGATCGCACGGACCCGTTGATGGCCGCACCGGCCGCCTCGTCGCCGTCCGCCGACGGGAGGCGGCGACGGCATTGTTCCGGCTGACGGGAAGTCGGAGGGCGCCCCCGTTCTACCTCGATTGGAAGGACGCCGCACCTGTAGCGCCCGGAACCGCTGCCTTCGGCCATGCGGCCCGCAGGCTTGCCGCGCTGTGCCGCCGGCGGCGGGTCGACGGACTTGCCGTCACGGCGCTGCACGAAGCCCACTGCGACCATGCCGCAGCCACCCGGCTGGCCTATGCCGTCCAGGCCTGCGCGAAACGCCGGGTGCTGGTCGCCGAGTATTGCGTGTGGAGCGACGCGCCGGAGACACGGGCTTTTTGCAGCACGCGTACGCTGCCGATGCTTCCGGGCAAGCGCCGCTATGCGCTACAGGCCCACCGCAGCCAGCTGACGGCTGCGCTGGGGCCGGGTTTCCGCCTGCCGCCCGAACGCCGGCGGATGTCCGCCACCGACAGCCTGTACATGCGGAGACGCCCATGAACCGCCCCTCGGGCAGCCTCCCGGCCGACTATTTCGAAAGCATGTTTCGCGGCACCGAAGATCCCTGGGACCTCGAAAGCAGCGCCTATGAGCGCTGCAAGTACGCCCATACGGTGCAGGCTTTGCGTGGACGGGCCTACCGGCAGGGGTTCGAGGTGGGCTGCGCGAAGGGCGTGCTCACCGCCGGCCTCGCGCCCCATTGCGGCGCCTTGCTGGCAATCGACGTCAGCGCCACCGCGCTGAAGGCGGCGCGGGCGCGGTGCGCGCCGCTGGACCAGGTGTCGTTCGCCAACATGGTGTTCCCACAACAGGCACCGTCGCGCGCGTTCGACCTCGTGGTGTTGTCCGAGGTCGTCTATTACTGGGACGACCGCGACATCGGGCGCGCCGCCACCTGGATCGCCTCGCAGGTGGAAACCGGCGGCGACATCCTGCTGGCTCACTGGACGGGCGAAACCGATTACCCGCAAGGCGGGGACGAGGCGGTCGAAAAGCTCAACGGCTTCCTTAACGGCAGGATCGCGGTCGTCACAGCCGAGCGTACCGCGCAGTACCGGCTCGATCTCTGGCGCCGCCTGCCATGAGACTGAGCGTGCTGACGATCGTCAAGAACCGTGCCGGCCATCTGGCGCAGCTGATCGAGGGACTGCGGCGCAGCGCCGCCGCTCCGTTCGAACTCGTCGTTGTCGACATGGGGAGCGATCCGCCCGCCACCATCGGCGACCTGCCTTTTCCGGCGCGCGTGGTGCGGCTGGATGGGGGCGGGCTGCCACTGGCTGCCGCGCGCAATGCCGCTGCCCGGGCTGCAAGCGGAGACTACCTGCTGTTCCTCGATGTAGACTGTATCCCGATGCGCGGCCTGGTGGATGCGATGGCGGATGCGCTCGCCGCGAACGACGCGCTGATCTGTGCGCAGGTCAGGTATCTCGGCCCGAGGACGCGCGCGGGGACTGGCAGGAGGCGGAGCTTCTGGGCCGTTCGTCAGGGCACCCGGGGCGTCGGTTTCCCGCTCAAGGGATCCGAGAGGTGGAGAACGCCGGGCTTTTCTGGTCGCTGGTCTTCGGCATCCACCGCGAACGCTTCTTCGACCTCGGCGGTTTCGACGAAGCCTTCACCGGCTACGGCGCCGAGGATACCGATTTCGGGTTCCGGGCGCGCGAGGTAGGGCTGCCTCTGCTATTCATGGGAGGGCCGGGAGCCTTCCACCAGCATCACGACAGCTTCGAGCCGCCATTGCAGCACCTGGACGATATCGTGCGCAACGCGAATGTCTTCCGGGTTCGCTGGGATCGCTGGCCGATGGAAGGCTGGCTTGCCGCGTTCCAAAAGCTGGGTCTGGTATTGTGGGAACAGGACAGATTGAGCGTGCACCGCCGTCCCACCGATGAGGAAATCGCCCACGCCCGCACCGAGCACGCCGCCTGAGTCCAAACAAATGTTCGATGGGGGGCGCAATCGAAAATGCGTACGCTCAAATAAGTACCCCCGCCGGAGCGGGGGTAGGTTCGATTTACTTTGCGCCGGTGCCCGGCTCGGTGGTCTTGGGCGGCTTGCCGTCCTCGACCCGGCCTTCGTTCCGAAGGTCGCGGCCTTCCTGGGCCTTCTTCTGGCTTTCGGGAGACTTGCCGTGTTCGTTCAATTCTTCCTTGACGAATCCGGCTGCTTCCTTGGCTTCACCCTTGATGCTCATGATCGTCTCCTAAATATTACGTCTGCCACTGCAGCTCCTGACGGAGATATAGCACACGAGATGCCTTTCAGTTCCGGTCAACTGTGAGGCGCCGTCGCTACTCGCCGGCAGAAGCGCCTGTTGCGGCAGCCGTGGAGAAGAAGAACGCCCCGCCGGCGTCCGATCGCCGATCGCCGATGCTGTCTTGATTGCCAAGGTTGATTTTGAGGGGGGGCGAAATCGGGCACCCTTGTTGGGCCAGTCGTGGGCGGCCTCGGGTATCTGCGCTATTTCCATTGCGCCGCCGAACCGGTTGACGATATCTTAGGTGCCAAAAGTGGCGATAAGGTTGTCCTCGACGATCAAGTGCCACGTGCGTGCTAGCAACTCAGGTTTCACCGATACCTTCGACACAGGGGCAAGCTACGCCAGCCGACGGGGCGCCTCGTGTTCGTCCCGCTAGAAGCTTGGGAACTAGGACCGAGATATTGGGTTCGAGACGCGAAATCCAAGGAGCGCCAACGAACATGACTGTATCGACATTTGAAACACCGGACGGCGATGAAATCGAGATCGACGGCGACGACGTGGTAGGCGTCAAGGTCGGCAAGGAATCTGACACGACTATCGTCGAGCTTGAGGACGGGGACGAGATCATCGTAGCTGCCGGCAAGCTTGAAGTTATCGCGGAACTTGATCTCGATCCATTGCTTCACGATGATCCTGACGAGGACGTCGAGGACCCTGACGACACACTTGGTGATCGTGACGATTGAAGACGCCTATTACGGTCACCTGGATCACCGGAGCGCGTAAATCATAGTGACAGTGTCCCGGCGTGGTGGGTGGGGCAGGACCGGCGTGCGCCGAGTGGTCGTTCTCCGTCCCTGACCTTTTCAAATGTCCGGCAGAACCTGGTCCGCGCGGCCCCAATGGGCCAGATTCTTCGACGTGGCCCGCTTCACCATCTCGGCGCTGTCGCCGATATGCCAGTGCGAGGGTTTGTCGAGATCGCGAAGCTCCTCCCAGGTAACCGGCACCGCGATTGGCGCAAATTCCCGGCTGCGGGCGCTGTAAGGCATGACCGCCGTCGCGCCGCGCTGGTTGCGCAGATAGTCGATGAATATGCGTCCGGTGCGCTTGGCTTTCGCGAGGGCGGCGGTGAACCGATCAGGCTCTGACTGCGCCAGGGCCAAGGCAAAGCGGTGCGCAAAGTCTTTCACCAGAGGCCATACCGCAGAAGGGGTAAGCGGCGCGATGACGTGAACTCCCTTACCGCCTGTGACCATTGGAAAGGTAGCGAGGCCCATCTGGGCGAGCAGGTCCTGAAGGTGAAATGCCGCAGACACGACGTCCTTGAAGTCGAGGCCTTCGTCGGGATCGAGATCGAATACCAGCCTGTCGGCCTTTTCGACATCTTCGATCCGCGCACCCCATCCATGAAACTCGATTGTGCCCATCTGAACGCAGGTGAGCAGGCCGGTGGGAGCGTCGACGAAAAGGTAGGGCTCGTCATGCCCGTCCTTTTCACGGATGCCGATCTGCTTGACGTCGGTGCCGAAGCTGCCGGCATCGTGTTTTTGGAAGAAGCATTTCTTGCCGCGGCCCTGCGGACAGCGCACCAGGCTGATCGGCCGGCTGCCTGCCCATGGGAGCATAATCGGCGCGACTGTCGCGTAATAATCCGCCAGTTGGCCCTTGGTCAGTTTGCCCTCGGGGAAAATCACTCGTTCGCGGTTGCTGATACGCACACTGGCGGCGGCGGGCGCCGTGACCACCGCCACAGGTGCCGCGGTCTCGAGAACGATAGCTTCGGGCTTTTTGTCCTCGCGCAGTCCCAGATAACTCGGGTGGCGCAGCACGCCTTCATCGGTGAACTCGATATAGGCGATTTCGGCGACAAGCTTCGGTGCAATCCAGTGGGCGCCGCGAACCGCTGCTCGCGGCGCATCTACAGTCGGCTGCTGCCGCTGGAGCGGCGCCATGAGCTCCATCAGCCGCTCGATCTCGTCGCCAGTGAAGCCGGTACCGGCCTTTCCCGCATAGCGCAGCTTGCCGTTCTCGTTGACGCCGAGCAGGAGAGAGCGAAATCCACGCTGCTTGTCCGACGGGGTCCAGCCTACGATGACGAATTCCTGGCGGCGGATGCACTTGGTCTTGACCCAACTGCCGCTGCGCGAACCAAAGTAGCGCGCATCCGCCCGCTTCGATATGACGCCTTCCAAGCCAGCGTCGCAGAAGCTGGTGAGAAGGTTCTCGCCATTGCCGACGATGTGGTCCGAGTACCGAATGCGACTTTGGCCGCCCCCAATCAGCGCGGCCAGCTTTTCCTTCCGCACGGTAAGCGGCAGCTGCGTCAGGTCCTCGCCATCGAGTTCGAGAATATCGAACGCGAAGTAATTGATTGCACCGGGTTGGCCCTTGAGCGCCGCCTGAAGGGCCTGAAAGCTGGTACGGCCATCTGGAAGAGTGACAACCGCCTCCCCGTCGATCAGGGCACTGCCCGCATCGAGTTTCACGGCCTCGGCGATCAGCCCTGCGAAGCGGTCCGACCAGTCGAGTCCGGAGCGCGTATAGGCGCGGCCCTCGCCGCCGCCGATCGCCAGGAGCGTACGGTAACCGTCGTATTTGAGCTCGTGCAGCCACCGGTCGCCAACTGGAACATGATCCACCAGCGTGGCCAACTGCACCGGCTGGAACGGGGGGATCATGCCGGCCCTTTTTCGACGGGCCGGCGCGGTCCGGATCGGTTTGGTGGCGGCGGTACGCGTCTTGCGCTTGGCGACCGCTTTGCCGGCGGTGATTTCCTCCATCGTGCGCCCTGTATCGACGCTTGTCAGGTGGGTGGCGATCAGGTCGTCCGAACCACCGGCAAACGCGTCCTGTACTTTACGCAATATCCAATTCTCGCCTTTTTCCCTGCCGCGGGGTTTTAGGCGAAAGAGTATCCATTCACCTGCATCCGCCGTCCATGCAGGATAAAGTGGAGGTGTCCTTCTGGCAGGGTTTCGCCTGGATTCTTGCCAGGAATCGATTCCCAGGTGCCATTGTCCCAAAGCATAACGGTCCCGCCGCCATATTCGCCTTTGGGGATCGTGCCTTCGAAACGGGCATAATCGAGCGGGTGGTCTTCGGTGCGGACCGCAAGACGCTTGTCGTCCGGGTTGATGCTCGGTCCGCGGGTCACGGCCCAACTGACCAGCGTGCCGTCAAGTTCAAGTCGAAAGTCGTAGTGAAGCCGCGATGCCGCATGCTTTTGCACGACAAATCCGTTTCCGGTCGTCGGCTCGGTTGCGCCCGATGGTTCGGCGGTGCGCGCAAAATCGCGTTTCTCGCGATATTTGGCGAGCCGCTCCTGCGCCGAAGTAGGGTTTGCTTTTGCAGCTCGTGCCATGGCTGTCCCGATCGATATTCATTGCAAATCCCAAGGGACCGGACTCGTTCCAGAGCGAATTATCCGCCGATGGCCCGGACGAAGCGGTAGCTGGTCTGCTCGAAGTCCAACGACCGAAAGAAATTGTGGCTGTTATTGACCGTGATGTCGCTCATCACTTCAAGCTGATGGCAACCGGACCTCTCCAATGCCTTCTGCGCCGCGGCCAACATTTGCGTCGCGATCCCGCGTCGCCGGAATCGCTTGTCAACGACCAGCACGGTGAGCCTGCCCAGCGTTCCGCGATGGGGGGTAGGTATGAGTGCCCAGCCGCAGCAGCCGACGATTTCGTCGAGCTCGGCGACCAGGGTTCCAGCCTTTGCCCTGCGCGCTTTGTCCAGATTTCCAGCTACATCCTTTCGATCGACCGACGTGTCGCCAAGCTGGTTGAACAGGCCAAAGAGCGCGTCGCTATCGGCCGGGGTTGCTGCGCGCATCCTTAGGACCGGCTCGGGCTTTGGTTCGGGCTTCGGCTTGAGTTTTGGTTCGTGTTTAGGAACGATCCGCAGCTGGGCTGTTGACCGCGTCACCTGCTCGGCCTTCGGCTGACGCGCCGCTGACTTTGCCGGGACAGGAGTTACGAACTGCTTGCCAGATGCCCGTTTCCTTGCGCGCCGCGGCCCCGGGGTTTCCTCATCATTCGCCTCGGTGCGAGGCGTTTTCGGAGAAGAGGAGCGATCCGGCGTGGTGTCCGCCGATTGCTTCCATGTGCCCAGTTCACTGGTCCGCAGATAGTGCTGGATATCTTCCGCGCTGGCCGTCAGCCCCCCTTCGGCAATACCGAAAAGAGAGTTTCCGGCCGCGTCGCTCAATCCGAATTTGCCGAAGTCACCGGTGCCAGGTTTGCGTCTGCGTGACTTGACGAGTTTAAGGCCGCGATGCTGGGCCATTTCGCGCAGCTGTTCATCGCTCACCTCCGCCACGTCAAGCTGCGTTCAGGTTGAGCAAGCCGCGAACGGGAGATCGTTCCAGCACGATACATTCGCTTTGACCCCCTGCAAATTCGCCTCGGCGTGGTCGGGGGAACACACACTGCAAATCCGCGCTCCACAGGATATGCGTGCACACCGGTTCAACCATTCCTCGATGATAGATCGGATCAGCTACGATGACGAGGGGGGGACGCTGTGGGTCTCGTTTCGCCAGACGGGCAAGTACCTCTACGAAGACGTGCCAGCCGCCATTTTCGAAGCCTTCTGCCAGGCTTCTTCCGCCGGGACTTTCTTCAGCGGCCGTGTCAGGCACCACTTCCGGTGCCGCCGCGATCCGGAGCGCCGCCGCTTCGGTCCCGATGCCTGACCGGTCAGGCTTCGCCGAGCGCACGGTAGACTGACATTAGATGGCGCGAGGCGACCGCCCGGGCGCGGGGCGAGCGGACCGTCTCCTCATTGGTTTCATGAAGCATGGTGAGCATGTCGAGCACCTCCTGACGCGAGGTGCCGGTCTCTTGCAGATGCATGCCGATCAGGGTGAGCAGGTTGGCCCACAAGGTTATGGCGCCTTCAGCAAAAACGGCGTCATCATCAGCGAGCAACGAGTTTGCAGTGCTTTCGCGTTCACCCATCATGAAGCTCGCTTGCGGGGCGGTGACTTCGCCGGGGGTTTTGCGACGGTCTTTTTGGCTGCCGGTTTGGCCGTTTTTCCGGCCTGTTGTTCAGTCTTAGACGCCGGTTTCTTGGCCGCTGGCTTGGACGAAGCGGACCCTCCCAGAGAACTCTTGAGTGCCGCCATCAGATCGACAACGTTCGAACCACGCGGATCAGCGCCTTTGTCGTCCGCATCAATATTGAGCGTCTTGCCCTTTTTCTTGCGTTCGATCAGCTCCTTCAGCGCATCGGCATAGCGGTCGTGGAAATCGCTTGCATCGAACTTGCCGGTCTTTTTGTCGATCAACGTTGTCGCAAGATCGAGCAGCTCCTCGTCAGGATCGGCGTCCCCAATTTCTCGGAAGTAGCTTGTCGCCTTGTTGACCTCGTCGGCGTAGCGCAGCGTTTCCATGACCATCCCGCGGCCGCAAGCCTTGATACTGACGACGTATTCGCGGCCGCGCATTGCAAGTTGCCCGAGCCCGATCTTGCGGGTGCGTCTCAGCGCTTCACGCAGCACGATGAACGCCTCTTCGGCCAGATCGTCAGCCGGCACTACGTAATAGGGCTTTTCGAAATAGATCATGTCGACATCGTGAGCGTCGACGAACTGCGTTAACTCAAGCGTCTTCTTGCTCTCGAGCTTGACCCCCTCGATTTCCTTTTCATCAAGGAGCACATATTCGCCTTTGGCATATTCGAAGCCTTTGACAATCTCGTCGACGTCAACCGGCCCGATCCCTGGCACGACCTTTTCATATTTGATGCGCTGGCCGGACGGTTCATGAATCTGATTGAAGGCGATCGTCGCACCGCTTTTGGTTGCCGAATAGATTTCGACGGGGATCGAAACGAGCGCCAGGCGGATCTGGCCTTTCCAATAGGGACGTGCAGCCATTACGCTCTCCTTCGTATGTCTGGAACAAACCCCAGTTCTTGTTCTCGTTCCGTTGCGCGCGCGGATACGGGAAATTACCGGCTATCGAGCCGATACGGGTCCGACCGTACTAACCGCGAGCCCCCACACACACGCTTGATCATTGCGCGATGGGCCTCCCACGCAGCTGACATTGCCCGGTACCGGTCCAGCTCAATTCGACGGGGGCGTTCATTCGAGGGTGAAGAGGGAAAGGGTTGCATTGGCGTTTCTCAGCGATCTTCGTGGCGAGCTAGTCGATTTCGAACTCAGGATCCCCAGTGCGGTTCCAAGCGGACTCGGTCCGCATGGTTCAAACCACTAAGCTATCAGATATCGATGCCTAGGAAGGTGGCCTGCCAGTTCCCGAAGGGACAGCGCTGGCAGGCCGGAGTAAGGTCAGGCGGCGTCCCGTGCTCTGTCGCCGGGCCCTTCGATCCGATCGTTATCAGCGTGGCCGCCGATCTGGATGCGCCGCGGCTTCATCGCCTCGGGTAACACGTGCCTAAGTTCGATGGTCAGCAGACCGTTTTTGAAGGTCGCGTTGCCAGCTTCGATAAAATCGGCCAGCTGGAAGCGGCGTTCGAATGAGCGCGTTGCAATGCCCCGATGGAGATATGTGCCTTCTGCCTCGTCCACGTTGCGGTTGCCGAAACGATCAGCGAGTTCTGCTGCGCGACGATTTCGATATCATCGGGACGGAAGCCTGCCAGCGCGATGGAAATTCGATAGCTGTCTTCCCCATCTCGCAGGATGTCGAACGGCGGATAGCTGTCGGGCGTGTCCGCACGAGATCCGGTTTCCAGAAGATCGAATAAGCGATCGAAGCCCACCGTCGACCGGCGATACGGAGCAAAATCAAAGTTCGTTCTCATTTCCAAATCCTCCTGATGAAGCAATTCAGACTTGAGATGCACCGGAACCCAAAGAGCCGGTGCCCTCCTGGTCCACCGGACCCTGACAGGCGTCCGGCCCTGATTAGCTAGGCGAGCGCGCTATCCTTTCAAGCACCTTTCCAAGGAAAGACGACAAAAAATTCCACAGCGGGCACCACGCCGTTAGTCTTCGCTCCGATGCTTCGGATCTCTCTGGTTACCGGCTTGCTCGCGGTCGGTGCTGTCGAGTGGAAATTTCTCAGCCGCTCCGCCATCGCGCGGCTTGGTCCGGTCTGCCCCCGCCCCGCCGGCACCCTCGGAGTTCATGCCGGGATTGAGCCTTTCCTCGTTCTTATCATCGCCATGCGCCTTATCCTGGTGGCTGCGTTTGTTGTCGTTGTCCATTGCCATACCTCTTGCTGAATGTGATCTCGCAACAGCACAGGCGAGGCTCCGTTCCAGAATGTTGCGTTCTTTCCACAACCCGCTCGCTTCTTCGAACGAGGAAGACGCGACGTGCCGAAGCTCCGCAGTCAACCGGTACCATCAATCCCAGGTCCTGAAAGGTTTCCAGACCGTTTCTGACGCTATAACGGACCTAAGCTCGGGCGGTCCAAGACGCTGGTCCAGGTATTGTGGCTGCTTGGCTGATCGCAGCGGAAGCGATATCCACCGTAGCGGAACGGCTCCGGTGTCCAATCGTTATCCTCTGGCAGGATCGGCAGTTCCTCGGGGATTGAAGCTTCATGACCAACATCGCCAGAAAGACGCGGCTTCCCTCAAGCGGCGCGATCGCGAAGCAGGTCAGTCCTGCCAGTCCGTACGTTCCGGCGCTTCGGCAAATCCTCGCCGATGGCGAAGGGAAAAGCGTGGCCATGTTCGAATTCGGCGAGCTGGTGGGTGAGGTCCTCAAGTCGCGAGACTCGCTTTGGGTGATGGTCCGGCGGCCGGGCGCAGGCGGCATCGCGCTACGCGCGGCATACTTGGGCGCGCCATTCGAGTGCACCTGCGAAAAAGCCCGGGCGAAGGAGGCGGTTCGCCTGCGCCTCGACAGCGTGCTTGGGCAACATAGGATCATGGTGACAACGGGGGGAGAAGCGCTCGAGCACATCAGGGTGACGGTGCAGTTCACGCCATCGACGCCGACGTTGATCCCATTCCTGCCTCGCGACCTCTATCCTCTTGATGGCGACGACGATCCGCTCGGTGCCGAAGGCCATGTCGAGGCGGCGCAGCGCGGGCTAAACAGCGGCGTCCTCTATTTTCGGATCGACAAGCCCGCTTTCGGCAACGTTCTGTACTTCCAGAATCTCACGGCGATGAACGACTATTATCGGGCAACCAAGACCAGTCCGGACGGAGCGGTGGGTGGGCTGTGGCCCGAGCTGGGCTACCTGCCGCCTACGCCCGCGCAGTCCGGCACGCCGCCGTCGGCGCCGCTGCAGGCCGGGGTGGAAGTCACGTTGTCCGATGCGATCGTGGTGTTTCGCCATCACGCCCCGCCGCACGAGCGCGAGTCCGCCCGCCAGTTCCTGCAAATGCTGGGCGAGGCCTACAAGCTGATTGCGCTACCCCAAACAGAGTACCGGGACTGGATCGAACGGGCAGAGCGAACGCTTGTCGATCTGGACAAGGCTCCCGAAGCGACGATCCGGCACTACGGGCATCGCTATGTGCATCCCTACACGGCGAGCGAATATCCGGATTCCATGGTACAGGTGTCGGTGCTCGCCGCCGTCTTCGACTGGGGGCGCTGGAGCGGTGAGGCCCATCCTCTGGAAGCCGAACTGCGCGCCGGTCTGCGCCGCTTTTACGATCCGAAGCTCAAGGCGCTGCGCCGATACTTGCCAAATGTCGGCGACGACAAGGACGCAAACGCCGTCGACAGCTGGTATCTGTACCACCCCATGCTCAACCTCGCGCGGATGGCTCTGGCGGGAGACAAGCCCTCCGAAAAACTGTTCCTGGAATGCATCGATTTCGGCATCTCCGCCGCGCGGCATTTCGACTACAAGTGGCCGATTCAGTACGATGTGACGGATTTTTCCGTCATTACCGCCACAGCCAATGACGATCGCGGCCAGACCGACGTCGGCGGCCTCTATGCCCAGATCATGCTGCAGGCCCACGAACTGACCGCCGATCCGCGGTTCCTGGATGAAGCGAAGCGGGCGATCGACGCCGCGATGGGGATGCGCTTCAACCTGAACTATCAGGCAAACCTTACGGCTTGGGGTGCGGCAGCATGCATGCGGCTCTATCGCATCACCAACGACGTGGTCTACGCCGAGCAGAGCTATGTCTATCTCGCCAGCTTCTTCCACAACTGCGAAATATGGGAAAGCCGGCTCGAGCACGCAGTCCACTACAAGAATTTCCTCGGGGCGACCTGCCTGCAGGATGCTCCTTACATGGCTATCTACGAGTGCTTCGACGCCTTCACGGCGTTCGCCGCCTATCTCGACGACAGCGGGCCCGACCTGGATCCCGCAGTGCGTATGCTCGTCGCGGAATACTGCAAGTACGCGCTCGACCGCGCCTGGTACTATTACCCGGATGCGCTGCCCGCCGACATCCTAGCCACTGAAAACCGCAATGGCCACATCGACCGCAAGCTGTCGTTTCCCCTCGAGGATCTCTATCCCGACGGACAGTGTCCGGGGCAGGTCGGGCAAGAGATATACGGCGCAGGCGCTGCGCTGGTGTTTGCGACCCTCAGTTTCCACACCGTCGAAGGGGCGCCGTTCAAGATTTTCTGCGACCACTTCATCCGCGGAGCCGAGCGGATAGGCGACCGTTCACTCAGCATTGTTCTCGACGGGGGCGAGACGTGCCAGGCCGCACTCAATTTCATTCGTGAGAGACGCGCGACCGTTCCGCGCGTCCAAGTGGTCGGCGCCGGGGGTGATGTCCTGCGGGGAACGCCCCAAGGCACCGACCGCATTGATTTTAACGTTCCGGCACGTGGCCGGCTGACCATAACCTGGAACGACGAGGAGCATGGCGCATGATCGGGGTTTCGGACGCGCATACGGAACATCGCCCGCTTCAGGGCCGAAAGGCAATCATTACTGGCGGTACCACCGGCATCGGTCGCGCCATCGCCGTTCTGCTCGCCAGCGAGGGGGTAGAGGTCTTCATCTGCGGGCGAACGCCCGAACATCTCGATGATGCGCTCGCGCGGATCCGCGAGGTGGGGCAGGGGGATGGCATCGCTGTCGACCTCGCCGAGCCGGCGGAACTCGACCGCTTCTTCCAAGCGGCGAACAATGCGCTCGGGTGCCCTGACATAGCCGTGATCAATGCCGCAGTGCCGGCCCAGTCATTGTCCGAAATGACGGCGGAGGAGGTGCGCTATGCGGTCGCGGTCGACTTCACCGCCTATCTGTTGAGCGCACATGCAGCGCAGGCGCTGCTCGCCGACAAGGGCGATATCGTCCTGATCGGTTCGACGTCAGCGCACGTGCTTGGGCCTGGATCGACGGTCTACGCCGGCATGAAGGCCGGTATCGCGGGTTTTTCAGAAGCGCTGCGCCGGGAGCTTGGTCCCAAGGGCATCAGGGTTGCTCTTGTCGAACCCGGCAAGACGGGGGCGGATATTCAATACCCTGACATACCGGCTGAAAAGCAGCGGCAGATGATTATCCAAGAGACGATGTTGCGGGGCGAGGACATTGCCGTCGGCGTCCATTACCTGCTGACACAGCCCCGTCGAACGGTGGTCCAGCAGCTCACCATCACTCCCCGCGCTCAGGAGCAGGAATGATGTACGACATCGACAAGCTCGTTCTGGTCCCGGACGATATCGATCTGGGACGCTCACCTTTGGCGGGACATCTCGATGCCGAGACCTATGTGCTGGGCGCCTTTAACCCTGCCCTCACGCGGCTGCCTAACGGCAATCTGCTGATGATGGTGCGAGTGGCCGAGGCCCTCCGCGAGCCGGTCTTCGATAACCACATTCATTCGATTCGCTGGGAGGATATGAATGGTGGTCAGTTCGTGCTCGATGAATGGCCGTTGGAGCATGTCGACACTGCCGATCCTCGCAAGTTCATGCTGCGCAGCGGGGGGTGGAAGATCATGGCGCTGACTTCCCTGTCATGGCTTCTGCCGGTCGAGCTCACGCCGGACGGCACCGAACGGGTCGCGATCCATTACGACCGGGCGATCGGCCCGCGCAACAGCCTACAGTGCTACGGCGTCGAGGACGCGCGGATCAGCAAAGTCGGCGAACGCTGGCTGATGACCACATGTTCGGTCAGCCCAGAGCGCCACTCGACTACGCTCTACACTTCCGACAATGGGCTCGACTGGACCTTCGCGGATATCGTGCTCGACCACCAGAACAAGGATATGCTGATCTTTGAGGGGCTTATTGATGGCCATTACTGGGCGCAGACGCGGCCGTTGGGCGATCTCTATTTCGCCTATCCACCCGGCAGCGAATGGCGTGCTGGCCCCTCGATCAATCTTGCCCACTCGCCAGATGCCTTGTTCTGGAAACCGCATGCCAGGCCTGGCATCCGTCCGCATGCCGCTACTCTCGCAACTGCCCGAATGGGCGGCGGCAGCCCTCCGGTACTCACGCGAGGCATCGAAGCCGGCGGGTGGCTGACCCTCTGGCATGGCGTAGAGCCAAAGGAGATCGTCGGGATCTATCGGACGTACTGGTCGATCCTGGACGCAGACGATCCCAGCATCGTGCTTCGTACCGACGACGCGCCGCTGCTGGAAGCTAATCCTGAGCTGACCCGGCCACTCGAACATCAGATGTACGTTCGCGATGTAGTCTTCACCACGGGGATCGCGGACGGGGGAGATCACTATGTCGTCGCCTCCGGCGAAGCCGATCTTGCCTGCCGCATCACGCATATACCGAAGAGCAGATTCGCGCCGTGATCTTGACCAGAGCTATCTGCGTTGCGGGGTGAACCGCCGCGGAAAGGGCGCGGAAGCCCATCTTGCAGCTTTGCTGGGCCCATCTATTTTTAGGGCGATCTCGCCGCCGATATCATCGAAAGCGGGCGCGCCTACTGACGTATCAGCGTGCAAGTCAAGGGAACAGCGAGGGCAAGTGCCGCTAAAGCCGCCCGGATGAGCGTCAGAGGCGCCCCCAATCATGCACAGAGATAAGGCGGACCACCTAAAGGCTCCACCCGGGCCGTGCCGTACGCCCCCGGCGATGAGCGCTAGCGGCGGACGGAATGCGAACACGGCGCTCGTCGACATCTGGCTTTCGACGGCGATCGCTTTAGAATATGCCGTTCAAGCCGCCAGGGTTGTCGCATTGTCCCAAAGCTCAGCGCGGTAGCGATCAAAGCACCGTTCACCACAAAGCAGCCGCATCAAGGCGCCTTCAGCGATCGCCGTTGCCCGGCGGCCGTCCTCTTCGACCAGCGGGCGCAGAGCCTCACGGTTCCATGTCTCGCTATGCTTGACGTCCAGGACGGCATGCAAATCAAAATATCGTCGCTGGCGGTTAGACAGGCCGATACGGCGCAGACCTTTCGCTACCAAGGCCGAGCGACCGGGCGCGGTGAGCTCGATTACGCCAAGGGCACCTACGGAATGCCACGCATATCGCCGTGAGGAAGCCATCCCAGTCATCGCGTTGGCCAACGCCAGGCTTTCCGGGACGGTCGACTTGATCGTTGGGTCCACGTCCAGGGCCTCCGCGACGATCTGCAGCATCGGACCGTGCATGCCCTTTGCATTTCCGCAGCCCATCTCGTCCCAATAGTTTCGGGCGAGTTCGAGCTTTGCCTGGTTCGGAAGCTTAATCTGAGTCATGGCAACGAGATCGTCGAAACCTGCTTCGCCGGCAGCTTCCTGTTCAAAGAACCATCGCAGGTCTTCGCGGGACGCTTGTTCAGCCAACCACGGGAATAGCGTATCGTTCTGTCCCGGCCCGGTATCGCTAAGCCCCTCAAACCAGTCGATAAAATCATCGGCCTCAGTAGGTGCGAGACTTGCCCTCTCCTGTACCAAGCCGCGGAGGTGCTCGAGGAATTCGCCCTCAATGATCTGCATCTGCGCGTCATTTTTGAGCGATTGCATCCAATCCGCGTCAGGAAACTGGGGTGCCAGTCGCTTGCGATTCCAGGTCGCAAGCGACTGCTGGAACTGGTCAGAAAAGTACAAATCGGTTTCGGTTTGAGCGGTGGCTGGTCTGAAGTCCAACATTGGTAGTCCTCTGAAACAACGTATCGAAATGTCGCGGCAGCGGTGTAAAAATCCGCTGGCCGCCCCATAGGCTTCAAGCGTGATGCCATTGCGGTGCGCGGCCACGTGTCCGTGAGAAAAGCACGGCCCTGTCCGGAGGCATCGCGTCTCGGAAAGGTTCTACTGCAGTTACCGGCACGCCGTAGCGTTCGAGATCCTCGATCAATAACTCAAGGCACTCAGTATCCTGCGCCTGGCCGATTATCCCGATGTCGGGCATCTCGGTGCCAAACATCGCCAAAGCGTCCCACGCTTTCTGGAAGCAGCGAACTTCATATCCCTCGCGCGCGAGCTCGCGCTCCTGCCAGTGGCGTTGAACCGTGGATTCCGCGAGGACGAGAGCCAGTCGCCGTTTTTGAGGATATTTCGTCATAGCCCAAGAATGCGCTTCATCCGAGTCGGGCTCCCACATTTCGCGAAAATACGGCCCGGAATAAGCCGGGCTGTATCGGACTAGAGATAAATTGCCTTAGTGCTGTCGGTGCCGCGTATTTTTGCGGCGCAATCTTCAGGCTCGACCATATTCTGGCAATGGCACACATCCTCGTTTCTTCTGAATCTTGGCTCAGGCATGAAACGGCGCGTCTCGTCCTTGCAATTGGCTTGCCGTCGGTTGGAACCGAACGCCATTGGTCTATGTTCGGCCTACATGAACCGGCAGGGCAGCCGCCGCCTGGAAGCGGTCGTTACGTCTGATCTTCGTACATCGCGGTAGATGCCCGCCCGAGTAACGGAGAAGCTCGATGTCTTTTATAGATAGGATAGCCGCCGCGGTCACGCCCGCCGCGTCTGATCACGCACGCCGCGTCTGATCACGCACGCGCTGAAGCCCGTCGTCTCGCTGAAGTGAAGGCGACGTCCGAACCTTGGCTTGGAGCGATCCTCGACCACCATAAGCGGATAGAAAGGCTGATCACGGAGGTCAGGAACGCTAACAACCCGCAAGACCGGCGATGGGGTGTACGGGAACTGGCTCAGTTGCTGACTGCGCATTCGATGGCCGAGGAGGCTGTGCTCTATCCCGACATATCTGAATATGAGAGCAAGACCCATGCCGTTATGGCGTACGAAGAGCATTCGATGACCAAAATCCAGTTGGCCAAGCTGGAAAAACTGGATCCGATGTCCGAGGAATTTCAGGAAAAGCTGGGGCACATTGAAGGAGCTCTGCAACAGCACATGTATCAGGAAGAGGGAACGTGGCTGCCAGCGCTCTGCGACAAGCTTCCCCCGGACGAAAAATCCCGAATGTCCGAGCGCTTTATGGAGGAATTCGATCACTATCAGAGTGGGGCCAAGCTGCAGATCGATGAGACCCATAGCAGCACTACGCATGCGGATTGGGGCTGTCGTCCGGTCATGCCTTGCAAGCCATGCCGCATGACGGCCGACCCGGCGCGCGGACGGCGTGAATACACAAGGCGATTGGGGCGCCAGCGATGGCAGTGACGCGGGCGCTCCCTATCCAAACCCGCATACCGGCAAGTCTGATGCCGAGCGCAAAGACTTCGCCAACACATTGATGGGTCACGGCGGCCAGTCGACAATGGGTTATCACGGCAGCGGCCAGCTCGGCGATCAAGAACTCAAGTCAGGCGGCAATACGAATTCTGGATCGAAGGGCGATTGACGAATTCCAAACGGGCACAGCCCTTGCTGGCAAGGGCTGTGCCTGACCGACGCAATCGCGAATTGGTCGACCCCAGCATGCAATCAGACGGAGGCCTCATGAATACGCGTCGCGAAAAATCCGACCTGCCGAGTGCAAAGCGAAAAGGACTCGCTGCGGTAGTGGTGATCGGTATCGTTCTGGCCATCGTGGCAATTACGTTTGTGGGATATAACATTGCGCATGTTAAGGTGATGGAACAGGAGAAAAAGAGTGACGCGAAGGAGTACACGGGGTTGAATTAGCTCGAATTATAGTTTTCGGCCTACGGCGAGGTCCTTGCATATGATTATGGGCGCTGCGTGTTGATTGCCACTGAGATGTGACCCGGGGTTTCCATTGAGAATTGACCCGGGTGGGTATGGGTTATGTGCTGCCGTATCCCGGCAGGTTCAAGATGCT